>JAXHTY010000001.1:0-350199 GCA_034189905.1 Thermodesulfobacteriota bacterium
TTCCGCAAGATCAAGGAAAACAAGGGGTTGCGCGGAGGCGTACTGGACGTACGCCGCACAAGCAAGCCCGCAGTTTGACGCAGATATTGCGGAAAAAGGCCATTTATGGATGGAAACTAGTGTATTTATCTGAGAAAACTATATTTATGGATGATACATATACAATTAATAAAAAATGAAGACAAATTATCAAGTGATCGGAAACCCCTCTGATTCGGCTATGTTACTGATATCGGGCCTTGGTGAGCAGATGGTTGCCTGGCCTGCCGAGTTCTGCGCCATTCTGGCAGACGCGGGGTTTTATGTCATTCGTTTTGACAACCGTGATACAGGCGGGTCAACGAAACTGGATGAAAAAGGATTGCCGGATCTTAACGCCGCCTGGCGGGCATATTTCAGCGGGGAGCCTATCAATGCACCTTATACTTTAGGGGACATGGCTTTGACTATCCTGATCTTTGGCCCGATTTATTAAAAGCCATGCTATTAGTGAAGTCAGCGTCTTGCGCCCCTTGATAAAAATGATTGAAGGGAAGCGGCAATGAAGGGGATGCCTTTTTGTAGTAACTGTCAGTCACCCATCCCGCCTGATGAGGTGAGGGAATTGTCTTTGAAAACAGTGTGTGAGGACTGTTATATTGACGCTGTTATGACCCCCCAAAAGAGAAAGTCCCACTACAGGAATGATGCCGAATTCATGCAGCGACTGAAAGATGCATATCCGGTCAAGCATCAACAGTTCCACTAACAGGGAATCATATCCTACTCAAACCGGAAGCGGGCCAGGTAGGCATCCAGTGTTTCGGCGGCCGGGGGGGCGATTTCCGGGCAGTCTGCGCTTGTTTTGACGCCTTCGGCGGTTTTGGTGGCAAAGACCAGGCAGGTGGGGAACCCGCATTGGCGGCAGTTCGTTTTGGGCAGGTTTTTCAGGATCTCCATGATATTGGGTTTGGGCAGCCCTTCAAAGCTGGGCGTGATGTCATGGCGGTTTTCCCAGGCGCTGTTGATTTCGTTTTTCATCCATTCCAGAATTTTGGCGGCTTCTGCTTCATCCTTGAGCGCGTTGACGGCGATCTGGTTTCCCTGGACCGTGATGAGCTTGCCGTTTGCCTTGAAAACCACGGCCGGCGGGTCCATGAGATACTCGAATCCGCCGAGCACGGCGTTGAGGTAGGGCAGGGCCGCTTCCACATTCTGGTCCAGATCGGCAATGCAGTGGACGGCTTCAAACCCGGGGTTGCATTCCGCACGGACGATTCTTCTGGTGTATGTTTTCAGCAGTTCTTCAGCCATCTTTGATCCCTCCCGTTTCTGTGTGGCCAAGCACTTTCTGCAGCAGCGCCAGGTAATATTCCAGGATCCCGTGGTTGATGCAATAACAGACCCGGGGCCGTTCGATTTCGCCCTGAACCCAGCCGGTCTCTTTCAGTGTTTTCAGGTGCTGGGAAACACTGGACTGGGCCAGAGGCAGGGCGTTTACGATGTCACCGCAGATACACTGTTTGTCCGGCGCCATGTTGGCCAGCATGCGGACAATCTCGACCCTGGCGGGATGGGCAAGTCCCCTGGAAAGATCGGCAAGTTGCTGCCGGGCTTCTTCATCGGAAAGTGTATCCGGAATTTCCATGGAGCCGGCAGTACATCCGCACATTTTGAAAAAATCATCCATCATGTTCTCCTGCTGGTTTTTCCGCTTTGATATACGCCGAAAAAACGATGTCCGAAGCGCCGTCGGCCACGTTCCAGTTGTCGATAATGGTATTGCTCTCTTTTTTCCGGGTAATGGTAATATTGATGAATCCAGCCTGGCTCATAATCTGTCTCACCGCATCCGGTGAGATGGCGCCGGACACTCAGCCGGTATAGGCGACAGGATCTTCCATGATCGCCAATGGTATTTCCCCCGACTTTAATACATCCGAGATACTGATTCTGCCGCCGGGCTTTAAAACACGATAGATTTCCCGGTATACGGCGGCTTTGTCCGGTGAAAGGTTGATGACGCAGTTGGACATGACAACGTCCGCGGTGTTGTCAGGGACCGGCAGGTTTTCGATTTCGCCAAGCTTAAAGGAGACATTGCCCATGGACAGGCGTTCGGCATTTTCTTTCGCCCTGGCAACCATTTCCGGGGTCATGTCAATACCGATGACCCGGCCTTCGGACCCCACCCGGCGGGCGGACAGAAAGGCATCCATGCCGGCGCCGCTTCCCAGGTCCACAACTGTTTCACCGGGGGCAGGGGCGGCCTCGGCCACTGGATTGCCACATCCCAGCAGCGGCATCTGTGTTTCCAGTGCGCATTCCAGGTCTTCTTTGGAATAATCCAGTTGTTCTTCCAGAAAAGCGGTATTGCCCATGTTGGTGCCGCAGCAGGCACTGCTGTTTGTGAGACCGCCGTATGCGTCTTTAACCATTTGTTTTATTGTTTCTTTTTGATTTGTATCCATTGGTTCCACCTTTTATGATCGTGTATCGTAAATATACGATAATTATAGCCGTTTTGGGGCCCGTGTCAAGAATGTTTTGATTCATAATTTAAATTTTTACGCTTTTCTGATATGTTTGAAACATATATGGGAGGGATAGCAATGGTCGCAAAAATCATCATCAAACGGCGATTCAAGCCGGACTGCACCATGGAAGTGCTCAATCTGCTCAACGATCTCAGAGCCGCCGCCATGTCGCAGCCGGGGTATATCTCCGGAGAAACCCTGATCGGGTATGAAGACCCCCGGCGTCTGACGGTAATCGGCACCTGGCAGAACATGGAAAGCTGGCATCACTGGAAAGAGAGCGACAAGCGCAAGGAATTTGATGCCATGCTGATGCTCTATGAAGTGGAACAGACGGTATACGAAGAGTATCTGCTGGGTACCCCCCGACATTAACGCAATACTGCATGCATCGTTGTACCACATCTGTTTTATGCCTGAGGTGCAACCGCGGCATGTTTAATGTCGGGTTATCACGAATGATTAATGACGTTCATTTTGTTTTCCGCTGGGTTCCGCGCTTCTGTTTAATACAACAGAGCTGACAGCAAGAGAATTGATGAAAAAAGGAGATAACCATGTCCGACATGTTCCAGCCGGGTGAAATCGCAACAATTCACAAATACAATACAGCCGATGTTACCATCATGGAGGAGCATCTGCGGCATTACAGCACGGACAGCCCCATTGCCCTGGTGCTGCCGGCGTTGAAGCTGGATTTCTTTTCAGATGCCAATAAGGCGATTGTCAAGGTTCTGGAAAAGGTGGATTATATTAAGGAAGTGGTCTATTCCATTGGCGATTTTCAGGCCAAAGAAGATGTTCAGGCGGCCCGGGATCTGGTCAAGAATGTGAAAGGCACCACCGTGACCTTTCTCTGGACGGACGGCCCCCGTTTTAATGGGTTGATTGATGTGCTGAACGAGAACGGTCTTGAAACCGGTCCCCGGGGCAAGGGCAAGGGCGCCTGGCTGGCATACGGCTATGTGCTGGCCCGGGCGGACTTTTCCAGTATTGTGCTGCATGACTGCGATGTGGTGACCTATGACCGGGAGTTTCTGGCCAGGCTCTGTCTGCCGGTGACCATTCCCCATTTTGATTATGAATTCTGCAAGGGGTTTTATGGCCGGTTTGCCGACCGGCTGTACGGCCGGGTTACCCGTCTGTTTGTATTCCCGTTGCTGGAAACGTTGCAGGCGGCGCTGGGGCCGGTCCATTTTCTTCAATACATGTCATCGTTCCGGTACCCCCTTGCCGGTGAATTCGCCATGTCAACCCGTATGGCGCAAACCGTCCGGATTCCGTCGGACTGGGGGCTGGAAGTCGGCACCCTGGCGGAGGTTTACCGGAAGTGCTCCACCCGGCGTATCGGGCAGATCGAACTTTGTGACCGGTATGATCACAAACATCAGGACCTCTCCCCGGACGACAAGACAAAGGGGCTTTATAAAATGGGCATTGACATTGCCCGGTCCCTTTTTACCAGCCTGGCCATCTTTGGCGTGGATCTGGAAAGCAAGCTCAAGGTGATTCAGACCGCTTATCTCCGCAATGCCGAGGACATGATTCGTAAATATGATGCGGATTCCTACACAAATCAGCTCTATTTTGACCGGCACAAAGAAGAACAGGCAGTGGAGACCTTTTGCAACGCCCTGAAGCAGGCGTCCGCAAATTTTCTGGAAGATCCCCTGGGCGTGCCCCTGATCCCCAACTGGAGCCGCGTCAATGCGGCGATTCCCGATTTTTATGAGCAGATGCTGGAGGCGGTTCGTCTGGACAACAGCTGATGAGAAAGGAATGGGGGGGGGAAGGAATGGGGTCGGTTTTTAATGGAAGGCTGAAGCCTTCCGCTACAAATGCCGGAGCCGATGTAGCGGAGGCCTTCAGGCCTCCACATAAATACGAAGTTGTCAGTCTTGAAATTTGAATGCATTCGGGTATAGTAGGGGGGACTGAAAACAGTATACAGGAGATGGTATTGAAGGTTGCGGTTATTGGAACAGGTGCGGTGGGCGGTTATTACGGGGGATTGATCTGCCGGAGTGGTGTGGAAACCCATTTTCTGATGCACAGCGATTATGATCATGTAAAAGAACACGGTCTGGTTGTGGATTCAAAGGGCGGAGATTTTACGCTTCCCTCGGTAAATGCCTGTGCACGGCCGGAAGATATGCCAAAATGCGATGTGGCGCTGGTGGCCCTGAAAACAACTGCCAACCGGGTGCTGGCCGATATTCTCCCCCATGTGGTCAGGGATGACGGGATTGTCGTGCTGCTGCAGAACGGCATTGGTGTGGAGGACCGGATCCACGGGATGGTGCCGGGTGCGACCATTATCGGCGGGCTCTGTTTTTTGTGCAGCAACAAGGTGGGGCCGGGCCATATCCGGCACCTTGATTTCGGCGCGGTGCGTCTGGCCCAGTATAAAGAAGACAATACCGCTGCCGGAATTACCCCCCCGCTGGAAGCCGTTGGTAAGCTGTTTGAGCAGGCCGGCATTTCCGTGATGCTGGCCGAAGACTTGGTGGTGGCAAGGTGGCAGAAGCTGGTATGGAATATGGCTTACAATGGCACCTGTGTGGTACTGGCCGCCACAACCGATCAGCTCATGGCCGATGCATCGGCCGTGTCCCTGGTGCGCGGGATCATGGAAGAGGTGGCAGAAGGCGCCCGGGTGTGCGGGCATCCCCTGGAAGACGGGTTTATCGACGTGATGCTGGAAGCCACAAAGAAAATGGTTGCCTACAGCCCGAGCATGAAACTGGACTTTGAGGCCGGTCGTCCCCTGGAAGTGGAAGAGATTTACCGGACTCCTATTGCCATGGCCCATGCAGCAGGCTATCATATGGTAAGGGCCGCGGCTGTGGCCGATCAGCTGGAATTCCTGGACAGGCGCAACAGAGCAGATGAAAAATAATGTGACAGTTGCTGTACTGGTCAGCGGGGGGGTGGATTCCCTTGTTGCCGCAGCCCTATTGAAAGATCAGTATTCAGATGTGACAGGTCTCCATTTTCTTACGGGTTATCACGACCTGACAACCGGTCAGGTGACAGCTCTCTCCCGGCAGCTGGACATGCCCATTCACGTGCTGGATTTCACCGCTGTCTTCAAGCAGGAAATCATCGACTGTTTTATTGCCGCCTATCTTCGCGGCGAGACCCCCAATCCATGCATGCGATGTAACCGTCGCATCAAGTTCGGTGAAGCCCTGGTCGAAGCCGGGGCACTTGGCGCGGAGATCCTTGCCACCGGCCATTACTGCAATGTTTCCCGGTCTGACGATGCTGTCGAGCTCCGGAAAGGGACGGATACCAATAAAGAGCAGAGCTATTTCCTGGCGTTTGTGGGCCCATCGGATCTGGCCCATACCTGCTTCCCGGTGGGGGACAAAACCAAATCCGAGGTTATGGCCATTGCACGGGAACGGGGGCTTACCCCGGTGACCCGGCAGGAGAGCCAGGATATCTGTTTTGTTCAGGCAGCAACCTATGCGGACTTTATCCAGGCACATACCGGCATTACACCGGCGCCCGGTCCCATTGTCGACATGCAGGGCAATCAGATCGGTGAACATTCCGGCATTCATCAGTTTACCGTGGGCCAGCGCCGGGGCATCAACTGCCCTGCGGAAAGGCCTTATTACGTGGCCGCCATTGATGCGGTCAACAATAAGCTGACAGTGGGGTTCCGGGAGGAACTGCTGGTGCCGTCATTTTTTGTCCGGGATATGAACTGGCTGCTGGACCCCGCCGTTGACGTTGATGTCAAGGTTCGGTATCGCCATCCCGCGGTCCCGGCGCGGCTGACACTGACTGATGACCAACGGGTCCGGGTTGACCTGCAGGAACCCCAGTTCGGCATTGCACCGGGGCAGGGGGCGGTTTTTTATGATGGCGATACAGTGGTCGGCGGCGGCGTTATCATATGAGAACATTTATTATCAAAACCCTTGGCTGCAAGGTCAACCAGTATGAGTCGGAGGTGATCAGTGCCGGGCTTGTGGCCAGCGGGTGGGAGCGCGCGGCTGGCTCCTGGGGGCCGGCGGATCTGTGTATTGTTAATACCTGTACGGTTACGGGCCGGGGCGACATGCAGTCCCGGCAGATGATTCGGCGGTTAAGGCGGGAAAACCCTCAATCAATAGTGATAGCCACGGGCTGTTATGCCACCACCGGTGCCGAAGAACTGGACGCAACCAATTGCGTTGACCGGGTGGTGCCGCATTCGGATAAGCACCGGGTACCGGCTATTGCAGAAGGAATAATGGCGCATCATCCGGTTGCATCCGGCCCGCTTGAACGTACACACGGATTTTTTGAGTGTCGGCTTACAATGCCCGGGACAGACGCCTCAGGTTCCCGCACACGGCCGTTTTTGAAAATCCAGGACGGGTGTAATGCCTTTTGTACATACTGTATTGTACCGTATGCCAGAGGCAGAAGTGTCAGCATGCCACCGGATGACGTGCTGGCGGCTGTTCGTGCATTGGGTGATGCCGGCTATCACGAGGTGGTGTTGACCGGTATTCACATCGGCGCCTATGGCCTGGATCTTTCCCCGCCGACCTCTTTGTATGCGCTGTTGTGTCGCATCCTGGAAAGCGGGAACATCAAACGGATCCGGCTCAGTTCCATTGAGCCCAGAGAACTCACAGACGATCTGATCCAACTCGCCGCCGATCACGACGGTATCTGCGATCACTTTCATATTCCGCTCCAGAGCGGGGCCGATGCGATTTTGAAAAAGATGGGCCGGCCTTATATGTCATCTTTTTTTGCCGATCGGGTCGAGCGCATCAAGGCATTGATGCCCCATGCCGCCATTGGTGCGGACATTCTGGCAGGGTTTCCGGGCGAGGATGACAGGGCATTTGAAGAAACCTGTGACCTGATCGTGTCCCTGCCTGTCACCTATCTTCATGTATTTCCGTTTTCACCGCGCAAGGGCACCCCTGCATGGGATTATTCCGATCATGTCCCGCCCGCCGTTATCAAGGAACGGACAACACGGCTGCGGCACCTGGGCAATGCCGGGAAGACCGCATTCAGTGCCGGAGAGCAGGGCCGGATCCTATACGTGCCGGTTGAAGGCAAACGGGATCAGGATTCCGGCCGGCTGAAAGGTGTGACCGCCAATTATCTGACCGTGCTGTTTGACGGGCCCGACGATTTGAAAGGGGCTTTTGTGCCGGTGAAGATCGGAAACCCCGTAAAAGGGCTTTGTGTCAGGGCGCAGGTTGAAAAGTCTTGACAATTTCCATGATTTACCTTAACGTAAAGGTTAATATTGTCCGGGGCGGTGAATATCGATCCGGGCAGTGTCCGTTTTTGACATATCCAGCACGACGAGGTGGATCATGCCTGCCGATCATCAAAAGGAAAAAGCGTATACCATTTCCGAGCTTGCCCGGGAGTTCGACATCAGCAACCGGACTATCCGTTTTTATGAAGAAAAGAACCTTATCTCCCCCAGGCGCACAAAGGGCAATTACCGGTTGTATTCCAGGCGGGACCGGCAGCGGTTGCGGCTGATTCTCCGGGGAAAACGGTTCGGGTACACCCTGGATGAGATCTCGGAAATCATCGGCCTGGACGATATCGACAGGGACGAAGCGGAACAGATCCGCCGGGCCATTGCCTACGGTAAAAAAAAGATTCTGGAGATCCGGGAGCGGATCAATGAATTAAAGCTGCTGGAAAAGGATATGATGGAAATGGGCGAGAAACTCCTCACCCATTTGAATAGCATTGAGGGGGAGAAAGCTGGGGGATCAACTGAAGCGCGTAAGTCCGGAAAACCGTGAAAACCTTTAAAAATAAACAGTTCGGCGATATTGACGCTTTCTTTGCCGCTTACAGTATTGTGGGAAAACCCTTTATGGGGGTCTATATCTACCGGGTAGGGGATGTATTGATCGATACCGGCCTGTCCCACTTGCAAAACGAAATCCTGGCCGGTCTGGAAGAGAAACCCCTCTCCCATATTCTATTGACCCATTATCATGAAGATCACAGCGGTAATGCCGGCGCCCTTTTCAAGGCCCATGGTGCGACGGTCTGGGGACATTCGTATACCGCACGGATGATGAAAAATCGGTACCCCATGTATCCTTACCGGCACCTGATGTGGGGGCGGCCCGGACTGGTCAAGGTCACCCCGTATCCCGAGTCTATTGACTGCGGAAAGTATCGCTTTATCCCCGTCCATACCCCCGGCCACAGTCCGGATCATACCGCTTTTCTGGAACCCAGCTACGGGTGGCTTTTTTCCGGCGATCTGTACCTGGGGGACCGTGCCAGATATGCCCGGCCGGAGGAGTGTGTTTCAGATGAGATTCAATCGCTCAGAAAGGTCCTGGATCTTGATTTTGAGTGGCTGATGTGCGCGCATAACCCCATTCCGGAAAAGGGGAAGGAGCGGATTGCCCGGAAGCTGAATTTCTGGGAGGATCTGTTCGGTGAGGTGGGGCAATTGATGGAACGGGGAGATTCGGACAGCGCGATCCTCAGGCGCATGCGCAACAGGGAAGACCGGCTGGTAAAGTGGTTGTGCATGGGTGATGCAAGTTTTGCCAATATCGTGCGGGCCTGTATCCGGGAAAGACGTGAAAATGTTTCGTAAAAAGCGCCCGCTCGACTACTGCTCAACCATATTGCCGTGCCCCATTTGTGTCAATTCGTGGTCCGCATTCCCCTTTTGTCCCCACGAATCCACACGAATTGTTCCCCTGTAAGCCAGGCCGGTGAATTAAATGCCCCGCTCCGCCCGTATCGTTTCATAGGCCTCCTGGATTTCCTGAAATTTTTCCGTGGCAAATTTGGTAAATTCATCGGGCAGGCCTTTTGAGGCGATTTTATCCGGGTGAAATTCGGACACCAGTTTCCGGTATTGGTGTTTGATATGCTCGTCAGAGTCGTCCGGGCTGCATTTGAGGACAGAATAGTGCTGTTCCGTGTTCGGGCCGTACTTTTTCCGCAGTTGCTGATAAGCGGCATCGCTGTAGTTGAAAATGCGGACAGCGGTATTGATCAACCGTTCTTCCTCGGTGCTCATTTTTCCGTCCGCCAGAGAGACCCGCAGGAGAATATCAAGCATGAGGTCGATCAATTGCGGTGTGGCATGAAATCGTTCATAAAACTGGCTGGCAAATGCTTCAAAACCGGCATCGGCGTTGGCGGCTTCGTTGAAGATATTGATGGCGATGCGTTTGTTTTCCCGGGTCAGCCCCAGGTCACGATCCATAAACTGCTCAATGGTTTTGATTTCGTCATCGGAAATCTTGCCGTCCACGGCGGCCAGCTTTGCCAGCATGGAAAAACAGGCCACAAAAAAGGTCATCTGATCCTGCTCCTCGGATGACAGGAATCCTTGTGTCCCGCCGCCCAGCCGGGTTTCTTCACCTTTGTCAAATGCATGATGCCCGAATACGGCACCGGCCACGGCGCCCAGTGGGCCGGCAAAGGCAAATCCGATGGTGCCGCCGATCATTTTTCCTGTCCAGCTCATTATATAAGTCCTCTCTGTTTTCTCCGGCCATGGTATATTGTTGTTATGGCGGTCAAGATGTTCACACGTTAGAAAATACCGGCGCATTTGTCAATACTGTTAAGGTTGTGGATTGAGCATAGTTGATAATGCCGTGAATGTCTGGTCGGCCCATAATGTATTCAGGATTGCATTGGGGTGGCCGTCGTCAATTTGCAGGTCTTCCTGTTGAAAACCCCGGAGGTCATAGTGGATGGCGTTGATTTCGTTATTCCGGCAGAATCGGGTATAGACCGTTTCGATATCCGGGGGAGCATTGAGGAATGCAACGATGAACTGGCAATTGTATGTACGGCAACGGTCCCGCATCTCCAGCAGCAACCGCTGCATAATGCCATGGGTGTTTCGGGGCTTATCAAATTTCAGTTCGTAAAAGAGATAAATCAGCTTCAGGGTCTCCAGGTGCCGGATAAAAGGGCCGGGATCAAAGGTGACAGGCGCGTGCCGGACAAGATTCTTTTTTTCATCCAGTGATACATATGGCATGTAAACGGCCGGACCGCTGCATCGATTCATTATGGCCCGCCAGTATTGAGGGGCTGTGTTCCGTTCAAGATGATGGCCCATGAAACCATAAATAACAACAGATGGCCGGCTGGTTTCGGGAAGAATGTGTTCCAGCATCAGCAGGGACTGGTATGTGCCGTATGCCTGGACCCCATAATTTAAGACCTTCATTTCAGGCATTTTGTCCTGAAGTTTCCAGGCCATTGTCTCTTCATCGGACAGCCCCTGACCAAACATGAATGAGCCGCCGATCAGAATGATTTTTTCGCGATCATCCGCATGGCCGGTGCCATTGGCGGCAACCGCCCGTCTGCCGCTGTTCAGCAGTTTGATGTGGACAGTTTTTTCTTCACCGTTTTGAAATGTAAAGTCGCCTGTTTTGTTTCTCCAGCCCAGCACCGGGTCTTCCCGGCAGATGCTGGCCGCACTTCCGGTACCGGAAAAGCAGGCACGATCAACAGTGAACCGGAGAAACGCTTCAACGGCAAAAAAGATGACAAGCACGGCGGTCAGGCTGATGAATAACCTGGATTTCATTGCGTTTATCCTGAAAGTTGGGCTATTGTGGTAATGGTATCAGTTCTTAACAGAAAATAAACCTATAATTGATGGTTTTTGTTTTGCCTGCTGTCTGTGAATATGTATAATTATTTGTATATTCAGTAAAGGAGGCCGGATGTATATTCACCGAGTTGACGCAAGAGATCTGCCGGATCTGTGGTTTCAGGCGGTATATGATATTCTGGACCATGGCCGGCGGTTTACCATTGACCGGGGGTCGTTTGCCGGTCAGACACGGCTTGAATACGACTATTTCACGGGTTATATCAAACAGCCGGGCACCCATCCCATGCTGCCGGACATCCCGCCTGCCTGTGGTATTCCCAATCCTGTGGAGGAAGGGTATGTATACGGGGGTGACGGCTTTGACCGCTCCTATATCGAATATCTGATGACCCCTCACAAAGCGCCGGGCGAATCCTATACCTATGGCGAGCGGCTGACCCGTGCACCACTTACCGGGGAAAAACCCGTGTGGTGGCTGAATGATGAAAAAGAGATCGTTGACAAACGGCCTGTTGACGGGAAAATCGTTTTTGAAGAAGACGGCCAGCTCTTTATCAATCAGATTGAGTGGGTGATTGATACTTACAAGCGGTTCGGGGCAAGGAACAATCAGATGGTACTGCAGGTGGCCGAGCCCTCTGACCTGGCGCTGGTCGATCCGCCCTGCCTGCGATCTATTGACACCCGTATTGTGGATAAGAAACTGATTTTCTTTGTTTATTTCCGGTCGTGGGATTTGTGGGGCGGATTGCCGGCCAACCTGGCCGGTATTCAAAACCTGAAGGAATATATGGCGCATGCCATTGGTGTGGAAGACGGGGAGATGATTGTTGAGAGTAAGGGGCTGCATTTGTACGGGTATGCAGAGCAGCTTGCAAAGTTGCGGTGCCTGAGGGACTAGAAAAGATGATATATAAGGATGTGAGCCATGCATAAAGTCAGCGTTGATGTAGAAAAAAACAGGATTTATATTACCTTGGGGAAACTTGAGAATGTGCAGGAGATACTGGATCTGGGGGAGGCATTGCGGGAAGAGAGTAAAAAACTTAATCCCGGTTTCAGCTGCATTACCGATCTGCGGGAATACGAACTGCTTGAAGAAAACTATGAGATTTATATAAAAGGCATCCAGGAATTCCTGCGGGATCTAGGGGTTTCAAAAGTGGTGCGTGTGGTTCGGAAATTCGGGCGGTGGGGCCATGTCCAGTTTGACAAATCCTCAATCGACCTGGGCTACAGCGCCCAGTTTGTGGACAGCATGGATGAGGCCGAGTCGATGCTGGACGGAAATGATGAATGAGGATTTATGCGGTTGCGGATGTCCATGGTAAAAAAAGTCGCTTTGACGTTATCCGTGATCAGGCAACGCGTCTTAAGGCAGATCTGATTGTTATTGCCGGTGATATGGCTGCCCATTTTTTCCGTCAGCCCGTCAGCGAATATCTCTCCGGTATGCCTGTTCCGGTTTTCGCCGTTCGCGGTAATACAGACCGCGGTTTTATGGAGACGACGGTGTGGCCGGAAGCCGGGGTTACATCTCTCCATTTGCGACGGGTAACGTTTCAGGGAATCATCTTTACCGGTATCAGCGGCGCATTTCTGCTGCCGTTTCAATCACGGGTGAGATGGCGGGAGGATGCGCTTATTGCTAAGGCCCGGTCCTGTATGGCGGGCGCATCTGTGGTGGTGGCCCATCCGCCGCCCCTCGGCCTTCTGGATACGGTGTTTGGCCGTTTTCATGCCGGATCACGGGGGTTGAAGCAGCTTGTTTGTTCGAAGCAGCCACCACTGCTACTTTGCGGGCATATTCATGAAGCTACAGGTGTGGTACATAAGGGTAAAACAGTGGTTGTGAACTGCAGCATCGGCAGGGCCGGGGCAGGAGCGCTGATAGATTATACAAAAGGCAGTATGCCGGTAGTTAATATGCTGTAGCCCGAGGCCTGTTTATTGGGTGATGTTGTTATGATATTGTACACCGATACCGAAACACTGGCCCGCCTTGTGGTTTAACTGCCGACACCATCTTACGCGGGCCGTGCAGGAATTGTTGGTCCATCCTGTTGCTTCAGGGTGGGGGATTTTTATGCAGATATCGGTTCCCGGCGCAATCCGCATTTCGGTTTCAAAATACATCCCCCCCGTGCTTTCGTTGTACATTGTGGCGTCGTGAAATTTTTTGGCATTGTAAATAGCGTATTGAACCGGTTCTTCACGGTACGCCCGGGCATGGGCTCTTCGTGTATTCATTGGCATGCTGGACCTCTTTGTTGCGTCGGGTGTCGACTCGCTGGTCGTGGGGGTGTCGGTAGCCGCATTGTTGTAAACGGTGGATGATTTGAGGGCGATGCTGCTGGCTTTTGTAACCGGATCGTTCATCATGCACCTCCAATGGTTGTTGGAAAAGATTTAACGTGTTATCTTTCTTCTAAAATTGTGTATCCGGGCAATATCTGCCACGTCAGTTATAAGCAGCGGAACCAACGTATTGTGATCTATATTTATACGTATCAGGGCCATCGGGTTGATGTTTCTGATACCATAGCCGGCACTTTTGAAGAGAATGATCGGAAAGATGAGAATAGTCAAAAAAGTGATCTATATAATACTGAATATGGCGTTTTAAGTCAAGTAAAAAATTTACTATTTTGTCTTGCTGATGTCTGAAATTTGTTTATTATAACAACGAAACCGCGATGCCGCTGATTGATACCGACATACTGCTGATCTCCCTGCAACCGGATCTGGATACCGTGGGGCTGAAAAGCCTTCACTATACAGTCCGGGACAGGGGATTTTCATCTGTTCTGCTTTATCTTACTGAACCGTTGGCAGCGGATGGACAGACCGCAGAAGCGGTGAAGCGCTTTATTGCGAAACGGCCACCGCGAATTATCGGTATCAGCCTCATGTCTCACGAATATGATCAAGCTGCTTTCCTGACAAATTATTTAAAACAATATTTTCCAGCAATTCCGGTAATATGGGGAGGCATTCACCCGACGGTGGCACCGGAGATGTGCCTGGCGGATGCCGATTTTGTTTGTGTGGGGGAGGGTGAAGCTGCTGTTGTCAGATTGCTGCAAGCCCTGGTAAACGGGAAATCAGTGTTGTCGATTCCCAATATCTGGCATGTGACAAATGGCAATGTGGTAAAAAATCCGCTTTTGCCGCTTATTGAAACTCTCGACAGCCTGCCCGTGCCGGACCATCTCCCTGTTCATGCCGTTATCGCGCACAAAGGGCAAATTCAACAGCTTAACGCGTTTTTATTTAAAAAATATGCCCGGTGGCGCGGGACGGTTTTCAGTGTAATGGCCAGCAGGGGATGTCCGTTTGCCTGTACTTACTGCTGCAATGATTTTTTCACACGGCTTTACGGTCGGCAACACAAAATCCGGCGACGGTCCCCTGCTGCACTTATCAACCAGATTGCGAATGCGGTGCGGCAATTCCCTGATATTCAATATGTGAACTTTCATGATGACTGTTTTCTGGCAACTTCGGATGCGTTTTTGGCGGATTTTTGCCAGCGCTATAAAGAACAGGTCGGCATTCCTTTTATCGTGCGCGGGATACCAAAATTTTTCACCGAAAGGAAGATGCGGTATCTGAAGGATGCAGGTGTTGCCTGGATCTCAATCGGACTGCAAAGTGCCAGTAGCCGGGTACTTTCAGATGTCTATAACCGGAAGTCAACGGTGGCCGAATTTGTCAAGGCCGCAACATTGATTCAACAATTTAAGGTGGCGGTCTATTATGATGTGATTCTGGACAACCCCCTGGAGCGAGAGGATGAAAAACTGGCGTTGATACCCGTACTGGCTTCTGCGCCCCGGCCCTATTTTCTGCAGCTGTTTTCGCTGGTCCTTTATCCGGGAACCGCCCTCTATGACAGAATCATCCCCCGGTTTCCGGAAAGGGCCGGACAATACCTGGCAAAGGATTATCATACCTATAATAGTACCGTGATCAACCGAATGATACGGATTTCCGGATATCTGCCGGCCCCTGTTATGCAATATCTAGTTGATGAATATCGTAAAAATTCAGGTGCCGCATCGTTCCGCTTCTCCCTCTTTTTTGCCACACTGGTCTCTGCCATCGTCCTTGAACCGTTAACGGCCTTTAGGTTGATCCGGCTGAGCCGCAACGGCAAAACAGCCGAAGCTTTACGGATATTGCCCGCCTATTTCAGCGTCGGATTCAGCCGGTATAGGAAGCAGTTTTTACACTGGCGAGGAATTTCTTGACATATGGGCCTATTTTGGTAATAAATTAAAAAGGATCGACGCTTAATTTAACCCCATCGGAGCAATTCATATGGCAAATCAGCATCAGGACACAGCACAGATGACAGAAGCGTATGAAAAATTGCAGGCCAAGTATCAGGCGCTTCAGGAGGCAAACAGTAATCTAAATGAACGGGTACTGGAACTTTATACGCTGTATAACATCAGCCGGACCCTGAGTACGTCGTTTCAGGTGGCGGATATGTTTGAAGTCGTCATGGGACTGATCGGCGAGGCGCTTAATGTGGATCAGTATTCGCTGATGTTTCTTGATGATGAGCGGCATAAGCTGTTGATCAAGGCCAGTCACGGAATGCCGGAAGGACTCGTGGTTGACGGCGAGATTTCCCTTGAAGAGGGGGTCGCCGGCAAAGTCATTAAAACCGGAAAGCCCTTATTGGTAAACGATATCAGCCATGAAAAGGACTTTTTTTACTTCCCCAACAGCGGTATTGATAAAGGGAGCTATCTTGGTGTACCGCTGAAAAACCCGGAAGGCCTAATCATGGGGGTCTTGAATGCCCACAAACCGTTGATAAACGGGTTTGCCCAGTCTGATGTCAGGCTTTTTACCGCTGTGGCCGAGAATGTGGGGATTGCCATCAATAATGCTTTTACCTTCCAACAGACCCGGGAACTTATCCGGAAGGATGAACTGACCGGGTTGTACAACCGGCGTTATTTTTTTGAACGTCTTGAACGGGAGGTATACCGGGCCAGACGTTATGACCGGACCATTGCCCTGTTGATGATCGACATTGACCACTTCAAAGAATACAATGATACCTACGGCCATTTAAGGGGCGACCAGGCATTGAAGAAGATCGCCCGTTTATTTGTGGATATTCTGAGAAAAATTGATGTGGTGGGGCGTTACGGCGGGGAAGAGTTTGTTGTGCTGTTGCCGGAAACCGGTAAAGAGGAAGCCATCATTGTTGCGGAAAAACTCAGGAATGCGGTGTCATTGATGGATTTGAACAGCGATGCAGCCAACCTTGACGCCCATTACTTAACCATCACCACCGGTGTCTCCGCTATCCCTGTTGACGCGAATGAACCGCTGCTGGCGATCGATCTGGCTGACAAAGCCCTGTATATGGGCAAGGCGCAGGGCCGAAACCGTGTTTGTGCCGAGATTCCCAGCGAAGCCCTATAGACCGCTAGCTCACAAAATTCTATAATACGTTTGCATCATATGAGTTCCAGTTTTTCGAGCTGTGTCACAAGATCCGCCTTGCTGACTGGTTTCACCAGATAGGCGTCACATTGCTCCCGGAAAGCACACATGACATTGTCCGTGTCATCCAGTATGGTGGTCATGATGACCCGTGCCCGGTCAAGCCCTTGAATGCCTCCTTCATCCTCCAGAAGGCGAATTTTCTTGAGCGCCTCCAGACCATCCATCCCCGGCATTTTAATATCCAGGCAGATCAGGCGGTAAGGGGTATTTGCAGCAATAGCCATTTTTGCCGCTTCGACAGCTTCATGACCGTTGGCTGCAATGTGGGCCGGACCATACTCTTTTAACAGTTCATGTAACACCAGACGACTCAAAAAATCGTCTTCCACAATCAGTGTTTTCATTTGGCCTCCTGTTGATCCCCTGAGATATTCATTGAAATATAAATCCTATCATGCCTCCAAACCGATTGGCTGGGGGCATGCATTTCTGTTCCGGGGCAGGTGAATGGTAAAGACCCCCCCGGTATCGTCGCAGTTTGATGCCTGGATGGTGCCGTGATGGCTTTCAATAATGCCTTTGACGATGGACATCCCCAGACCGGTCCCCTTGCCGACGGGTTTGGTGGTATAAAAAGGGTCCCATATTTTCTGCAGGGCGTCCGGGTTGAATCCGGGGCCTGTGTCTGAGATAACAATCCGTACATAATAATCGGTTAAAGCTGTCTGGATGCGAATCCGGCCAGTGGGCTTATCTTCCATGGCATCCGCGGCGTTGTTGATGATATTTACAAACACCTGCTCCATCTGCTGCGGGTTGCCGCATAACAGCGGTATATCGGGGGCAAACGCTTTTTCAATGTCGATTTTGTATTTCAACGCGTTGTGACAGAGCATAAGGGCATCATTGATGGTCTGATGGATATCGTAATCAACCGAAAGGTGTGTATCGGCATGTGCATATGTCTTCAGTCCGTTGATGATCTTTGAAATCCGTGATATGCCGTTTTTAATCGCCTGAATAACATCCGGGGTTTCCTTCAGAATGGTTGCCAATTGGTCGGCATCCGCATCCTGTAAAGCGCCGCTTTCCAGCCATTGTGCCTGGATATGCCAGAATTTTTCGAGAATCTGAACATTCCCGCTGATAAATGTTGCAGGGTTGTTGATTTCATGAGCAATGCCGGCACTGAGGGTCCCCAGCGTGGCCATCCGATCCGCATGCAGGAGTTGTTTGGCCCGTTGCCTTGCCAGCACCTCCATTTTCTGGGCATACTGGGTGACAATCTGTTTTTCTGCGGTAAGCTGGCGTTCCAGGTTGACGATTCGGGTACCGGCCCGTATCCTGGCATCCAGGGTGTCCTGCTCGGGGGGCTTGGGAAGGTATGCATCCACGCCTGCTGCAAAGCCTTTTAAAAGATCTTTCTTTTCGCTCTTTGCACTGAGCATGATAAGGTAAATATAACTGGTGGTATTCTTTTTTCGTATCTGACGACACAATTCCATGCCATCCATGCCCGGCATCAGCCAATCAACAATAACGATGCCGATATTTTCCTGTTCGATCAGCTCGAGCGCTTTTGATGCCTCATTGACAGCAGTGCCCTGTTGATTCATGGCTTTCAGCATGGATATCAGCAATTCACAGGTGATTGGGTCATCATCTACAACCAGAATTTTCATTGGTTGTTCCTGTTGTTTTTAGTGTCAGTCATATCGTCCGCATGAATGATTGCCCGGCAGAGTTGCATCCCCTCCATAAATGCTGTTTCCAGTTCTGCAAAAAGATCATGGATTGTATTGCTTTCCTTTGCCCGGGGGGATTGCACTGTTTTTTCAATTTCCACGGTAATGGCCTGAAGTTTTCCGGCTGCGATGCTGGCAAAACTGCCTTTCATTTTATGGGCCTGCTGCTTTATTTCTTCAATATCGTTCGTCGCAATCATTGTTTTGAGATTTTCTACTTCTGTGGGCATGTGTTCAAGAAAGCTTGCCAAAACCTTTTTCATTAATTTGGTGTTACCGTCCAGGCGGTTTAAAAGTGCCTCCTGGTCGATTAAATCGTCCGACCGGGACGGATTTTCCCGGTTCCCATCCAGAACCGTCAGCGGGGGGGGTAGTTTTGCGATATCGGCCGGGGCAGCCTCCTCCGGGGTTGCATAGAGATAATCTTTCAGTAACGCTTCAAGCTTATGCGGTTCAATGGGCTTGGAAAGATAGTCATCCATACCGGCTTGGAGACATTTCTCCGCATCATCGGCCATGGCATGGGCTGTCAGTGCGACGATGGGGGTATGGGCATTACCGGTCTCGTTTGCGCGGATCCGTTGTGTCGCCTCATATCCATTCATATGGGGCAGCCGAATATCCATGAGGATCAAATCATAGTGATGATCCAGGGCTTTTTGAACAGCAGTTTCGCCATCCTCCGCAAGGTCGGCATGAAATCCGAAATTCTCAAGCAGCCCCAGGGCGACTTTCTGGTTTGTGGGAAAATCCTCCACCAGCAGAATTTTGAATTGCTGTTTACGCTGTTCGTTGAGTGAATGCCGGGTAATCAACCCTTGTTTTTCATAATCGCCCAGGGCCGTCTGCATGTTCAGCACCCGGGCAATACAGTTGAATAGATCCGATCGTTTATAGGGCCGGGTGAAGTAGCAGGAAAAACCGATTTTTTCCAGGCGGCTGACTTCTCCCCGTTCGCCGGCCGACGTCATCATAATCAGGTCGGTGTTTTTGAGTTGTGCGTCTGATAGAATTTTCCGTCCCAGGGTTTCGCCGCTCATGTCCGGCAATACTGCATCTATAATTACGATCACATAAGGATTCCCAAGGGATAGGGCTTCATGAAGCATCGTCAATGCATCTTTCCCGTTCTCTGCACCATCCGCGCGGCATTGCCATTGTTTCAACTGTTCCAGGACAAATTGCCGGTTGACAGCGCCGCCGTCCGTTACCAGGATTCGGGTATTGGATATGTCCGGTATTGTTGCTTCAATAGTTTCGTTCCCCGGCGGTTGTTTATCAAGTTCGACCGTAAACCAGAACCGGCAGCCCCCTTCCGGGCGGTTTTCCATTTGAAGCTTCCCCCCCATCAGTTCGACCAGTTGCCTTGTAATGGAAAGCCCCAATCCGGAACCTTCATAATGCTGATGGCTGGTACTTTCAATCTGAGAGAAGGCTTGAAAAAGTTTGTCTTGTTCGTCTTCCGGAATACCGGGGCCGGTATCCATGATATCAAACCGGAGGTGGATGCAGTTTTGTGCATCCATCGTAACGGGATTATCCGCAAACAGGACATAAATGACAACATCGCCTTTTTCTGTGAATTTAACGGCATTACCGATCAGGTTGATCAGGACCTGACGTAATCGACCCGGGTCGCCCGATACGCGTGCAGGAATCTCCGGATCCACATACATGATATAGGATAGCCCTTTATCCGCGGCGTTGACTGCCATCAGATCATTGATATCCTCCAGCGTTGTGCGAAGATCAAAAGGGGTATGCTTCAGGTCAATTTTACCGGCTTCAATTTTTGATAGATCAAGCACATTGTTGATCAGTATTAATAATTGATCGGCCCCGATTTTCAGTGTCTGCAAGTGCTGGCGTTGTTGCCGGGTCAGTTGGGTTTTGAGCAGGAGATTGGTCATGCCGATAACCCCGTTAAGCGGGGTTCTGATTTCATGGCTCACATTGGCCAGAAAAGCGCTCTTGGCCTGGTTTGCTTTTTCCGCCTGCTGACGAGCGCGCACCAGTTTTTCCTCCACAATTTTGCGGTCACTGATATCCAGAATGGATACCATCACCAGGGGACGATTTTTAAGGGTTATCTGTTTTGTGAAAACCAGAAACGTAAGCCGGGTTTTCTGATTGTTTTTATATACGGGAATGGCCGCTTCCACACCATCGGCAACTTCACCGGATTGAAACGTTTTCAGGACAGTGTTGCGGAGACTGCATGTGACGCAATGGGGACTGAAGCCGCACCCTTTCGGGTTGGATAGATGGTTGAGACAATTAAAGACTTCACCGCCGCGAAGGCCGATAAGTTTTTCCGTCGGAATGCCTGTAAAACGGCTCGTAAACGTGTTGGTTTTGTAAATGGTGCCGTTCTCTTCCATCATCAGGATAATAAGTGGTGTGTGATCGTACAGAGCGGCAAGCTCCGCTTGAATGTCCGGATGCGTATCAGTGCCGGTCGCAGCCCTTGTGTTGCTGAAAAACAGATGGCGCAAAGCGGATACGGATGATTGAAACGGCTTCATGAATATCCTTTTCACAACGGCTGGCAGGTAATGCTGTTGTGATGACGGGGGTGTCAGATGCATCTTCGACATTTTATGCCATTCCCGGTAGAGCCGGTATTGGTATCCGGTTTATACAGAAAGTTGTATGACCTTTTCCGGAAAAAGACTTCTGAATCGCACTTAAATAACTTCAAGGAAAGCTGATACGTGTTAAACCGCAAGCGCGGATACCCCCTCCGCGCCGATAATCATGGCAACGGTGCCGTCGCCCATGATACCGGCACCCTGAAAAAGATGGCGCTGCGCGGTCAGCCCCTCGACTTCCTTGAGAATCATTTTCTGAACCCCGATGATCCGGTCAACCAGCAGTGCGACCATTTTACCTTTGGTATTAACAGCGATTACGGTTCCCTCACTGGCGTCGTTCAGGGAGAATTGATATCCATTGCCGTTCTCCCTTAATGCGGCATTCAGATTGATGAGGGGCATCAGGGTGTCCCGCCTGGCAATCATTCGGCCTTTACCGGTGATATCGCTCACATCCCCGGCATGAAATGCAAACGACTCATTAACCAATTCCATGGGCAGCACGTAAACATCATCCGTTGCCTGGATCAGAAAGCCTTCAATGATCTGTGTGCTGACGTTTTTCGGCAATAACACGGAAAAAATAGTGCCTGCCCCGGGCGTGGTGGTGATGACTACCCGGCCGCCGGCCGATTCAATATTCTGCCGCACCACATCCATCCCCACGCCCCGGCCGGAAATATCAGTCACGGTTTTTGCAGTGGAAATGCCTGGCATAAACACCAGGTCCGTTACGGTTGTTTGATCGATGCTCTCCTGCCCGTTTACCAAACCCCATTCCCGCGCCTTCTGGTAAAGGGCGTCGTAATCGATTCCTTTTCCGTCGTCGGAAATGGTGATTTCAATTTCTTTGTCTGTTTCCCGGGCGGTAATCTGAATTTCACCGGTTTCTGGTTTGCCCACCTGAATGCGCTCTTGTCGGTTTTCCACTCCGTGATCGGCAGCATTCCTGACCATGTGTATAAACGGCGCATCCAGTAACTCAAGATAACTTTTATCGATGAGCAGTGATTCACCCGTAATCCGGACGTCGATGGCTTTTTCGTGATCCCGGGCGATATCGTGAACAATACGGGGCGCTTTTCGTAACAAGCCGCTGATCGGGACAGAACGAATTTCCAGTATGCTGTTTCTCAAATTGGCTGATAACGCATGGAATGTTTTGAGGATGCGCCTGAAGTCGGATGCAATGCTGGTCCCCCGGGCGATCGCGTCCAGCTGCTTCTGTACGTGATTAAACATTTCCTCTATAACCACCAGTTCCCCGACATATTCCAGAAATCCGTCAATGCTTTTTTCATATACCCGCATGGTCCGTTGAACGCCGGTTTTCCGTCGGGGCTCGGAAGCTGTTTTTTCTGATACGTTTGATGTGGCGGCTTCTGAAGCCGGCCACTGCCAGGTCCTGGAGAGTCGGTTCATGCTCTCCAGGATAAGATCCCGGAGCAGGGTATCAAAGCCGATGTTTTCCATAAAAGCGTGGTAGTTTTCCAGCGCCTGAGCCACAATTTTTTCAGCTTCCGGGTTGCCGGTGACTGCGATCTGGATCTGTTCCAGGGCCCTTTGTACGGCAATCGATTCCGTTGCATCAAGCTCACCGTCAATTTCCGTATCCAGAATACGCCGGATAAAGTTCACCGGGTTGTCGGCCGCTTCCTCCTTTTGGACGGCTTTTTTGCTGGTCGGCGGCGATCCGTGAAAGTGTGTGTCGATCTTTTTCAGAATATCGTTTATCTGTGCGGCTGTTTCATCATCCGGGGAGAGATGCAGGCTTTCAAGCTGGTCGTGAATGAGGGCAATCAGCGTTTCAGCCGCCATGGCCCGGGTTTGTGCCGCCTGTCTGATGGATTCGGCAAGTTGGCTGTATTGATCGTCAACTCCCTCGGTTTCGGGCTTGTCCGCGGTTACGTTCTCAAAAATCTTTCTGAGCATGTCCAGACCCGCCAACGTGACGGTGGTGATTTCAACGGACACACCCACTTGCTTCTGACGGATCATGTCCAGCAGGTCTTCCAGCAGATGGGAAAGCTGCTTTACCTTTAATAGCCCGAAAAATGCGGCACTGCCCTTGATGGAATGAAACGGTCTGAATATTTTATTTATGATATCGGTATCATCGGGATGCTTTTCTAGGTCGATCAACAGTCCATCCACCGGTTCCAGACTCTCTCTGGATTCTGCGATAAATCCGGCCAGCAGTTCCGGGTCGATACCATAGTTTTCCATGTTTATGTTGCTCCCTGGCCGGGTTTCATGCCCAACAGAAATTTCAGTTTTTGTTGCCATTGTGCGAGGTGGTCCACTGCTTTTGCCACGGCTTCTTCCAGTTCGGCCATATCTTCAATGGGCTTGAAGATACAGGCGGAGGCCCCGTGCCGCATGGCGGCAAGCAGGTTCTCCATGTTGACATAACCGGTAATGATAATGACCTGAACCATGGGATACTCTTTTTTTATGTGGCGCAGCAGTTCTACTCCGTCCATCCTGGGCATCATGATATCGGTTATGACGACCTCGAATCGCTTCTTGGAAAGAATTTCCAGGGCTTCTTCGCCATTTGCGGGATCGGCGATTACCTCGTATCCGGCCATTATTAAATGCCGTGTCAGCATTTCCCGGATATGTGGCTCATCGTCAACAATAAGGAGGCGCGGCTTTCTTTCAACGGCCATATCACTCTGCCTTTCTGCTGGATTATACGGGGGGCGATCCGTGACGTCATATCGGGCCCAAAGGCCGTGTGTTATAATAATTTAAATGTACCAGCCCTTTTTGAGCCGGATTTACATTATTTGTGCGAGGGATTGTCGGCCGGGGACACAGCCGATTTATATTAAGTAAACTGATATACCAATATAACACATATATAACGGGATGTCACTCAGATTTTATCAAACAGCTGTCTGTTGATTGGAACGGTTATCCCGTTTTTGTGTTATTGACGGCAGCGGGGAGCAGGGCGAGATCATTGCGGATGCGTTGCGCCATTTTATCTTTAACAGTGGTTTTGTCGATTCCCATGAGAATCTCGTAGGCGTGGTATTTTGTTTTGATAAAATAGATGTCAAAGGGCATCTGCCGGTCCGGCAAACGGTATATTCGAATGCCCGGTATGCCGTTCTTTTCAATATATTCATTCTCATTGTTTAAAAGCAGGGGCTCGGCGTCGATCCGGTTCTGCCAGGGGATACAGGCCCCTTTCATGTTGATATCAATGTCCATGGCGGCCTTGAGCTTCTCGGCGACACCGCCGACGGAGAGAACTACATCACCGGTCAGGGAACCGGTGACCGCGAAAGCCTGATTCACCGGGGCATTGATGTAATCCGATATCAGGCCGGTGTCAATGGCCACCGACGCACTATCACCTTCCACCCCGCCATGGGATTGAATGTATTCCACATGCATTTCATAATTGATATGCGGTGCACCGGTTTTTGTCAGAATCCGTTTGATGGAAGCGCGGACATTCTGGGCGGCGCCCTTGGCAATGTCACCGGTTTTCCCAGAGGCAAGTACCGTGTCAATCGCGCCTGTATTGATCTGACACCGGATGGGGAGCGGTTGACCGAACAAACCGCTGCCTGAAGACGATTGAATGACTGCCAGGCCGACCACATACCCCACGGCATCGGTCATTGAATCCAGATACGTTTTCAGACGCTTTTTATGCTCCGTGATTTCACGGCTCATGGCACCTTCGATACTGACATGCTCTTTCAACGCCGTGGCGACATGGTCTGCCATAACCAGCGGCGCGTTTTCCATGATGGCATTGTATTCGGCTGTACGGATGATGCCGTTCATCGGCCTCAGAATACAGCTCAATTTGCCGTCCTGACTGCGGCATCGCAATGCCTTGATGATCTCCAGAATGCCGGATTTGTCGAACTCCCGGGTTTCCAGGCGGTAATCATCGGGCAGGACCCGTCCGAGAATGTGCTCGTTCCGTTTGCGCACCCCTTCATGCCCCTCGTTTTTGATCACATCGCCCCATGTCTGTTGAAACTCTGCTTCAAGGCTGGTGATTTCCTGTTTGATGTACTGGGCAATATCATTTACTGTCCGGGCGGTCTCCGGAACGGCGCTTTCCATGTGGATAATTTCGCCCTTGTCTTCGATGCGGCTGAGAAATGCCCCTTCCCCTTCGGTTTGCAGGTATTCCAGCGTATCGTGGTTACAGCAGGCGATGATGATGTTGTCCGCCCGGAGATGGTTCTCCGATCGGTCCGCCGCGCCGCTGCCGGAGTTCTGGGTGCCTTCGAGGACAAACCGTTTGTTCTGTATAGTTTCCAGCATGTCCGGCATATAACCGGCCTTGATCATGGTTTTCAATTCATCGATATAAAGGATCGGCGCCGTGGCATGTGCACCGAGAAATGCCCGGTTGTGAGCGGGGGTATGAAGATTGCCCGACTGGTATGGATCGTGCCGGAAGCCGCCCTTCATATTTTTTGCCGCCGGCGCGGCGATGCGCTGCATCAGGCAGTCTTCCTTTCTCGGATCAAACAGAATCTCCGGGATCCGGTCGATGAAATGTTTCACCGGGTTGGCCTGGCCGGCCTGGGTCTCCTGTTGAATTTTCTCCTGGGCCTTGTGATTGTTCTCCTGAATGTACATGAAAATTGCCCCGATACCGGCCAGGCCGGTTGCAATAAAGGCAGGAGCAAAAAAGAATCCAACCATGGCCGAAATGGCGGTAGCGGCCAGCAACGCATACTTGACCTTTCGGACGGAACGGATCTGTTCACTCAGGCTGAAGGGGAGGATACTCTGCCGGGCTGTTTCGATACGGTCATGAATGTCATCCAGCAGCGCATCCACATTTTCAGGACTTTCATAAGCCACCCGGATATGGTGTTTGTCTTTTCCGGGATAAGCGACGATGGCCTCTTCCGGCTTAAGGTAATCGCCCATGGATTTGCTGATCACCTGCTCAAACATGTCCGCCAGCATGGATTTACCAACACCCGGTTTACCTACCATGAGAATGTGCCCCTTGCTTCGGGCCACATTGCGAACCGCCTGCTTGGCTTTTGACTGGAGAATAACCCGGTCAATGGGATCTGCCGGAACAACCACCCGGGAAGTGTCATTCAGGAAATTCAGATACCCCGTGACCCGATTGGGGTACATGAGCATATCATTTTTTATGCTTGCATAATCCGATTGTGCGTAATCAGTGTTCGTTGTGGCGCCCATGCATCGTCTCCAGCAGGTAAAACCGGCCTGCTTCGGAAGTCATTGTATTTTCCCGGATGGCCGTATACAGTCCCGGTATGGTGTTTTTCAGCGGTTCAAGTGCCTTGATATCATGCATGACCGTTATGGCAGCAAGATAGTCGCTGTTCCTGGACACCGCCTCAGGGCGGTAACTGAAAATAATTTTGATCGACCGGTTGTTCAGGGAGTCCATGAGCTGAACCCTCAGGTCCACGTCCATCTCATATCCGCCGGTAGACAGCAACCTGCGGTAAAGTCCGGGCATATGGTTTTCCGAATAGGTTACATCAAACCGTGTGTTAAAGAACAGGTGCAGCGGTGTTGCCGTGCCGTCGATGCAATTTCGGATGGATTGTCGCAACTCTCTGTTTGATTGAATGCATTTTTCAAACAGATGCAGGTAATTGATGAGCTTCGGGTTTTCGACAGTATATGCGATTTTCCCGTAGGGAGAGGCCACAAGATAGGCATATCCGTTCTGGTGCTGGCGTTTTATCAGCCGGTAGGCGGTTGCCGGACTGAATTGCTGAAAGTTAAATCCCCCCAGCTTGAAGAGTCCGTCTGTGCAATAAGCGCCCTGATTCAGCAGAACATCGACATCTTTATAAAGGTATTCGCTGATATAATCCCGTTTTTCCGCCAGGCTGCCGCGCAGTAGCAAGGGGGATGTGCCGCCGTCGTTGTCCCGGCAGATGCCGTTTAAATCGGTTATTTGATGCAGCGGGATCGCGGTCAGTTGATTTAAGACTGGCTCTGTGGCTCTGAGTTGATCGTAAAGTGCGCCCAGATGTTGTTTCAATCCGGCATCGTTCAAAGATGTCAGCGGGGGGGGCTCAGTGCCGGTGGCAACCTGCGAAGGCAGTTGTGCGTCCTTGAGGTGACGCTGCCGTTTTTTAGACAACAGGCCCCGGATCTTCTGTTTGATTCTATTGGTGGCAGGTTGCGGATAAAAGCTCTCAAACCCGATCAGTTTTTTCTTGACCATGATCGGGTTGGGGTTCAACAGATAGTACCCCAGTTCGGAAATGAGATATTCCTTGACGGGCTGAATGGTTTCGCCGTTTTCGGAAAGCAACGGCGTCGCGTCAATCGTACTGGCATCATCCCGAAGGTCACGTATAATCCAGATATTACGGCTATCGGGATACTGGTTTTCAATTTCTATCATTCTAAAAAATACCACCTGTAATTCTGACTGATTCTTATATTAGAGGGGTGGTATATTGTCAAGAAAAAAACGCTGTATCGTGTATAACTATTTGATTGTTGTATTTATTTTAATGCTTTAATCTGGCTGAGGTCGGCGGTTTTGCCCAGCATGATCAAAATATCGCTGTCTTTGATTACAAATGTCGGGGAAGGGACAAGAAGAAAATTTTCCGGAACCAGTTCTTTAATCGCAATGATATGAACATTGTACCGGGCTCTCAGGTTCAGGTCCTGCAAGCTTTTGCCGATAAATGAACGGGGCGGTCCCACCTGAACAAGGTCAAATTCATCCGCAAGGGGAATGAAATCAAGTACGTTGGGATGGGACAGCTGACGGGAGATGCGTAATGCCATGTCCCGCTCCGGATGGATGATCTTGGTGGCGCCAACACGCTTGAGGATTTTTTCGTGGTCCTTATCCACGGCTTTGGCAAGAATTTTTTTAGCGCCGATCTCCTGGAGATGCAGGCAGATCAGAATGCTGGTGCTGATTCGGGTGCCGGTGGACACCAGGACCCCGTCCATGGTTTCCAGTCCCAGGGATTTCAGGGCATCTTTATCTGTTGCGTCAAGGACCAGCGCCTCTGTTGAGTGGGGATCAACCGCTTGCACCTTGGCCCTGTCAAGATCGATCGCCACCACTTCGTTGCCTTCTTCAAATAAAGCCTTGACCACATGGAAACCGAACTTCCCGAGTCCGATTACTGCAAATCGTTTCATTTGTTTACTCCTTTTATAGAGGATATCCGGGTCAGCCGATCATCATGCTCTCCTCAGAATACTCCACCCCTCTGGTGGCGCCTGTTCCGACAATAATATAGGAAAAGGTCAGAACACCCACCCGGCCGATGATCATCATTAATATAATACAGCTTTTGTCCCAGGTGTTCAGAAATGGTGTAATTCCCATGGACAGTCCGACGGTGCCGAATGCCGACACGGTTTCAAACAGATAGGCCAGAAACGGCTCTTTTTGCCGCGTCAGCGCATGGCCGCTGGCCGAGTCGCCCACCAGTATCAGAAAGAGGAAAATACTGATCAGTGCAACGGAAACCAGTACCAGGGCAACACTTCGCATGACCGCTTCCGGCGGGATGCTTTTTTTAAAGATATTGACATGTTTTTGTCTTTTTATACGGCTTATTGTAAATACGCTCAGCAGGGCCAGTGTTGTGGTCTTTACGCCGCCGCCGCAGGATCCGGGCGAGGCCCCGAAAAACATGAGGAAAATGATCATGGTCAGGGTGGCATCCTGGAAAGTGGTAATGTCCATTGTATTGAAACCGGCGGTACGACAGGTGATGGACTGGAAGACCGGTGCCATAATACGGTGAATCGGTGACGGGTCGCTTGCCAGTGTTTGACGCTCCAGAAAAGCGAACATCAGTGCCCCGGCCACAATCAATATCAAACTAGTCAGCAGGACAATTTTTGTCTGAATGGACAGACGGACGCGTTTCTTCTTTTTCCGGACAAACCGGTTCTGCAGATCGTAAAGAACCGGAAAACCGATTCCGCCTGTTACAATCAGGCCGGCAATGGTGATGTTTAACAGCAGACTGCCGCTATACTGCACCATACTGTCGGGAAACAGGGCAAATCCGGCATTACAGAACGCGGAAATCGAATGAAACAGGCCCGTCCAAATCGCTTGCGGAAGCGGCATTTGACCGCTCCAGAAGAGAGTCAACAGCACAGTTCCGGCAGCCTCGGCTGCAAGTGTGAACTTGACGGTGTTTTTGACAAGGTCGAATATATCCTCTCTGGGGGTGTGGGCAAACATATCCTGCATGGCCATCCGGTTTCTGAATGAAACACTTCGTCCGATCCATTTAAACAGGGCCACAGAAATCGTCATTACACCAAGCCCGCCAGTCTGAATCAGGGCCAGAATGATGATCTGACCGAACGGTGTAAAGTATCTGCCTGTGTCAACGACCGTCAGACCGGTAACACATACGGCCGACGTGGCTGTAAAAAGCGCGTCCACCCATGCAATGGCGCCGCTTCGGGTGGAAACGGGGAGTTTCAGCATCATCATGCCGGCAAGGATGACGATCAGGAAACTGGCAAGTACCATGGTGGCGGGGTGCGCTCTTAGTATTTGTTTCCGTAATATCATTTTTTATCTCCGGGCCTCTATCAGGATGGGGCGCAATGGACGGCAGGTTTTGTCTGAAACCGAATGGTAATTCACGTACCGGCCTGAATAATCTGCGTAAAGTAAATACTATTGATCGTCAGTTTGTCAAGAAATGGTAAAGAAATCACTTTTTGTTTCTGACGTTCTTAATAATACCCGGCCTGTATCTCCACACTGGATCCACATTGGATATTGACAGAATACCCCAAATAGGGTAATATAATCAGACAATGTTTCTTCATTGTTCCATCTCCCATTTTCAAAAAAGATGTAGGCATCAGGGGACTTTTTTCTTTTTATCCAGTTTGTAAAATAAATCGGCAGGCACGGGTCATGTCTGACACCCAGCTCGAAGAAGCCATTGAAGCGCTTTCGATGACATTTGTCCTCGAGGATGTATCAGATCCTGGATTCCAGCAGCAACTGGTTGAAGGTTTTGAGGCAATGGCTGCGCGCTGCCATGACAAACAGCGCCCCGATCTTGAGCAGGTGTGCCGAGATGTTGTCGATTTTATACATGCCGCCTCTCCGTTTTCCGGTGAAACACTCGATGTGGTGAGCCAAGCCCTGACGGCGTTGCAGGCCGTGGTTCGAGGCACACGGTCACTTGCCAGTGCCGGCATTCCTGATCCCATCGGGTCCGGTGGATTGCCCGAAGCCTGGGATACAGGTCGCGGTGAAGAAAAACAGAAGCAAGCGGATGACATCGAATCTGCGGCGCTATGCGAAGCAGTAACAAAATTTTCCGGTCGCAAACCGGACAACGTATCAAGCGTGCTTCGTCATCCCGGCAACCTGCCGGATCATCTGGATGAAGATGACTTTGCGGGGTTTCTGTCCGTCCAGGACAATGTGCTGGAAAACATTGAGTCTTTGCTCTTTGAACTGGAGGCCGGTGATATCGACGGCCTGCCTCGCCTGAAGCGCCTCTTTCACACGATGAAGGGAGAAGCCGGGTTCCTTCGATTGGATGATGTGGAACGGCTCTGCCACCGCGCCGAAGATGTGATTGCCGATGATGCTCGGAATACGGCTCAGTATGCAGACGCGCTTTTTCAGGCCAAAGACTGGCTGACACAGGCGTTTGAATTCTATCGGGGCAAAAAGGACACCTGCGCGGCTGTGGATACGGTAATGAAACTTCTGGACAGCGTTGCCGTGTCCCATAATACGGATCATAACAATGACGATGCCACGCTTTCTTCAACTCCCCCGGCATCGATAAGTAAACCGCTGTCCGGAGAGGCGAGAGACAGCGATCCCATGGAGGCCGGTTTAAAAAAAGTTCAGACCGAACGCGCCTATTTTAATGTTGATGCGGAGCGGATTGATCATATCGTAAATATGATCGGTGAACTGGTGATTGTTGAGTCAATGATCGCCCAGTCGCGTGAGGCAACCGATCTGGCATCGCCGGCATTTTCCAATCTGATCGACCAGCTTGCCAAGATCTCCCAGGGGCTTCAACGGAGCGGATTGTCCCTGCGAATGGTGCCGATCCGTCCGGTTTTTTTGAAACTTCGGCGTATTGTGCGCGACCTCTCCCGCAAAGAGGGCAAAATCGTGGAAGTTGTGATAACCGGCGAAGATACAGAACTCGATAAGACCATTGTTGACAGGATTGTAGATCCGCTCATGCATATCATCCGTAACAGTGTGGACCACGGAATTGAAGACCGGCCGGCGGATCGGTCGGCTGTCGGCAAGCCCGAATCCGCGACCATTGAAGTCCGGGCTTTTCATGAAGGGGGGAATATCTGTATCGAGGTGGCGGACGATGGCCGGGGGATTGATACCCGGGCGATTCGCAAAAAAGCAGAGGATCAGGGGTTGATTGATCAAGCGGATGCGCTGAGCCCGGAAGAAACCCATAATCTTATTTTTACGTCCGGTTTTTCAACCGCCGGCGCCGTGACCGACGTGTCGGGCCGCGGCGTGGGCCTGGATGTGGTCCGAAATAACCTGAATGCGTTAAAGGGCCGGGTTTCTGTGTTCTCAGAAGCCGGGCGAGGGACCACATTCAGCATTCGGATTCCCGTAACCCTGGCGATCATTGACGGCATGATTATCCGGGTGGGGGAGAAACAGTATATTATCCCGGCGCTTTCAGTCGTTTCCTTAATGGCTCTGAAGGGGGCAGCACTTTCGACTGTATACCAAAGAAAGGCGGAAATGGTTCGTTTTGATGACAGGTTTCTGCCAATACTGCGTCTTGACAGGTTGTTCCGGATCAATGGTGGCAACGGGAGCAATCCCATCATTGTGGTGGTCGCAAATGAACAGTTCCGGGCAGGGATTGTTGTTGACGAAGTTCTCGGCAAGCAGCAGGTGGTGATTAAAAGCCTGGGAGAATCCATGCAGAACATACCGGGTGTATCCGGCGGCGCCATCATGGGCGACGGCCGGGTCGGTCTTGTCCTTGACGTAGGCGGCATTGTCAGGCTTGTCAACAGTGGCGATGAGGCGTCACCGGAAATAGCCGATCAGCCCTGATACTTCACGAGTTGAGTTTACCGCAGCGACGCAGAGGGCACGGAGAAAAAAGAAAAGGCAGTTCTCAGCATTTTCTACGCCTCTGCGGTGAAATTTTTGCCAACCCAAAACAAAAGGAGAGCGATCATGTCCGACACAACAGATGTCATGAGTCAGGCCGTACAGGCAGCGGCCGACAAGGAGGGGAAGTACCTTACCTTTCAACTGGCCGATGAAGAGTATGGCATCGGTATCATGAAGATCAAGGAGATTATCGGTATGATGCCCATCACCAGCGTGCCGCGCACACCTGATTTTATCAAGGGTGTTGTGAACCTCCGTGGAAAGGTCATCCCGGTAACCGATCTGCGGTTGAAACTCGGCATGGATGAGGTGGAGGTAACGGACCGCACCTGCATCATTGTGACAGAGATCCGGGGGAAGACCAGTTCCATACAGATGGGGATCATTGTGGATGCGGTTTCGGAGGTCTTGAATGTTAAAGCTGAAGAAGTGGAGGATACGCCCGAGTTCGGCACCACCATTGATACGGCGTATATTCTCGGCATCGCCAAGATGGACGACGGCGGGGTCAAGATTCTGCTGGATATTGACCGCATTCTTTCGCCTGAGGAACTGCAGCAGATTGAGCAGGTGGAAAAATCGGAGCAGGCGGCCTGAGGGACGTTTTTTCATGTTGTCGGGTTGTATCAGGGAGATTGCTATTGTTCGGAAATGATGAAACTGGAAATTGGAAACTGGAAATTTGTGATACATCCGGAAAACGTCGGTTTATCCGGTTATCATGCCGGCAGGGCGCATCAGCCCGGTTATTTCTCATAGTAGTGCTGAGCCTGCTGATCATGGCCCCCAACGTTCATGCGCAAAAAAATGCGTATGACTGGGCGCTGGTCAGCCTGGATTATGCCCGCCGTGAAAAGGTGCAGCAGCTCAGGCAGTTTTGTGAACGCATGCATGATCTGGCGCAAAAAGCCGCTGTTGATGAATCGGTAATCAACTGTTTTGAAGTGATACGCCAGTACCGGGCGTTGACCGGCAGGAGTGTGCCCCCGCAGCCGCTTCTCGAAAAAATCAGGCAGATGAAGGATACATTCAACCAGTATTATATTGAACATTATTTTTCATTCTATGATCTGTTGTTTGTCAATCTGCAGGGCGACATTTTCTATACCATCCGTAAAGAAACCGACATGAACCAGAACCTCTTTGGACCGGAATTGGCGGCCACCCCACTGGGCAGATGCCTTGCTGAGAAACCGGAACAGGGAGTGTTTGTTGATTTTCATGCGTATGGTCCGTCTGCGGAACCTGCGGCGTTTTTTGTGGAGCCGGTTCTCAGAGACGGCACGCACACCGGCTGGATTATTCTGCAGTGCGCCATAAACAAAGCCAATACGATATTTGCCTGGACCGAAGACCTTGGCAAAACCGGGGAGACCTTTCTGGTAAACCAGGAAGGGTTCATGCTGACAGATTCCAATTTTCAAGGCGATTCCACCGTGCTGAAAAAGCATCTGGATGACCGTAACATTCAGGCCAAATTCACTGAAGGCGAAGGGCATCGCACGGTAACGGATTATCGCGGCGAAATCTGCCTGACCTCTTTTGAAGTGGTGAATTTTATGGACACAAAATGGCTGGTGGTTGCCAAGGTGGACAAGGGCGAAGTCGTCACCCGTTATTTTACCCGGCATCGTCGGTATTATGGCGACCGGTTGCTGGAAAATCTGAAAAAATCCCCATTGCCCTGGTCGGCTCGGAATATTGAATTCTCCACGCAAAAGGCGGTGCGCCGGGTGGATATGGATGAATTTCTCAAAGCCGGCGATGGCGAGTATTTACAAACACAGGGCGTGGCCACGTGTACAGGGTTTATCGTGACCTATCCCGGACGGTTTGCCTACCTGGCCCATATCAGCCCCCGGGACAAAGTCTATAGCGCTGCATCTACCAACCTTCTCGGCCAGGTGCTGAAAAAGGTGGAGAGCTTTGATGTACGCCCGTTTGAAAAATCCGGTCTTACCTTTGTGGTCGTGGCGACCCACCTAAACAGCATGCTCCCCATCATCGATAAGCTGATTGAAGAAGGGTATCTGCTGAACCAGATTCAGGTGATGTACAACCCGCAGGCACGGTCTGCATCCATCGGGTATGACTGCGAAACCAATGATCTCAAGGTGACATGGTACCCGGAAAAAGCAGACAAAAAACAAGCGTTGCATTCAATGGAAGACACCTGTAATGCCGGTGCGGTAATTGAACAGGTGATGTATTCGGAATCCGGGATGGCGACCGGTAATACCAATAACGTAGTGGCAGTTCACCAATAATTTTAGGGAGGACCATTATCATGGGTAGACAAATGACGTTAGGGAAACGGATCACACTGGGATTTGCAATCGTTATTCTGATTACAATTGTTGTGGGCGGACTGGGCGCCTGGCAGATGCTGGGGGCAAAAAACAATTCGCAGAAGCTGGCTGATGAGTATGTGCCGGAAGTGGCCGTGGCCAATGCCCTGCGCGGTGCATCCAACCGGGTCATGTATGAGATGCGGGGCTATGGATTAAGCGAGGAGGAACATTACTATAAACAGGCCCAGGAGGAGATGAAAGCGGTCAAAAAACATCTGGCCGACGCCGCTGCCCTGGCGGATCGGGCCGTTTACCTGAAGGACCTGAAAGGACATGTAAAAGAGGCGACTGAGGCGGTCCATGCCTATGAAAAACTCATGGAAGCAACAAAGGCCGCCATTGCCGGTATGAACGTGGACCGGGAAAAACTCGACCAGAATGCGGCCGCATACATGAATAACTGTGCGGAATTTCTTGACGGCCAGAACAAGGCATTTGGTGAAGATCTGGCGGCACGCCAGCAGAAGATCTCCCTGGTTACTGCAATTAGCGATGTGGGCACCGATGTTCGGGTGATGAATTTCAAGGCCCAGGCCAACAATGATATGGACATGATGGAAGACGCCATTGACCGGCTCAATGATCTCCAGATCCATACAGCCCAGTTGCGGCCCATTACCCATCAAGCCAGCAACATTCAACAGATCAACAACATAGAGGCTGCGGCAGCCGACTATGAAGCGGCAATGAAACGATATATTACAGCGGCACGGCAAGGCAACCGGCAACTGGGCGGTATTCAGGACCAGATGGACGATGCTGCCGGCAAGTATGTGGCAAACTGTAAGGCGTTTCTTGATTCCCAGCAGAAACAGCTCACCATTGACATGCAGGAGCGCCATGAAAAGATCACCCTGGTCAATGATATTATCGATCTGGGAAATGATGTGCGGGTCAACGCGTTTAAATCCCAGGCCATGCGGGAACCGGCTTTCATAGAAAAAGCCCTGGCCAATTTTCCCAAGCTTGAGGAAAAATACGCGGACCTGCGAAAAATTACACGTCTTGACGCGGACCTGGAGCGCATCGACAATACAGAGACCGCGGGCAATAACTATGCTGCGGCCTTGCGGAGTTTTCTGGATAAATGGTACAAAAACAACGAACTGGGGAAACAACGGGAAGAAGCCGGTCGCAGGGTGATTGAGGCATGTGTTGCCACGGCGGATGCCGGCATGGAGAATACCAGCGAGCTGTCCAGTCATGCTGCTTCCTCCCTGTCCATCGGGTCAATCGTCATGATCATCGGTCTGGTTCTGGGTACGGTTATTGCCATTCTGGCGGCATTGATGATTGTCCGCGGGATAACACAACTGCTGACCCGGATTATTGCCGGTCTGACCGGCAGTGCCGAGCAGGTGACTGCGGCATCAGGCCAGGTCTCCTCGGCCAGTCAGAGCCTGGCTGAAGGCGCTTCAGAACAGGCCGCGTCCATTGAGGAAAGTTCGTCCTCCCTGGAAGAGATGTCGTCCCAGACCAAACAGAATGCCGACAATGCCGGTCAGGCTGACAATCTCATGAGGGAATCCCACAAGGCAGTGGACAAGGCGGCCCATTCCATGGAATCCATGAGTGTTGCAATGGATGAGCTGTCCAAATCCAGTGAAGAGACCATGAAGATTATCAAGACCATTGACGAGATTGCCTTCCAGACCAACCTGCTGGCGTTAAACGCGGCGGTTGAGGCGGCACGGGCCGGGGAAGCGGGCGCCGGGTTTGCCGTGGTGGCCGATGAGGTACGGAACCTTGCCATGCGGGCGGCTGAAGCGGCCAAGAACACCGGCGAGCTCATCGACGGCAGTGTGAAACAGATCGAAGAGAGCGCCACCCTGATGAAGACCACCAATGATGACTTTACCAGTGTCCGTGAAAGTGCCCAGAAGGTGGGTGAACTGATCGGCGAGATTGCCGCAGCCTCAAAAGAGCAGGCCCAGGGCATTGATCAGGTGAATACGGCCGTTTCCCAGATGGACAAGGTCACCCAGCAGGCTGCAGCCAATGCCGAAGAATCAGCATCCTCCTCTGAAGAGATGAACGCCCAGGCCGAGGAAATGATGGGCATGGTCAAGGAGCTGAGCAGCTTGGTGGGTGGCCGTTCGTCCATAACAGAAGGTTCAGGCCGGTCTGTCCGTGCCCCCCACCATCATGGGGCAACGCACCAAGCCGCCCATGCGGTTCTCACCCAGAATGCCGGTAAAAAAGCAAAACCCCCAAAGCCGTCATCCAATGATGAGGTCTTTCCAATGGATGATGAGGAGGATTTTTCCAACTTTTAACCATTGACAATGATATGGCGGAATAATCAGAAAACGGCGGGCTTGCCCGCCGTTTTTTTTTCGGAACGGTCATATATTTGACTTTTCCACTGTATCGGGCTATAATAAAAAATATAACAAGCCTATAGAAAAACCTCTCCCTTTTAATCCTTTTGATCTGTCGTCCTGACAGGTATTGCCCAGTGAGGTAAACTTGCTGTGCCATTGCTGCGGTCACTCTGTTCTCTTTACTGTAGGCATAATTTCCACAACACACTTCCTTGCTTCTCTCATGAGATAACGATTTTCAGAAAGGAGACATATCATGCGTTGGAAAGAGGTGTCTATCCCCAAAAAAATTTCCCTGGGATTCGGCGTTATGGTGATTATCATCACTGCTATTGCCACTTTGAACTACGTCGGTGTCGGCCGGATTGTCATCAACGCCGGCCAGGTAATTGACGGTAACAAACTGAAAGGGGAACTGAGTCAGCGAGAGGTCGATCATCTGAACTGGGCCAGGACATTGAATCGTCTTTTAACCGATGATTCTGTTACCGAGCTTGGTGTGGAAACGGATGACCATCAGTGTGCGTTGGGCAAATTTCTGTTTGGCGACAACCGTAAGCAGGCAGAAACACTGGTGCCTGCGTTGGCCCCGATTTTTCAGAAAATCGAGGAACCGCACCGGAAACTCCATGAATCCGCCATTTCCATTGATCAGGTGTTCGAACAGGCGGACCCTCATTTACCCTCGTTTTTGTCCGAAAAAATAGGAGATCATTTAAAGTGGATAATGGCAGTGGAGGAGACCTTTCTGAATAACGATGTATCGATTTCCGTAGAGACCAATCACCGTCTGTGCAGGCTTGGCAAGTGGCTTTATGGTGAAGGCGGCCAGAGCGTCACTGCTGAAGGACCGGAAATGGCGACTCTGATAGAGGCGATAAAGTCCCCTCATGAAAAACTCCATAAAAGTGCAGTTGCGATACAGGCGGCATATCGACCGATTCATCCGGGTCTGTTGGTCACGCTGATGGCCCGGCTGGATGACCATCGCCGCTGGGCGCAAACCGTCAGCGAACGGATAATGGCGAAGAATAAAGACCTTGGTGTGGAGACGAATCCGGCGTTGTGCGCCTTTGGCAAATTCCTGACCTCAGACCGGGCCGCTCAATGGATGGCGGATTTTCCTGAATTGCGCAGGGCCTTAACAGAAGTCCGGGGACCTCACAATCGTCTTCACGCCTCAGCAATAGCGATAGAAAAGGCCCTGACACGGGATGATCAGGCACGTGTTATTAATCTTTATCAACGGGAAACCATACCGAACCTCGAGATGGTGGCCAGCATCTTTGAATCGGTCATTGATATCGAGCGGCAGCTTGTCTCGGCCAACAATGAGGCGAGGCATCTCTTTCAAACAAAGACAATGCCTGCCTTTGACGAGACCCTGCCCGCGCTGCAAGCCTTAAAAGAAAAAGCCGAAGAAAGGTTGACCGGCATGCAGCAAGCCAACCGGATTTACACCCAACAGACCGAGCCTGCCCTGGAAGAAACCCGGGGCCTGCTCCATCGGCTCATACAAACCACAAACGAAAATATCATGACGGACGAGGCCATGCTTTCAGCTGCACGCAACACCCGTTTCGAATCAATCGTCATCGGAATTGTCGGTGTTTTGCTGGGGGTTTTCCTGGCCTTTGTCATAACCCGATCCATTATTACCGTGTTGAAAAACCTGACATCCCGGTTGTCAGCAAATGCCGAGCAGGTAACCGCAGCGTCCGGTCAGGTGTCCGCTGCCAGCCAGAGCCTGGCGGAAGGCGCTTCAGAGCAGGCCGCTTCGATCGAAGAGAGTTCCTCGTCTCTGGAAGAGATGTCGTCCCAGACCAAGCAGAATGCAGACAATGCTGGTCAGGCAGATAACCTGATGAAGGACTCCCACAAAGCCGTGGATAAAGCCGCCCAGTCCATGGACGCCATGAGCATTGCCATGGCTGATCTGTCCAAATCCAGTGAAGAGACCATGAAGATCATCAAGACCATCGACGAAATTGCTTTCCAGACGAATCTGCTGGCGCTTAATGCGGCAGTTGAGGCGGCACGGGCCGGAGAAGCGGGCGCCGGGTTTGCCGTTGTGGCCGATGAAGTACGGAATCTTGCTATGCGGGCGGCTGAAGCAGCTAAGAATACCGGTGGGTTGATTGACGGCAGTGTGAAGCAGATCGAGGAAAGCGCCGGTTTAATGAAAACTACCAATGAAGACTTCATCAGTGTCCGGGAAAGTGCGCAAAAAGTGGGCGAACTGATCGGCGAGATTGCTGCAGCTTCCAAAGAGCAGTCACAGGGCATCGATCAGGTCAATATCGCCGTGTCCCAGATGGACAAGGTCACCCAGCAGGCCGCCGCCAATGCCGAGGAATCGGCTTCTTCATCTGAAGAACTGAACGCACAGGCCGAGGAACTGATGAGTATGGTGAAGGAGTTCAATACACTGGTGGGTGGCAGTTCAGCCATGAGTAATGATTCAAGCCGGTCTGGTCGTCGTACACATCCTCATGGGATCAACCATTCAGCGTCCCATGGGGGCCCTACACGGAATGTTGGTGAAAAAGAACAACCCCCAAAACCGGCATCCAATGTTGAAGTTTTCCCGATGGAGGATGATGAGGATTTTTCCAATTTTTAATCCTTAAGACCCGGTTAACATTGAACAACAGGAGGTACTCCATGGCGATGAAAATGAAGTTAAGCACCAGATTGATGGCAACCTATCTGCTGGTGGGACTGATCCCCCTGATTCTGACCGGTGTTATTGCCTTTATTGTGGCGTCCAACGGGCTTGAGACCGTGAGTCGGCAGGGGGCGAAGGCGCTGGAAGAAGCCAGTTATGCTCAACTCATTGATCTGCGGGAGATAAAAACGCAACAGATCACCACTTATTTCGACGGACGGCGGAGCGACCTGGCAGTGCTCATGGAAACTGCAGCACAGGTGCAGAACGAGGCGTTTCGAAAACTGGAGAGTATTCAGGAACTGAAAAAAAGCCAGATTGATCAGTTTATTGAAAAGATGCATAACGATATTTCCGTGCTCGCCAAAAGCGAAGACGTGGCCAACGCCTACGGAAACCTCAAAAAATATCATGACGATATGGGGTTTGGCGAGCGCAGTGCCTATGATGTGACCACGGACCGCTATCAGGATATCTGGCAGCAATACAGTGCCGGCCTGGGAAAATATGTAGAAGAGTTCGGCTATTATGATATTTTTATCATCTGCAAGCCCCACGGCCATGTGATGTTCAGCTATGCCAAAGAAGCGGATATCGGAACAAACCTGCGCCACGGACCTTACAAGGAAGAGGGACTGGCAAGGCTCTGGAAACGAGTGATCCAAAAGCAGTCCATGGTAGTAGAGGACTTCAGCCTGTATTCGCCCAGCCACGAACAGGCCGCATTTGCCGGTGCGCCGGTATATAATGATGCCGGTGAAATGTCGGGAGTCGTAGCGCTTCAGATCCCTGCGGGTACTGTCAACCGTATAGTGCAGCAGCGCCATGGGCTGGGGGCAACCGGCGAAACCTATCTGGCAGTGGAAAAGGACCGGCATGTCATTTTCAGAAGTGAGCTTTTAACCATGGGCAATGGTGAGTATGTGATTGGCAAGGACCTCACCGAAATTGCGCCGGCTTACCTGAAAGAAGCCCTTGACGGGCAAAAAGTCCATGATGTTTATACCGATACTGCGGGCAATCCCGTGATGGTGGCGGGCAGCCTGATTGATGTCGACGACGGCATCCAGTGGGCCATGGTCACCAAGCAGAACCTGGAAGAAGCCCTGACCATGACGGAGACCCCGGGCGCGGATGACTACTTTACCAAGTATATTGACAAGTACGGGTATTATGATCTGTTTCTGATCAATGACCAGGGGTATGTGTTTTACACCGTTACAAAAGAGGCCGATTATCATACCAACATGGTCAGCGGCAAATATGCGGATTCCGGGTTGGGGCAGGCGGTCCAACACAGCCTTCGGTCCGGTGCGTTCGCGTTTGCCGATTTTGCGCCCTATGCGCCCAGCAACGGGGCACCGGCCGGGTTTATCACCCAGCCCCTGAAGCACGGCAATGAAGTGGAAATCGTGGTGGGATTGCAGCTTTCCATCGGTGACATCAGCGCGATGATGGCTGCCGGGGCCAGCAAGGAGCGGACCCTGGAGGCGTATCTCGTTGGACCGGATGGCCACATGCGGTCAAACTCTATCCTTAATCCTGACAATTACAGTGTGGACGCGTCTTTTAAAAACAACAACATCGTTAAAACAAAGGCCGCAACCGAAGCCCTGGCCGGTAATACCGACGCCGGCGTGATAACGGATTACCTTGGCAGCAAGGTGTTGTCCGCCTGGGCGCCGGTAGATGTTTTCGGCACAAACTGGGCCTTGTTGTGCGAAATTGACGAGGCCGTGGCCATGGCAGCCAGGGACCACATGCAGCACACCAGCGCCGGGGCCAACCATCAGTTGATTTTCTGGATCCTTGGCGTATTGATTCTGGCGGGCGTTGTCGTGGCGTTACTGGCCTGGCGGATCGCCGGTTCCATCAGCAAGCCCCTGAACCGGATCATCGGCGGACTCTCCAGCAGCGCGGAACAGGTCACTGCCGCGTCCGGGCAGGTCTCCTCCGCCAGCCAGAGTCTGGCCGAGGGCGCTTCAGAACAGGCCGCGTCCATAGAGGAAAGTTCGTCTTCCCTGGAAGAGATGTCGTCCCAGACCAAACAGAACGCGGACAATGCCGGCCAGGCGGACAATCTCATGAAGGATTCCCACAAGGCCGTGGACAAGGCGGCCCATTCCATGGATTCCATGAGTGTTGCCATGGATGAGCTGTCCAAATCCAGTGAAGAGACCATGAAGATTATCAAGACCATCGACGAGATTGCCTTCCAGACCAACCTGCTGGCATTGAACGCGGCGGTTGAGGCGGCCCGGGCCGGAGAAGCGGGCGCCGGGTTTGCCGTGGTGGCCGATGAAGTCCGGAACCTTGCCATGCGGGCGGCTGAAGCGGCAAAAAACACCGGAGAGCTGATCGACGGCAGTGTGAAACAGATCGATGAAAGCGCCACCCTGATGAAGACCACCAACGAGGACTTCTCCGGTGTCCGGGAAAGCGCGCAAAAGGTGGGTGAGCTGATCGGCGAGATTGCCGCAGCCTCAAAAGAGCAGGCCCAGGGCATTGACCAGGTCAATATTGCCGTGTCCCAGATGGACAAGGTAACCCAGCAGTCTGCGGCCAATGCCGAGGAGTCGGCATCTTCCTCTGAGGAGTTGAATGCCCAGGCCGAAGAGATGATGAGCATGGTCAAGGAACTGAATCAGCTTGTGGGCGGCCAGGCGATCCATTCTGCCGGCGGTTCTGCGGGGCATGGACATGCCAGGGTGCTTCTGACGGATAAAGGGAAAAAGGCAGACCAGCGCACATCTTCCGGGAAAAAGGAGCATTTCCCCATGGATGAGGGTGATGAAGATTTTTCAGATTTCTAACCCCGATATTTCACGAGTCGAGTTCGCCGCAGATGCGAGGCGTAGCATGCGAAGCTGTAGTCAATCTACTGCGAGCATGCTGCAACTTCGCTGCTGCGGCGAAATCGACTCGCCCGGAGGGTGAAATTTTTTGATATAAAATTGATCTGATTCCTTATGATAACAGAAAAGGCGGGAAAGCGTTCTCCCGCCTTTTTTTTTGTTTCATAATAAATGGAACATGCTTTTCATTCTTTGCGATCTTTGCGCCTTTGCGAGAGTCAGGTTTTTTCGTTTTCACTTGGATTGCGATAGCCATTTCGAATTGGATAATATCTAATGCCCTTTCAGGAGGAAACCCGCCCGGTCTTTTCGGGGCAGGATTGTTTTGATTCGATCTGATGCGTGCTTTCAACCGTTTCTTTGACCTGAAACTGCGACAGTATTTCATAAAGCGCGTTTGCCTGCTCAGCCAGTTTCTCTGCGGTCAGTTGGGCTTCATCGGCATTGACGGATGTTGTCTGAGTGACACTTTCTATCTGTTCGATCCCGAGGCTGACCTGGGATACGCCCTTTGCCTGTTCCTGACTGGCCTGGACAATCGTCGTCACTATTTCAGACGCGCCGGCAGTGTTGTCAACGATTTCCGACAGGGCTTCGTTTGTCTGTTTAACCTGTTGAATGCCGGTATTGATTTTTTTATTGGATGTGTTAATCAGGTCGGCAGTTTCTCCTGCGGCTTTGGCGCTGCGTGAAGCCAACTGACGGACTTCCTGGGCCACAACCGCGAATCCCTTGCCGTATGATCCGGCTCGGGCGGCTTCCACTGCCGCATTTAACGCCAGCAGGTTGGTCTGGAAGGCAATCTCATCAATAGTCCTGATAATTTCAGTGATATTGCCGGCCGATGCCTGAATGTCGTCCATGGCAGTTCTGAAATCTGCTATCTCACGCGCGCCATTCCGCGCGGAATCCCGTGCGGATATGGCCAAATGCTCTGCATTCCGGGCTGACTCAACATTTTGGGTTGCCTGTGCGCCGATTTCATTCATGGCAGCGGATATCTCTTCCACACTCTGGGCCGAGGTGGTGACGCCCTGGAAAAGACTCTGACTGGTTCGGGTCACAAGTCCGGAGTCATGATTTAACTGCTTTACAATACCACCCACCTGTTGAAGAATTTGGTTCAGGTTCATGGCCATTTGCACCAGGGCGTTTCCCAGCACATCTTCATCAGAAGCGCAAGTTAATTGGCCCCTTAAATCACCGGAAGAGATACACCTGGCAAACTCGGCTTTTTCATGAAGACTGTCGGCCAAACGGTTAAACGCCTGAACAAGATCGCCGATTTCATCTTTTCGGTTTGATGTCATGCGTGCAGTGATATCGCCCCTGGACAGCCTTCCGGCGATGGCAACCGCTTCGGCAAGCGGATTGGTGATCATTTTTCCCGTGAGAAATTGCAGAAGGAAGATGGAAATAAGGATGGCCAGGACGGTTGCGGCTGATCCCAGTATGATTGCGCTTCGCGTCTGGTGGCTGACTTCATTCTTGATGTCCAGATCCAGTGATTTGAAAATATCGGAAGTCTTTGCCATAAAGTCAACAAATCGGGATTCCTTGCTTAATGATGTCTGGTCCAACAGACAAACCGTTACCGTGCCCAGGATTGCATTGTCCTGGACAATATCGGCTTTGACATCAAAAACAGCGGAGATTGCATTCAATTGCGCTACCAGAGATGCAACATCACTGCCGGGTTCATCAAACAGGCTGGCGAGCTGTTCGTCATTTCGGTTGGTGTAATTGGTTTGTATCTGCCCGTCACTCCCCGAAATGTAGCAGAGCATTACATTCGGATCTTTACAGACGGAGGCACACAGGCTGTCCAGTTTTTCAATATCAAATGTAAGCAGGGGGATGGCCGACAGGCCGGCAACAAGATCAGCAAGGCTTTTGCCTTTGGTGTGAAGCGCCTGAAGGTCGGCTTCCGACAGTCTCTCATCCACCGATGTCAGCATGACTTTCTGCCGTTGCTGTATATCGGTCCCCATAGCGGATACATTGCCGGCAATGCCGGTCATCCCTTTTCGTGCATTGTAAAGACTGATGGCCGTTATTAACGGCAGTACAGCCATCATGAGAATTGACACCACGAAAAGCAGTTTGAATCGCAATCCAAACTTTTGGAAAAATTCCATGCCTGTTTCCTTACAATGCTTTGATTTAATTCTATTTAGCAGGGATATAGCCTTTGTCGGCCACAATCTTCTGGCCTTTGCTGCCCATCAGAAAATCAATAAATTCTGCAGCAAGCCCCGTGGCTTCGCCATTTGTAATCACCTGAAGCGGTCTGACAAGCGGGTATGAACCATTTTTAACATTCACGATTTCCGGCTTGACGCCGTCCAGCTCCAGCAGCTTGATGCCGGCCCCTTTTTCGGCAAGGGACTGGGCAAAACCGATGGATGCAAAACTAATGGCATTGGGTTTGGTCAGGACCGCCGCACAGGCGGGCTTGTTGCCGTCCGCGCCCTTTGCCGTCACACTGCCTGATGCAGTGGCGCCATCTTTTTTGTAACGGATTACTTTACCGGCGCCTTCCCCTTCTTCCACGCCTTCAAGACCGGCAAACTTCATAAAAACTTCGGCAGTGCCGTGTTTCAGTAGAATCCCCACAAGATCAATGGATGCATCGTTCCCGCCCAGTGCCTTCCAGCTGGTCATCTCGCCGGTGTAAATCTGTTGCAGTTGACTGCGGGTGATGCTGTTCACCGGGTTTTTTTTGTTTACAATAATGGCAACCCCGTCAAGTCCGATGGGTATGGGCACAAGCGAAGGGAACTGGTTCATTTCTTTGTCTTTTACCTTGCGGGATGCCATACCAATATCCACCGTACCTTGACCAGCATTTTTAACACCGGAGCTGGAGCCGCCCCCGCCAATGATAACCATGACATCGGGGTGAGTTGCCTTAAATGCCTTGGAAGCGGCTTCGGCGATGGGTTTTACCGTTGAAGAACCGGCAATCGTCAACTTCTCGCCGGCAGTCACATTGAAAACGAGGCCGGCACAGACTGTCATCATTCCGCATACAACGCTCATATTTTTGAAAATTTTCATTCTTCTGCTCCTTTTTGTGTTGTTGTTGTTGTTTTTATTATTATTACTTCTTCCCCACAATCAGGTTCAGGGCGGTGTGGGTAATATTTTTCAGGCTCACCACATGCTGGGCCGCGCCTTTGTCAACGCATTCCTTGGGCATGCCGTAAACTACGGCGCTTTTTTCATCCTGGGCGATGGTATGGGCGCCGGCATTTTTCATGTCTAAAAGACCGTCTGCGCCATCGCCGCCCATGCCGGTGAGGACGATGCCCACGGCATTGGCGCCGGCATACCTGGCAACGGATTTTAAGAGCACATCCACGGAAGGCCGCTGATGTTTGACGAGTGGACCATTTTTTACCTGAACGAAATATCGGGCTCCGCTTCGTCGCAATACCATATGAAGACCGCCGGGCGATAGTAATGCACGCCCGTTGACGATGGAGTCCCCGTCCCTGGCTTCACTGACATCCATTTCGCTCAGCTTGTTGAGCCGTTCCGCAAATGAGGCGGTGAAATTGGCGGGCATGTGTTGCACAATCAGTGTGCCGGGGGCATTGCCGGGCATGGTCCGAAGGACTTCGGCAATGGCTTCTGTCCCGCCGGTTGAGGCGCCGATGGCGATGATCTTGTTGGTTGTTTCCGCCAAGGCCCGTATGGCAACCGCCGGTTTGGCTTTTTTCTGATATGTCTTTGCCTGTTCGACCTTTTTCGCAACATCCGCATGGGCGAGTGAACGGATTCTGTCGGTAAGCTGGACGCTGAGATCTCCCACGGAATATGCCGCTGATGGCTTGGGAATAACATCCATGGCGCCCAGCGACAGGGCTTCCATAGCGAGCTTGCCGCCCTTAGGGGTAAGGGAACTAACAATAATGACAGGCAGAGGGTGATACCGCATGACTTTTTTAAGAAAGGTGATGCCGTCCATGCGAGGCATTTCAATATCCAGGGTGATCACATCGGGCTTCAGGGAGAGGATTTTGTCCCTGGCAATATAGGGATCGGGCGCGGTGCCAACCACTTCAATGCCCTGTTCTCGTGAAAGTTCCTGAGAGAACACCTTGCGAACGATGGCTGAGTCGTCAATGATCAATACTTTGATAGGATCGGGCATCTTCTTTCCGTTTTACAGGTCGATGGTAACCCACATGATACCGTTGTCTGTTTTGGCCAGTGAGAGCGGGTTATTTACGGCATTTTGAATAACCACGGCGGCTTTTTCCGAATCAAGTATTGCCGGGGTCCCCAGGTTAAACACATGGGCGTCGTTATACACCCGGAAGGTGCTGCCGGCCACCATATTCAGGAATTCTTTAATGATGCCTTCCATATGGGTTTGCTGAATTTCATCTGGGGGCAGGGCCATGAAGTTCTCCGTCATTTCCCTGATAAACGAAGCCGGTGATAACGCTACAAACCGGCCGGAAAAACTGTTGGAAAACCCGATCTCACATCCCAGCAAAGCATTTGACCGGTCCATGGCATCAGCTGAATGGTCGGTAAACTCAGCAAATTCCGGGGCCAGATAAAACATGGTTTCAAGAACCTCAAAAATCGAGGTCTTCATCGCTTTCTCCAAGGTCGCCAGGTTCATCGATATCTCCAAGTATTTGTTTCAGCTTGTTCCGGATTTCCTCCGGTGTGAACGGTTTCTTGATATAACCGGCAGCGCCTTTTTCCATGAATTCCCGCTCTTTCTGGCGGCTGCCTTCGGTGGTGATGACAAGCACGGGAATGGATGCCAGCAGGTCATCAGCTTTCAGGTTTGCCAGCAGCGTCATGCCGTCCATGTCCGGCATATTGTAGTCAGTAACGACAATATCCAGCCACTGGTTTTGAAGAATGTCCAGTGCCTGGCGCCCGTCATCAGCCTCAAAGAAAGATGCCGCACCGTATCCCGATGCCTTTATCGTTTTTTTGATCACCGCCCGCATGGGCAATGAGTCATCTACAATCAGTATATTGACTGCCATGAATCCCTCCGGGTTAAACGACTTTCACCAGTTGCTCCACCTCGGCCAGATTTTCACCAAAACCCGCGATAATTTCCTGAAGTGTTTCTGAGGTGATGCCAAGCACCTCCATGACTTCGGGGTGAAATTCATAGGAAAGGGCGTCGGCACCGCCGCCAACGCCAGTGATCATACACACCACATCCGACAGGTAGACAATACAGATATCCTGGGCATTTTCGCCTTCCCAGACAGGTAGGTGATGGTTTTTGATAATATTAATCATCCGCGGTGCAAATGACCATTTTTCGGCAATCAGTCCGCCGAGTTCTGCGTGATCAATCCCCAGGACCTGCTTTTCGGCTTTTCGAAAGCTGAGGTGGCTGCTTGAGACAATCTCATTGATCTCGACGAATTTATCCTGGACAAACCGGTCCAGAATCACCTTGCCGATATCCTTCAGTAGTGTGGCAGTAAAAATCATACTGGGGTTGTCGTTACCGATGCGAAGCGCCGTCTGTTTTGCTACCAGTGCGGATGCCACGGCATTTTTCCATAATTCACCTTCATTCAGCCCATACCCCTTGTTCTTCTTTTTCAGGTTTGCCCCCGCGCTTTTCATCAGGGTGATATTGAGCACCATGTCCATGCCCAGCAGCGAAATGGCCTGAATGACTGTTTCAACTTTTCTCGGCAGACTGAAGTAGGCGGAGTTGCAGACCCGCAACAAGCCGGCCGTAACCGCCGGATCATAACGGATGACATTGGCGATTTCCTCAAAATTCACATTGGGGTCATCGGCCATGGAGACGATTTTGGTCACCACGGGCGACATGGGTTTAAGCTTTTCCGCTTCCTTGATGAGCTGTTCGGCAAGACTCATACTTTGACTTCCCCGACCCCGGATGTTTTAATAAAGATATCACCGGTCCGAATGAGCAGTCGCACCGTCCGGTTGACGCTGCCGCCAACATCCTCGTAATCTGTCAGTACATTGTTTTTGAAAAATATTTTACGCAACGCCAGATAATTGCGTTTGCCGATGTCGAAGGATACCTGCTGCGCCATCAGCCGCGAACCCCCGACCACGACAACCTTCATATTGTTTTTCTTTGCGCCGAGTTGATAGGCGGCCTTAAAAAGCCTGGGGATACCCGTATCTGCGAACATGAAAGGCCTGGCCTGTCCCTTTTCTTTGTCAATCCCGGAATCCGGCAGCATAAAGTGAAGCATCCCCCCAACTTTCACGGCAGGATCATAAATGATCACACCGATGCATGACCCCAGGGAAAAGGTGATCTGCTCCACTTCAGTATTATCGCTGACCTTCATGTCACCGACGCCAATGACTTCTCTCACGGGTATTCCTTTTGCAATTTATGTTAGCCAGACCTGTAAAAAATCGATTTGATGGCAAAGTAAAAAGTTCACGAGCAACGTCTTGTGCGCGTTGCTGCAATTGGACTTTTTACGACGCCATCATCACGACGCCGCATGGGTTTTAAATAATCCCTCAATATCAAGAATCAGCCCCACCTGGCCATCTCCGAGGATCGCTCCGCCGGCCACACCATCAATCCCTTTCAGTGAATCGCCTAAATTTTTGATCACAAATTCCTCTTTGCCAAGGAGTTCATCGATCAGCAGGCACTTCTGTTCTCCCCGGCTTTCCACAACAACCACCAGCCCGTTCCGCGGGTCCCGGCATCCAATGGATGTGTGAAAAAGGCGGTCAAACCGGAGCAGGGGCATAAGGCCGGTTCGTGTCTGTATCATCTCCCCCTGGCCTTTTACGGTATGGTAATCGTTTTGACCGGGTCGAAAGGCGATGCTGATGGCCATCGTCGGGATGATGTATTTTTCGTCTCCCACCCGGACCAGCATGCCGTCAATGATGGCAAGGGTGAGCGGCAGGCTGATGACGAACCGGGTTCCCTGACCGGGTGTGGATTCTATATTCAGCTTGCCGTTGAGCTTTTCCACTGCCTGTTTGACCACGTCCATGCCGACGCCGCGACCGGAGACATCAGAAACCCTGGCAGCCGTTGAAAATCCCGGTTGCATAATCATGTCATACACATCTTTATCGGAAATCCTGTCTGCCGTATCTTTGGTGGTCATACCGCTTGACAGGGCTTTTCGAAGGATGGCGTCTCTGTCCAGTCCTTTTCCATCGTCTTCGATCTCGATGATTATGTTGCCGGCCTTGTTATATGCGGAAAGCCGGATGGTACCATGGTCCGGTTTCCCTGCGGCGCATCGGTCGGCGGGCGGTTCAATACCGTGATCCACCGAATTACGCATCATATGTACCAGCGGATCATACAGGGCATCCACAACGGTTTTATCAATTTCGGTCTCTTCACCGGACAGTTTAAGGGCGACGTTTTTATTAGATTTATGCGCCACATCCCGCACTACCCGGCGCATCTTCTGGAACGTGTGCTTTACCGGCACCATGCGCATGGCCATGGAAATGCGTTGAATACCGCCGACAATCTGTTTCAACTGGTTCAGGGTCTGGATCATTTCCTGGTTACCGTTGTTCAGCGCCATGATCCCCTGGCGCAGCATGGATTGGGAGATTACCAGCTCTCCTGTCAGATCGATCAGATTGTCCAGTTTTTCCGTATCGACCTTAATGTGGGTCTTCCGGGCAACATTTCTGATTTGTTTCTGTTCGTCCAGGGCGGCGGATATCTGCTGTGTGCTGGCGCTCCGGTCTTCTACAAGAATTTCGCCCAGTCGTTTTTGCGGGGTTGACTGTTGCCGGACCAACCCTTTGTATAGAGTATCTTCAGTTATGGTGCCTTTTTCAAGCAATATACTGCCGATGCGGGTCTCGCTGATCATCTGGGCCGTTGCCACCCGGTCGTTTATTCTTTCAACAAGAAAGTCGATATCAATGTCGTCGTCAATGGGGCGACGGCTTTCCGAAAGGCCTTCTTCAACCCGCCGGATCAGTACTTTCAGCAAGTCAACGGATTCCAGGATAAGGTTGGTGACCGCGGCATCAATTGTGATCACCCCCATTCGCGCCTGATCCAGAAGGTTTTCCGTGCTGTGCGCGAGTTTGCTGATTTTTTGAAGATCGATAAAACCGGCTACCCCTTTGATGGTATGGAAAGGCCTGAAAATCGCATCTATCACGGATTTATCGCCGGGATGCTCCTCCAGTTCAACCAGATTGGCTTCAATGGTCTCCAGATTCTCCATGGCTTCGGCCACGAAGCTTTCGACGATTTCAATGTCGTCTTCTCCGAATGTGCTACCGCCGGTTTTCGGATGCGTCGTTGCATCGCTACCATTATCGGCCTGTTGTGGCGAATAATCCTCATCCGTCGCCTCTGGTGATACGGTCACCGTTGAAGGTGCCGGAGGGGTCCGGCCCTGACAAAGCGCATCCACAACTGTCTGCATATCTGTCACGGCCGTCATCAGTGGCGAGGTATCTGTTGTGTTTTCAAGAATCAATTGTTCAATGTGGGTTTTACAGGCGTGGATAAGGGGGGAAAGAAAATTGCGCGCCTCGCCGGCAGTATGGTGTTCGATTGCCTCGACTTGCGACAAGATCGCGCCAAGTGCCGGAATATCATCATGGAAAATGTTTTCCACTGCTGATGCAAGTGAGGCTATGTGTTGGTGTAGCTGATCCATTGGGAGAATCCATGCCGGTTATCGGCAAGTCTTGCCGACAAGAATCTGACGCATCAGATTGATCAAAAGTCCCATCCGGTTTGCTGTATCAGAGAAAAGATGATGCCTTGTTTGCCGCTGAAGACCACTTGTCCCCTAATGAGTGGTCTTTTTCGGATACTGACCGCGGCCCATTAGAGAGTGATTAGTGCCGTGTATGCGTCAGTGTGTTTATTCGGGTATATGTTCGTGGGAATTTTCAGCGGTCAACTAATTGTTTAAATTAATATGATTATACACTATCTGGAGGGTGGTGTCAAAGCAAAAGAGGGGGGGGGGAACGACCCGGGCGCCGGTCAGGAATGCATCTGTCTCAATCTGGACCATCCATCTTCCCGGGGCAGGGACAGGGGCTATTGGGCATCTTCTGTCTTTGTTTCCGGGGCCTGAATTTTTTCCAGATATTCCTCCCATTCAACCGGCACCAACCGGCTTTTCTGCGTGTTACAGGCCTTGCAGGCAGGTACCACGTTGCCTTTGGTGGATTTCCCGCCTCTTGAAAGAGGGACCACATGATCCATGGTGAGTTTCCGGGGAGGTATCTTTTTGCCGCAGTAATAACAGATGCCTCTTGCAATCCGTTGTTTCCACCACTGGGTCTGCCGGATTTCACGGGCCTTGTTTTTTTCCCGCTTTAAATAGTCTTCGTCGATTACTCCGCCCCATGCTGCAGAATCGACTGGTGTTTGTTGCCGATGTCGTTTAGCCATTGGTTGACAGCTTTCGTTAATAATTCATAATATGCCGCTGACCCGCCGATGCCGGTTCGTCCGAAATAATAGTTGATTTCAAGAAACAGTGCAATACCTGCTTTATCCATGGATGAAAACAGCAGATCAAAACCGGCCAGGTTGATGCCCGTCTGACGGCAGAAGGCTTTGACCGCATCAATCCCTTTTTCCTGAAGCGCGGGATAGGCATTGCGGTCGATAGCAGCGCCTCGGGACAGATTGATCCGGAAGTCTTTTTCAGCATCGCCCACACGCCAGTATGCGATAAAGTCCTGATAGATAACCACCACACGGAGCACCCAATGGGCGGCAATATATTCCTGGATCACAAATCCTGACTGGCCGGTATGTTCAGCCTTTTGTGCATCTGTCAAAATGGTTGCAAGGGTTGTCTGGTCTTCGGCCAGAAAAACACCCCGGCCTTCATCGCGCCAGTCAAATTTCACCACCAGCGGCCTGTTTTTTGTGGGCGCAGGTCGTTCTATTGCGGCCTGCTGCTGGAATTCATCGGTGTTTCGGTATATCCACGATTGCGGCTGAGCAGTGCCGGTTTTGTGAAATAGCTCGATCTGGCCGGTTTTACCGGGATATTTGAAACGGGTATCAAAGTTTGGAAAAACATGGGCACAGTATCGTGTGGCGGCTTCGTATAGGTCCTGCCGGCATCCCTGGGGCAGGATCACCGCACTTGCCGATCGAATTGCGTCAATATCACTTTGGTTGAGGTCCCGGCCGCCCCGGTTGATGTATCTGTCGCCGGAAAAGCATGGATGAAACGAAAGGATCATGAGTAGCCGAAGTCCTTCAAAATCCGCGCATTCGAACTCCATTTCCGCTGAACACGCACGAACAATTCCAGAAATACCCTGGCGCCGGTAAGACGCTGGATATCCTGCCGGCTCTGCTGACCGATTTTTTTCAGCATGGCCCCGCGCTTGCCGATAATGATGCCTTTCTGGGAGTTTTTTTCAACATGAATGGTGGCCTGGATGGTAATCCGGTTGTCATCGGGTGCTTCGGTAAAGGTATCGATGGTTACGGCAGTGGCATAAGGTATCTCCTGGCCGGTCAGCCGGAACACTTTTTCCCGGATCATCTCTGCGGCAATAAACCGTACCGGCACATCTGTCAGTATATCTTCCGGAAAAAGCGGAAAGCCTTCCGGTAAAAGCGCTTCCACAGCCTCCATCAGTTCTTCGGTTTGCAGGCCGTGCTTGGCGGAAATGGGAATGATCTGATCAAATTCGTAACTGTTCCGCCATCTGTCAATGGCTTCCAGAATCTGTGGCTTCTTTATGTTGTCGATTTTGTTCAATGCCAGTATTACCGGTTTTTTGATTTGATGCAACCGCTGAAGCGACAGGTTTTCGCCGTCTCTGTGCGGCGGGGCGGCAATATCGATCATCAGCAGAATGACATCCACATCACTCATGGCGGAGACTGCCGTATCTACAATCCGTGTATTCAACTGGCCTTTTGCCCTGAATATACCGGGCGTGTCCATGAAAACGAGCTGCGCCGTATCCCGATTCACCACACCAAGGATGCGATTGCGCGTGGTCTGTGGTTTTCTTGAAGTGATGGATATTTTTTCACCGGTGAGGCGGTTCAACAATGTGGATTTGCCGGCATTCGGCGGCCCGCAGATGGCGATGAAGCCGGAGTGGAAGGGGGCAGGGGAGTGATCTGAAACGTTGGTCATAATTATTGTCGTCTTTTGTTTAAACGAACCCGCATATTTCACGAGTTGATATCGCCGCACCTGCTTTGTTGGGTATGTGGTTTTTCCTAATCACCATGCGCAGGTACAAGCAACTGATCAATCACCGCCATTACCGCTTCTTTCCCCATCCCGGTTTTGGATGAAAAGAGGATAAAGTTATCCACCGGCAGATCAAAGTCCCTGGCAATGGTTTGCAGTTGTTTTTGCCGGGCCTGTTTTTTCAGCTTGTCAGCTTTGGTCAGAACAATGGTGCCGGGAATTTCGTAATGTGAGAGCCATCCGGCCATGAGGAATTCATCGTCCCGTGGTTGTCGCCGGAGATCCATCAATAACATCACGCCGGTCAGGGTCTGGCGGTTGGCCAGATAAGTCTCTATCATGGGTCCCCATTTTTTCTTCTCCTGCTTGGAGACCTTTGCGTAGCCATACCCCGGCAGATCGACAAAGACCAATTCCTCATTGACATTGAAGAAATTGATCAGACGGGTCTTGCCGGGTGTTGAGCTGGTCTTTACCAGATTTTTCCGGTTTACCACGCAGTTGATCAGCGATGACTTGCCAACGTTTGAGCGGCCGGCAAATGCAATCTCGGGCAGCCCGGTGTTGGGATACTGATCCGGTTTGGTGGCGCTTTTGATGAATTCAGCCGATTTGACTATCATTTAAATTATTTTATTCAATGGATACTCTATTATCCCCTCAGCCCCGCCCACAAGCAATTCGGGAATCAGGTCGCGCACAGTGCCGGAATCGACCACGGTTTCCACGGCAAACCAATCGGACTGATAGAGCGGTGATACAGTCGGCGCATGCAGGCTGGGCAGCAGGTTGACGATTTTGTCCAGGTTCGTCTGGGCCACGTTCATTTTCAGGCCCACCAGTTTCTCGGCCCGTAAAGCGCCCTTGAGCAGCATGGCGATCTGTTCCAGCTTCGCCTTTTTGGCCGGGTCTTGCCACGCAGCATGATTGGCAATGAGTTGCGTGTGTGTCTGCATCATTTCATGAATGACTTTCAGCTGGTGCGCCCGGATTGTGCTTTCGGTTTCGGTGATTTCCACAATGGCATCGGCGAGGCCGGACACCACCTTTGCCTCGGTGGCACCCCATGAAAATTCTACGTTAACGTTGATGTTCTTTTCTTTGAAAAAACGGGTGGTGTAATTCACCATTTCCGTGGACACGGTTTTGCCTTCCAGGTCCTCCAGTTTATTGATCCCCGAATCTCCGGCCACGGCCACCACCCACCGGGCGGGTTTGGCGCTGGCCTTGGAATAAACAAGATCGGTGACCACATGAACGTCCGAATTGTTTTCCGCAATCCAGTCCTTTCCGGTCAACCCGGCATCCAGAGTGCCGTGCTCCACATTCCGGGACATTTCCTGGGCCCGGCACAAGGCACACGTGATGGCATCGTCATTGATGTCGGGGAAATAGCTTCTGCCGTTAACATTGATTTTCCAGCCTGAACGTTTAAATAGTTCAACAGTGGCGTTTTGCAGGCTTCCCTTGGGAATGCCGAATTTTAATATTTCACTCATCTTTATATACCTCCGCCGGGTCAAATATACGTTCATGGGTAATTGTCGTCTCGCCGGTGGGCAGGACTTTTGTGTAAAAGCAGCTTTTATACCCTTTGTGACACGCGGCCCCGCCGATCTGATCGATTATGAACAGCACTGTATCGTTGTCGCAGTCGATCCTTATCTCCTTGACAATCTGAACATTGCCGGATGATTCGCCCTTTACCCAGAGCTTGTCCCTGGAACGGCTGTAGTAAGTGGCTTTACCCGTTTCCAACGTGGCTTTCCATGCAGTCTTATCAATATAGGCGAGCATCAGGACTTCGCCGGTTTCATAATCCTGGGCAATGGCGGGTATTAATCCCCCTGTTTTGTCAAAATCCGGTTCTATCATTGTTCCTGGCGTACTCCTTTTTGGCTTTTGCCTGTTTTTGTATAATACAACTGATTTTTTTAACTGGTAGTAACCCTTACAGGATTTGTTGTCAACTGTCAATTTGAGGTGGCGTGGTAAAAAGCTTCTTTGGAAGTCTCTAACCCGCATATTTCACGAGTCGAGTTTGCCGCAGATGCGAGGCGCAGCATGCGACGCTGTAGTCAATCTACTGCGAGCATGCTGCAACAAAGTAGATGCGGTGAAATCGGCTCGCCCGAAGGGTGAAATTTTTTGATATAAAACTGACCTGATTCCTTCGAGTGAAAATTACAGTTTGTATTTTGTGAAAACGGACAAAATATACAATAACACCTTAAAATATAATCAAAATGAAACAATTATCAAAAAATTTCATGAAATATGCGGGCTGATTGTCATACAAAGGGGAATCGGGGTATAATGAAAAAAATAGATAAAGGAACAAGGAGTATGGTTTGACGAAATCAACAACCCCGACCTATTTCATAGATTCAAATGCGCCGTCTGTGATCGATTTTGTTGAGAAAATCCTTAACGGTGATGGCGGATCGGATCGGGAAAACGCCGTTGCCCTGTATTATGCGGTAAGGGACGGGTTCCCGTACAATCCCTATCGCTTTACACTGGAAAAACCCTGTTATAAGGCGAGTTTTATTATCGAGGCCGGCGAAGGGTTTTGTATTCAGAAGGCGATTCTTCTGGCTGCCGCAGCACGGACAGCCGGTATCCCGGCGGGACTGGGATTCGGTAATGTGATCAACCATCTGGCCACAGAGCAGTTGAAGCAGTTGATGGGCACCAATTTGTTTGTGTTTCACGGTTATACAGCGTTGTATATTGATAAACAATGGGTCAAAGCGACCCCGGCCTTTAACCGGGCCATGTGTGACAAGTTCGATACCAGGCCCCTGGAGTTTGACGGCAGATCGGATTCGGTGTTTCACCCCTATGATAACAAGGGGAATAAACACATGGAATATGTCCATGATTACGGTATGTTTGATGATTTTCCCTATGATCTGATGGTCCGTGAGCTGAAAAAACATTACCCATCATGGTTTGCTGCCTGACATGGGGATTCCACGAAGCCGTCAATAATAGGTTGCAAGTTTGCTGATGTTTTAATACAATGCCTGATCTTCAACCAGATGCCGGTAATTATGGAAGGTACCGTAACAGCCGTCATATGAGGCGTTTGAACCAATGTTTTTCAGAAAGAAAAAACAGAAACCGCAACAGCCGTTAGAAAAACAGAAAAGTGATGGTGTGGCCAAAAGTGTGTTGCTCGCCTATACCATTCTGTTAGGGCATATCGGGATAATCGCGATCCTGGGATTGCTGGTGCTGCTGTTCGGGGGCATTGCCAACTATTTTCTCTGGCTTGTATTCGGCGGTGCGGCAATGGTGCTGGGGGCGGCCTGGTTTTTTCTGAAAAAGATGAAGTCCGAACAGGATGCCATTCGTCGTTTGATTCAACTTCCCGAGTTCAAAGGTAAAAATATTGAAATCAGTTTTCTCGGCGGGGCGGCTTCTGTAAAGGTGGGGTCGTCTCAGCCGGATACGATTGATGTCAAGGCCATTGACACCCGAAAGACCCTGCTCCCCGAGACAGATACCCGGTCACGGATAAAGGATCTGGGCGAGTTGAGCCGTTTGTACGAAAACAATATGATCACCGCAGCCGAGTTTGAACGTTTGAAAAAAGCGCTTCTGGATGCCGATGAAGACGATTCTGAAAGCGGCGACAACGATAACTCCCCGAAAGCGGATGCCATACATCTCAAACGGGTGTAGTCTCAAATTTTCTTAAACATATCAAATTTGTTGCCATGTCAATTCTTACGCAAATTGTTTTATTTTTCGGTCTGGTTGTTTTTTCCATGATATTCGGATTGTTCTGGCACTGGGTATGGCTGAGCCGGGGCGATGAAAAGAGCGCTGAATGGATGGCTGACAGGTGGCCGTTTTCCAATCGCCCCGGAATAAACGGGCGAACTGCGATCCGGATCGGCATCAAACTGATAACCGCCGGCATAGGCTTTGTGATTGCCCTGGTGGTTTTTAAGATTTTGGTCGGCCTGCTTTGTTAAGGCATTAAGGATGGTCTCGTAAAAAGTCAATTTTGGGACGGCAAAGTAAAAAGTTCAAGTTCGCGGCGCGCAAATCTCGAGGAATGGAGCGTACTTAGCCGTACGTGACATGACGAGAGATGCAGCGCAACAAAGAAATTGGACTTTTTACGAAGCCGTCATTAAGGGATGTTTCCGAATGTCACAGATCAATAACCCGATGGAAATATTCAAGTTGTTGAATGGTTCCAATTGCAGGGACTGCAATGAACAAACCTGCATGGCATTTGCCGTTGCCGTTTTTAAGGGGAAAAAGCCGATAGATGCCTGCCCGCATCTGGACCAGGTGGTGATTGACCGGTACGGGGGCACGGTTGAGAAACCCAATACCGTTGATGAATATAAACTCGAGGCCATTGAAACACTGAAGCATGAGATTTCTCTGATCGATCTTGAGGCGGCGGCAAAACGTCTGGGGGCCCGGTTTGCCGACAATAAATTAACCATAAAGGTTTTTGGCAAGGATTTCAGTGTGGATACCCGGGGCAACCTGTCGTCTGACATCCATATCAATGCATATATGGTTGTGCCGGCACTGAATTACATCCTTAACGGGGCGGGAAAGCACCCCTCGGGCAAGTGGATCACGTTCCGGGAGTTGACCGGCGGGCCGTCCCGGTATGCCCATTTTCAACAACGATGTGAAAAACCGCTGAAACGGCTGGCTGATACTTATACAGACCTGTTTACGGACATGCTGAATATTTTTGATGGCAAGGAGATTGACAGCCCGATTGGTTCGGATATTTCAATTGTTTTGCATCCCCTGCCGCTTTTTCCGATCATGCTCTGTTACTGGAAGCCCGAAAATGGCCTTGAATCAAGCTTTCACATCTATTTTGATGCTGTATCCGATGATAACCTTGATATTGAATCCAGCTATACAATGAATGAGGGACTTGCATTGATGTTTGAGAAGATCGCCCTGCGGCACAAGGGTTAAACGGATTGTTCTCCTGAAGTCGACTTTTCCATAAAGATGGCGATATATTTTTCCAGAATATCCTGGCCGGTCTCATCAATGGCAAAGAATTCCACACCGGTAAGGTAGCAGTTCTCTTTCTGCTGGTTCGTGTGCGCCACTTTCCCGCTGATATATACAAATTCTTTTTCAAGATTAATGGTCAGGCCGAGTTTCTGGTCTTCCTCAATGGGAAACTTTGTTTCCAGGAGCACGCCGCCCTTGGAAATATTCACTGTTTTGCCTTCCCCTTCCCGAACCAGAATGTTGTTGCTGTAAATGTTTACATTGGAGGGACTGATGGAATCGATGCGGATGTGTTTGCGTTTATCTGTTGGTGTCATGCGGTTTCCCCTAAAAGTGTATAAGACCTGCGAGATTTAATAAATAACTAATACAATCATAGAGTTTGATTGCCTTGGTGTCAACTGAAATTTATGGGCATAGCGTTGCCGTTCTTTGTGTTAACTTAAAACGTTACCATAACGTTATAATAAACAGTTTCGGATATACGGTTTGAAAAATTACACGGCGTCCGGTTGTGAACTGGTGTCCATCCATTTCACATGAATGGCACAATCTGGGGTTTCCAATCCAGAAATGTGAATTTTTCCGCAAGATCTAGGAAAACAAGGGGTTGCGCGGAGGCGTACTGGACGTACGCCGCACAAGCAAGCCCGCAGTTTGACGCAGATATTGCGGAAAAAGGCCATTTATGGATGGAACGAACTAACGGAAAAAACGGGATGATTGGATATACCGTTGTGGATAACCGGCGCTGGCATGATTATTGTTAATCAATCAATTCTACTGTATGGTGCGCCCGCGGCTGTGGTCGATGCATCCGTTGACTCGAAAAGGAGCATCCTGTAACATGAAAATTCTGCCCTCAGTCAGGCCGAAAGTGAATAAGACTGAAGATTGTGATTAAACGGTAGTCCACCAAAACATACCGAAATGGACAATGATAAGAAGGATAAGGAGGAAATATTTATGTCTCGCAGAATTGTTGTTATCGGTGGTGTTGCTCTCGGGCCCAAAGCGGCTTGCCGGGCAAAACGGGTTGATCCGTCAGCAGACGTTTATCTGATTGACAGGGATGAGTATATCTCCTATGGCGGGTGTGGTATTCCATTTTATGTGGCAGGCGATGTGAGCGATGAAAAGGAACTTCGATCCACCAGTTTCCACATGTTGCGGGATGAGCGGTTTTTTCTTAAAGACAAGGGCGTGACCGCCCTCACCGGTACCATGGCAACGTCTATTGACCGGGAAAACAAAACCGTGACCATTGAAAAAAAGGACGGTACCACAGAATCCCTGGCCTATGACAAGCTGGTCCTTGCCACCGGTACGTCCCCCCGGCATCTGAACCTGCCGGGCGAAGATCTGAAAAATGTGTATACCGCTGCCAACATGCACGATGCCATCGGCATTAAAGAGCTTGTTACAGCCGGTAATATTGAAAAGGCCGTGGTGGTGGGCGGCGGGTTTATCGGTCTTGAGATGGCCGAGGCGCTGGCTGATATGTGGGAGATCGACACCACCATCGTGGAGGTCACCGATCAGATCATGCCGGGTTTTGTCAGCAGCAGTTTTGCCACTATGGCAACCCGGGCCATTGAAGAAAACGACGTTAAGGTTTATACGGGGGAGCGGGTTGAAGCGATTGTCGGAAAGGACGGGGCTGTATCCGCCGTCAAAACCGACAAACGCACCCTGGATGCGGACCTGGTAATCATGTCCGTGGGCGTGGTGCCCAACACCGCCCTGGCAAAAGATGCAGGGCTTGAACTGAGCCCTCAGGGACTGATCATGGTGAACGAACATATGCAGACATCCGACCCGGACATCTATTCAGGCGGGGACTGTGCTTCTGTAAAAAACCTTATCACAGAAAAGCCCGGGTATTACCCGCTGGGGTCCATGGCCAACCGGCAGGGCAGGGTGATCGGCACCAATGTTGCCGGCGGCGAGGCCACTCTTGACGGGGCTGTGGGCAGTTTTGTGGTCAAAATATTTGACAAAGCCCTGGCCGGGGCCGGCCTGACGGTGGACCGGGCAAAAGCCGAGGGCTTTGATGCCGTGGGCATCCAGGTGGCCCAGTTTGACAGGGCCCATTTTTATATAGAAAAAGAAATTATTTACCTGGAGCTGGTGGTGGATCAGAAGACCCGGCGGGTCCTGGGTATTCAGGGATTCGGCGGCAAGGACAGCGGTATGCTGGCCCGCATCAATGCGGTGGCCACCATTTTGAAATACAAGCCCGAAGTTGATGAAATCAGTAACCTGGAAATTGCCTATTCACCGCCCTTTGCCTCGGCCATGGATATTGTGAACGCGCTGGGCAATGCCGCCGCCAACTATCTGGATGGCCGTTACAAGCCCATGACCATGGAGGAGTTTCAGGCATGCTGGCAGGACAAAAACTGTGACAATACAATTTTTCTCGACTGTCGGGCAAACGCCGATGCACAGCCCTTTGAGGACGCATTCCCGGATTTCTGGAAGAGCATCCCCCATGATCAGTTGGCCGACCGCATAGACGAGGTGCCAAAAGATAAAAAAGTGGTGCTGGTCTGCAATACCGGCGTGCGATCTTATGAAGCCCAGTTAAACCTGGATGCCGCCGGCCTGACCGATAATGTCAGCGTGGGCGCCGGCGTTGCCGGCCTGAAAACCTGGGGGGTGGATTTCGGGCTGAAGAAGTAGCTGACTGGGAAAGAATTGATGTCATTCAACGGGTGGCACCGAGAAGGCGGACACGCTTTTTCGGTGCTGCCTGTCACAAAACCATCAATCAGGTTTTTTCATAAAAAGGCAGGCCAACCCGTTCGATATGGGAAATTACATCAGGGTCATCAATCTGGTGATAGATGGAAATATCAAATGAATAGGGAACCGGCAATGCCTCAAGATCGTCCATAATGCGGTATAGTACGCGCACCGTCAGGTCAGATCCGCCCATAAGGGTCAGGTCAATGTCAGACCCCTTACTGTTATTTCCCTTTGCGCGGGAGCCGTATATGACGGCTTTTTTCACTTGGGGATACCGGGCAAAAGCGGAATGAATCTGTTCTATCGTTTTTTCGTTCAGGCCGAACTTCATGCTGTCTCTTGGGATTGAAGCCGGGCAAAGCGGTCCAGCAGCAGCCGGAACTGATCAAAATATACCCGGCAGACGGCATCGGCAATGGACGCGGCAATGTCCTGATTATAGGTATGGGATGTGAGATTGCGACTTTGAATCATCTCCATCCAGGCATCACCATCTTCAATGAGGCCGTTTTTAAAAGCTTCGCGGGTTGTATCTCTGGACCCGTAAAGACCCTGGACGCCCCGGCTTTCAAGAAAGTCCTTCAGTGTGCTCCAGGCAAGTTCATGCGTAAATTCAAAAGCCTGAATAAGCCCCTGCTCTTCCAGATTAGACAGTCTGCGTTCCCCGGCAAGGTCTACGCCTTCTTTTAACCTTGAAAACGCCTTTGAGAAATGGCTGAATCGCTGCGTCCAGCGGATATCCTGATCTGTCATGGTGGCCACCCCCAATTTCCTGCAATACTTTTTCGAACATCCATTCAATACGTTTCTATAGCAACCCCGATCAGTTGTGTCAACCATCAGAATGTGCCATCAGAATGTGGCGTATTGCTTTTTTAACCGGATTGTGGCATTTTTGCGTGTGGGTGAGTCGAGAAAAGATACAGATTAAAAAGGAGGAACCTATGCGATTATCCACCCCACGCATCCCCCCGGTCACACCGGATGAACTGGATGATGAAACCCGGGCCCTGCTGTCGTTTTCCGCGGATAAGCATGACGGCCGGGCTGACAATATATTTGCCACTCTGGCCCGGCATCCGGAATTTTTAAAAAATTTTCTTGTGTTTGGCAGTCATGTCCTGCTGGGTTCCACATTACCGCCCCGGGAACGGGAAATCCTTATCCTGCGCATCGGCTGGCTCTGCCGCGCCGAATATGAATGGGGACAGCATGTGGAAGTCGCCAGAAAAGCGGGGTTAACCGACGACGAAATCCATCGGATAACCGAAGGGCCGGATGCCGAGGCCTGGACCCCGTTTGAAGCCACCCTTTTAAGGGCTGTGGACGAACTGTACGAAGATGCGTTTATTACGGACGATACCTGGAACACCCTGGCAAACGAATATGACACCCGGCAGATGATCGATCTGATTTTTACCGTGGGCCAGTACAACATGGTATCCATGGCCCTGAATACGCTGGGTGTTCAGCTTGATGAGCGGCTGGAGAGGTTTCCGGAAGAATAAAAGACAGCAACGTAAAAAGTCCAATATCTGCGTTGCGCCGCATCTCTCGCCATGTCATGTACAACCAGGTACGCTCCATTCCTCAAGATGCAGCGACGCTCGATTCATAAGCGGATCTTGTACTTTTTACGTTGCCGCCTGAAAAGAGATTTTTTAGAGACCATCAAATTTAATCTGACTCATGCCGATTAAGCTTTTCACCAGCAACCGGATGGAGGTTCTTGCCGATGCACTGGCAAGGGAACTGCGTCATCCAAAGGCATCTCCTCTTGCAGAAGAGATCATCCTGGTGCAGAGTGTGGGCATGAAACGATGGCTTTCCATGGCCATTGCCCGGGCCAACACCGTCTGTGCCAATACCCGTTTCCTTTTTCCCAATGCCTTTTTATACGAATATCTGGGCAATGCCTTTCCTGAAGCCATGTCCGATCTGGCCACGTTTGATGTGGAAACAATGACCTGGCGGATCATGGCGATTCTCCGGGAAACCACACCAACCGGGCCGTTTGCCCTGCTTGCCGCCTATATGAAAGATGACGGCGAAGGACTGAAACGATATCAACTAGCCGCCAGAATCGCGGATACCTTTGATCAGTATCTTGTTTTCCGGCCAGAGATGATTTTCCAGTGGGAGTCGGGAGCAGTCCCCGAAGATCCGCAGGCAGCATGGCAGGCCCGGTTGTGGAAGACCCTGACCGGCGATGGACACCAGGTACACCGGGCAGGGATCTGGCGACGGTTCCTGGAGGCCGTGGAAAAGGGGGAAACCGATGTCGCGGTTTTCCCCGAACGGGTATCGGTATTCGGCATCTCAACGCTCCCGGAATTCCATTTGCATATGCTGTCGGCCATCTCCCGCTATGCAACGGTCAACCTGTTTTTATTAAATCCCTGCCGGGAGTACTGGGGAGATATCCCGTCCGGCAGGGAGGTGAGAAGAGCCGAGCATGTGGCGGCAGACCGCAATATCGATCAAAGCGACCTGCACCTTGAAGCCAATTCTCTGCTCGGTGCTATGGGGATGGTGGGGCGTGATTTTTTTGATATGCTGACCGAATATGACTGTGAAGAGAATTCCCGGTTTGTTGATCCCGGCCGGGAAACCCTGTTGACTGCCATCCAGCAGGATATTCTCGCGCTGCAGTCCGTGGAAACACACGGTCCGCAGAAGACGATGGAATTTGAAGCCTTTCCTGAAACATGCAAGCCGGGTTTCGGTTCGGTGATGATCAATGCCTGCCACGGCCCCATGCGGGAGGTACAGGTCCTGTATGACAACCTCCTGGCCATGTTTGAAGCCGATCCCTCGCTCCGGCCGGAGGACATTCTTGTTATGGCGCCTGATATAGAGACTTATTCACCCTATATACAGGCGGTATTCGAGCCGGCTGCCGGAGCAGGGGGCCGGTCGGCTCCCATGATCCCATACACCATTGCCGACAGAAGCCCGAGGGCGGTCAGTTTGATGGCGGAAACCGTTGTCCGGTTTTTTGATTTTTTTGATTCCCGGTTTATCGTGACCGATGTGCTGGATATGCTCGAACCGGCTTTTATCCGCCGGCGTTTTGATATCAGTGCGGCAGATCTGGCGGTGATGACACGGTGGATTGATGCAGTCAATATTCGCTGGGGCATTGACGGCGCCTTTAAACGGGATATGGGCCTGCCGGGGTTTGACGAAAACACCTGGACCGCCGGCATTAACAGCATGATGCTGGGATATGCCATGGCAGGCGAGGGGGCGGGCCTGTTTGCCGGGATGTTGCCCTGTGACCAGATTGACGCGGGCGATGCCGATGTGCTGGAAAAACTGATTGTTTTCTGGCAGACACTCATGGCATTCAAAGACAAATTTCACCAGCAGCACACTGCTGCGCAATGGCGTGATTTGCTCGTCTCTTTGCTGGACACGTTTGTTCTGGCGGACAGCGATACCCAGGCGGATGTGCAGATGCTGATGGATGTCTTTAACCGGCTGAACACACGATGTTGGGAGCCGGGGTTTGATGAATCGATCTCCCCGGCGGTGATCCGGGCATGGCTGATGAGCCACCTGGAGAAGCACGGAGCCGGCACGCCTTTTCTATCAGCCGGTGCGACATTTTGTTCTCTTTTACCCATGCGCAGCATTCCGTTTCCTGTCATCTGTCTGCTCGGGATGAACGTTGACGACTATCCCCGTCATGTTACGCCGCCGGGGTTCGATCTTATTTCAAAAGCCCCGAAACGGGGAGACCGTTCAAGGCGGAATGACGACCGGTATCTGTTCCTGGAAACCCTGCTGTCCGTCCGCAAGCGGTTTTATATCAGTTACACGGGCAGTGATATTCAAGACAACAGCCCGGCGCCGCCGTCCGTCCTGGTGAGTGAACTGATGGACTATCTCAATGACCGGTTTTATGTGAAAACGTCCGGTGACATCACCGCTTATATCAGAACCGACCACCGGCTTCAGCCCTTTCATCCAGACTATTTTACCGGCGACCGGCTGTTCGGCTATGACGCGGATTTTTGCGAGACCGCCAAGCGATTGATAGCGCCTGACAAGGTTCCGCCCGTGTTTGACGAAGGTATTTCTGCAACACCCGGGAACATCGTAGAAGAAGAACATACCCTCACGCTGGCGGATCTTGCCGCTTTTTTTACCCACCCTGTCCGCTATTTTTTTAATAAGCGACTTGGCATCTACCTGCCTGGCGACGCCCCGGTTCATGGGGAAGACGAACCGTTTCAGATCAGCGGCCTGGAACAGTACGCCATCAATCAGATAATCGTCCACAGGATATTTGACGCGCAGAAAAAAGCATCCATTTACGACCACCTCCGGGCCGCCGGCCGGCTGCCCCATGGCGAGGCCGGCAGAACCAGCTTTGAGCGTTTGTACGACCGTGCTTATGGTTTTGTGACGCAACTGAACGATTATACCGGCGGCCGGCAGCCCGCAACCATCGCCATCGACCTGGCGCTGGACAATATCCGTATTTGCGGACAGGTGGATAATGTTTATGGTGATACCTGGTTACAGTACCGCTATGCCGATGTTAAGGCCAGGGACCGGTTGCAACAGTGGATTGTTCATCTGGTTTTGAATTGCGGGGCCAGGGATGACGGGCCTGTGCACAGTGTTTTTGCCGGAAAGGACATGTGGCTGACCTGTAATCCTGTTGACAATGGCGAGGCCATCCTCAAACAATTGCTGCACTGCTACCGGACCGGCATGACGCGTCTGCTTCATTTTTTCCCTGAAAGCGCATTTGTTTATGCCGATACCCTGGCAAGGGACAAGCCCGTACAGGCCGCATTCAGCAAAGCCATACAGAAATGGCAGGGAAATGCAAATTACCGGGGTGAAGGCGCTGACGAATATTATCTGCTCGGTTTTGGCAAAACCGTTCCCCTGGACGGGGAATTTAAGGAACTGGCAGAAATAATTTATAATCCATTATTTAAAAGTGTATCAGAGAACAAGTTTGATAATCGGCTTGGTATGAGTGTTAATATATCTATTTAAAGAGATATTAAAAAAGAATGAGGCAAACGACAAATACATGATCAACAAAGATGGACTCGTAAAAAGTCGATTTTGGGACGGCAAAGTAAAAAGTTCAAGTTCGCGGCGCGCAAATCTCGAGGAATGGAGCGTACTTAGTTGTACGTGACATGACGAGAGATGCAGCGCAACAAAGAAATTGGACTTTTTACGAAGCCGTCAACAAAAGCCCCCAAATTTGTCAAGTGTCTGAACCCAAAGGAGATTGATCGATGATTACTAAACTGACTATTCGTAATTTCAAGCGTTTTGGGGAGGTTGAAGTTGACCTTGGGGACATCGTTGTTTTCATAGGTCCAAATAACTCTGGGAAGACTTCCGCATTACAGGCATTGACACTGTGGGAACTGGGGTTAAAGAAATGGACAGAAAAACGCCAAGGGAAAACAACACCTGAAAAGCGGCCAGGTGTTACTATCAACCGCAGGGATTTGGTAGCAGTACCTGTGCCATACGCTAACCTTTTATGGCGAAACTTACACGTCCGGGATGTTAGCAGGACGGATGGTAGACAGGTGACGCAGAATATTCGTATAGACATTATTGCAGAGGGCGTCACTAATGATAGAGCGTGGGAATGTGGCCTTGAGTTTGACTATGCAAACGATGAATCCTTTTACTGTCGCCCTCTTCGTCTTTCAGAAGATCGAAATCCCAGTCGGATGGTTATCCCAGATGAAGTCAGCAATATCCGTGTTGCATTTTTGCCACCAATGTCGGGCTTGGCGGCAAACGAGACACGCTTGGATCAAGGTGCTATTAATGTTCGTGTGGGTGAAGGACGGACGGCAGAAGTCCTTCGCAATCTCTGTTATGGAATTCATGAGAATTCAGAAGATGATTGGCAGAAATTAGTTCGTAAAATTAAGATACTATTTGGTGCCAAGATTGATCCACCTCAATATATCGTCGAACGAGGAGAGATCACAATGGCTTACCACGAGAGAGATTTAGGACTCGACTTGTCATCCTCTGGAAGGGGGTTGCAGCAGACCCTGCTTGTTCTTGCATATATGTATGCAAATCCTGGTGCTGTTCTTCTCCTTGATGAACCTGATGCTCATTTGGAAATCCTGCGTCAAAGGCAGATTTATCAACTTCTGACGGATACTGCACGAGATCACGGTAATCAAATTATTGCTGCGAGCCATTCAGAGGTAATGCTAAATGAAGCTGCTGAAAGAGATGTGGTGGTTTCCTTTGTTGGTAATCCACATCGTATTGATGACCGTGGAACTCAAGTTGCTAAAGCGCTGAAAGAAATTAATTTTGAAGACTATTACTTGGCCGAAGAAACCAAGTGGGTGCTTTATTTAGAAGGGGCTACAGACTTGGCAATCCTTCAAGCCTTTGCACAAAGAATTGGGCACAGAGATGCAGAAAAGTCATTGGAGAGGCCTTTTGTAAAATACGTGGGGGATCAGCCTAAGGATGTACTCAAACATTTTTATGGACTGCAGGAAGGAGTCCCAAACCTGAAAGGAATAGCTATTTTTGATCGTCTTAAACAACCCCTGCCGAATGAGTTAGAGGGCATGGGATATACATGGAGGCGCAGGGAGATAGAAAATTACTTATGCTACCGTGAAACTCTGGAAGCTTATGCGAAGGGATCGGCTATTCAGGATGATTCGTTTGGCCCTCTTTTTGCTTCTACAGAGGCGGACCGACGTATTGAAGCTATGCATAGCTCGATAGAAGAGATAACAAATGCACTGGAAGCTCTTGATAATCCTTCGCCATGGGATTCTGACACAAAAGTAAGCGATGATTTTTTGACACCTGTATTTAAAAAGTTTTTTAAGAAACTTGGTTTACAGAATTTGATGGCAAAGAAAAATTTTCATGCCTTGGTAGAATATGTTCCATTAGAAAAAATAGATCCAGAGATAGAAGAGAAGCTTGATGCAATCGCTAAAGTCGCCCAAGAGGCAAATGATGAGTGAGATTGACTGTAGAATCATTTACATTCTACCTGAAAAATCTATTTCAAAGGTGGATTGAAGCATTCCCATATTCAAGGCACATGTGGCCAGCCTAAACTCATGACCAATTTCACGCCATTTGACATGATCAACACCCCGCTTTCCGGGGTTAACCTGGTGGAGGCCAGCGCCGGAACCGGCAAAACCTATGCCATTGTGGGGGTGTTTCTCCGGCTGGTGGTGGAGCGGGGGCTGGATGTGGAGCGTATTCTGGTGGTCACCTTTACGGAAGCAGCTACCCGGGAACTCAAGGACCGGATTCGTTCCCGGTTGCGGGCAGCCATTGACGCCTTTTCCGGGGATTGCCCGCCCAATGACCCCTTACTGCAAAGCCTGGTTGTCAAACACGGCGATCGCCGCAAAAGCGCCCTTGCCCGCCTCCGCGCGGCGATACGGCTGTTTGATCAGGCGGCCATTTTTACCATTCATGGTTTCTGCAACCGGCTGCTTCGGGACCACGCCTTTGAAAGCGGCATGCTATTTGATACCGAACTGGTTACCAGCCAGGATGCCATCAAACAGCGCATCGCGGCAGACTTCTGGCGAAATACGTTCTGCCGGGCATCTCAACTTTTTGCCGGTTATGCCGTTGGGGAAAAGAAAATATTTCCGGAAACCTTTGCCTCGCTTTTAAGCGGGGGGATTCTCATGGATGCGGTCAAGGTGTTACCGGATACGGCTGATGACGGTGATCTGACGACGGCTGTGATAGATGCGGAAAACCGTTTCAGCGACTCTTTTGATGCCATGGCCGGTGCATGGTCCCGGCACCGGGATGAGGTGGCGGCGATACTCCGGGACTCCCCGTCCTTGAACAGAAATGCATATCGAAAAAAAAGCATTTCCGGCTGGATTGCGGCCATGGATCATTATGTTGCCATGGAAAGCACGACACCCCTGCTGTTTAAAGGTTTTGAAAAATTCACCACAACCGGTGTGACAAAGGGAACAAAATCGAAATTTACCCCCGAGCCCCATTTTTTCTTTGACATGTGTGAGCATCATCTGACGGTGTGTCAGCAATTGGTGCTCTTATTTAACCGCCGCATCACAGCGCTGAAGCGGGATTTTGTAGAATATGCCCGAAAAGAACTGGCCTTACGAAAGCAACGCCGCAATATTCACTATTTTGATGATCTTGTGGCCAAAGTGAATACAGCGCTCAAAGTCGATGCAGGGGGGCATTTGCACCAGGCCGTCCGGACCCGCTATCAGGCCGTATTGATCGACGAGTTTCAGGATACGGACCCGATACAATATGAGATATTTTCCCGGCTTTTTGCCGGTCAAAAGACAACGCTTTTTTATATCGGCGATCCAAAGCAGGCGATTTACGGGTTCAGAGGCGCGGATATTTTCGCCTATTTGACGGCCGCCCGTCATACGGATAAGGCGTATACGCTGGATCGGAACTGGCGGTCTGCCCGATCCCTGGTGCAGGGGGTGAATACCCTGTTTGCATCAATAGAGAACCCGTTCGTGGTGGCGGAGATTGCGTTTCATCCGGTTATTCCCGCACCTGATGCAGCGATACCGGATCTGACAATTGAGGGCAAATCTGCAGACGGGATTGATATCCGGTTGTTTCAGACCGATCAGTTTCAGGATATCACCACAAAGAGCGACTGGGACCTGGCGGTGGCAAAAGATACGGCTGACAGCATTGCTGCAATGGTGAACGAGGCACGGCAGGGGCTGGTGATGCTGGGCAACAGACCGCTTGGCGAAGCCGATATTGCAGTGCTGGTGCGACGACATGCGGAAGCTGAGATTGTAAAAAACTGTCTGGCGGATCTGGATATCAACGGCATTATACTTAAAACCGGTAATCTGTTTGATTCCCATGAAGCCTTTGAGATGACGCTCCTTCTGAATGCAGTGCTTATGCCGGGAGATGACCGGTTGGTTAAGGCGGCACTTGCCACAGATATGATGGGATGGTCCACCGCGGCAATTGATGCTCTGGGGCATGAAAGTGAAGCCGGAGGGGCTGCAATGGCGTCGGAGACCGTTATCTTTTTTGAATGCCGTGATTTATGGCAGCGCAACGGATTTATTCACATGGCGAACCATATGGTCCGTCGAACCGGGATGTTGCCAAGATTGATGCGGTTTCCCGACGGTGAACGGCGGTGCACCAACCTTTTTCATCTTTCGGAAGTGCTGCACCAGAGCGCGCTGGCCAATGACTATGGCCCGGAAGCCCTGGTTAAATGGCTCACACGGCAGCGGAACCCGGATGCCAGAGAAATAACGGAATATCCGTTGCGCCTGGAGAGTGACAATCATGCGGTGAGTATTATTACCATTCATAAAAGCAAAGGCCTTGAATATCCCGTGGTGTTTGTCCCGTTTCTCTGGAGAGGGATGCCCCGTCCGCGGGATGGCAATCCCGTTGTTTTTCACGATCCTGAGGACAATATGCGTGCCACGGTTGATTTTCGCAACAGGGAGGAACAGCGCCCGGCTGCCGGACCCCAGGCGGAAAAAGAAATGGTTGCCGAAGCCATGCGTCTGACGTATGTGGCAATAACCCGGGCAAAAAACCGCTGTTGTGTCGCCTATGTGCCGGACAAGGCAACCGGATCACCCCTTTTTGAACTGTTTGCCGGCGGGAACAGTGATGTCGATATCAATGAACGGTTAAGCGCGGTTTGTCATATATCAGAAAAGGATGGGGGCCGGATTACCGTGTCAAGGGCCGGTCATACAAAAGAGGGAGCCCGGCAGCGCCGGACAGGAGATAGCGGGCTGGATCGCTCCCTTGCGTGCCGGGGGTTTTCCGGTGCCATTTCCAGAGAGTGGCGGGTATCAAGCTTTTCATTCATGAGTCGGCAGGCAAATGAGGCCCCCTTTTCAAACCCGGTTTCCGCCATTTCTCAGATGGACGAAAACCGGTTTTTAACTGATGAGGCAGATGCCTCAAACGCAATGACAGCAATGGCCCTTGAAATTGATCAGCGAGATGTCTATGGGGATATCACCCGTTTTCCGAAAGGTGCGGGGCCGGGGTTGTTCATGCATGAGATTTTTGAAAATCTCGACTTTACAGGCGCTGATCCGGGTCAACTGGAAACCCTTGTTGTTGAGGGGCTTGCCCGGTATAACTTTGATGCCCGCTGGCAGCAAGCGGTCTGCGGGATGGTATCCAATGTGCTTTCCATTCCCCTGCCGTCGCCGGCCGGTGCCGAATCGATACGACTGGATACCCTTACCGCGAATCACCGCATCCATGAGCTTGAATTCTATTTTCCCCTGAACCGGGTTTCCGCCGACGGGATGGCTGCGGTCTATCGGAATGCCGGCGCGATTCCCCCGGAAACAGATTTTGCCGGCCGGTTGGGCCGCCTGACATTTTCACCGGCCCGGGGTTATATGAAAGGGTTTATGGACCTGGTGTTTTATCACGACCGTCACTATTATCTTCTGGACTGGAAATCCAATTATCTGGGGACCCGGGCCGCCGCCTATCACCGGGATGCCTTATACGGCGAAATGGTGTCGGCCTGTTATCTGTTGCAGGCGCATATCTATACCGTGGCACTGAATCGCTATCTCATGACACGGGTGCCCGATTATGATTATGAAAGCATGTTTGGCGGTATTTTTTATATCTATCTGCGCGGTGTTGATCCGGCGCATGGTCCGGATTATGGTATCTACCGGGAAAAACCGTCCGTCTCACTGATTGACGGACTGACGTCATACCTTATTGATCAGGCAGAAAGGCAGCGCAACAACAATGGCGCTTGACATTACTTTAAGAGACCTGGCCCCCGTTCTGGGGGCGCTTGATATCCGGTTTGCGGAATTGATGACCGCTCTGGATGGTCATACCCCTGCAGATGTCCTTTTCCCGGCGGCCGCCCTTACCAGTTGGGCCAGCCGGAGGGGGCATGTGTGTTTTGATCTGCAACGGGGGGAGGCGCTGTTGACGGAAGAGGGGTATCCCGTCACGCTGCCATCCGCCGCTCAATCTCCTGACCAATGGCCGGGTACTCTCTCCAAGAGCAGTGTGGTGGGGCGACCTGGCGAATTTAAGCCCATGATCATGGACAATCAGGCAAGGCTTTATCTGCATCAATACTGGTTTTATGAAAATGAACTGGCCGGTTTTATTGTTCAGCGGTATCAGATGCCCGTGCCCCTGGATAAGGATTTACTGGCGGACGGCATAAAACGGCTCTTTCCGTCGGTTGGCGCCGGAATAAATATGCAGGCGGTGGCCGCGGTATCGGCACTGACGCATGGATTCTGTGCTGTTTCCGGTGGGCCGGGAACCGGCAAGACAACCACGGTGGCGGGCATTCTGGCATTGATGGCCGAGCAAGCCGCCGCCCGGATGGAAGAGCGCCCCCTGGAGATCGTCCTGACCGCCCCTACCGGCAAGGCCGCGGCACGACTGGGAGACGCTGTCTCCACGGCCCGGCATTCGCTTGACAGCCCCGCGTCAAATCTTGCGATACTGCCCGGACATGCCGCCACCATACACCGGCTGCTGGGCAGCATGCCCGACAGCGCCCGTTTCCGGTATAACCGGCAAAATAAGCTTACAGCGGACGTGGTCGTTGTGGATGAAGCCTCCATGGTGGATCTGCGGTTAATGACACATCTCGTGGCGGCGCTGCATGACAGATGCCGGCTTATTCTGGTCGGTGACATGGATCAGCTTTCGTCCGTCGCGGCAGGGTCGATATTTGCCGATATTTGCAAGGCCGGTGGGATTAACAAGTTTTCCCGCCGCTTTCAGGCGATTCTGAGCGATGTTGGTGTAACCGGCGACTTGCCGGGGCAGTCGGAACCATCTGAAGCCGGTCAACCGGCCGATGCGGTCATCGGTCTTGACCGCAATTTCCGGTTTGCTGAAGACAGCGGCATCAGCCGCCTCAGCCGGGCGGTTCGGAATGGCGATTTTCAAGAAGCCATGGCGGTTCTGTCAGATGATAAGATAACTGATGTGCGCTGGCATCATGGGCGGGGCACTGTTGCGCTGCCAATACTGGCAGAAAGAATTGTTCCATGGGTTTCATCTTACATGGCTGAAGAAAATGAGCGTGCCGCCTGTTTTGATCGATTTGACGCGTTCAGAGTTCTGTGTGCGCTCCGGGAGGGCCCGAATGGGGCATTTACGCTGAACCGGCAGATTGAACACATGGTGCGCCAGCATCTGGGGGTCGCCGCAGGAAGGGAATGGTATCCCGGCCGGCCGGTGGTGATCGTCCGGAATGATTATCAGCGGTGGCTGTTCAACGGCGATGTCGGATTGACCCTTTACGGGCCGGACAACGTGTTGCAGGTCTATTTTCAGGGGGTGGATGGTTTGCGGGGGTTTTATCCGCATCGCCTGCCGGACCATGAAACCGCCTTTGCCATGACCATTCATAAAAGCCAGGGATCTGAATTTGATACGGCATTTGTGGTGATGCCGGACAGTGTTGCTCCGGTACTGTCCCGCCCGCTTTTATACACCGCGATCACCCGGGCGAAATCTTTGGTTGAAATTGTGGGTGAAACGGATATATTGAAAACAACAATGGACCGGAAAGTCTTGCGTACTTCCGGTCTGTCTGAAGCGATCGGGAAGCAGCGCGGTATCGCAGGCGAGCGGTTGGCGAAAATATCCGAATAACAGGAGGTAGGAATGGAACTTGTGATTGCGAGTGATCATGCCGGTTTTGAACTAAAGGCGGAGATTATTGAACATTTGAATACCAATCATGCAGCCTGGCAGGTTACGGATATGGGGCCGTTTGATGATAAATCCGTGGATTATCCGATTTATGCCCATATGGTGGCCAGGTCGGTGGCCGCTGATGACACCACCCATGGCATTCTGATATGCGGGTCCGGACTGGGCATGTCCATGATGGCAAACCGGTTTCTGGGCGTCCGTGCGGCATTGTGTACGACGCCGGAGATGGCAGCCCTGAGCCGGCAGCACAACAGAGCCAACCTCCTGTGCCTGGGGGCCCGGATACTCTCCTCTGAAGAAAACAGAAAAATTGTCGATAAATGGATGGAAACCGAATTTTCTGCCGATCCCAGACACTTGCGACGCATCGATTTGATGGATCTGCTGATTACCCGTTAGCCGGTATTCTTTAAAAAACGCTCCATGGGGCCGGGGCCGGTTCATTGCCTCCCGATTCAAGACAGGAACCGGACCGTTCTCCTCTCCCTACGCTGAAACAATCAATTGCCAAATATTTGCAATTTAGGCTGTTTTGCGTTATAATAAATTATCTACACCGGGTATCATCCCTGATAACTCACGAACCTGATAATTCCCCTTTTTGTGTGTTTTAATGAAAGTAGAACTTAAAAGAGATCTGAATACACATATCCTGGTGGTGGACGATAACCGGTCCATCCACGATGATTTTGCAAAGACGCTCTCATGTGAATCTGCTGAAAAAAATGCCAGTCTTTCTGATCTGGAGGGCATTCTGTTTGATGAAGGGGAGTTGTCAAATGAGGCGGAAAATCCAAGTTCCACTGAACTGGAGCTTGTGAATATCTGTTACCATATTGATGACGCTTACAGCGGCGAAGAGGCAGTTTCACTTGTACAAAAGAGCGACGATACGGCCCACCCATATGCACTGATATTCATGGATGTGAGAATGCCGCCGGGAATGAACGGGATCGAGGCAATTGGTAAGATCTGGGAGATAAACCCTTATATCGAAATTGTCATCTGCACCGCGTATTCGGATTATTCCTGGGACGATATTGTCAATAAACTCGGGACCACAGACCGCCTTTTATTTCTGAAAAAACCCTTTAATGCGGTTGAAGTCAAACAGATTGCCCTTTCCCTTGTGATCAAGTGGAATCTGAATGTTCAGAACCGTCATTTGATAAAAAACCTCGAACTGGAAGTTACGGAGCGAACCCGGCAGCTTGAAGGCCTTTATCGTGAACTGGAAGTGTCCAACCGGGTTTTGGAGGAAAAAAACCGGCTGCTGGCGGAACTTGCCCAGAAAGACGGCCTCAGTGGCTTATTCAATCATGTGACATTGTACGAAAAGTTTGACGCCGCGTTCAAGCAGGCCGTTCGCCAGAAATTCTCCATCAGTGTCACCATGGTGGATATTGATCACTTTAAGCAGTTCAATGATTATTACGGTCATCAGATGGGGGACCAGGTCATTAAAAAAGTGGCGGAAATCCTTCGCAGCGGTCTGCGGGAATATGATGTGAAACTCAGATATCAGGAGACCGCTAACCCGGGATCCGGTTCGTCGTCGGAAACGGAAACCCTCGAGGAATTGAAGGTTGCCGGCCGGTATGGCGGGGATGAGTTTATTCTCATACTTCCGTATTGCGGTTACTCCGAAGCTGACGTGATAACCCGGCGGCTGCAGAAACGAATCAGAGCGGTTCGGATTGAAGGGTACCCGGATTTAAAGGTAACCGCCAGTATCGGTTGCGGGGTGCTGAGTGATCCCGCGACCTGTGAAGACGCGCAGGATGTGATAAAACTGGCCGATCACGCGCTTTATAAGGCCAAGGAGAATGGCCGGGATCAGGCCATCATTCTTTCATACGAATCCTGATGTTAATGAATCAGTCTTCGTATTGTTGCATGAAGTCGATCAGTGCCTTTTTCATCCAGTTGACAGACTCATAATTTGTCAGAATCAGCAACAGGCCGTGAAAGTCCTGCTGATCAAACTGGAAAAGGGTTTTCATAACAATGGCGGTCTGCTCCGTATCAAAGTGCTCCAGAAGGAACTCGTAGTCGTTGCCCCCTTCGGTGAATAACTCAGGCGGTGTGTAAGAAACCACTGTGTTGAGAAGTTCCGAAATTTTCCCTACGCATGCCCCGATAAGGATATTGCTGATCTCAACCAGCAGGCCTGTTTGCATATCCTTGCCTTCTTGTTTTGAAAGCTTGTCCCGCTGGCTGTCGCTCAGGAATTTCTCCAGCACCCGTTCCGCGCCCAGGGGAAGAAACAAAAGGCCGGTGCCGTTGAACTCTCCCCGGAATTTCTGGCCGGTTGCAGCCGTCTGCTGACCATGATTGATCGTTTCATGTAAAAACTTCGGCAGTGCGGTGAATCCCATGATGCGGATATCAGGAATGCTGAGAATCACCTGGACGTCAATCAGTTCCGCCAGGTCGGCAGTGGCATTGCCGAAGGCGATATTCATAATTTCCTGTAAAATGTCCTTTTCGTCCTGTGAAAAAGATGTTTGACTGGTTGCCGGATCGTTCATTTTTCTCCTTTGAGGGCCATCTCCGCTTTGCTCAGTGCTTCTTCGATTATCTGTGCCTTAGCCGGTTTCTTCAACAGTGTAAATGCACCCAGTTCCATAACGTTGGATATGGATTTAGGTTGAACGTCCGCCGTGGTTACGATCACCATGGCATTTTTGTCAAGCTTTCGGATTTCTTCAAGTGCTTTATAGCCATCTACATCCGGCATGGTGAGGTCCATAAAGACGACCTGCGGTCTGAGGATCTGATATTTTTTGATGCCATCTCTTCCGTCAGTGGCTTCAAAAATCTCATATCCTTTGTCTTTGGGGATTGAATTTTTAAGCATTTTGCGGGCAACAGGTGAATCATCGACAATAAGTATTTTTTCGATCATGCAGGGGCCTATCTTGTTGGTTTCACTGAGCTTTTTCTCAATTTGGGCTTTCCTTCCTCTCGTGTCCGAATGCTAGAGTTTAAATCATAAACGGACAATTGGCAATGAATTTTCTGGGGTTCACCGGCACGCCGTTGAATAATACTTCATAGTACAATGCCGGCTGATCCTGTATTTCTGTTGTGTCCGGCTTCTTTTCTTCGGTGGTTTTCAGGCGGCCGATAATATCACCCTGCTGAACGGTATCGCCGTTTTGTTTGCAAAGGGTATGCAGGTTTGCATACCGCGTAAAAAAACCATGCCCATGATCAATGATCATGATTTTGCCAATTCCCTTTTTTTCTCCGGCAAATGTAACAATGCCGTTGGCGGGGGCTGAAATGACATTTCCCGCATCACCACCACCTTTGATTAAAACGCCTTTGTGGAATTGGGGCTCACCGGTGAGGGGAGAAACATAATTCTGGAACTGTTTTGTGATATTGCCGCGGGCAGGACTGATAGAAGGAATACACGTCATGGGGTTAATTGCCAGTTCGGAATGGTTCAGTACCAATGTTACCCGGTTTTTCTCGGGATGATAGTGAATATCCTCCTTGGCGTGATAGCCCAGCCCCGTTTTTGTTTGCCGGGCCACTGGCAAATTGGGGCTGTCATCGGTCCCGACGGAAGCTGACTGGCGGGAATTATCTTCCTTTGATCCGCCAACACCGAATAAGCTTTCCCGGTTGATGGAACGCTCAATTCTGGCGATTTCCCGAATTTTATTTTCATCGCTTTCAAGCTTGGTGAGCTTTGTTCTCAAGCGTTCCACTTTATTGCTCAGCAGATCGAGCTGATGCTGCCGGGTTCCGATCTTGCTGTGTTGCCGCTGGATCGTTTGTTCCAGGAGCAGTGGGTCGGTGGTGTGTTTGTGAATGGTGTAAGACTTCACCAAAAGGAAGCTGATCATGCCGGTGCCAAGAAACAGAACAATGGCGGCAATAGCCGATAAATACTGTGGAACGGTGTATTGTCGGCTTTTGTAATGATTTTCGTCAAAAACTGTTACTGTAATTGTTTTTTCAAAAAATTTTTTCACCAGCCACCCGTCATTTGGTCGTTTCAAAGTCGTATTTATCGGGAACTCTGAACAGCATCTATCCCTTTAGCCTTCAATAATGTTACTTCACAGTAGTTATCAAACCAAAAACAGTGCGATCTGTCAAGTTAGAGATTATTTTTTTTAAAAAATTTTATTCTCTATGCCATAGCTGGTATAATGGTTCCGGTGCAGGGGCTAGAAAGAGTGGACAGGCGCAGTCGGCGGTTGGTCCGCGCAAGCAAAATGGACGGCTGAAATGATATCATAACCGCCCGGATACCTGATGGCGAAGCCGGGCCAGGGGAAGGAGGTTGCTATGGTCTCCCGGTTCAAAGGGGATTGTTCATTGTTCGATTGCCCTGCAGTTAACGCTTTTCTTTTTCATCCCAGGAAAGCGTCCGGGCCGCAGCCGGAAATTGCAGGGGATACCCGGCTGTTGCCGCGGGATATTACCATTCCGGTGGGTGAGGACGGGACGATTATCGGGGCAAAATTCCATCATTCCGGTGATGACTCACCTGTCGTGCTTTTCTTTCACGGAAACGGCGAGATCGTTGCGGATTATGACGAGATCGGCGGTCTTTATACCAGTCTGGGGATTAACTTTTTTCCCGTGGATTATCGCGGGTATGGAAAATCAACCGGCACCCCCGGTGTTGAAAGCATGATGGCAGACTGCCATACCATTTTTGCGTTTGCAAAAGAATGGCTGCGCGATAATGGTTATACCGGAAACGTAATAGTGATGGGCCGGTCTCTTGGAAGCGCCAGCGCCCTGGAACTGGCGGCATCGAATCAACAGGCAATTGATGGTCTGATTATTGAAAGCGGGTTTGCCCGGGTGCTGCCGCTGCTCAGATTGCTTGGTGTGGATCTCGAGGGGGAGGGGATTGCAGAAGACAGTTGTTTTCGGAATCTTGAGAAAGCCGCCCATTATGATAAACCACTGCTGGTGATCCATGCGGAATATGACCATATCATACCCTTTTCGGATGGCCGGGCGCTGTTTGACGCATGTCCATCCGCCGTCAAACAGTTTATAAAGATCGAGAACGCCGATCATAATACGATTTTTTATTATGGCATTGAACCCTATATGTCTGCTATAAAGGAATTCATGGAACTTGTTGATAACGGGTGAAAATTGGCTAAGCTGTCAAAATACTTTACCGCACTTTTGAAATTGAACGGACCGCTGCAATGCTACGAGATCCGTTTCGGATTGGAGCGTCTTTCGCCGGGTGTGGATAATATCCGCTACGATGTTCTTCTCAGCCCTGAGTTTTTTCAAGTCACCGGCCGCCTTATCCCCATGCTCATGGCCCGGCAGGTGCGGAATATCGGTATTCAACTTTTTGACAAGACGCCGGCTGCCATTGATAAAGAGGCGACGGAATTCAAAAAACAATATGCCGACGTGATGCTGGGGGCCATTAATAACGCAAAAATTGAGCGGGAGCCGCAAATCCTTTTCCTGGCCCAGGGCGCAATCGCCAAAATCCTGCTTGACGAAATGACGGTTCATTTTGATAAAGTGCTTCACAATTACAAGCAGCTTATTCGCAAACATGAAATAAGCCACTCCCATGATCTCAGCGCAGTGTTTCACATTAAAGAGGAGATGGCTGCGGTTCAACAGAAACGCACGCAGATCATGCGGGATACGGCGCATGACATTTTTCAGCACATCCTCAAGGCATGGGCCGAGGACCTGGAAAAGGGCTCTATTGCCAACTTCGGCAAGGATATTGCCCTTCCCAGGGAGTTTTTCATGAATCCGGTCCTCTTCATCGATGGTGAAATCGATGATTTTTTTATGATTGATGAATACGTGCTGTTGGGCCATCGGTTTGAAGACCCTGTTCGATATGATGAGTTGCTGAGCCTTTTAAGACGGTTTATTAAATCAGCCGACGATGTGACGATGCTCTTCCCCGATGACGGGTCACCGGTGGAGGATACAGAGCAACCGCCTGAGGATTTTTCCGGTGTTTATGATGATGGCGACGATGCTTTTTTCAGTGATGCCCCCGTCGCACCGGATAATCCCGATGATGCGGGAACGGAAGGCATCGATCAGCGCATCGATGGAATGCTCTGCTGGGTGAATAATGTTGCGGTGCTGTTTGACAGCCAGCAGACAAAAGCCCAACTGAAAGAGGCAAAGCAGAAAAAAGCCCCGAGAGAAAAACGTGCCCGGCTTAAGAAGACAGCAACCATACAGAATAACCTGCTGGACGTCTTTTTCAGGGAGGCCTCCAAGGCTGGGCTGCTGAAAGCGATTGTCGCTTATTACGAGATGCAGCCGATCATTGAGACGTATTGTCCACCGCTGCTTCCCCATGACCTGTTGATTTATCTGACCACTCCGGCTGAGCGGGAAAAGATAACCGGTAAACTAAAACGGTTGAAAAATCTCGCCGGTGAGTCGTTTTCGATGAAGCCGCTTGCAAAAACGGAAAACCGTATCAAGCGGCTGTCAAATAAGACCCAAAAGGACCACTTGCTCAGTTTTTTAAAGAAATTTGCCACCTATCACCGGGATTTCCAGAACTTCAATATTTTAAAGGAAAGCCTGCAGTGGATTAATGTGGTGGCCGATGAAAAGACGGCAAACCTGTCGCGTGTCAACAACACGCTCTATGAGTTTCTGGGCCCACGGGAACGCGCATTTGAGAGCAAGCCAGTCATTAATCATGTGATCATCAAGGCGGATGTACGCGGATCTACGGAAATCACCAGTCAACTGAGCCGGAAAAAGTTAAACCCCGCCTCGTATTTCAGCCTTAATTTTTTTGACCCCATTAATAAACTGTTGCCGGAGTACGGGGCATCCAAAGTTTTCATTGAAGGTGATGCCCTGATTCTTTCCATTCTGGAGGAGGCAAATACACCGGAAGGATGGTACAGCGTGGCCCGGGCATGCGGTCTTGCCATGCGGATTCTCAAAATCGTTCAACGCTACAATATAAAAAGTAAAAAGCACCAGTTGCCGGTGCTTGAGCAGGGGATCGGAATTTGTCATATGAATACCGCCCCGGCTTTTCTGTTTGACGGCGACAACCAGATTATGATCTCATCGGCAATCAACCGTGCAGACAGGCTTTCCGGCTGCACCAAATCGTTGCGGCATTATTTTTCATCCCGGAAAACGGTTTTTAATCTTTTTGTATACCAGGCGGACGAAACGGATGCCGGCGTCGGCCAAAGCGGATCGGAAGATGTGCAATATCTCCGATACAACGTCAACGGGATTGAGCTGGAAACGGCCGCATTTAAAAAATTGAAAAACGAGATTGACCTGAAAAGCGTCGATCTGGTGATACCGGAGATCGGGTCGGAAAAACTTACTTTTCATACAGGAATTTTCCCGACCAAATCGGGGAAATATCAACGCATTGTTATTCGTGAAGGGAGAATCGAAGTGTTGGATCCCGATACCCTGGAAGTTAAAGAGAAGACCCGGAAGCTCTATTACGAGGTTTGCACTCACGCGGTATTGTGCGAGAAGATCAAAAATATTGTACAGTGACCGCGCCGTTATTCCCGTTGTAAACGCCTGCTCTTTATGCTATAATCAATTATTTGATTCAGCGCTTCTTTTCAAATCCCATAAAAACAAAACAGCACAAACGTTTTTTTAACGTTATTGGATTATCCTGGATACATTATGAGCCGGTCAACCCCGATAGACATTGATGAAGCCCTGGCGGTAATGGATGGCGATAAGGAGCTGCTTCTGGATTGTTTTAATGATTTTGTCGAAGATATACCCGGTATGCTGAAACGGATCGAGAGCGCCATGAAAGCCCGAGACAGCCGGGAGTTGCAGATTGCATCCCACAAGCTGAAAGGCTCCCTCCGCTATCTGGCTGCCGCCGATGCCGCCGATGCCTCATACAACCTTGAGACATCAGGCGAGACAGGTAACCTGGAAGACGCACCAAAGTTATTTGCCGCCCTGGTGGCAGAATGTGACCGGGTGATCGCTTTTATTCAAGCCTACCAGCAGACCGCACGCTGACTTTATATTTTACGAAGCCATCACCATCCGTAACAGAAAAAAATAGATATAAGCACAAAGAACAATACACAGGCAAGGCAGCCACAGAAACCGGTAGACCGCCCGAAGGTTGGTGCCGAAATATTCGTTGGATAGCAAGAGGCACAGATGCACCGGCGATATCAGCACACCGGCGAACCCGCACGACAGTCCCAGCATCATGTAGGGAATCATCAGCCCGGTGTTTCCATGGGCGTCAATCAGCGACAAAAGAATCGGGAACGCACTGCCCACAAAGGCAATGGTAATACCCGTTAAAATGCCAACGATAAAGGGCAGTACCCCGCAGATCAGATAAAAGGGAATGTTGAGATAGAGCAGTTCATCGCAAATTTCCGCCACCGCCCCGCTGTCTTCCAGCACCTGCTTGAAGACCAGGATTGCCGCCACCATGTAAACCATATTCACCATATGGCGGTTCGTGGCGAGCTTTATCATCCGGTCCGCGGGAATATGATTCATCTTCCAGACCATGGCAATGCCCACACATAGAGAAATAACAAGACCGGTTTCTTTGGCCACGGTCAGGGAAGGCACTGCCACAGAAATTATCCATCCAAGGCCGAGCCCCAGAACGATCACGACCATAATGGGGGTGATCTCCCGTATAAAGGGGCTGACGCGTTTTCGCCCCTTTCCGTCGCCGGTGTTTGCTGTCACCAGTCTGGTTTTGCGAACAGGCAGCCAGCCCAGCCAGACCACGACGACGGTGAAAGGGATCATGACACCGATGAAGAGAACCAGGTTGATATCCGCCAGCAGGGTGGCCAGCAACACACCGGGATACATGGGCCACCAGTATTCCCAGATATGACGAAACCAGTAATTGATGTAACTCAGTTGAGCCGGTGAAAGCCTGAATCGCTCCCCCAGTTCTTTTACCATTGGTGCGGAGAATACAGCGCCCCCGGGCATGGGCAGCAACCCGATCAGGGCCGGGAATATGGAGAGGTTGAGCCGGGGCGGCGTGACCAGGCCCTGAAAATTATCAAGCAGCCGGCGCAACTGTCCGCACTCTTCAAGGCTGCTGCTGAGCACAAGTATCAGCGCAATGATGGTGCACAAGGCTAAGGTTTTGGGGTCAAAAACGCCCGCCAGTATGGATTGGATCGTATCAATCGGAGGCAGTGTGAATAACAGGGCCAGAAAAAGGGATCCCGTGGCAAAGGCGTTTGCCAGTGACATCTTTTTCCGTATGGCAAGAATAATATAGGCAAAGATCACGGCTGTCTTTGCCAGGGCCGGAATGGCGTTCAGAAAGGTCATGGTATTCCGTCTTCTTCTGCTTCCAGCATGGCTTTGCGTTGAAGAAACGCCTGGTAGGCCGACGACGGATCAAATGCCTCGCCGTTTTTAAGGGCGGAAATTTCATTGAGTGCTTCACGGACTTCGCGGGTTTCATCCGTGGAAATGTCGTCAATAACGGCATATTCCTGCTTTGCCATGCCCAGAGAAAACCGGCCGCCGGTTGATTTCAAAAAGTTCAGCGCTGTTTTTTTGACGGCCTGCCAGGTTTCCTTGCGATACTGGTTTTCAAGAGGGGTCAGGCTGTCTGCAAGCTTAAGCTGCCGTTTGTGAAACCGGGCAATGAAGTATTTCCGGAGAATCGTTATCCACAGCATGAATACGGCAGTGGTAACAAATCCGGCGGAGATGTAGAACAGTGTCGGTGTTGCCGCCAACCCGCCTTCAAACATGGCGAACCCGCCCCCTGCGCCGGTCAGGAGCGCCACAAAAAGTCCTGTCAGGGTGAATTTAATGGCGGCGGTGCGACGGTTCCGGCCATAAGCCACCAGCGCTTCCAGCAGGTGGGCCAGCCGTTCGCTGTGTACCTCAAGAAAAGTGGCCAGATGGTCCAGGTGATAGCGGGGCGCCTGCATTAACGCCGCCTTGAGCTCTTCCCGTTGATTCTCAAGGTATGAGAGATAGCTGGCAGACGGATTGCCGGTAGCGTCCGATCCGGCAGCGGCCCGCTGGGAATAGGTCAGCCGGATCGGAGGGATGTCCTTTCGGCCGGTAATCTGTGAAAGGTTCCAGCACAGGGTACCGTAAACTCTGAGCAGATCGTTGAGAGACGCACATTCATCAATCCGGTTCAGCACAAACAGTACCCGGTCTTCAAAGGTTTTGGCCGGGAGGGTATCCCGCAGACTGATGTGTGCCTCCCGAACCGTTCCGGCCTTGTGCGGATCGAACAGAACAAGCACGAGATCCGCAATATGCGCCAGATCACCGATAACTTTCTGGTAATCGTAGCCTCTGTCCCGCTCGGTAATACTGTCCAGCATGCCAGGGGTGTCGATAATGGCAAAATGTTTTAAAAACGGAGCATTTACCTTTTTCATGCAGAAGTGCGCGGCAAACTGCTGACCGTGCTTTTTCAGGCCTTCAAACGGGAAGTCTTTATTGGCAAGAAGGAATTTGCCGTCCCGCTGGTCCGTCACCCGGATGCCGTCTTCATCCAGTGCCGTCTCGTCGCACGTCAGGACCGTAAAAGAGTCGTCCGTGGGGGCCTGGCCGGTGGCCTGAATGTCAGCGCCCAGAAAATCGTTTATCAGGGTGGACTTACCGGATGAATAATTGCCGACAATCAGCACCAGTGGCCGCCATTTGATGTTGGTCTCAAGCGGGGAATCGCTGTATCCGTAACGTAAGGCTGCAGGGGTGAGCCGGTTTTCAACCAGTTCCAGCAGTTCGGCCTGAAGTGAATTGATGTAGTTTTCCGTGTACATGCATTATCCTTGACGGCTTCGTAAAAAGTCCAATTTCTTTGTTGCGCTGCATCTTTCGTCATGTCACGTACTGCTAAGTACGCTCCATTCCTCAAGATTTGCGCGCCTCGAACTTGAACTTTTTACTTTGCCGTTCCAAATTTGACTTTTTACGAGACCATCATCCTTGATAGCTTCGTAAAAAGCCCAATTTCACCTGCTAGTTCACTGAAGTATCTGATATCAGCTATCAGATGACAGCGCTTGTGTCAATAGTTCATCCCCGCGTAAAAAAGGGTTCAACCTCAGATTTTCCCCCTCCCCCCCCACGCACCTGGAACTGTTTTCTGGCACTTCGTGATCGTTGTCGTTGTCGTTGTCGTAATCAACTGCTCCACTGGTCCCCACGCTCCTGCCTGGAAACGCATATTTTTCACAATTTCCCCGAAATTTTCATTGACTTTTCCACCCCGGGTTTCCTATTCCTTAAAAGCGTGACAATTTTACACACCCTCAAACACAAACCGGGAGGAGGGATGCTACACCAGTAAAACACGCCGACATACCTGACAACAAGCACCGTAGGTTGGGTTGAGCGCAGCGAAACCCAACACAAAAACCATAAAAACCACGGAAAAACACGGAAAGGCAACGCCAACAGCCCCCTTCCGTGCTTTCCGTGGTTTAAAAAAACCCGTGATGGGGGTTGAATGCAATGAAACCCAACATAAAACAATACCGCCCCAAATGTTGGGTTTCGCTGCGCTCAACCCAACCTACGAGGCTCGTGGCCCCGCTCATCGAGGCGGTCAAGGAACTCAAGGCGGAAAACGATGACCTCAAAAAGGAAATCGCCCACATCAAGAAAAAACTTGCCACCAACAGCGATATCCTCCGCTAACCCCAACCACGAAAACCCCGTAGGTTGGGTTGAATGCAATGAAACCCAACATAAAACATGGTCTTTTCCATGTGTTGGGTTTCGCGCCGCTCAACCCAACCTACCACCCGTCATTCCGGTCCCGGATCAGTTCCCAAGTGGCAATATGTACATAGCTGGCACATTAGACGAATCCTCCGACCGCCGCCTCAAAACCAGCATCACCACCTGCACCAGCGCCCTGGACAAGGTCTCCCGGCTCCGCGGGGTGACCTTTGAATGGAAAGACAAAGACAAAGACCCAAGCCCCCAGCTCGGCGTGATTGCCCAGGAAGTGGAAAAGGTGTACCCCGAGGTGGTCAAAACCGATTCCCAGGACGGTTACAAATCCGTGGCCTATTCCAAGCTCGTGGCCCCGCTCATCGAGGCGGTCAAGGAACTCAAGGCGGAAAACGATGACCTCAAAAAGGGAATCGCCCACATCAAGAAAAAACTCGCCACCAACAGCGACATCCTCCGCTAACCCCAACCACGAAAACCCCGTAGGTTGGGTTGAATGCAATGAAACCCAACATAAAACATGGTCTTTTCCATGTGTTGGGTTTCGCGCCGCTCAACCCAACCTACCACCCGTCATTCCGGTCCCGGATCAGAAACCCAACACAAAACTTGTTTTATTTTTCCCTGATAATTGCCAGGGCTTTTTCAACCACTTCTGTTAATCGCGGGAATGCCGTTTTTATGACGGTTTCAAGGTGTTTTAGGCGGGTTAAAAGCCTGGTGGCGGCATCTGGAATATAGGCGCTGAATTGGGGCTTGTTTTTTTGGATGGTCAGAAATCCGAAGGCCCCCAGAATCTGAAGGTTTCGGGTGACGGCACAGCATGCATACCCGGTGTTGAACCGCGATTCGTCAAAATCCAGGACACGTGCAAGCTGCTGCCGATAGTGGTCCAGAAGTTCGGTTTGCAAACCATCCGGCAGGGCGGTGTAAGGATCAATGAGCAGGGCGGCCAGGTCATACTGGACCGGGCCGGTGCGGGCGCCCTGAAAATCAATGAAATAAGGCGTGCCGTTCTTTATTATAATATTCCGGGATTGCATGTCCCTGTGCATCAGGCCATTTACGGCATGTTCAAGGGTCATGTCCGCAATAATCTCAAACTCTCCGGCCAGTGACTCGGTCATATCAGGCATACCCAGAAAACCTGAAAGAAACGCCCGGGCAAAATAGTTGCATTCCTTTTCCAGAATCAGCGGTTTGTCATAGGCCGGGGTCTGGCAGGTCCAGGCAGGATCAAACCCTTGATGGCCGTTTGTTGCCAGTTTGACAAGCTGATGAATCACCTGCCGGTAAATCGCGAACACCGTTTCAATATCGTCTTGCTGGCGCCATATTGTCTGTAAATGAGTCTGAAGATGGCGGTCGCCCAGGTCTTCCATCAAAACAATACCGGCAAACCGGTCGGCCAGATGTATCCTGGGAACCGCGACAGTGGTCTCTTCCAGATGGCGGCCAATCAAAACAAACGAATCGGTTTCCGTGACAGCATCGGTTTCTCGAATGCCACGGTCGCAGGCTATCATTGTCTGATTGTGGCAAACAACGCGCCACCAGCATGTATCAGCGCCGTCCGGCGCAACAGGGGATAGCTTGATTTCACCCGTCTTACCGGAGGTTTGCTGGAAAGCCGCCTGTGCCATCGCAGCAAGTGCCGTCTGCGTGTAGGATGCCGGTGTACCGATATCATGCCATTGATGGTTGTTTACCACATATGCCCGCAGGCAGACTCCGGCCTTGATCATCTTCCGGTAGACGGTGATGATGTCAAGATATCCGTGAGTGTTTCCCGTCCAGTTAAGCACCTCCGGTGACATTACATGGATACCGGTGAATGCCAGCTCCCGGGTACCGGCCGGGCCGGTTGTTTCAGTTTCATGGCCTCTTGCAAATCCGGTAATACAGTTGTTTTTATCCACGGCAACTGTATTAAAGACCGCATAATCATGGAGCACCAGGGTGGCCGGATTGTCATGACCGGCATGAAACGCAAAGACGCCGGCCAGATCAATATCCGTAAAAATATCGCTGTTGATCACCAGAAACGGCCGGTCGGTCACGATATCCGCCATGTTCCGGATTGCTCCGCCCGTGCCGAGAATATCAGGTTCATGCCGGGTCTGTATGGGTATCCCGTATTTTTGCGTTGCCACGAACGTTTCGATTTTATGGGCCAGGTGGTGGGTATTGATAACAATATGTCCGCATCCTGCATCAATCAGCCGGTCGATGATAATGCCCAGCAGGGGGCGGTTGTTGATAGTGAAAAGCGGTTTGGGGGTATGCCGGGTATAGGGCAGCAGGCGGGTGCCCAGCCCCGCCGCAAGAATGAGGGCTTTCCAGCCGGGTTCGATGTTATCCATTTTTTATCAAGCCATCTGTCATCATGCCAGCAGTGTCAGATACTTCAGAATTTTATCCTCATAAAAGTCTGCTTTTGTGGGATCTTCGTTGCCGATAATCTCTTCATCCCTGAAGAACTGATAAGCATTTTTAATAGTGATCATGGAGACGGCTTCCAGCCGCTCAATCTGGCTGTTTTTAAACATCTTGCGGCCATGGGCGAGAATCTTTTTAGGGTCGGGTTTTTCTTCCGGCGCATCCGATTCATTTTTGATATAGGTGAGGGCGATAAGATATGACTCGAAATAGGAAAAGAGAAAACCCGCAAACAATTGCAGCTTTTTCAAACCCTCTGCCGTAAGGTTGTATGTGTCCGGCTCTGTTTCATGGGGAATAATCATATTGGCATTGATAAAGATCTTGATGCACGACCGGATAATCTGTTCCGTGGTTTTTTCAATACTCGGGGTGAATTCCTTGTTAAAGAAATATTCAAGGAAGTTATACTCTTTATAAAGATCTCTGCTGGCAAACCGGAAGGATTCAAGCTGCATCAGGGCCAGGGCGATATAGGCAGCCGGCACAAAAAAGTAAATGCAGTTGTTCTTGTAATATTCCATGGCCGGCCGTTTATCCTCATTGACCATGTACAGGGGGTTCTTTTTGTCACTGTCGATCTGAAGCTGTTCGATGAATTTCCGGCTCTCAAAGGACTCCAGCACATTGCCGAATGCATAGGCATGATCCGATGTAATGGTATCGGCCAGTTTCACCTCCCTGGATTGGAGGTAAAAGAGATAGGTCTCCATGATGGACATAAGATAATCATAGGTGAAACGCTTCCGCGGGCAGTTAAGAATGGCGGCGGATACAATGCCGTATGGCGTCGCCGTGGTTACGTCATCGATCCGTTTGGTGAGCATCCGGGAAAAGCTGTTGATAAAATTCTTTTTCTCCTCGGGCTGCATGGCCGTCAGATCGGACTGAATCCTGGACAGATACTGGTTCAGGGATACCGGTTCATTAAAGTTGACATAGACCTTGCCATAACGGGTCTTGAGGGATTTTCGCGCATTGATCAGTTGGGGCAGGTTTTCGGCTTTCTTTTCGCCGCCTTCAATTTCGTGGATATAGGAGGCTTCTTCAATAATGCGGTCATACCCGATGTTCACCGGCACAAAAATCAGATCTTTGCAGGCGCCTTCATTATAGGCATCCAGTATAATGGAGAGCAGGCCGGTTTTGGGAGACAGCATCTTTCCGCTCCGGCTGCGGCCGCCCTCAAGGAAAAATTCGATGTAAAATCCTTCTTCCAGGATTTTGTAAATATATTCCATAAAGACTTTGGCGTAAAGTTTCTGCCCTTTGAATGTCCGCCGCATAAAAAAGGCCCCCCCGCCTCTGAAAATAGGTCCAAGGGGCCAGAATGAGAGGTTTTTGCCGGCTGCGATATGGGGACATGCGATTTTATTGTAATAGAGCACATAGGACAGTACGAGATAGTCCAGGTGGCTTTTGTGTGTTGGTACAAAAATCAGCGGAACGGTTTCGGAGATAGTCTTCAGTTTGGTGATATTTTCTTGGTCCACCACCATGCCGTCAAAGATATGGTTCAGCATCCAGGTGAGAATCATATCATATACCATAAGCCAGTTCATGCTGTAATTGGCCGCAATCTCGTCCAGATAGCCGTAAGCCTCCTTGTTGATCTCCTGGATCGGCTTTTTGTTTTCCTCGGAGAATTTTTCAATGAACAACTGAAGGCGGGCACTGCCCATGATGCTTTCCTTGATCTCCTCCCGCGATTTGATGACCGGGCCGGTCACCCGCTGCCGGGTCATGTTGATCCGGGAAAGCAGCACCCGGCGTAGTGCCAGCGCCAGATTCTCATCGCGAAGCTGCATGTTTGCCGGCTGGTTGACAAAATCCTTGAGATTGAGCGGTTCGGCAATTTCGATAAAGGTATTTTTGGGATTGTAAAAGAGAATGAACAGCCGGCGCAATTTCCCCGGTTTTTTGCTCAGACCGCCGAACAGAAAGTCCAGAATCCCCGGTTTCGTTTTCAGGGGGCGTTTGGAAAAAAAGAAAACCTGAGGCACCACGATGATCGGCTTGTCGGTCTCTCGTTGAATGCTGATCAACTCCTGCACGGGGTTGCGTTTGGATTTGTTCAGGCGCAGGTAAAAGATCCGGTCATCAAAAAGGGAGAAAAAGGCGGATTTGCCGCTGGTTAACTCTCTTTGAAAGTATTGGCTTCTGTACGGGGTCAGAAAGGAGAAGTGCCTGAAGAAGTAGTCTACATGGGCCCAGAAGACTTTGATGAGCCTGGAAATCGGCTGGAAGCTTACCAGGTTGTAACCGATGCCCAGTTCGGGGGCGGGCATCCCGTATTTGTGATATTGCTTGTTGCAGCAGATATACTCCAGCTTGCTCTTGTTTTTGCTCACATAGACGATAATGCTGTCGTCTGCAAGGTTTTGTACCCGGTCGATTTTTTCGGGACTGACCGTCACCCTGGACAGCACGACATCCAGCAGTTTATTGGTGATCAGGCCGCTGTTTCGGGGTAAATGGGCCAGAAAATGGTCGTAGGTGCCGCCCAACACCCTGTCTGTCACGTTTTGTGTAAACCGGCCAAAACTGCTGGAGATTTTTTTCAACCATGTAATCATTGATTTACTCGAATATTGTCAGAGAATATCATCATCTTCATCAATAAAGTCATCCAGGTCCTCATCATCCAGATTCAGCAGCGCATTGGACATGAACAGGCTCTCCAGTGCGGTATCGGCAACATCCTGGTCATCTGCATCCAGAAGCCCGGCCAGAATTTCTTCGGCCCTTTCCGGGTGCGTGGTGGCAACCGCGTCAATGGCCGCCAACAACAGGTCCTTATCGGCCTCTTTATCCTCGAGTATGGCTGCGATATAGGGCCAGGCGGTGGTCAGCCCCCTGTTGCCGGCCGCACAAATTGCTTCATACCGAATGCCTTTTTGATCGTCCTGCAGGGCTTCAAGAATCTGTTCATCAAAGCCATTGACATACCCCATGCAGAAAACCGCCGTTAATTGCCAGTGATGGTCGCCGCTGGCAAACGCCGCCCGTACCGCGTTACGGTGCCATTCTGACGGCGCCCGGACCGACGCCTCAAGCACCCGCCGCCGGACAATCTGCGGCACGCCGGCATCCACATAAAGGTTTCGCATGGCATGCTGAATGGATTCAAAAGTTCGGTCTGATAACCCCATCTCGTCTTCGAAACCCTCCATATCGTCTTCATCCATCAGGAAGGTCTCCTCAAGCACAGGCCCCAGTGAGATGGCGGCCTGGCACCGCAACGCCTCGGGCTGGTCATTATCCTGAAGAATGGCCAGCAGGGTTTCAGCCATATGGTCGTCGATAACGGTTACATCACCGGCCAGCTCCGCGGCCATGATTCGTTCCTTCATGTCACGGGTTTCATCGCATAAGATGGCGAATATCATTTTCCCCGCATCCCGGGGCCATTCCCATGGCGGGGTGTTGTATAGGTGGATTAAAGACATGATACTCCCTTTATGTAACCATTGTGTGCATGATGTATTATTTAATGATGATTGTCAAACCGGAAACGTTCAGGACAGTCCGCTTTTTCGCAATGCATCGGCCAGAACGGAATTCACGGCGTCGGATGGCGCTTTGGGCTGCCTGGCCGGCTGCTTCCGTTTTGGCGGTCTTTGCCTGGTGTTGCGTTTTTCTGTCGGCCGGGGTGCAGACGGGTCTTTATCACCGGCTTGCGTCTTCATGGAAAGGGAAATGCGCTTTCGATCCAGATCCACATCCAGCACCGTCACCATGACCCGCTGCTGAACGTGAACAATATCGCCGGGCGACTTCACAAAGCGGTCCGCCATTTCACTGATATGCACCAGTCCGTCCTGGTGAACCCCGATATCCACGAACGCGCCGAATGCCGTGATATTCGTTACCACGCCGGGCAATTTCATGCCCGGCGTGACATCTTCCAGGGCTGTTACACCGTCGGTAAAGGACACGGCTTCAAAGGCCTCGCGCGGGTCCCGGCCCGGCTTGGCCAGTTCGGCAAGAATATCCGTCAACGTGGGCATGCCCACCGTTTCTGTGACATAGCCAGACAGATTAATCTGTTCTCGCAAGGCCGGCTGCGACATAAGATCCTTTACCGATTTATCCAGATCATCGGCCATGGCTTCGACAATGGCATAGCTTTCCGGATGCACCGCGCTGGCATCCAACGGGTTGTCTGCATCCCGGATGCGCAGAAAACCGGCGCTCTGTTCAAAGGTCTTGGGGCCGAAACGGGGAACATCCAGAAGACGGTCACGGCTGGTAAACGGTCCGTTAGTTTCACGATGGACCACGATGTTTTTGGCAATGGTTGCATTCAGGCCGGAAACATAGGTGAGCAACTGGGCGCTGGCCCGGTTCAGATCAACGCCCACGGCATTGACACAGCTTTCCACCACATCGTCCAGGGCCTGTTTTAATGCGTTCTGGTTGACATCGTGCTGGTACTGGCCCACACCGATGGATTTGGGATCGATCTTCACCAGTTCGGCAAGCGGGTCCATCAGGCGACGGCCGATGGAAACACTGCCCCGCACCGTAAGGTCGAGATCCGGGAATTCTTCCCGGGCCTCGTCAGACGCGGAATAGATGGACGCACCGCTCTCGTTTACCATTATTACCGGAATATCACGGGGAATCCCGGAACTCCTCGTAAAGGACTCAGTCTCACGACCGGCGGTGCCGTTGCCAACAGCAATGGCCTCAATGCCGAAATCTTCGCACATCTGTTTCAGCTTCCCGGTTGCCTCGGTTTTCTTCCGGTCGGACATATGCGGATAAATGGTATCCCAGTGCAGCAGCTTGCCCTGCCGGTCCAGGCATACCACCTTGCAGCCTGTGCGAAAACCCGGATCAATGGCCATTACACGTTTTGCACCCAGCGGAGGGGCCAGAAGCAACTGACGCAGGTTCTCCGCAAATACCCTGATTGCATCCGCATCCGCCTTTTTCTTGGCATGGAGCCGGGTTTCGGTCTCCATAGATGTGGACAACAGCCGTTTGTAACTGTCTTTTACTGCCGATCGCACCTGTTGGGCGTCCGCTGTTTCCGCCGTAACAAATAAATCATCCAGTATTGCAATGGCCGTCTCTTCGGGGGGGGAGATATGCAGCATCAGAACGCCTTCGCGTTCTCCCCGGCGCATGGCCAGCATGCGGTGGGACGGCACCTCGGCCAGCGGTTCCTCCCATTCAAAATAATCCCGGAACTTGGCGCCTTCCTCCTCAACCCCGTCAATCACCCGGCTGGTAATCATGGACCGGGTCAGGAAAAGCTCCCGAAGCGCAGACCGGGCTTTATCGTCTTCGTTGATAATCTCAGCAATAATGTCCCGTGCCCCTGCCAGGGCCTCCTCAACGGATGCCACGCCGTTTTCCGCATTGACAAAAGGGATTGCCGCTGCATCCGGGTCTACGCCCTGCTGGGCAAAAATTTCCAGGGCCAGGGGCTCAAGCCCCTTCTCCTTTGCCTTGAGTCCGCGGGTCCGGCGCTTGGGCCGATAGGGCAGGTAAATATCCTCCAGAACAGCCATGGTTTCCGCAGCCATCACCCGCTGTTTGAGTTCATCCGTAAGATGGCCGTTCTTTTCAAGAGAATCGAGAATGGTCTTGCGCCGGTCGTTCAATTCCCTGAGCTGGTGAAGCTTGTCCCGTATGGCGGTGACCGCCACTTCGTCCAGGCTGCCCGTGGCCTCTTTCCGGTAGCGGGCAATAAACGGGACCGTGCCGCCGTCTGCCAGCAGGCCGGCCACGGCCGCTACCTGTTTGACCTGGAATCCGAGGGCGTCTGCTGCGGGTTGAATGAATATGTTATTGTCCATTATATTTTCTTGCAAAGTGATTATGTGCGTTCTTTAAAAGTATAGAAATATCCGGATATCCTGGACTGGACAGATACGAACCGTTGTGCCATGTGCGGACGCAAAATGCCGTGGTTTCAGGGTGTCGATGCCGGACGCATGGAAACGATCAGGTGGTAATGGTCTTCAAAACATCTTCCTTGCCCACCACACCCACCAGCTTGCCGTCTTCAACAACCGGAATGGTATGGTAGTTTTTGTCCACCATCAGGCCGGCCAGCGTGGTAATATCGTCATCCGGTGAAATCGTGGTCGGGTTCAGGGTCATGGCCTGATCCACAGTCACGGCTGTTATTTTTTTGATTTCCTTTTCAAGCTGCCGCCCGGTGGTGGTGGGAATGAACCCGTCCAACAAGGTAAAAAACGTGGGAATCGGAAACTTTTTCTGCTGGGAAATCAGATCGCTCTGGCAGATAATCCCCACCAGGTCGCCGCTCTCATCCACCACCGGCAAACCGTTTATCCCCTTATCCACCAGAATCTTCGCCGCCTGCGTAATCTCCGTATCCGGCGTCACCGTTATCGGATCGCTGGTCATAATATCTCTGACAGTTATCATATGCATCTCCTTATCAATCACAAAGTTGATAAACAGAAATTTTACAGAAGGGAGCCGGCGATGTCCAGCAATTAAACATTCTTTTCCCATTTGGAAGCGTCTTTGGAAAGAGGTTGACGGCGTACGCACCCATTTCTTATACTCGGATGAAGGCCTTATTGGCGAGTATGATGCTGTTGGCAATGAGATCAAGACCTATGGCTGGCAGCCGGATACCGCTTGGGGCACGGACCCGCTCTTTCTCAAACAGGGCATCACATACTACTGGTATCACAACAACCATCTGGGCGCGCCCCAGAAGCTGACCATGGCAAACGGGCTGGTGGTGTGGGAGGCCCGATATGATTCATTCGGCAGCGCCCAGGTTACGGAATCCGGCATCACAAATAACCTCCGCCTGCCGGGGATGTATTATGATGCCGAGACCGGCCTGTGCTACAACTACAACCGGTACTATGATCCTTCCACCGGCCGGTACCTGACCACCGATCCCCTGGGCTTCGGGCTCAACCTGTATGCATACTGCTACAACAACCCGCACGGATTTGTTGATCCTTTGGGGTTGTGCCCCGCGCCCAAACTGCGTAAGTTCCTGCATACAGGCTTTGCATTTGCCGGCATGCTGCCCGGCCTCGGCGTCATCCCCGATCTTCTGGATGCAGGTCTCTACCTTCTGGAAGGCGACCTGACCAATGCCGGGATTGCCGGCCTGGCCGCCATCCCCCTGGCCGGACAAATCGTCCGGGGCGGGAAGTACGGGGCTAAATACTGGGATGAGGGGGTGGATATTGGCCGTAAGGTGGATGATGTTGTAATAGATCGAATTTGTAAGGTGCCTGCCTCAAAGAGAACAAACTTCAACCAATACGAAACATTGTCTGAGCAGGCGATTAGTGGCACAAGCAGGAGTTCACATAGGGCTTCAGCCAATAAAAATTTGATGAACCAAATGAAGCAGAGTCCTGATGTCGCCAATGCAATGAACAAAGAACTTGGGACAGATGTTATCAAGCATATGAAATCTGGGAAGGGACAATTGAAGAATCCTCCTGGAACAGAATGGCATCATCCAGTCGATAATCCTGATGTTATGCATCTTTTAAAAAAGGGTGAGCATCGAAACAGTCAACTCAAAGATGTTTTACATCCTGACAATATAGGAGGTTTTGGTACACATTATGGAAACTGATTTAAGACAAGCATCTTGGGAAAAAGTAACGAAACTTCGATTGCCTAAAAATGAAAAATTACCATCTTTAGGCGAAGTCAAAGTTGAAAGAACAGAGGATGAAATCTTAGGTCGATTGCTGTGCTTGCTACCATTGGCTGCGACAACATATGGCTTTCCTCGTGCTCAGGCTATTGAATGGATCACCCAAGAAGAATTAAAGGGGTTTTTAGTAGGAGATGAACTCCATTATCTTGAAACTGGAGATGGCGACACTGACATTTACAAACATCAAATAGAAGCTATGTGGGCATTGGCTTGGGCACTGAAAGTCACTCCCAATTTAGATTTTAAAAAGAACTGCCCAAACAATTTTGTGGCAATGTTACCAGATCTAAAAAAAATGGAGTCTTCTAAGGCTTTCAGATCAAAAATATCACTTCGTAAAGATGAAGAAATCATTTCACATTGCGATTTTGTTTACTGTCTGCATTGGGCTATCCGTCAAACTGAATTAGAAGGAAAGGAAATACCATTTAAAATACTGCCTTTCGTAGTCCCAGAGAGACGCAAAGCTCTAGACTGGATTATATCGAAAGATGACTGGTATGAAGTTTCATTAGATACGTAGCCAGGTAGGATGTGCTTTTAAGCGCATCTGCCATAGGCCGATTTGAAAAGGAAAACAAGGATGCCAGTCTTTTTCTGCGGATGATTTTTGTCTATTTTAATCAAATCTGCGGTAAAAATCGCCTTATGACTCAACGCTAATGGCGTCTCATATTTTTAATTGCGCTAATGGCGACACTCTACGAGGTTGTGGTATTCTGTCATTTTCTTGCGGAATGGCTGCGGAAATGAATTCTATCAATTTTAATACCCGCAGCCGTCTTGATATTATATTCCCGACCACCACCCCTTGCGGTAGCGTCTGTCTCCTCGGGCCTCCACCCGCCAAAAAGCGCGGCGGGTTCCGGCACCTGCGGGGACAGCCTGACTTTGGGGACGCCCTTTATATTTTTACATTTACAAATTATTCAGAATGTGATAATCAAACAAAATGCCCAGACAAGCCAGAATAGACGCGCCGGGTGCGCTACATCATATTATTGCCAGGGGAATTGAACGGGGCAGGATATTCCGGGATGACCAGGACCGAAATGATTTTATTCGACGACTCGGCCAACTGGTGCAGGAATCAGAGACCCGGTGCCTTGCCTGGGCGTTGATTCCGAATCATTTTCATTTATTGTTGCAAACCGGCAATGTACCCATTGCGACCTTTATGCGCCGCTTGCTGACGGGTTACGCAATCACCCACAATCTGCGGCATCGCAGGAGCGGGCATTTATTCCAGAATCGGTATAAATCGATTCTCTGTCAGCAGGATATTTATTTAAAAGAACTGGTGCGCTATATCCATCTCAATCCCCTCAGGGTGCGATTGGTCAGCAATATGGAGGCGCTTGACAAGTATCGTTTTGCCGGCCACGGTTATATTATGGGGAAAATCAACAATGCCTGGCAGTCCATAGACGAGGTTTTATCATACTTCAGTGATGATAAGGCGTATGCGCGACGGAGCTATCGGGCATATGTTGTCAAAGGGATCGATGCAGGCAAACAGCCATTGCTTACGGGCGGCGGGTTGATTCGAAGCGCCGGCGGCTGGGAGGCGGTCCGCTCCCAACGCAAGGCCGGAGTTTTTCAAAAAAGCGATGAGCGAATCCTGGGAGATGATGATTTTGTCAAAACAGTTCTATCCGCTGCACAGGAGGAGTTGAATAATCGTTATTCACTGGCTGCAAAAGGCGTGCAGCTTGATGATATTGTTGCAGCCGTATCCCGCCTGCTTTCTGTCTCCCCGGTTTCTCTGGCAGGGCCTTCAAAGGAAAGGACTGTTGCAAAGGGCCGGGCGCTTGTGTGTTACTGGGCTGTGCGGGAGTTGGGAATGTCAATGACATCAGTGGCAGAAACCCTTAAAATTGCAGTCCCGACGGTAAGTAATGCAGTTAAAAAAGGACAAGCAATCGCTGATCAGGAAGATTTGTCGTTAGGTCGCTTGTTAAATGTGAAAATATAAAGGGCGTCCCTAAAGTCCAAATAAAGGGCGTCCCTAAAGTCCCAAATTATTTAAGGGAGGGCGTCCATAATCTTCTAATCTCGGTTCAAATCCAGTTCCTTGCTGAAGGCATCTTCAAACAGGGTGTCTGTCTCTTTTTCCACACAAGACCGGATGGATTCAAACCGCTGGACCAGGGCTCTGGCCAGCGGGGTGAGCCGGGACCCGCCACCGGCGCTGCCGCCGGTTTTTTTGACGAGCAGGTCCTGTCCAAGTCGCTCTTCAGTGGCATGGATGCGCGCCCACATGGCCCGATACCCTATTTTCAGCTCTTTGGCCGCCGCATTGATGGAGCCGAGCCGATGAATGGCCTCGAACATGCGGTATCGGCCCAGTCCGAAGACCACATTACCATCAGCATCCTCCAGCCAGATCTTGGACCGGGTATAGAGTCGCGGGGTATTTGGCATGGGAATTATCCTTGATGCACTCGTAAAAAGTCGAATTTGGGATGGCAAAGTAAAAAGTTTAAGATCGAGGCGCGCAAATCTCGAGGAATGGAGCGTACTTAGTTGTACGTGACATGACGAGAGATGCAGCGCAACAAAGATATTGGACTTTTTACGAAGCCATCATCCTTGAATATATTGATTTTTCTGAGTATAGCCGAAAAAAAGGCCCAAGGCAACCGTTCTTAAAGCTGTCTGGTTGACATTTTCCCTTAAATACAGGATAATTATATTATTAATCGTAATATGTCAACGCACGCATTTCTTCCTGTCAAAAGATCCCTGGAGGTCCCATGCCTGACCGGTGTGATTTATCGGAGTTTTTAATTCCCGAAGGGTCGGCATTATATACCCTGCTGACCCGCATGCCAGATATTGAAGCCCTGCAGTTCACAGATGGCGAGTATCTTCTCCGTCAGGGAGACAAAACGGTGGAGACCTATATTGTGATCTCAGGCGGGTATGTGGTGGAGCAGGCCATTTCCGGAAAAGGGAGGCAGGGGAAATCCACACGAACCCTTGCGGCGGTTGTGGCCGGCCTTGACAATCCTACTTTTGTCGGGGAAATGGCCTATCTGGGCGGCGGGTTCCGTTCGGCGTCTGTGCGGAGTGCCGGCAACACCATTGCATTAAAACTCGGGAAAGATCATGTAAAAGCAATTATTGACGGTTTCTCGTATTTTACCAGCGTTCTCTGCCGGCAGTTGACCGAACGGCTGGAGGAGGCCAATCAGGCCCTGGAAATCCTTTCGCTGGAATCGGCCTTGTCGATGATACCGGCCGGCGAGATTGTGATACAGGCGGATGCGCCGGCGGATACCCTTTATCAGCTTGTTGACGGCGCATTAAGACGGCCCGGGGACGGGGACGACCGGGAGATCGGCCCCGAAGATTTGTCGAACGGGTTTATTGATCCGGGGCCGTTTTTCTGCAACGGTACATATACCGAGACCTTTACCACAACGGAACCGAGCACCATCGTTGCCATTGCAAAGGCGTCAAAACAGGCGGTAATCCGGAACTACCCGGACCTTTTGTTAAATCTGTTTAAAGAAAAATGTCAGGAACCTGTTAACGATGATAAAACAATATAAAGCGGTTCTTTTCTTCGGCTTTCTGATTACGGTCTGTTGCCCGTCGCTGTCCGATGCCATGGGGTGGATGGACAGCCCGGCGAGAAAACTTTATAAAAAATCGGGGTTAAAGACCCAGATCCACGATCTGCCGGGCATTATCGAGCAGGGGTTTGACCATGCGGTTGTTAACAATGCGCAACTTCAGCGCCTGCCGGCGGATACCCGTAATAAAATTCGCAGCCACATCGCCGAATTGTTTACCCCCGCTTCAATGGAAACGGTTGTGGTGCAGGCCATTGGCGACGGTTTGACAGATGCGGAAATTATGCATGTGCTTGCATGGCTGGAATCTCCCCTGGGCCGGAAGATCACTGAAATGGAAGAAGCGGCCGGCAATGCCGGGGCCATTCAGGAGATGCAGCAATATGTGAAAGATCTGGAAAAAAATCCGCCCCCGGCAAAGTGGCTTTCACTGCTGCAAAAGCTTGACAGGGTCGTGGGGGCAACCGAGACCTCCGTAACGGTGAACATCAACACCCAGTTTGCCATTACAACCGCCATGATCAGTGCCCTGAAACCCGGGGCAACGCCCAATTTCCCGGTGATCCGTCGCCTGCTGGAAAAACAGCGACCGTCTATCGCGCGGGTTATGCGCCCTCAGATTTTATCCAGTTTCCTGTATACCTACAGAGACCTTACCAGTGAGGAACTGCAGGCTTACATCGATTTTGCCACCACTGAAATCGGGAAAAAATATCATCGGGTTATTATCGGCGGTGTTGAGAAAGCCCTTGTGCAGTGCAGCAGCAAATGGGGGCGGGAGATCGGGGAGATCGTGAGGGCTGAGTAGCGAGTACTGATCCCCCTCATCCCTAGCCCGGATATTTCATGAAATTTTTTGAAGACCATTGTTTTATTTTATTATTTCATATTTTTATATTACATTTAGCGGTCATTCTAAAATTACAAATTGTAATTTTGAATTTGCGGAATACAATCATTTTTATATCAAAAAATTTCATGAAATATGCGGGCTAGAGTTGCGACCGGTTGGCATCGGCTATGGCGGTTTTTCTGGTGGTGGCCTGTTTGACAAGGTCCAGCGAATGGCTGGCAGACCGGGTAAATCCCTGGTCGGCTTTTGATACTTCCAGGGTCTTGCCTCTGGCATCGGCAAACACGGCCCGCCCCAGGGGAGACCGGGTAATGACGGTTGTCCATCCTTCCTTTGCGCCGATGCCGCCAAAAGAGATATCGGCGTATTCCGCGGCATAATCCCGGCAGTAGCGGCAGGCATATCGCTTCATGAAGTCCAGTGCCTCAAGGGGAAGAGAGACCTGGCGGCCGTTTTTTAAATGCATCATGAAGGTTTCCTTGATATTGACCCTGTCGATATCGTCCCACTTGCAGTCGCCCAGTTTTTCCAGGGTTTTGATCCCTTCTTCATTAATAGTGAAATTCCCCGAGCAGAAAAGCCCCAGGCAGAACTTGATGGCATCGGAGGGGACGATCCCCAGGGCCTCGATTTTCCGGATGGCCTTTATCTGGCAGGGGGTTCCCACAAGGGCGATGCGGCTGAGCCCTTTTTCCATCATTGGCCGGAACTCCTGGACTGACGGAGAGTATGTGGAGTAGTCGTGCCCGAAATGGCGCATGCCGTGGGATGTGTCAAAGAAGAAGCCGGCAGAATCGATGATGTCCTGTCGGGTCACTGCCAGGTGCGGTTCCCGGTTAAAAGGGCCGGTCTGGTGGGTGACAATGGCGCCGTCAATGCGGCCTGTATCAAACAGATGGACCAGTATGGCCGTCACCACACCGCCGTCCGTGCCTTTCGCCCGGATTTCAGGATCAAGGGCGCGGGCGCTGGTCAGCTCAATGACCTTGCCGATGGGTGGCTGCCAGGCAACCATTTTGTCGGTTTCTGCATCCAGTTCTCCAATTTCGGGACAGATGGCGTAGCAGAGGCCGCATTCAATGCACTTTTCCTTATTTCCGAAACGGGGCATACCGTTTTCATCCACATCCAGCGCACCATAGTTGATAGAGGTGCAAAAGCTCACACATCCGCCGCAGTGATGGCACAGCCCCGGTTTCTGCACTTCCTCGATCAGATCCACAAAGGTTTTCATATTTCCCTCTTTCAAGGACTTTGGTCAGTTTTAATGGAAGCCTAAAGGCTTCCGCTACATCTGCCCGGGGGGTTATTTACAAGAACCCTGAAAATCGACGCAACTTGTGTAGCGGAGGCCTTCAGGCCTCCATATAAAATAGCGTTAATCCATTTAGACCTCCGGCCGCGGATACAGCCCCGCCGCCTGAACAATTTCCGGCACTTTTTCTTCCCATTCGATTGCCATGATGTGAAACCCGTGTATGCCTTCAACCGCCTTGAGGCGCTGAATGGACTCCACGCATATTTTAATCCCTTCTTCGGCCTGTTTTTCCTTTGGGGTATCGGAGAGGCGTTGTACCACTTCGTCCGGCACATCCATTCCCGGCACCCGGTTTTTCATATACTTGGCCATGCCGGCCGATTTCATGGGGGTCAGCCCGGCAAGGATATGGACTTTTTCATGCAATCCACGGTCCCGGGCCTCCTGCATCCAGGTTTCAAACTTATCGAGATTGTAAATGCACTGGGTCTGAATAAACTCCACGCCGGCAGCCACCTTTTTTGCCAGGCGCGGGACGCGGATTTCAAAGGGGTCGGCAAACGGATTGGCCGCCGCCCCGACAAACATATCGGGCGGGCGTTTGATTTCGTCCCCGCCGAGGAACTTGCCTTCGTCCCGCATGTGCCGGACCGTCTGAATCAGCTGCATGGAGTCGATGTCATGCACATTCTGGCCCGTGGCGCAATCCCCGAAGCTCTGATGGTCGCCGGAGAGGCAGAGAATGTTGTTAATGTCAAAGGATGCGGCCCCCAGAATATCACTCTGAATGGCGATCCGGTTTCTGTCGCGGGTAACCATCTGAAGGACCGGCTCCACCCCCATCTGCTTGAGGTGAATACACGATGCCAGGCTGCACATACGCGTCATTGAGGTCTGATTGTCGGTAATATTGACGGCATCCACATAATCCTTGATGAGCGCGGCTTTTTCCTTGATCGCTGAGGGGTCGCTGCCGCGGGGCGGGCCGCATTCCGACGTCACGGCAAGATGGCCTGCATCGAGAATTTTTTCCAGTCGGCTTTGTGTTTTTACGCTCATATTTGCAAATCCTCCCTGACAACGGTTCGCGGTCCGCCGGCCCGTTCGCTGGACCAGTCTTTCAACGGGGCGAGCTGTTCATAGTCTTCCATCCGGTTGAGCGCCTTGAGGCGGTCCACAATCAACTGCCATGCACAGTCAAGGTCCTTGTTGATTTCGCATTTACCTTTGGTGGAGCCGCCGCACGGCCCGTTCAAAACACGCTTGGCGCAGCGGGAGACCGGGCAGATGCCGCCGGTGCTGGCAAGAACGCACTGGCCGCAGCCCTGGCACCGCTCGGCAAAGATCCCGGGAGATTCCACAGCGCCCATAAAGGTCGTATTCAGACCCGGATATACCGGAACGGATTCAAGCTTTTCAGCGGTAAACTGAACGCCCACGCCGCAGGCGGTGGACAGGATCAGATCATACTGCGGCAGGGTCTCCAGTACGGAATCGTAAAACTCGTGTTCGCATTGCCGTTCGATGCCGTTATTCTCGATGTCAATGGCAACGCTTTCTTCCTTGGCTTTCATCCGGAGCATGGACGCAAGAATCTCCGCCTCTTTATTGCCGCCCGCGTGACAGACAGCCACGCAGGTGTTGCAACCGAAAACAAGCACGCGTTTAAAGTCCTTGACCATGTCCCATATTTCCTCAAGGGGTTTTTGTTCGCCGACGATCATATGGGTATCTCCTTCGGGTTAGCGGTTTTTTATATCGGCCAGCCGGATCGGGGAAGGCCCCAACTGCCGGACGGTTTCCGTGAATTCCGTACATATTTCAGCCCAGCGCGGCCCCATGGCCGCGGACAGGTTGTACATTTCCAGCCGTGCCGGATCGATATTGAGTTGCTCCAGCAGGGTCTTGACATATCCCACCCGTTTGGCCGCTTTTGTATTTCCTTCCAGGAAATGGCATTGGCCCTCCAGTCACCCGGCCACGAAAACGCCGTCCACGCCCCGTTCAAAGGCCCGCAAAAGATACGAATGGTCCAGTTTGCCGGTGCAGGGCAGGCGGATGGTCTTGACGTTGGACGGATAGGAGAGCCGCATGACCCCGGCCAGGTCCGCGGCCGCAAAAGCACAGTAATGACAGGCAAACGCCAGAATGGCCGGTTCCCAACCCTCGGGGACTTCATGGGGCGGTTCGATGGATGGCGTTTCTTCTTTTTGCGGTTGGGCTGCCGCCTGTTCTGTCATGATAATCCCTTTCCTTGTTGATTTGTCGTTATATGGCCGCATCGATCATGGCGATTATCTGGTCGTCCCGGAAATTGTTGACCTGGAATGCCTTGGCCGGGCAGACACCCGCGCAGATCCCGCAACCCATGCACTTGATCTCATTGTGGCTGACCTTCCCGTCTTCATCAATGTACGGGGCGTCAAACGGACATACCCGGAAACAGGCCAGGCAAGACATGCAGAGATCCCGGTCGTGCTTGGCAATGATACCGGAAACCGACAGTTTGTCCTGGGCCAGGAGTACGCCGGCGCGGCCGGCCGCGGCAAGCGCCTGGCTTATGGTCTCATCCAGGTTTTTGGGCGCATGGGCAAGACCGGCCACGAAAATGCCTTCGCTGGGAAAATCCACCGGCCGGAGTTTGACATGGGCTTCCAGGAAATAGCCTTCGGCATTCCGGGTCAGCTTGTACATTTCCCCCAGCCGTTCTATGGAAGGATGGGGCCGCAGCCCGGTGGACAGGGCCAGAACGTCAGCATGCACCACGATATCCCGGTTCAGAATGTAATCAAAGGCGCGAATGGAGACGCCGTTGTCCGTGACCGTAACCTCGGGCTTTGCCGCCGGCTCGAACCGGACAAAAAGAACGCCCAGTTCCCGTGCCATCCGGTAATAATCCTCCCGCAGGCCGTAGGTGCGGATGTCGCGGTAAAAGATGGTGACCTGGCTGTCCGGGGATGTTTTTTTCACGGCAATGGCATTTTTCACGGCATCCTGGCAGCATATCCGGGAGCAGTAGTTTGCGGGTTCTTCACGGGATCCCACGCACTGGATCATGGCAATGCCGGTCCCCGGCGCAATATCGCCGGCGGCAAGTCGTTTTTCCAGTTCCCGCTGTGTAATGATATTGTCCGATTCATTGTACCGGTATTCGGTGGGCGTGTATTCGGTACCCCCGGCAGCCACAATAATAGCCCCGTGTTCTATCCGGGCGTCGTCGGTCAGGGTGGTCTGAAAATTGCCCACAAACCCCCCGGTCTTTTTGACCGTTACCCCGGTGTGAACGGTGATATTCGGATGGTTCCGGGTCTTTTCAATGGTCTCGGCCAGAAAGGCCTGAACATCGCTGTTGTCCAGGGTATGATGGACGTGACGCGCCAATCCGCCGAGTTCCGCTTCATTCTCAATCAGGTGGACAGGGTATCCCTGATCGGCCAGGGCCAGCGCGCTGGTCATGCCGGCCACCCCGCCGCCGATCACCATGGCGGCATGGGTGACATCCACGGATTCGGTCACAATGGGTTCGAAATTTTTTATCTTGGCAATATGCATTTTAACGATGTTGATGGCCTTTTCCGTGGCACTTTCATTCTGGCCCATATGGCACCAGGAACATTGCTCCCGGATGTCGGCCAGTTCAAACAGATACTTGTTGAGACCGGCGTCGCGAATGGTTTCCTGAAACAGAGGCTCGTGGGTGCGGGGGGTGCAGGAAGCCACAATCACCCGGTTCAGGTTATTCTCCTGTACCAGTTGTTTGATGGTTTCCTGACTGTCCTGAGAGCAGGCATAGAGCAGGTCGGCGGCATAGGCCACATTCGGCAGGTCCTTCACCGCTTCCACTACCGCTTCCACGTTCACGGTCTGTGCGATATTGATGCCGCAGTGGCAGACCAGCACGCCGATGCGGCTCTCTTCACCGGCCAGTGATTTTTCCGGGGGCAGCTCCTTTTGCGCCACTTCCGTGCCTCTGCCTTCGGCAAGCAGGGCCATCGCGCTGCCTGCCACGGCGCTGCCCTGGAGGACGGTTTCGGGAATGTCCTTGGGGCCCTGATAGGTGCCGGTAACATAAACACCCGGCCGGTCCGTGGCAACCGGGCTGAAGGGCCCGGTTTTCGCAAACCCGTGTTCATTGGGCGTAATGGCGAAGGTTTTTGCAAATTCGATGGCATCAGCATGGGGCTCCAGGCCGACAGAGAGCACCACCATGTCAAAGGTCTCTTCGGTAACCGTGCCGTCGGTGTCGGCATACCGGAGCACAAGGTCGCCGGTGCCAGCCTCTTCGTGGACCGCCGAGACCATGGCCCGGTGGTACCGGACCCCGAACTCGGTTTTCGCCCGGTCAACATATTTGTCGAAATCTTTCCCGAATGCCCGCATCTCCATATAAAAGATCGTGGGCTCAATGCTGTGATCGTGTTCTTTGGCGATGACCGCCTGCTTGGTGGCATACATGCAGCAGACCGAAGAGCACCAGGGGTTGCCGTGGTTGGGATCACGGGATCCTACGCACTGAATCCACGCGACCTTACGGGGATGAATCTTGTCGCCGGGCCGTTTGATCTCACCCATGAACGGGCCGGATGCGGAGAGAATCCGCTCGAACTGAACCGACGATACCACATTGGGCCAGCGGCCGAATCCCAGTTCCTGATGCCTGGCCGGGTCATGGCGGTTCAGGCCGGGCGACAGGATGATCGCGCCGGTGTGAATGCTGATCTCTTTTTCCGTGTCTTCGAAGTTGATTGCCTCTGCCGTGCAAAACTTTTCACAGGCCCGACACCGGCCCCGTTGAAAGTAGAGGCAATTGTCCCGGTCGATTACCCGCGTGTTGGGAACCGCCTGAGCCAGCAGGGAATAGATGGCCTTCCGCTTGGCCAGCCCCTGTTCAAATCCGCTGGTCACCAGCTTGGGGCATTTTTTCTCGCAGATGCCGCATCCCGTGCATTTGTCCGGATCCACATACCGGGGCTGCATCTTTACGGTCAGGGTAAAATCCCCTGGAGCGCCCGTTACGCCGGTAACTTCGGCAAAGGTGATAATATTGACATTGGGATGCCGAGCGATTTCCACCATTTTGGGGGAGATCATGCACATGGCGCAGTCACCGGTGGGGAATGTTTTGTCCAGCATCACCATGGTGCCGCCCAGGGATGAATCTTTTTGAATAAAGTGCACCTTGAAGCCGCTGTCGGCAAGGTCCAGCGCGGCCTGCATGCCGCCGATGCCGCCGCCAACGATGGCCACGGCGCCGGATGCCGGTCTGGTGGAAGATGTTATATCATTCATAGGGTTCCATCTCCTTGAAGAGGTCCGTCCCGTCGATAAAATGCCGGTCGATCTGGAGTTCCTGAAGATTGAGGCCCATGGCCATGCCAAGGACTTCGGTGATAAAAAACACGGGCAGTCGTTCCGCTATATTGTAATGTTTACAGAACTGTTCCTGGTATGCATCCAGGTTGAGCTGGCACATGGGGCAGGTGGTGATGATGCAGTTGGCGCCCCGGTCGATGGCATCGGTCATGATTTTGGACATCAGGTGAAATGCCGTGTCCGGATCATTGACTGCGGCGGACGCGCCGCAGCAGTTGGTTTTATAGTTCCAGTCAATGGCATGGATGCCCATGGCTTCCACGAGTGTGTCCATCCCGGTGGGGTTTTCAATGTCGTCGGGCACCGGTACCTCAAGCGGAAAACGGGTCAGCATGCACCCGTAGTAACACACGGGCTTGAGCTGAACCGGTTTTGATACCAATGTATCGGTAAGAACACCGGCATCAAGGGTATTGAGCAGCACTTCCAGAATGGACGAAACCTTAAGCGTCCCGTTGATTTTTTTCGTCAGGCCGTCGTTGATCCGGTCTTTCTGCTCCGGGTTCGCCGCCAGATATTGCTGGGCCACAAGCGTCCTGGAGTAGCAGGCCGAGCAGGGGATAACCAGGTTGTCAAGGCCGCTCTGCTCGGCAATGCCCAGGTTCCGGGCAGGCATGGCAATGGCCAGAAAGTCGTTGGTTTTGCCGGCAGACGTGGCCCCGCAGCAATTCCAGTCTTCCAGTTCCACCAGTTCGATACCGAGTTTGCCGAATACCAGTTGGCTCTGTGTATCATAAAGCGCCGAGGATTGTTTCAGGGAACAGCCGGGATAGTACGCCAGTTGCATGAGGTTACCTCGCATTATCCGCGTTTTTCATTTTTGTAAAGCGCCTTGATCTCTTTCCGGCCTTTTGCAGAGAGGAATTTGAAGTGCATCCGTCCCCGTTTCAGCATGGCAAGCCCCAGTTGCATCTGAGCGGCCAGTTCGCCGGTAATGGCGTTTATGTTCATGGTTTTGATGCTGAGAATCGTGTTTTTCATCTCATAGATACCCATAAATTCCGTTTCATTGACCCGGCCCCGGCGCACCCCGGCCGTCACGAACGCATCGTGAAAATGGGCGATCCGTTGATGTCGCGGCTGTTGATGGGATTCCTTGGCCATTTTTTTGAGGGTTTCAGTGATCCGGCCGGTCTGAATTTTATTGGGGCACCGGATGCCGCATTTATAGCAGGAAACACATTGCCAGACCAGGTCATTGTTAAGGGCGTTTTCCCGGTCGCCGGTGATGATCATGCGGATCAGGCGGTCCGGGGTCAGAAAGCGGGTTTCGTCGGCCACCGAACAGGCACCGGCGCATCGCCGGCACTGGTAACAGGCGGAAAGATTCTGTTCCGAGCGCGTCATCACCTCGGCTAAGAGCGATGCTGCAATTGCCGGTCTTACGTCAAGGGCGGGCTCCGTCATGATCATTGACTCCCTCGGTTAATGGTCATTTATATCGATTTTATTTGTTTTCAATATATTGAATGTTGAAGCCTGAGGTCCCTGGTTAGGTATACAAGATCAGGGGATGACGGGTTTGCGGGAGAAAAAGCGGGAAAGATGACGGGTAACTGCGCTGATGCATGGGGTACCTCCTGTTTTGCTGTTTATTTTCTGGTACGGTCCGTGCCGGCGGTTTCCAGCCGCCATGATGGTGCAGTAAGTGAGTGAATCGGTTTCAGTCGATTTTTACGATGACCCCTTTTTCATACAAATAGAGAATAAACTGTGTTCTGTCAAGGATAATTATTGTTGTCTGAACTAACGGTGTTTGATGGATTTGTGCGGGAAACAGAACGGCGGCGTTCATTTGCCCATGTAGGCATCGGCAAATTGAAGGGCATTCAGGTAATCATCGGGGATTTTTGATTCATCTATTTTTAAGCCGGGAAGCGGGGGCAGGCAGGTGAACCAGTCGCCGGCTTCACATCCGATTGTTATGTTCAGGTAGGCACCCAGGGGGCCGGCCCTTTCCACCAGCGCCGATTTAATCTCCCCGGAAAACGGCAACTGCGCCATGAGGTTTTCCATGGTATTGTCAAGAATGGCGTCAATCACTGAAAACAGTCCGACCAGAAAGAGGGTCTCCGGTTTAATGCCCATACTGCCGGCATGACGACCGAGCAATTCACAGAACCGTGCCCTGAAAATCGCGGTCCGGATCAGTTCGTTGGGTTTTTCATCGGCCAGATTGGAAAGAGCGATAACTGAAATAAAGTTGCGGGTCTCCCGTTCGCCCAGAATGGTCAGGGCATGGCGAACCGAATGGATTTCACAGACACGCCTGAAATAGGGAGAGTTGATATACCGGAACAGTTTGAAAGACATGGCAACGTCCTGGGTGATGACGGTTTCCAGTTTACCAAAATCAACGTCCTGCTTGTTGACTTCCATGACAAACCGGAGATAGCTGAACTTGGAAGGTAAAATATCCCGTTGCTTCAGGACTTCCGGTTTACTGAAAAAATACCCCTGAAACAGGGAAAACCCCATGGCAATCGCCTGCTGGAATTCATCGTATGTTTCCACTTTTTCCGCCAGAAGGGTGAGGTGGTCACGGTGCGCCAGTTCACTGACAAGATCTGTAATGGTGTGCAGCGGGGTTTGCTGAATATCGATTTTTATGATGGTCGCCAGGGAGAGGAGGGATTCAAATTCAGGTTTATAAAAAAAATCATCCAGCGCCAGGGAGAATCCCTGTTCTCTGATCCGGCGGGATGCTGCAATCACGGCGTTATCCGGTTCGACATCTTCCAGCACTTCAATAACCACCTGGTCCGGCGAAAACCCGGCGGCCACATTATTGACAATCAGCTCCCGGGTGAAATTGATAAACGCCAGTGAATCACCGGTAAACAGCTCAATGCCCCCGCCCATAAAGCTGCCCAGCAACACCCTGGATGTGGCCTCATTGCCGTCAATACCCGGAAAGGCGTTGGCAATGCCGTCCCTGAAAAGCAGCTCATAACCGTAGATCTTTTTGTCGCGTTGAAATATCGGCTGTCTGGCGATATATGTGTGCATTGGGAATTGTTTAAATAAAGTTAAAGTAAAGAGTGATTTTGACGTTCTGCTGTTGTCATGTCAACAGAGGAGTGTTGTTCATACGACTGAAATCCGGAAGCCTTCACCGGCTCTCCCGCAACCATGAAAATCGTCATTCCGGACAAGCCCTGCCGAAGGCGGGGCGAGATCCGGACTCTATAATAATGAATAATATTGATTATATATTGGATTCACGGTCCGTTTCGCGCCACTGGCCGGAATGACGGATTGCGGGTCAGCCTGTGAAGGCTTCCGCTACACAGAACGCGATCAAAATATCCAATTTCCGGAAGTATATTAGTTAGTTTCCATCCATAAATGGCCTTTTTCCGCAATATCTGCGTCAAACTGCGGGCTTGCTTGTGCGGCGTACGCCCAGTACGCCTCCACGCAACCCCTTGTTTTCCTTGATCTTGCGGAAAAATTCACATTTCTGGATTGGAAACCCCAGATTGTGCCATCCATGTGAAATGGATGGACACTAGTTATTATAATACGATTCCCTCAAAAACACAATGATGAATGCCTGACCGGCGCACCCCGGGCCCCGTTGCAGCGAAGACCGCTGCTCATGAGATAGCAGTCAATTCCCTGTGTTTCCCCCTGCGTTCGGCAATGGTGGCATATCCTTTGAACCGGCGGATCAACCGGTGTTTTGTCATCAGCCGGGCCGGATAGGTAAAGGGGGATTTAATCACACGGGGGTTACCGTTGAGTGCTCTTTGCGGGTTTGCCAGGATGTCCAGTATATGTATACTGTTTTCTCCCAGGCGCTCCTGGCATCCGGCACAATAGGTGAGAACAGGCATGGGGTTGCCGGTGACTGTTTCTGCTGACCGGGCTTCTTCCAGCCGCAAATCCCGCCATTGCGCGGCAAGAGTGTTGTCAAAGAATGCCAGTCCGGCGCCGGCCCCGCAGCAAATCGCGTTTTCGCCGGAATGCTTTGTGTCGTAGATCCTTATACCGAGGCGGGTTGCCAGTTGCCGCACATCATCCTGAACCCCGGATTCATGGCGTAGAACACAGGGGTCGTGAATGGTGAAGGCAGGGCTTTCGGAAACAGAAACATCCGGCTGGTGCAGATGTTCGTTCAGTATCGAGGCCGCCATTACTGGTTTCAGGTTGCGACCGTATTTTTTGAACATGATATAACAATTGGGGCAGGCAGTATAAATTGTTTCAATGCCGTGTTCTACCAGAAAACGAACGGATTCAAGAAACCTGGCATGTTGCTGGTTGGCCATACCCAGGGCATGGGAAGGCGTGCCGCAGCAATCCAGGACAATGCCGGTGTCCGGGTGAATGGATAAAAGCCGGTCAAAAACGTTTAATAGGGTTGAAGAGCGGGTGCCGGTAAAGGCACAGCCCGGGAAAAAGATCTGCCGCCCCCCTTTGGGGAGAATATAACCGGTAAGCCAGCGACTGTAACCGGCAGCTTCATATCGAAGAAGCGGCAGATGCCGCGGGTGGGGTGAACGGCCTGTTTCTGCATTGTGCTGCCGGAACGCCAAAAACATTTCATCCGGTGCAAGATGGACCGGGCAGCGCTGTTTACACAGGCCGCAAAGCGTGCAGCCGTAAGTCAGTTCGGGATGACCGTCAATGCCCTGTCTGGCAATAAACCCCGGTGTGCCGAAGCGTTGGAGAAAAAAGCAGGACTGCACACATACACCGCAGTCGGTGCACTGGTCAGCGATGATTTGCCGGTAATTCAATTGCACGCTCGGGATCCCCGGATACAGAGTCGTCATTTTGAACGAACTGACTTTCCAGGGGCAACCAGGCCCTGTCCACCCGGGTCAGGACGCTTTACTTTGCCCGCTGAAGGTCGAACTTTTGCCTCAAGTCCATCATATCTAGCATTGTTAAGGAATTTCTTCAAGCAATGGGGGACGGTGCTTGTCAATCAGTACGTCCGCTTCGTCCACTTTTTTTGGAATTCTGTCTTGTCATCTTCAACAGTGGTAATTTTCTGGACGAATTTTCTGTTCAGCTTCAATCCTTTTGGCTTATCATTATCTTATTGATTTTTTAGACTTTATTCGGATATTGGCCGTCTGAATGGCGGCTGGCATGCTTTTTGATTGGCTATCAACCATACTCTCCGCCAATGCAAGACTGGGAAATCGGTTATGCCATTGTTTTTACCTATGTCGGCGACGACATCATCCATATTAACACGGAAAAAAGGAGGAAGCGGTATGCGCAAACAGAAGATCCATTCAACAGTACAAGGTGGCAGAATTGCCCCGCTCGGGTGGGGTGTCCGTTTAGCGGCAGTATCCATGATCGCTGTCTTTGGTTTTTTTTCAATTACCGGTTCGGGCGGCAGTGATGGCACGACTACAGGGATAACATCAAGCGGCACGGTTTCGGCCCTGGTTGTGCCCGATCGCATCGAACTCACCAGTTTGGAAGATGATTCTTCCACTACCGGCGCCATTGCCCGTTCAACCGGTATCAGCCGGGCTGTGGGCGTTGCACGGGCGTTTGACGATGCATCCACCGATTACAGCGAGCAGGAAACCCAGACCTGGGTAGAGGATACCGATGCCCTTGATTTGATAAATGATATTCTCGGGGCAATGAACCAGTCCGCCTACAGTGAATTTGTCAACGAAGGGCCTTACAAGGCGCTCGTGGAGCCTGTGGGAAAGAGCGATTCCGGCCAGAGCGGCGCCACAAGCTCATCCACCACAACCGAGTCACTTCAGGAAATGACCCTGAACGTGACACGCGCAAGCAATAACGATCCCATGATCATCAAAATGTGGATGACCGAAGAGGATGGGCCGGGGGATATGCCCATGCTCATCCGGGGATATTTCGAGGTTACCGAAGGGGTCAGCGATGCGTATCCTTACGGTGCCATGGAGGTCCACTTCCGGGGCGATATGCTGGATGGAAACGGTGAGCCGACCGATGAAATCATGAATATGGCCATGAGCATTGATGCGGATGCGGATGGCAATGTGGTCATCGAGATGGTTGAGGATATAGAAGAAGCCAGTATCGGATATGAAGAGACCTCAAAAGTCCGTGTTGTTGCCAATTCAACCGTCACCGAAGGGGATGCCTATACCTATATGAACGAGGTGAACCCGTTTGAGGGCAATAGCCAGGAAACCGGTTATTTTGCGTTTAACAACGATTATTTCAAATATACCACCGACGGTGGTACAACCGAGACCGTGCTGGACAAAGGCAACTACACCTTCCGGCGGTATCGTTATAAGTTGTTTAACCAGGCAGACGGCTCAAAAGTTTCCCTGACGTCGGGTTTCCCCATTCAGCTTGGCAGCGGCAGTCATGACGGCGAGAATGCCTATATCGGTTACTGGGGATTGTGGGCCCCTTATGGCGTGACCATCAGCGACGGCGATACCGTAACTCGCATGGACAATGACAGTGATACGGAATATACCATTGTCAAGGTTGGTGGCAAGCTGCGCAAACACACGGCCGATACCATCACCCTGTCCGACCTTGATGGTGTGGAGATGTCCTTCTGGGACGTAGATACCGATTATGTGGTTGCCTGGGACAGCACTGCCGAGACATTTGAGAAAATCGGTGAGCGGGACAACACCTCCGGCACCATTACCTATTATACGGAAGATAATCAGGTGGCCATTAATACCATGGAAGACTGGGATGGTGCATGGTGCGAGGCCATGAACGCCTTTATGCCGCTGGGCAGCCTGTTTAACGATGGCAGTGGCGGTGACACCACCCCCACCAATGCAAGTGTCCTGGAATACCATCAGGAGCAGACCGTCAATCCCGCTACCGTCAATAACATGACCCTCTACTACTGGGGATTTACCATGGACGCGCCCATCACTCAGGCTGATATAGATGGCGCCGGTGCCGCGGAACAGGCATATTGGGACGGTCTTGACGGGAGTTCAACGGCGACTGTTTTCTTCTTTGACGCCAATGAACTGGTTCTCAAGGAAGGCGATATTTCCGGTGATGAATATGTGTTGCCTTCCGGGCTGGATCTGAGCAATTCTTTTTATCAGTATGGCGTGAACATCTCCCCGCTGACCACGGACGAGTATTCAGTGGCTAACAGCTGGCAGGCTTATGGCGCGGATACCTATTATTCATGGGAAACCGGCGAAAATGAGTGGAACCAGTTTTCCACACTTCAGGATGAATCCGGGGATTATGTGGTATTTGATCCGCCCCTGGTTTTTGAATATACCCATCAGACCGCCAATGACCAGAACGCGGACGCCACATATAACGGGAAAAAGTTCCGGCTCGAATATGACGGTTCGGATCTGAGCATTCCCTGGAAATACAATCCCAATGCCTCCGGCCCGGGGGACGGATGGGAGCCCATGTTCAACCTGAAGAACGGCACCGTCCTCACCGACAGTGAAAGCAATCAGTATGTGGTAAAGGCGATTGAGCAGGCCATGATCATGGATGAGGCCGCCGATCCCAGCGATGCAGACGATCTGGTGATCGATACGACCATCGAAGCCCCCACACTGACGTATGATTCCACAAAGACCGACCTGGTCGGGGATCGACCGTCAGCGACTGTCGCAGTGAACAAGGGTGAAGTGCTGTAGCAACACAACGCAGCATTCCACGACCGCAATAAAGAACAGGGCTCTGAAGAGGGCCCTGTTCTTTTTCCGGGACCAACGCCCGGCCATCTTTGTTCGGATTCTTTACGATGTTGTGACCTTGATGGATCGGGGTTGGGCCTTTTCCGCTTTGGGCAGAATCAGCCGCAACACACCGTCGGTCATTTCGGCCTCAATGGCCTTCTGGTCGATGATATCGGACAGGGTGAACTGACGGTAATACCGGCCGGTTTCATATTCAACCAGCAGCCGGGTTTCATTCTCCGATTCAACGGGAGTGATATTGCCGGCCAGGGTCAGGACATCATCGCGCAGATCGATATCAATATCCGCCGGCTTGACACCGGGCAGGTCCGCCATCAGGGTAATGACCGTTTCGGTTTCAAAGATATCAACTGACGGCACAAAAGTCGGGCCTGCTGTGGTCTGTTCCGGCCCGGTGACTTCCGATCTTCCCCGGACCTTCATCTCTTTTGTTTCCATTGTTCTTTCCCCCTATTTAATCTGAATCTGTTTGGGTTTGGCGGTCTCGGCCTTGGGCACGGTAATGGTCAGTATGCCGTTGGAAAGACTGGCGTTGATCTTATCATGATCGATATGGCCCGGCATTTTGATGGCCCTGGAAAAGCTGCCCGCATCCCGTTCGCGACGATGGAATCTGGCATTTGCATCTTCGACCGGCAGTTTTCGCTCTCCGCTGATGGTGATATTGTTGTCCATGCTCTGAATATCGAGATCTTCTGCCTTGACGCCGGGCAGTTCTGCACGGAGAAAGTATTGGTCCGGGGCTTCCGTCAGGTTTACAGGCGGAAAAACACCGGCGGATCGTGAAAAATAGGTACCTCCCTCCAGGTTGTCCATGAGCCGTCCCAGATCGCGTCTTACGCGTCCCAGAGCATCAAGATCATTTCGCCACCGGAAAGCGGGAAAATCAAAAAAATTCTTGGTGAACATGTTAAGTTCCTCCTTTATATTGTTATATCAGCATGTTAATTCCTGAATTCTTTTTTAAGATAATCACAAACCACCGGCTGTCAAGAGATATGGCAGTTTATTTCAACAAATTGATGGTCTCCGAAGATGATTCACGTTAAAATGACCCATGCGGATAACAACCATTTACATAGACAAACCGGCTGAAAAATATAGTGAATCGGCCAGTATCATTCATAATCTTCAATCTCTGGCCGCCCGGGCAGGCAGGGCCGGGATTCCGGTTATCCGCGTGGAAGATGCCTCAGCGGTCTACCAGGCTGTTTCAGGTGCGCCGGACAGTGTTGAAACCGGAAAACAGGTGCTTTTTCTGACCACGCACAACGGCCGGTTTCTGAAACCATGCCCCGGCACCCGTTACTACCGGTGCTGCGGCTATCAGATTCTCAATATTGCTGGCTTCTGCTCTCTGGACTGTTCCTACTGCATTCTTCAGGCCTATTTTCATCCGCCGGTATTGCAGTGTTACGTGAATCAGGCGGATATGTTCAAAGAGCTGGATCGGGTTCTCGGCAATACCGGCCGGGTAATGCGGATCGGTACCGGAGAGTTTACCGACAGCCTGATCTGGAACGATGTGACGGACCTGACCCGCCGGCTGATTGACCGGTTTTCGGTCCAGGACAGGGCCGTGCTGGAGCTGAAAACCAAGACGGTCAATATTGAGCCGCTCAGGCGGATGACACACAACCGGAAAACCATTGCGGCCTGGTCCCTGAACACGGAGACGGTGATCCGTACTGAAGAGCGGGGCAGTGCGTCCCTTTCACAGCGCCTTGAGGCTGCTGCCGCCTGTGAACAGATGGGATACCCGCTGGCCTTTCATTTTGACCCCATTATTCTGTACGACGGATGCGAGGCGGAATATAAAGCCGTGATAGAACACCTTTTTGCATCCGTATCACCGGAAAATGTGGTCTGGATAAGCCTGGGGACATTCCGGTTCATGCCGGCATTAAAACCCCTGATTGAGGACCGTTTTCCGTCATCAACCATTGCATACGGCGAATTTGTCGCCGGCATGGACCGGAAAATGCGTTATTTTAAACCTCTGCGCATTCGGATATACAAAGCCATTATTGCGGCGATTCGTGCCATTGCCCCTGATGTGCTGGTTTATTTCTGCATGGAGGACGACGAGGTATGGGAGAAGTGCATGGGGTTTGTTCCTGCTGAACAGGGCGGCCTGCCGGCCATGCTGGATCAGAGCGCGGTCGCCCGTTGCAACCTTTCGGCTGCACCCCACATTTTCATTGACGAATCCCGTGATGCCACAGTATCATCAGTGAATAATCCATCGAAGTGAAACAGATTTCTCCGACCGTGTGTCTACTTTGCAAAGGCTATAATTATCCAGGGGGAATTGCCATGAAAAAATTAGCCGATTTCCGTACAAAAAAACAGCAAAACGAAAAAATTGTCATGCTCACGGCCTATGATTATCCCACGGCCGTTTTCGAAGACCGGGCCGGTGTGGATATCCTTTTGATTGGTGACAGTGTGGGCCGGAACCTGCTGGGCTACGAGAGTGAACGGGATGTCACCATGGCAGATATGTTGCATCATGTCAAAGCTGTGGCGCGGGGGGCAAGTCAGGCATATGTCATGGCGGACATGCCTTTTCAGGCTGCCGAAACCAGTGATATTGCCCTTGAGAATGCCCGCCGGTTCCTGGATGCCGGGGCCCATGGGGTGAAAATGGAAGGCGAGACCAATATGGTCGACCAGATCGCCCATGTGGTTGCCGCCGGCATTGATGTGTGCGCCCACATCGGCTATACCCCCCAGACGGTTGACAGGGCTGCGGTGCAGGGAAAGGATTTTGAGCGGGCAAAGGCCTTGATCACCGTTGCCCGGCAACTGCAGGATGCCGGCGCGGAAATGATCGTTTTTGAATTGATTCCCGAATTGCTGGCAAAAGAGATAACCGCCGTGCTGGACATCCCCACCATCGGTATCGGCGCGGGCCGCTACTGTGACGGCCAGGTCCAGGTCTATTGCGATATTCTGGGGCTGTCCGGCCAGGTGTTCCGCCATGCCAAAGCCTATGATGACCTGGGAACGCGGTATCAGGAGATTTTTACGCAATACGTGAACGAGGTAAAAGCCCTCAAATTCCCCACCAAAGACAATAGCGCAGCACTCTCTGAGGAAGTTGCGGAGCAGGTACGCCAGTGGCTTGATTCGTTTTAACCACGGAAAATACCGAAGGACACGGCAAAGGGATGCAGATTCGTGTGAATTCGGGTCAATTCGTGGGCACATTGCCTCTTTCCGCCCACGAATCTTCACGAATTCACACGAATAGCTCATTAGGTCGGGTGGCGCGCAAGCGAAACCCGACATTCGGCTGAAATCCGGGTGGAAGGCCCAGCCCTCGGCTACCTGTGCATTCTCAGACCGCCATCGTCAAGTGTAGCGGAAGCCTTCACCGATTGTCCCGCAATCCGTCATTCCGGCCAGTGGAGCGAAGCGGAACGTGAGCCGGAATCCAGTATGAAATTGATATGATACATTTCTGTGGATTCGGGATCCCGCCCCTGCCATCCATGCGGCGCCGCGAATCTGCGGCGAACTCGACGCGTGAAATAACCGGGTTAGAGGGATGCCGCCAGAGCCGACCGTATATCCGGGTACTGGAACGTAAACCCGTGTTCCAGCAGCCGTGCCGGATGGGCGCGCTGGCTGTTTAAAATCAGTTCCCCCATTTCACCGGCAGCCACTTTAAGCATAATCCCCGGGACTTTGAAAAATGCCGGTCGTTTCACTGTTTTGGCCAGGCTGTCGGAAAAATCCTTGTTGCGCACTGCCTCCGGCGCGCAGCAATTCACCGGCCCGCTTACCGTATCATTTTCAATAACAAATATAATGGCTGACACAAGGTCGTTGATCTGTATCCAGGGAAACCATTGCCGGCCATTTCCCAGCGGCCCGCCCAGGCCCATTTTATAGGCGGGCAGCATCTTTGCCAGCGCCCCGCCACCGGGACCCAGCACAACGCCGAACCGGGTGGCAATCACCCGCGCGCCTTTTTCCTGTGCTTCAAATGCCGCCTTTTCCCAGTCCACGCAGACTTTTGCGAGAAAGTCGGTGCCGGGCGCAGCGGTTTCATCGAGTATATCGTCTCCCCTGTCGCCGTAATACCCGACCGCCGATGTGCTGCAGAAGGTGACGCGGGAGGCGTCCCAGGGCAGAGCCTCCACCAGGTGGCGGGTGGTCAGAATACGGCTGTTATAGATCAGCTCTTTGTATTTCCGGGTCCAGCGGCTGAAAATGTTGATGCCGGCCAGGTTGATAATAACGTCTGCCGATGGTACGGTGTCCTGCCAGTCACCGGCAACGCTGGTATCTGCTGCAATAGCCGTAAATGATGGATGTTCAAGGGTGTCCTGCGTATGGCTGATACCGGTGACGTCATGCCCCTTGTTCAGCAACGCCTTCACAAGTGCGGTACCCACAAATCCGGAACTGCCGGTGATGAGAATTTTCATGATACACTCCTTTATAGAATGTCAGAGATGATGCGACAAATCGGATTATTCATTTATTGATTATGAATAAACCGTTTATTGACGGCTTTGATCGCTCCCTGCTCAGCCAGTGATTCAACTGTCAGGATAATCCACCCATCGGCAAAATTGCGCTTTCCCGAATTTTCCCCCTGGTACAGCGTATCGGTGATCTGCCGGATGGTCAGCCCGCTGCTGCCGGCATTCCGGATGGTTTTCAATACATCGTCTGTCCGGGCATCTCTGTGTGCCAGAATCTCCTGAATGCGTTGTTTCGGCTCGGTAACGGGGCTGCCGTGGGCGCTCAGGATCAGCTCAAGATGGGGCAGGGCAAGTGCCTGTTCCAGGGTCCGGCGGTATGCGGAAAGATCGGAGTGGGGCGGGCCAAGCCAGGTGGTAATGGTGCGCAGAATATTGTCGCCGGAAAAGAGAATCCCTTTTTCTTCACTGTACAGAAAGATATGGTCATCGCAATGACCCGGCGCCGGCATGACCTGCCATGGCTCCCCGTTGATGGTCAGGGTGGAGTGTTCCGGAATAACCTGATCGGCTTTGTCGGGAAAGACTGTCCCCAGCATGATGGGTTGCGTATACTTGAGGTAGAGGTTCAGCAAAAACTTTTTCCGGAACCCGATGTCATATTCCCGGTAGGCATCGCCCCGATTGCGGTAATAATGTTTCGGGTTCATGGTGACGGCCATCTTTTCCGTCAGCAGAATGTCGAGCCCGAACCGGTCCTTTAAAAATAAAAGCCCGGACGTATGGTCCGGATGGGAATGGCTGGGCAAGGCGCGGGTGAGGTGGAAATCCCCATCCCTGGATCGCACCACATCCTCAATGCGGATCAGCTCTTTTTCCAGGTGGGCCAGAATTTTTTTCCGGCCATAGCCCGTGTCAAACACCAGGCCGTCATTGCCGGCCAGCACATAGATATTGACCGGCGGCATCAGCGCGCCCATGGCGCCCTGTTCGGTTATCATGAATATATTCGGATAGACTTCTTTCATTTAAAATTTTATCGACAGCGACAAAGACCCGTACTGCTCCAGGCCGGACTGGGCTTCAAACTCGGGCGTTCTGTACGTATGAGTGTATGTGAATCGAACGTTTTTCCAGGCCAGTGCGGCACCCAGTATCAGATCGGCCACAAGATATTCTTTGTCCACACTCCGGCTGTCTTCTGTAAACGATCCGTCCAGAAAAATATTGTGGGCCACCGCCCGGCCGGCTGCACCGGCAAACACATATCCGGAAAATCCCGCAGTCGGCCTGAAAAAGCTGGATCCCGGCGGACTGGGCTGCACCCGGGGCGGCCCGTAATCCAGCGCCAGGTTTTTACCCATGCGCAACATGGTTCCCACTTCAATATAGTCAAAAACCGTTCCCAGGGCAATGGCCGATGTGGGCGTTACATCGATGCCGAAATCATACACCCGGGTGGTTGCCAGGGCACGCCAGCTCCGCTGGTATGTCAGCTGGATGCCCGGGTCATCCGGAAGCTGTGTGTGCCAGCCCATGGGCTCCGGCGAATCGCTGATGTATTCATGAACAAACTTCTGAGCTTCTTCCGCTTTGGATGACGGCCCGACCACGCCGAGCTTCAGGTCAAGCTGATGCAGTCGTTTTCCGTTTTCCGAAATCATGCCCACAGATCCGTAAAGCCAGCCTGCATAAGGCTGGTCGTTCAGCGGCGGATTCACCAGCTTGATGTCGCCCGGTGTATACATGCTCTGGCCGGCCGCATATTCAATACGCACATCCCCGTAATCCGGGAAAAGGGGAGAGCGGACCGCAGCCGCGCGCCAGAACTGTGGCACATCATTCTTCCCGGAAAGCCAGGAAATACGCACCCCGTTGGTATAGTTGTCATCAAAATGGACGAACAAATCGTTTTCAAATGTGAGGGTAAGGATGCCATTGTCTTTTTCCGGGAGTTTACATTCCGCCCCGAATAACGGCAGGGGCAGCATCAGCATCATCACCACCAGCCACGCCGGGAAACAGAGCCCCCGTTGTTTTGAATATCTCATTGTGACGCTCGCTATTTTGTTTGCGTTTTTTATCGGAAAATAAGCAGGGTTTCTATTTTGGCCATCAAAGTTATCGAAAATTGCATTGGCCATCCAAATCGTTTATAACACATTTTTACAATTTTCCACGAAATTTTCATTGACGTCACTACCCGGGATTTTCTATTCCTTCAAAAGCAGACAATTTTTACACAACCCCAAACAGAAACCGGGAGGAGGGATGCCACACCAAGAAGACACCCAGCGCTGCGCCTGAATACAAGCACCGCAGGTCGGGTTTCGCTCCGCTCAACCCAACCTGAAAGGCAACCGGCCTGATTCGTGTAAATCCGTGGGCCATATGTTTTTCCCCCACGAATACACACGAATCCGCACGAATAAACACTTGTTCCCATGTTCCGCGTGGGAATACATATACGGTGCGTTAACAAACAACCGGATCAACGATTAACAAAAAAAACAAACCCGAAAAAAAGGAGAAGACCATGAAAACAACTGCAAACAACCCTGCTGACGCTGCTCATCACGGTCTTTCTCATCACCCCGTTAGCATTTGGCCTGGACGGCATGATGACTGATGAAAACGGCAATGTCGGCATCGGAACAACCAACCCTGAAAGCCCTTTACACATAGAATCAAACAACAATAGACTTTTACGCCTTGATTTCCATCCATCCTCCTCATCTTATACTTGGCAATTTTTTGAACAAGGAGGGGGTGAGCTATGGAGAATAATCGGCAGAAATACAAATCATAATTTGGAGTTTGTTGATAATTCTGGGAATTCAGTTTTAGAACTGTCACAAGGCGGTAATGTTCACGTTGATAACATATTAACAGCTGGCAGCTGCTGCCAATCCTCCGACATCCGCCTCAAAACCAACATCACCACCTGCGACAACGCCCTTGACAAGGTTTCCCAACTCCGCGGCGTGACCTTTAACTGGAAAGACGAAGACAAAGACCCCGGCACACAGCTCGGCGTCATCGCCCAGGAAGTGGAAAAAGTCTTTCCCGAGGTGGTGGAAACCGATTCCCAGGATGGATATAAATCCGTGGCCTACTCCAAGCTTGTGGCCCCGCTCATCGAGGCGGTAAAGGAACTCAAAGCGGAAAACGACGACCTCAAAAAGGAGATCGCCCAAATAAAGGAAAAACTCGCCGCCAACAACGATATCCTCCGGTAACCCCAACCACGAAAACCCCGTAGGTTGGGTTGAATGCAATGAAACCCAACATAAAACATGGTCTTTTCCATGTGTTGGGTTTCGCGCCGCTCAACCCAACCTACCACCCGTCATTCCGGGCTTGACCCGGAATCCATATAAAATTGCCCATTAACCACCCGTCATCCCGTCCCGGATCAGGCCCGGGATGACGGCCCGGTGTCCATATAAGATGTTCCTTAACCACCATCCTCCCAACCCGATAAAATCAGCCCGCAACTCGGGTTGAGCGCAAGCGACACCCAACCTGCGGCTCAACCACAAAAAACAACTTCACCACGAAGATCACGAGGGACACGAAGAAATCGGCACAATCCCCCACCCCATTCGTGCCAATTCGTGTAAATTCGTGGGCCATCCGTTTTTTCTCTGTTGTATTTGACAAAGGCACCCTTATGATGTACAATTTGAATCATCTGTTAAAGTCTGTAAAGGGGTCAAGTCTGCTCTTGACTCTTATTCCCCTTTACGATAAGGTAAGATCATGTCAAGACCATTAAGAATAGAATATCCTGATGCATGGCATCATGTGATGAACCGCGGCAGGCGGGCGGATGATATATTTGTGATTTTCCAAATTCACATCGTACTTTTTGCCAAATTATTCATCGTAAGATTTAGGCCATTTTTCAGCGTTTTGCCGATTTGCTAAAAATTCTGGAGAAGATTTTCCTGTTTATCTCGATTAATCGGTGAGTTGATCAATAGACAGACCCATTGCATCGGCAAGCTTTTCAAGCGTAGTATTCCGCAGCTTATTGCCTGCCTTTTCCATCTGTGACAAAGCGGCCTGACTGATTCCGGCCCGGGCGGCCACTTCCTTTTGCGTCAAGCCCAGATGTATCCGCCATGCTTTGACAAGGTTGCAATCCTTATCAATTGCATTGGATACAACTTCATGGGGAATCAACACATTCCCATCATCCCCTCTGCCGGGAAAAAGCCGATTATATTCGTCGTATGGAATTACGACGAATGCAGGCACCCCGCCCTGTTCGATAATTTGTACATTAGTAGGTTCTTTCATTTCTTCTTTTCACCTCTTCGATATAAACAATTTCAAGGGCAGTTGTAAAGAATACCCGCCAGTTGCCAACCCGGAGACGGTAATCATATTGATGATTGGCCAATTTTTTTATATTTTGGCAATTTGGAAAACTTTCCAAACTTTTAACAGCATTTTTGATTGTGATCCTGGTCTCTTTCTCCTTGATTTTTTTGAGTTGACGGTACGCTTTTTTACGCCATTTAATTTCATTTATAACTTATATATAAGTAATTTATATAAGCTTGTCAAGTATGATTTTCCAAATTCGCATCATACTTTAAACGGCCCATGGGACTTTGGGGGACTTTGGGGACGCCCTTTATTCACATTTAAAGATTATTCGGGATATGGGAGAAGCCCCAATGTTGGGTTTCGCTGTGCTCAACCCAACCTACCGCTAAGGGGAAATATTATGTCAAGGCCAGTTAACTTCCTATGCGACGTCTGATAATGGATTGGGTGCCGGCGCTCCCCTCAGCAGCCCCTCAGTACTCAGGTCTTCATCAATATCAGGCCAGTGTATGCCAAATCCTCCTCCACAAATTTCCCAGTTTTTTCTTTGGGCCGGTGTTGCATGAAGCAGGCGAGGGAACCATACCAGTGGAACTATAATTGTACGCCCATCTTTTAAATCAACGATTAATGTGTCTTCTGTAAACGATACATCCTTGACACTTTCGCCTGGTTTAACGTCCGAAATATTCATAACTTACATGTCTGGTTATCTCTATCAATATGAACATGAGGCGGTTCAGTTGTTTCATGGCTGTAGAAGTAAAATCTGTAAGGTCCTATTTTTAAAACTGTTGGCATGTCTCCTCTTTACAATTTTTTCTATATACTAAAATTATCAATAATAATCGGCAACATGTCAAAGTGTTTTTGTTATTTTTGATGGGGTCACCCAATTGGCTCCGACTAGGGTCCAAGATAATAAATTGGAATAATGAGATATAATTTTGAAATACCCCTGTGACTCATGGACTCATGTTCGCAGCCAAAATCTGTCACTACATAATCCTTGACTTCTGCAACCTTTTGGGTTACACTCCCCTGCAAATAATTAAATCATTCAAACATAAAGGCCTTGAAGCCTTTTTTTATACTGGGAAGAAAAAGGGTATTCGACCAGAACACGCAGATAGACTTTCCAGAATTTTAGACCGGTTGAATGCGGCAAATGACGTTATGGATATGAACTATCCCGGATCAAATCTACATAAACTGTCTGGAAATTTACAAGGTCAGTTTTCTGTAAGTGTTTCCGGAAACTGGAGAGTATTTTTTCAATTTGTAGACGGTGATGCTTATATCGTTAACTATGACGATTATCATTGATGGAGTGTATTATGAAAAAGATGCAGCGTAAACCAACCCATCCTGGATGCATACTGAGGGAAGACTATTTAAAGCCGTTATCCATAACGGTAACTGATATGGCGTTAAAACTGAATGTGTCGAGAAAGACGCTATCTAAAATAGTGAATGAGAAAGGCGCCGTAACGCCGGATATGGCTTTGCGGCTATCGAGAGCTTTCGGCACCACACCTGAACTATGGCTTAATTTGCAAAAAAACGTCGACCTTTGGGAAGCTGAGAATTTATCCCGGGAATGGCGACGTGTTCGTCCTTTTCCAGAAAAAGCATTGCATCCGGAGCTATAACGGTTAAGTGACCTCCTTTTAGCTGCCTGTTTGGGAGGGGTATTTTTTTTTAATCAAGAGAGACTTTGGGACGCCCTTTATATTTTCACATTTAAAGATTATTCGGGATATGGGAGAAGCCCTGATGTTGGGTTTCGCTGCGCTTAACCCAACCCACCCAGCTGGTCAATTTATATAGACTCCGGATCAAGTCCGGAGTGACGGGTGGTGTGTGGGCAATTTTATATGGAGTTTGGTTAGATCCGGGGTGACGGGCGGTGTGTGGGCAATTTTTGTGGACGCCGGATCCGTCATCCCGGACCTGATCCGGGACCGGCGTGACGGGCGGGTAATCTTACGGGGACTTTGGATCAGGTCCGGCGTGGCGTGTGGTATGCGGGCAGGTTTATGTGGATTCGGGGAAAGCCGGGCATGACGGCTGGTGGTTTCATGTAAGATTTCGCCTGCGCTCACCCCGGCCTGCGGCGGCGGGATGCTGGATCGAGTTCAGCATGACGGGGCAACGGGTTTGAAAATGGCAAAGAATTCGATGTTGCCCTTGGGGCCGGGGGTGGGGGATTGGATGGCGGGGCTGGCCGAGAGGTTGTTTGCGGCGGCCCAGGCAGTCAGGTCGTCGATAACTTCTTTGTGCAGAGCCGGGTCGCGGACCACACCGCCTTTGCCAACCTTGCCTTTACCGACTTCGAACTGGGGTTTGATGAGCGCGAGGATGCTGCCGTCGGGTTTGAGAAAGGGCAGGGTGGCGGGGATCACGATCTTCAGGGAGATAAAGGAGGTATCAATAACCGCCAGGTCAACGGGACCGGGCAGGGCGCCGGGTTTTATGTGGCGGATGTTGGTGCGTTCGATGACCGTTACGCGCGGGTCCTGCCGGAGTTTCCAGGCAAACTGGCCATATCCCACATCCACGGCAAATACATGTGCGGCATTGCGTTGCAGCAGGCAGTCGGTGAATCCGCCGGTGGAGGCGCCCACGTCCAGGCAGGTCAGGCCTGCGACATTCAGGTTCAGCGCGTCGAGTGCGCCTTCCAGCTTGAGTCCGCCCCGGCTGACGTAGGGGCATTGGTCCTTTACCTTGATGTCCGCATCTGCGGCAATACGGGTGCCGGCCTTTGTGACAGGGACATCATTGACCAGCACATTGCCGGCCATGATCAGCGCCCGGGCCTGCTGGCCGGAAGGGGCGAGGCCTTTATCCACAAGAAGGGCGTCAAGTCGCTTTTTTACGGAGCCGGTCATGATTTGCCGGTCATCATATTGCGTGCAGCATCGACAATGGCGTCGGCATCGATCCGGTATCCGGCCCGAAGGGTGGCCTGGGGGCCGTGCTCCACAAAGGTATCGTCAATGCCCAGCCGGGTGACGGCATAACCGGTGATCCCGGCGTCAGCCAGGCATTCCAGCACGGCACTGGAAAAACCGCCGGCACGCATATTGTCTTCCACAATAACGATCCGGGGGATCTGCTGTACCAGGTCGCAGATCAGTTCAGCGTCCAGGGGTTTGACAAACCGGGCGTTGACAATGGCGGGGGAGATCCCCTCTTTTTCAAGTATTTCACCGGCACAGACCGCCTCGCAGACGGTCCGGCCCAGCGCCAGAATCAGGATATCGCTGCCGGATGCAAGCACCTTTGCCTTGCCAATGGGCAGCGGTGTGATGGACGGTTCCGGTTCGATGCCGGTGGCGCATCCCCTTGGATAGCGAATGGCGGCCGGGCCGTCATAGTAGATGGCGGTTTTGAGCATGCGGCGCAATTCGTTTTCGTCGCCCGGCGCCATCACCACCATGTTGGGCATGCTGCGCAGGTAGGAGAGATCAAACAAACCGTGGTGGGTGGGGCCGTCCTCGCCGACAAGTCCTGCCCGGTCAATGGCAAAGGTGACCGGCAGGTTGTCCAGACAGACATCATGAAGGATCTGGTCGTAGCTGCGTTGCAGAAAGGTGGAATAAATGGCCACCACCGGCCGGAGCCCTTCGGCGGCCATGCCTGCGGCAAATGTTACACCGTGCTGTTCGGCAATGCCGACATCATGAAACCGGTCGGGGAACTGTTCGGCGAATTTGACAAGCCCGGTGCCTTCGGGCATGGCTGCGGTAACGGCCACAATGGTGTCGTCGGCGTCGGCCAGTTCCACCATGGCATTGCCGAATATGCTGGTATAGGAGGGCGGGCTTGCCGGGTCAGTGGTGATTTTGTTGCCGGTTGCGATTTCAAAGGCCCCGACACCGTGAAAATGGGTCGGGTTTTTTTCCGCCGGCCTGTAACCTTTGCCCTTGACCGTATTGACGTGCAGCAGCACGGGCTCCTCAATTTCCTTGAGGTTCTGCAGAATATTGATAAGCTGTTTGATCTTGTGGCCGTTGATGGGGCCGAAATATTCGAAGTTAAAGGCCTCAAACAGCATGCCCGGCGTGACAAAGGTTTTAAATGACTCTTCGGACCGTTTGGCAAACTGGTAGATGTCGTCTCCAACCTTTGGCAGGGAGCGCAGGAGTTCGCCCAGTTCCTTGCGCCAGTCCTGGAGATAGGTGGCGGAGAGCGTCCGGCTGAGAAAGGAGGAGAGCGCCCCCACGTTCTGGGCGATGGACATTTCGTTGTCGTTGAGAATAACGATCAGATTCTTGTCCTTGTGGCGGTCGCCGGCCTGATTCAACCCTTCATAGGCAATGCCGGAGGTCAGGGAGCCGTCGCCGATGACAGCGATCACCTTTGCCTTATCCTCCCGATGCTGCTTGGCGCTGAGTAATCCCAGCCCCGCGGAAATAGAAGTGCCGCTGTGGCCCGTGGAAAAAGCGTCGTAAGGACTTTCGCTTCGTTTGGTAAACCCGGACAGGCCGCCATGCTGCCGAAGGGTGGAAAACTGATCCCGCCGGCCGGTAAGAATCTTGTGGGCATAGGCCTGGTGGCCCACATCCCAGATGATTTTGTCGTTGGGAATATCAAACACATAATGGATGGCAATGGCCAGTTCCACCGTGCCCAGGCTGGGAGCCAGATGACCGCCGTTGGCGGATACCACGCTCACGATGAGCTCCCGTATCTCTTTGGCCAGGGTGGTCAAGTCGGCAATGGACAGGGCTTTAATGTCTGCTGGTGCATTAATGTTTTCTAATATTGTCATTTTGCGTTATTGCGTTTAGTGGTTCCGCTGAGCAATATAATCCGCCACTGCCCGTAACGGCTCTGCCGCCTTGCCCAGGGGATCAATGGCCTGCAAGCTTTCTTCAACCAGTTCACGGACAAGGGCTTCGGATTCATCCAGACCCAGAATACCCGGATAAGTGGCTTTTTTAAGACGTTCGTCCATGCCGACAGCCTTGCCCATTAATTCGGGATTCCCTTTTATATCCAGTATATCGTCTGTAACCTGAAAGGCAAGTCCGATATTTGCCGCGTATGTTTCCAGGGCCTTGATCTGCCGTTCATTGCCGTTTCCACAGAGAGCGCCCGTCACCACGGCGGCCTTGATCAATGCCCCGGTTTTGAGCATATGAAGGGAGCGAAGGTCATCAATTGTTAATGCATCGCCCTGGGCCAGGATATCCCGCATCTGGCCTTCGATCATGCCGTGGTTGCCCGTGGCGTCGGCGATGATGCCGATGATGCGCAATTGCTGTTCCGGGCTTATGCCATCTGTTTTTTGGGATGCCAGCACCTCAAATGCAAGGGTGTGCAGGGCATCACCGGCAAATATGGCTGTGGCTTCGTCAAATGCCGTATGGCAGGCCGGCCGGCCGCGGCGCATATCGTCGTTGTCAATGGCCGGCAGGTCATCGTGGATCAGGGAATAGGTATGTATAAACTCGATGGCGCAGCCCGGAAAAAGTGCTGATGCGGGACTGCCTCCCACCGCCTCGGCCGCCGCCATGCACAATACAGGCCGGAGGCGTTTACCGCCCGCATCCAGAGAGTGGCGCATGGCCATAAGAAGGCGGCCGCCGGGTACCATTTCAATCAGCAGATCGTTGATGGCCTGGTTGATCGCATCCCTGCGTTTCTGAAGGTAGGTTTCAAGGTTGAACATTAGTGCATTTTACTCCTGACCATCATCCTCTGCAAACGGGTGATTGGTAAAATTGCCGTCCTTGTCTTTCATCAGAAGGGAGATCTTTTGCTCCGCTTCATCCAGTTTTTTTGCGCACGTTTCGGATAGCTTGACACCGGTTTCAAACTTTGACAGCGCCGTCTCCAGGGGCAGTTCCCCGGATTCGATCGCTTCGACAATTTCTTCCAGTTCCTTTAAGGACTGTTCAAATGTTTTTTTGGCGGCCATCTTTTATGACTCCCTGTTGTTTGGTTTTCCTGTTGTTACTTGTCCGGTAATGGTTCCCTCAGCAAGGATGATTTCCAGCGAATCATCCGGCCTTACATCGGCCGGGCACCGGACAATCTGTTTTTCCGGCATTATCCGGGTAATACTGTAACCCCGTTTCAGCACAGCCCCCGGGTTAATGGCGGCCAGCCGCTGGGTGAGGGTATCGAGTTGACGGGCCTTATCATTGATGTATTTCTGCTGGAACTGCTCTGTCAGACGCTGTGTTCTGAGCTGAAGAATGGAGCGGTAATTCTCTGTGATCCTGGCGGGCTTATTTTCCATCAATTTGCCGGCCTGCCAGGCAAGCCGCTCTTTTCTGGTTTTCAGGTCCCGGGTAAAGGCCCGGGCCAGGCGAAGCGACAAATCGTCAAGTCGAAGCCGGGCATCGCCGATCTTGCGGCGGGGGTCTATCAGTCGTTTGCGTATCTCTTTCAGCCGGCTGCGGTGGCTTTGAATATTCTTTCGAACCCCGCCGGCAAGCCGGGTGCGAAGGCGGGCCACTGCCATCAGCAGGTCGTTTTTAACCGGCACGATCAGCTCCGCCGCTGCCGACGGGGTGGGCGCGCGCAGGTCGGCCACAAAATCGCAGATGGTGAAATCGGTTTCATGGCCCACTGCCGATACAACGGGGATTTTCGAGGCAGCCACGGCACGTGCCACGGTTTCGGTGTTGAATGCAAAAAGATCTTCCAGGCTGCCGCCGCCTCTGGCGACCACGATCACATCGGCATCGTCCTGCCGGTTGGCCAGTTCGAGCGCCGCGGCAATCTCCCCGGGGGCGGCGTCGCCCTGGACCGATGCGGGGATAATCTCGATATGGACGCCCGGATAACGGCGGGTGATGATCTGGATGATATCATGCACCACCGCGCCGGTGGCGGAAGAAATGATGTTGATTTTTGACGGGAGAAATGGGATCGGCTTTTTACGGTCTTCGTCAAACAGGCCTTCGGCTGCCAGCTTTTTCTTGAGTTCCTCAAATGCAACCAGCAGTTCGCCCGCTCCCTTTGGCATCATATGCTCAAAAATGATCTGATACGTACCCCGGGGGGCGTACACCCCGATACGGCCAAGGCCGGTGATGCGCATGCCGTCTTCCGGTTTGAACTTGAGCAGGCGGTTCTGGTTGGCAAACATCACCCCGCTGATCTGGGCGGTGCTGTCCTTGAGGGTAAAATAGAAGTGGCCCGATGCCGGTACCTTGAAGTTGGAGATTTCGCCCTCCACCCAGATGATGGGAAAGGTTTTTTCAAGCAGGTGTTTTATGTTCTCCGTCAGCCGGGAAACAGTATACACATTGCCGGTGGTGATTGCGGTATCTCGGGTTTTCATGGTTTGTTTTTATCATATGTTATGATGCGATTCAATTGACGGTTGGTCTGTCCGCTTCTTTTTATTGACATTGAGATGTTGAAGAAATACTATAAATATACCTGATATGGTACATAAATACATAAAAGGAGATGAAATGCAAAATTCAACCATACATATCAAGGTAAAGCCAAGTCTGGCCGAAGGATTGAAAGCACTTTCAAAACAACGGGCAACCTCTGTCGGCGAACTGGTCAGGCAGGCGCTTATCTCATGTTACCAGCTGGACCTGATGAATCTCAATGTGCACCAAAGACGGGCTGTTGAAGCTTTTCAAGGGGGCTATATCAGCCTGGGTAAACTTTCAGAGGAAATGGGGATGGCTGCCTGGGAAATTCGCAACTGGCTGGAAGAACACGGTATTTCACAGAATAATTCTTTTTTGGAAGACGACATAAAAAATGCCTGAAAAACAATGGGTCTTTGATACGGTTGTTCTCAGTAATTTTGTGTTTTCCGAATCCATATTCCTTTTAAAACAACGATATACAGGCCGGGGAGTTATTACCACGCAGGTTTATGATGAAGTCACTTCGGGAATTCCCGATTACCCTGAGCTGGAACAGGTTTTGAGACTGGTGGAAGATGATATTTTTCGGCTTGTTTCATTAACCAAAGCGGAAAGAAAGCATTTTATTGAGTTGACCGGATCGCTTGGTAAAGGGGAAGCGTCAAGCATTGCTGCGGCTAAAAGCAAAAAGGCAATAATGGTAACGGATGACCGGCTGGCCAGAAATTACTGTTCCGGTATGGAAGTCCCTGTCACCGGGACCATCGGTATTTTAAAAGCGTCTATAACAGATGGAATGATCAGTCTGGCAAATGCCGACAGGATCTTAAAAAAAATGATAAAGCGGGGATACTATTCACCGGTTCGAAGCCTGAAAGATATTTCTTGACGGCACCGTGCATGATCTGGTTGTATGGAATTCTTGTCCGGATTGATTGAAAGCAATGAATCAGGAGGCGCGATGCGGATTGGATCCGGTTATGACGTGCACCGGCTGGAAAAGGGCCGAAAGCTGGTCCTTGGCGGGGTCACCATCCCGTTTGAAAAAGGGCTGGCCGGGCATTCGGATGCGGATGTACTGACCCATGCGATTTGCGATGCAATCCTGGGAGCCGCGGGTTTGGGCGATATCGGGGTGCATTTCCCGGATACGGATGCGCGGTTCGAGAATATTTACAGCATCCGGTTGCTTGAACAGGCAGCCGATGCGGTTCGGGAAAAGGGGTTTGCGATCGTCAATATTGACGCGACGGTGATTGCCCAGGCCCCGAAGCTGAGCCCCTATCGACAGGAGATGACGGCAAATATCGCGGCGGCCGCGCGGATTGATGCGGAAGACGTCAATATCAAAGCCACGACGACCGAAGGGCTGGGGATCACGGGCCGGGGGGAGGGCATTGCCGCTATGGCTGTAACACTGTTAAAGAGGTCTTCGTAAAAAATCGAAAAGAGACATAAGCAATGACGCTATATATTTACAATGTACTTTCAGGAAAAAAGGAAGTCTTTGAACCGCTGAAGCCTGGCAAAGTGGGGATGTATGTATGCGGGCCAACAGTTTACGGCCCCTGTCATATCGGCCATGCCCGGTCTGTGGTGGTTTTTGATGTGATTGCCCGGTATTTCCGGGAAACAGGCTATGACGTCACCTATGTGCGGAACTTCACGGATGTTGATGATAAGATCATTGACAAGGCCAATGCCGAAGGGGTGTCGTCCCAGGCGGTTGCGGAGAAGTATATTAAAGAGTTTTATGAGGATATGGACGCCCTGTTTGTTGAGCGGGCCACCATTGAACCCCGGGCCACGGAACATATTGCCGATATTATCCATGTGATTGAAAAACTTATTAAAAAAGGAATCGCCTATGCAGTTGATGGGGATGTCTTTTTTTCCGTGGCGGATTTCCCCGGTTATGGCAAGCTTTCCGGTCGCCGGCTGGAGGATATGGAAGCGGGGGCACGGGTGGAGGTGGACAAAAAGAAGAAAAATCCTTTTGATTTTGTGCTCTGGAAGGCGGAAAAACCCGGGGAGCCCGCCTGGGACAGCCCCTGGGGCAGGGGCCGGCCGGGATGGCATATTGAATGCTCGGCCATGAGTTCTGAATTTCTGGGAGAAACCTTTGACATTCACGGTGGGGGCAAGGATCTTATCTTTCCCCACCATGAAAATGAGATCGCCCAGTCAGAGGCCGCCTTTGACAAGCCGTTTGCCCGGTTCTGGGTCCATAACGGGTTTGTGCGCATCAATCAGGAGAAGATGTCCAAGTCGCTCAACAATTACAAGATGGTCAAGGATATCGTGATGGAATACCACCCCGAAGCCATTCGCCTGTTTCTGCTGTCCAACCACTACCGCAGCCCGGTTGATTTTACCGAGACCTCCATGCACGACGCCACCGCGGGCCTTGAAAAACTCTATACCGCGTTGGGGCGTATTGAAGAAAACAACGATTTATGCCCGGACATGAATCCGGATGCGCAAGGCGGCGGCGAATTCTGGGAGCGGTTTTGCGGGGCCATGGACGATGATTTTAACACCGCCAAAGGCATCGGGTCCTTGTTTGAGGCGGCCCGTCAGATCAACAAACTGATGGACAGCGGGGATACCGGCGATGTTCTGTGCGACACCATGGGGGATATGCGGAAGATGGGCCGGATTCTGGGGCTGTTCAACTCGTCGGCTAAAGCCTATTTTGAAACGCAACGGACCCATGCTGCGGCAAAAGGATCGGTTGATCCAGCTGAAATCGAGGCGATGATCCAGGCCCGGGCCGACGCGCGCAAGGCCAGAGACTTTGCCGCGGCCGATCAGATCCGCGACCAGCTGATTGAGATGGATATTGTGCTGGAAGACCTGCCGGACGGGACGACAACCTGGAAAATCAACAGTTAAGGTGATGGTTGAAAGAATCAGTAAAGAATGCTGGCTCAGCGGACCAGGCATTTTAAGGCAAAAATAAATGCATTCAGGGGCTTTTGATATAACGAATCAAAAATCCGGACCCGATACCCCCGCCCCTGAGACCCTCGTAATCGTCCTTGGCATGCATCGGAGCGGTACCTCTTTAGCGACCCATATTCTGTCTCAGGCAGGTTTTTATGCGGGCGCGGAAAAGGATCTTATCAAGGGGGGGAAATGGAATGAAGAGGGGTATTTTGAACGATGGGACGTGTTGAAGGCCAATGATGAAATCCTTCATCGATGCGGCGGCAGCTGGTTTCAGCCGCCCGGTGAAGAGAGGCTGCTTGCACTGAACGCTGACGGGCGGCTGTACCCACTTCTTTCATATTATGACGGCCATCCCCTTGCGGTCATCAAAGACCCGCGATTATGCCTTACCTTTCCGGTCTGGAAAAGGGTTCTGCCGCCAATTGTAAAAATTCTGAGGGTAAGCAGAAACCCGGAAGACGCGGCATCCTCCCTGATGAAACGGTTTAATAACCTTTCCCTCCAGTTCTGCCTGAAACTCGGCGAGATTTACACCCGCAGGGCAGCAGCATACTCAAAAGGCTATCCAACACTCCATGTTCAATATGAAGACCTGCTATCCGCCGCCCGTCAGCCTGTTTTGAAACAATTGTCACAATTTCTGGGGCTTGAAACGGATTTGGCGGAAATTGCCAATACCGTCATCAAACCCGGGTTACGTCATTTTGGTGGCGGGCTGGCCGTATAATTCCCGGATTTTGGAGCGCAATACCTTGCCCACGGGGGAGAGGGGCAGTTCATCCACAAAGACCACGGACCGGGGGATTTTGTAGCCGGCAAGCTTCCCGCGGCAGAATGCCCGGATCTCTTCCGGGTCCGGGTCGGCGCCGGAAACAGGCTGAACCACCGCCCGGATGGCATGCCCCCACTCCTCGTCCGGTACGCCGATAACACAGACCTCTTCCACATGGGGATGATGGTGAAGCACCTCTTCCACCTCAAGGGGAAAAACTTTTTCCCCGCCGGTGTTGATACACTCCTTTTTGCGGTCCACAAGGCGGATTTCGCCGTCTTTGTCGATATACCCGAGGTCGCCGCTTTTAAACCATCCATCCTTAAGTGATGCTTCTGTTTCTTCTTCGTCCTTGTAATATCCCTGCATTACCCAGCTCGACCGGTACATGATTTCCCCCACGTCCCCCTGGCGAACATCCTTTCCTTTTTCGTCCACCACACGGGCATCCAGTATGGATTTGCCCACAGACCGCTCCTTGATGGTTTCCGGGCTTGTGTCAATGCGGAAGGTGGTAATCGGCGTCATCTCGGTCTGGCCGAAAACATCGATCACCACCACGCCCGGGAATCTGTCGAATATTTTCTGTTTCAGATCCGCCGGACAGACGCCCGCACCGGTTGCCGCGGCAAGCAGGGAGCTGACGTCATAATTGTCAAATCCTTCAAAAGAGACCAGTTTTTTCCATCCTGTGGGGACGTTTGCCATCACGAGGGGCCTTTCCGCTTCAACGGCTTTGAGAATTGCCTCCGGATTAAAGGTGATTCCGGGTATCATGACCGGGCAGATATTGCCGGCAAACGCGCACAGCATTAATGCCTGATAGGACGCATCATGAAAATAGGGCATTGACGGTGTCATGAACCGGAGGGTGGTTTTATGTATTTTGCCGGCACTCTCCGGGTGCATGAACAGATACCGGATGGCCTTCTCAACGGATTTGTAAGTTTTTTTGCTGCGCAGGATTTTTTTGCCCAGTTTTGTGTTGATGAGTCCGGACAGAAATCCGAGGCCGGGCACTGATACCAGATGCGTTATATGCTGCATCTGATCTTTTGAAAGGTTTACATCCGCCAGGCGGGTGGCAATAGCGGCAACCAGGTTGCAGAACATATCCAGATGGCCCTGATACGTCAGCATAACCCCTTTGGGAAATCCGGTTGTCCCGCCTGTATAGATCATGACCGCCACGTCGCTCCAATCGGTGGGGATTTGCGGATCATCCGCGCTGCCGGACGAAAGGAAGGTTTCATATGCCACTGCTTCGGCAACCAGTGTATCTCCTTTGCAGATAAATTTGCCAATGCCGGACAGATCATGGGCTGCCTGTTCTACTGCCGGGTTGAATGCCGATTCAAAGAAAAAAATGCGGGCATCGCAGTGATTTATCTGGTAGGTGATTTCACTGGCACTGAACCGGTAGTTGACCGGTACAGGAATGGCGCCGGCAACCTGAACGGCATAATTGACTTCAATGAATTCAGGGCAGTTGTGGAACATAAAGGCGACCTTATCACCCGGTGAGACGCCTTCACTGATCAGCATGTTGGCCAGCTTGTAAACCCGGACACAGAGTTCTCGCCAGATTATCCGCCTGTCACCGTAGACGGCGATTTCGCCTTCCGGGTTATGAATTGCATGACACTGAATGCGATTGGCAATAATGTTTTGGGAAAACGGTTTCATGGGGCCTGCCTTTTCTGTTGTTTGCAAAATCTGATTGGATTGGGTGTATTGAATCTTGTTCAATAGATTCTGTAAGAGATGCGGCCGGTTGTCAACAGGAATTCCGGATAAGGGCTGTTTCAAGAGATGAAGATAATGCCGGCCATTCAGCAGATAATCCCGGAAGCATATGGAAAGATTATGGAAAATCTTGTTTAAGACGTTAAAAAATGGTAATATTATATGAAATTACTCACCCGGATCTACCCATAATCAGGCAAGGCCGATGAGGTGTCTATGGATACTCACTTTGCCACACCCCAAAGAACAAGCAGAACAGAGCTGACTGCAAAAATTGATTTTGTCAGTTCAAATCCGGTTATGTCGGGGCTGTTGTTTGCGATCAGCGGCCTGCTGGCTGTACTGGATGAAAATCGTCAGATTGTCGCCATAAACGATTCATTCCTGAAAATGCTGGGAATCAACGATTCATCGCAAGCCCTGGGTCTGCGGCCGGGAGAGGCACTGCAATGCGTACATGCTGAAGATATGCCGGCCGGCTGCGGGACATCGGAATTTTGCGCATCCTGTGGGGCGGCCATTGCCATCGTTGCCAGCCAGGAACATAACAGGTCGGAAGAGCGTACCTGTGCGTTAACCGTAAATCGGGGCGCCGGTCAGGTGGATATGGCGATGCTGGTCCGTTCACAGCCGCTGAGTATCGAAGAGCAGTGGTATTACCTTGTTTTTTTGAGGGACATAACAAAACAACAGCAGCGGGCTTCGCTTGAGCGAATGTTTTTTCATGATATCAACAATACGCTGGGCATGCTGATGGGTAACACGCAACTCCTGCTGGAAGAGTCCTCTTCCGAATATGCACGCTATATCCATCAGGCATCGCTCCGACTCTACAAAGAAGTGTCCATACAACGCGCCCTGTCCAGAGAAGGGAATTTTCACTACCAGGCGTTCTGGCAGGACACAACGGCCGACAGGATTCTTGAGGAACTGGCGTCCTTCTTCGTCAATCACCGGGCTGCGCGGGGAAGAGAGTTGGACGTCTCGCGGGCAGATGGGGCTGTTGTCCTGACAACTGATGTTTCGCTGTTGCTCCGGGTGCTGGGCAATATGGTGATCAATGCCCTGGAAGCCACCGGCTCCGGAGAGACGGTCCGGGTATGGACCCAACCGCAGGCAGGGGCGGTATGTTTTTGTGTCTGGAACCGTGAAGCCATTCCACCTGCGGTCACAAAACGAATTTTTCAGCGTCATTACAGCACAAAACAGGAGGAGGGGAGGGGGCTGGGAACTTTTTCCATGAAACTGTTCGGTGAAAAAATACTGGGCGGTCGGGTCAGTTTTACAACATCCGAACAGGGCGGGACCGTTTTCCGGTTATGCCATCCGGCGCATGTTATGTGAGCTGAAGGTTACCTTGTTTCCATCCATAAATGGCCTTTTTGCGCAATATCTGCGTCAAACTTCGGGCTTGCTTGTGCGGCGTACGTCCAGTACGCCTCCGCGCAATCCCTCGTTTTCCTTGATCTTACGCAAAAATCCGCATTTATGAATTGGAAACTTAAAAATGTGTCTTTCCATAAAAATGGATGGACACTACCTTATTATTCCAGCCCGCAAATTTCATGAAATATTCGGGCTAGAGCTTCGCATACTGCGCCTCGCATCTGCGGCAAACGCGACTTGTGAAATATACGGGCTGGACGGCATCAATTTTGCTTAAAAATTATCTGTTAAGTATTTTTGAATTTTTTATACCCAGGCAATTTTGCAGTCACGGTTATGGCCATACCACAGATAAATAAGCCCGCCGCGGCATATTCGGCTACTGCCGGTCGGATATCACCCAACCCCGGAAACAGGGATTTTGCCGGGATAATGGCGTCGGAAAATGCCGCTGTGTCAAGGAAACGACACACCCAGGCAAAGAGCGATGCCATTTGCCTGGGAACCATTTCCAAAGCCCGCCCCACGGTATCCCACCTGCTTGTGGCTAACCCCGGATATCGTAAAAACTGCTGGCAGATTGTTCACTCATCCCTCAACCGGGACAAGCCCTATACCCGTATCCCCGAAAATACGGCAATTTATATGCACCCCCAAACCCGTGAGATCTTCTGGGATTATGTATCGGAACCCGTTGACGGAGTTGACCGGACTGTTGTTGCCAATCTCCGGGCCGCAGATTATGCTGACAAAGAAGATGCCTTATTCCAGCAACAGCTTGTGTCAGCCGTCAGGGCTTACCGGGGGCAACCTTATGAGATGCTTGATTGTTACGAACTGCTGGTTCAGGGGCTCAAAGATCTGGGTATTCAATATAACGGAAAGGGGGGATTAAAGGAGGTGCTCATGGGCCGGGCCCGGGCCGAGGGGGCACCCATCAATCGATATCTAAGCGGCGAAGGCCTGATTCAGGCGGTGGGGCGGCATGCATATGCCCGATCCTTTACTGATATTGCAGACATAAAGACCATACTTGATAAGATAAAACTCGAAATTCAGCCACTTCTGAAAGAGGGCGGTGTTCTGTCGTTCTCAACTCCCTCACGGGGGCATACCGGCGTTATCGGCCGGGGGGATGAGGACTGGCTGTTTGTTAACTCCGGAAGACTTGATCATGACAACCGGCACGGCATTTTTAACGGGGTGGGAGAAGAGTCTCTAGATGCAGAAATTGAGAACTGGCTCCAACGGGCCGCAAAAAACGAAGAGCCCCTGTGGGTGACCCTGGGCATGATTGACAAAAACAAGCTCATGCCGTTCTGGGGGATACAACCGGGTTAAATTAATTCGCTGCTGGACAGCCCCAGCACATGACGGGCCACAATCAGGTGCTGAATCTGGCCGGTGCCCTCAAAGATGTCCATGATTTTTACGTCTCGAAGCCATTTCTCGGCCAGTTCCCCGGCTGTGAATCCCAGGGGGCCGAGAAGCTCGCAGCACTTCTGGGCAATGAGGGTGGCGTAGCGCCCTGCTTTTGCTTTTGCCATGGCAGCCTCAAGGTTATTCGGCTGACCGTCATCCGCCATCCAGGCAGCCCTGTAAGTGAGGCATCTCATGGCTTCCAGTTGCGCCTCCATCATATAAAATTCTTTTACTGACGCGGAGACGCAATTCGGGGAATGTTTGTAGTCAGGAACCATGCCGTTCTGTTCCATCATTTCTTTTGTCAGTTCGATGGCTGCCCATGCAAGACCGGTGGCCATGGCAGCTACCATGGGACGGGTCATATCAAAGGTCTTCATGACACCCTTGAACCCTTCGGTTGCATTCTTGATCGCTGCGCTGCCCAGAAGATTTTCCTTTGGCACACGGCAGTTATTGAAGACAAAGGTGCCCGTGTCCGATGCCCTGAGCCCGCATTTTTTTTCCAGATGGGTCATGGTCATGCCCGGGGTTCCCTTTTCCACCAGAAACGGCTTGATGCCGGCTTTGCCCGCGGTTTTGTCGATTGTCGCCCACACAATCACCGCATCACATCGGTCGGCGCAGGTGACAAAAATTTTTTCACCATTGAGCACCCATTGATCGCCGTCCGGCTCCGCCGTTGTGGTGACGGCCCCGGCATCCGAGCCGACGTCCGGCTCTGTGTTTGCAAATGCAATCCACATATGGCCGAAACGGTCCATCTGTTCATCTGTTCCCACGGCAACCAGCGCGGCGTTACCCACACCCGCGTTGGGAATGGACATGAGCATGGCGCAGTCCCCCCAGGCCATCGCTTCTACGCTGAGGATCTGGCTGAGATTTAAGCCGGGTCCGGGCCGGCCGGCCGCTTTCTCTGTCCCGGCAGGTGTGACTTTCTTTTTTGGCCGTGAAAAAAGCGGCATGCCCCGGAAGACATCGAGTTCCCTGGGGTTGGTATGTTCCTGCTCATCGTATTTCCTCGAGATGGGGCGCAATATACGGCGGGCGATCGATTTCACGCCCTGCTGAAGCCGGACCATTTCATCGGTAAACACAAGATTAAGCATGGTGATCTCCGAAAAAAGATTTCAGGGTAAGCAAGATGGGTCGGGGTCTCTCCCATTCCCTACTAGACAACAACCTCATCTTTCAGTTTTCGTGACAGGATATCCACGGCTTCTTCAACCATGTCAAGAAGGATTTCCCTGGCGGGTTTTATCTCTTTTATCAGTCTCTTCTGTACAGACCGACAACACAACTCCCACCCAGGCCGATATTATGCTGAAGACCGATTTTGGCACCTTCAACCTGACGTTTGCCGCATTCTCCCCGGAGCTGCCAGGTGAGCTCGGCGCACTGGGCAAGCCCTGTGGCGCCAAGCGGATGACCTTTGGACAGAAGCCCCCCGGACGGGTTGGTGACGTATTTACCGCCATAGGTATTGTCACCGTCTTCAATGAATTTTTCAGCCGTGCCTTCAGGGGTGAGCCCGAGCGCTTCATAGGTGATCAGCTCGTTGGCAGTGAAGCAATCGTGCAGTTCCACAACATCCACATCTTCGGGGCCCAGTCCGGCCTGTTCATAAACATCATCGGCAGCGGCTTTGCTCATGTCGTAACCGCAGATCCGCATGGGGCTCTTGCCTTTAAAGGTGCTGGTAAAATCGGTATTCATCGATTGGGCGGCGATATAAACCGGATTGGCGATGTTGTGTTTTTTGGCAAAATCATCGGAACATACCACTGCTGCAGCCGCGCCACAGGTGGGCGGGCAGCACTGGAACCGTGTCAATGGGCCATAGATGTGAGGGGAGGCCATAACTTCTTCCAGGGAGAGCAGATCGCGAAAAACGGCCCGTTCATTATGCTGTGCATGCTTTCTGGCCTTGACCGATATCTTTCCAAATGTTTCATCCGGGATGCCGTACTTTTCCTGATATTCAACGCCGCCGCCGCCAAACAGCATGGCCGCCGGGGGGGCCCCGGGCTTTGGCGGCTGAAACTCAAAAAGCTTGACAAAGAAGTTCTGCATAGGCACAGGGCGGTCATTAAATACCACGCCGAGAGCGCCGGGTGTCATCTGCTCAAAACCAAGGGCCAGGGCGCATTCCACAATACCCGTGGCCACGGCCTGCCGGGCCAGAAAAAGCGCGTTGGAACCGGTGGAGCAGTTGTTGTTCACATTAAACACCGGGATGCCGGTCATGCCCATATCGTAGAGAACCATCTGACCGGCGCAACTGTCCGCATATACCCATCCGGTGTAGGCATGTTCCACTTCTTTATAGTCGATCCCCGCGTCTTTTAACGCGTCTGCTGTTGCCTGTTTGCCCATATCCGTGTATGGGATTTTTGCTTTAGGGGTGGTGAAGGGGGTCATGCCCACACCGATAACGTTTACGCGTCTCATTAAAAAGTCTCCTTAAGTTGTTTTTAAAATCAGAAAAATCCACAACCGGTAAAAAATCATATAAGCCGGGCAGCTGAAAGTCAATAAAAAATCCACAACCGGTAAAAAAACTTTACTCAAGATCTGTTTAATGGTACGGTAATAGTAAAAATTTCTTTGGAAATACTGTATATTGTCGAAGGAAGGAAACGTTGCCGGTTAAAAACAAAGAATTCCCTGTCGTCCGGAAGGTCCAAAAGAAAGGCCCGTCCAAAGGGGAGAAAACACGTCAGCGGATTTTACGGGCGGCCCGAAAAGTTTTTACAACAACCTCTTTCAGAGCTGCCGGCATCAGAATGATCGCCGAAGAAGCCGGGGTTCGGCACCCCCTGGTGCTGCACTATTTTAAATCCAAAACAGCGCTTTTTGAAGCCGTGGTATCGGAGATTCAGGATGAAATACTGGAAGGCCATCCCGATTTTTTTAACCACCTGAGAACCCTGGGAGCGGACAAGCGAAAGGCGCTCTATCTTGACGGCATTTTCCGCCAGGGATTGAGGTCTCCGGATGCTTACCAGGTCATGCTGTTGAATGCGGTGGAAGTGGCAGCACCGGACAGACCGCTGCCGGGGCTGGACCGCATGGTAAAGATTCACGAGCGGCTCCTTTCACTTGTGAGTGAAAATGTTCTTGAAGCGGCGCCAAAGACCGAGACCGCTATGTTCATGCATGTGTTTACCCTGGTAGCGGTTCATTTTATCGGCGGCCGTGCATTCCACCGGAAGGCCCTGGGGCTTTATGACCACGCCGAGTATGACGCATGGGTGCGCCAGACCGTTGAGGGGCTTTTTAAGCCTGTTCTGGAAGCGGTTCCCAAAGGCCGGCCTCCTTTTCTGGCAGACTATATGAGCCGCTGGCCGGGGAAACAGGAGGCATATACGCCCCCGGCGGAGAAAGAGATGCGGGGAAAGCACCTGCGCCGGGGGGAAATTACAAAAAAGCGGATTATTGCTGCGGCATTGAAAGTGTTCGGTGCGCACCCCTATGATCAGGCGACGATCCGCATGATAGGGAAAGCAGGCAACTTTGATTATTCACGAATTCACCACTTTTTCCCCACAAAAGCGTCGCTCTTTGAGGCGGTTATTCAGGACACTTTCAAAGAGTTCCTCGACACGATTGAAAGCTGGCAGGAGGGGGTGGCCGGGATGGCCCCGGAAGAGGTATTTATCCATTACCTTCAGAAGGGTCTTGCCTATTGCTTTGAGAATCGCGATGCCGCGGGCATGACGGTAATCAATATCGCCCATTATGATAGATATAAAGATGTTTCCGGCTTCCGGTTTATGGTGCGGGTCCATTCAAACATGCTGAAGCTTGTGGAGCAGAGCGTGCCGCCCAATATTTCACCAGATGAGGTGAACCGGTGGCTTTATACAATCGTGATGGTGGGTTACAGTTTTGCCGGTGCGCCCGGCTATCCGGCCAGCCTCATGAACCTCGACCCTTACTCAGGCGCTTACGAGAAATATATCTTTGAAACCCTGTGCTTTGTTTTTATTCAGTCTTTGATGACGGCTTCGTAAAAAGTCCAATTTCTTTGTTGCGCTGCATCTTTCGTCATGTCACGTACTGCTAAGTACGCTCCATTCCTCAAGATTTGCGCGCCTCGAACTTGAACTTTTTACTTTGCCGTTCCAAATTTGACTTTTTACGAGACCATCTTTGATGAACAGTATCAACACCGGCACGTAACCGGATTATCCCTCTATCTGGTATTCCTTGATTTTACTCAGCAAAGAGGGGTGGCTGATCTCAAGCAGCTGGGAGGCTCTTGTCCGGTTGCCGCCGGTTTCGGCGAGGGCTTTTTCAATGAGCTTTTTTTCAAATATTTTTTTGGCTTCTTTCAGTGAAAACCCGTCAAATTGCCCCTGTTCATCAAGTACATTATCTCCGATGCCCCCTGCGGCGGGAGCCGGCTTGCCAAACCCTGACGGCAGTTCGTTCGGGGTGATCTGCCCGCCTTCGGCAAGCACCACGGCCCGTTCAATGACATTTTCCAGTTCACGCACGTTTCCCTGCCAGGCATGATCCATGAGCATGGCCATGGCCGGTGGCGAGATCCCTTCTATGGCCTTGTCGAGCTTGTGGTTGAAGCTGTCAATAAACCACTGGCAAAGGTAGGGAATATCATCGGTCCGGTTCCGGAGGGGGGGCAGCTTGATATTCAATACATTAAGCCGGTAAAAGAGGTCTTCCCGGAAATTACCGGCCGCCACTTCCGCTTCCAGGTCTTTGGCGGTGGCCGCCACAATGCGGATGTCTATTTTTCTGGTTTCTGACGCCCCCACCGGCCGGATTTCACTGTTTTGAAGGAGGCGCAGAAGTTTTACCTGTAACGCCGGCGGCAGTTCCCCGATTTCATCCAGAAACAGCGTCCCCTGGTGGGCGATTTCGCAAAGACCAATCTTGTTTTTGTCGGCGCCTGTAAATGCCCCTTTGACATGCCCAAACAGCTCACTTTCAAGCAGATTCTCAGGTATTCCACCACAATTTATCGGAATCAATGGATTTTTTAATCTGGGGCTATTGAAATGAATACTGCGGGCCACCAGTTCCTTGCCGGTCCCGCTTTCGCCGGTAATCAGGACCGTGGTATCATAGCCGGCCACTTTGGTGATCATCTGAATGACCGATTGCATGGCCTTGCTTTTTGCCACCATGTTGCCGTGGGTGTATTTATCCTGGAGTTTGTCAAGCTGTTGACGGAGACGGACATTTTCGGTTTTGAGTTTTTCCCGCTCCAGGGCCTTTTGCAGGGTCAAAAAGACCTCATCCGCTTTAAAAGGTTTGGAAATATAGTCATACGCCCCCAGTTTCATGGCTTCAATGGCTGTTTCAAGGGTACCGTAAGCGGACATCATTATTACGGTTGAATCCGGGGAGATCCCCCGGGCTTTTTCAAGAAATTCAAGGCCGTCCATGTTGGGCATTTTAATGTCGCATAAGATAAAATCAAAAGGCATGGCATCGGCTTTCAGCATGGAAAGGGCCTGACTACCGTCTTCAGCAGTCTCAACCACATATCCCTTTTTACCAAGCATGGTTGACAGCATATGGCGCATGTTGACCTCGTCATCAACCACAAGCAGGTGGGGGCTTTTTTCATTCATAAATTTATAATGGCTTCGTAAAAAGCCCAATTCCTTTGTTGCGCTGCATCTTCCGTCATGTCACGTACCGCCACAAGTACGCTCCATCCCTTAAGATTTGCGCGGCTCGAACCCGAGCTTTTTACGAAGCCACCCCTTTTGCGACTTTTACGAATGCATGAATAATAACAATAATCTGTTTGTCACAACGTATTGTCTACACAATCCGGATTTGCCAAAGGCAGGCTGACCGTTACGGTCGTCCCCGTTCCGGGCGTGCTTTCCGCCTTGATCCGGCCCTCCAGGCCTTCGATTATCATGAAGCAGACCGAAAGACCGAGCCCGGTCCCTTTTCCGGGCTCCTTTGTAGTATAAAACGGATCAAATATAGAATCCATATCTTTATCAGCTATTCCCGGGCCGTTGTCTTTGATGGCAATATCAAGCCAGTCTGCTCCGTTTGAGAATCGCGCCTCGGGTTCAGAGAGACGGGTCTCGGTGATGATGTCCACGATCGGTTCCTGGCCGTCATTATTCAGGGAAACGGCATCTGCCGCATTGATCAGCAGATTGATAAAGACCTGACGGATTTTATCGGACGCTGCATAGATTTGATCATTGTCCGCCTGTAGCGTCAGGCGGGTGGTCACCGATTTCATCAGCGGCTGCACTTCCAGCAGGCTCAGCGACTCTTTTATGATATCGTGTACCGCAACGATTTCTTCGGTCTGGGGCGACGGCCGTGAAAAATCGAGAAGCTCCCGGATAATGGTGTTGATGCGATGGATCTCGGATTCACAGCGTTTCAGATAATCGGCCGTTTCTGTATCTGTCAGGCCGGGTTGAGCGAGCATTTCCAGGTATCCCAGAACAATGCCGATGGGGTTGCCGATTTCATGGGCGATACCGGCGGACAACCGTCCCACGGATGCCAGTTTTTCCGCCCGGATTAATTCATGCTGCCGTTTCTTGATCTCCATATTGGCATTTTCAAGGTTTGCCAGTGAGGTTTGCAACTGGTGTTTGTCTTCGGCAATTCGATTAACCATCCGGTTCAGCGACCGGGAAAGCTGCCTGAATTCATTTTTCCCCTTGTCATAAAAGGGGCTCAATGCACTGTCTTCCCGGTATCCCTCGGCTATTTTGACCAGCCGGTTGATGGGTTTGACAGCAGCCCGGCTGACAACGTATGTCCCCAGAAAAGTCAGCAGTAAAACATTGAATAGTCCATAAATGAGAATCAGGGGCTGGTTGTCCCGCTGCCTGGCATAAAAGGGGGCCAGGTCAACGGCCATGCCGACGGCGGCTGCGGATGTGTCGCCGCCCCAAAGCAAAGGCCGGGAAAGCAGTAAATAGCGATGTCGGAGCAGAAAAACCCCCCAGGTTTTGTCGTTAAAGTCCATCATTACCCCGCCGGTTTGAAGCGTTTGTGCGGCCAGGGCGGACAACTGCCGTTGGAAGGGCTTTTCCGATGCATCTGAGTAAAGAATGGAGCCGTCCGGTTTGAGGATAATCGCCGATGCGAAACCGGCAAGATCCAGGCGGGTCTTCATAAAACTTGCCAGCGGGATGATCTGCTGTTTTTTGAGATATCCGTTCTCGAGAAGGTCTGTTTGAATGCCTGCCGCAAGCAGGCAGCTCTTTTCCATCCGGGTTTGAATAAAGTTTTTTTGTCCGGTTGCAACGATAATCAGGTCTATCAGGATTGCGGCGGCAAGGAGAAGGATGGCAAGATTAAGTGCGATGATGGTTTTGAGGCTCTGTGCATTCACTGTCAGTCATCATCCATATCACTGGACACAGACGACACAAATTCAACCATTTTGCCGGATATGGCATCGGTGTCGTCCCTGGTCAGTCCCAGCACATCCATGGCAGTATTGTCCATGCTTTCCAGCATACCGGGGAAATCGGCGCCAAAACCGCCGAGCATGGCCAGCCAGTCAGCCATGTGCAGAATATAGGCCAGTTGATTCCCATCGGTTTCAGCCGGGGCATGGTGATACCGGATGGCCACTGCCTGGGCGTTGGGGATGTTCCATTGCTGGCATAATTCATACCCGATCTCACTGTGATCCAGTTCCAGTATCTGCTGTTCAGCCGCCAGAAAGGATTTTTCCCGGTTTTCAAGAAAGTCGTTAATCACATCCCGCCGTTCCAGAATAAAGGGATCAAGCATGAGCTTGCCGGCATCGTGAATCAGACCGGCTAAAAACGCATCCTCTTTTTTTTCGGGATTTCGTTTTTCGGCGATCATCTCGGACACATAGGCCACGGCCAGTGAATGTTTCCACAGCAGCCCGGAGCTGTAATCATAGCCTTTTAATCTATTGCCGAGCAACTCGGATGAGCCGGCCACGGTGATCAGTTCACCAAGGGTCTGCACGCCAAGCAATACAGACGCCTGGCGGATGGACGAGACCTGGCCTTTCATACCATAGTATGCGGAGTTGGCCATGCGCAGCACCCGGGCGGCGATGGCCTGGTCGGCTTCAAGAATTTCACCGATTTCATTGAAACTCGAATTGGGATCTGCAAGGATCTTGCGGGCTTTGTAAACCACCTGGGGCATGGGCGGCAGATAGCTCTTCTTTTTCAGAATTTTTGCCCGCAACGCATCGCCCACCAGGTGGTCGGTGTCGCTACCGGCCTCTACCATGATTTTCATTTTACCGGTTTTTCCCGGTGGTGTTGCAGAACTGCCGGTCGTGGCTGCGGGTTCTGTCAAATTGACTTCAATGATATGCTTGCAGGAGGGGCAGGGAAGGGTTACCTGCTTTTTGGCCTTGGGTATCTTTTCATCCGGTATTTTATAGGACTTTGAGCAATTATCACACTTGATCTTCATACAGCCCCCGGGTCGGGATAGGAGATGGCGTATCAGTACAGGTATTTGTTCAATATTAACATTTATATAGCACAGGCTCCCTGAAAAGACAATTCCTAATCAAGTCATCATCATTAATTCCTTGCGTATTTTCTTTGTTGTAATAAAACCCCAACCCGTGCGGAAGATCACGAAGGGGGCGTTCAATCAACACGTGTTGTCATTAAACAATCCCCCTTATAGGGATTAACAAAGCCGGGCCCTCTGAGTCCGGATATTTGTTATGGCTTTTTGCTGAAGGGACATTTGTTGTTATTGTTGAAAGCGGAAAACTGAATCAGTCGCTTCCCATGCCCTTTGCCACAGAAGCCACAAACGCCACAACCTGGTCCATGATGGCTGTGATATCATTGTCGGTGAGGCCGAGTCTATCCATGGCGCTTTCGTCCATCTGGTTCAAAAGCCCGTGGAAATCAGCGCTCAGTTTGCCCGACATGGCAATCCAGTCCGACATATGAAGGATATAGGCAAGCTGATTGTCACTGCATTCTGAAGGCGTATGATGATATTTGATGGCAATCGTCTGTCTCTCCGGAATGTTCCATTGCCGGCAGAGCTCATACCCCACTTCCGCATGATCCAGTTGGAACAGCCGGGTTTCCACGGCCCAGAATGTCTTTTCCTCGGTCTCGAGGAAGTGCTGGACAGACACCTTGTTTTCCAGCAGGTATTTGTCCAGTATGAGCTTGCCGGCATCGTGAATGAGGCCGGCAAGAAACGCGTCTTCACGAATGGCGGGATTGATAATGTCCGCAATTTTCTCAGAACAGAAGGCAACTGCAAGGGAATGTTTCCACAGCACACCGGAACTGAAATCATAGCCCTTGAGGCGATTGCCCAGCAGCTCTGATGATCCGGCAACCGTGATCAATTCGCCGAGGGTTTTCAGTCCCAGTATAACCGAGGCCTGGCGGATGGAGGACACTTTCCCCTGCATGCCGTAATAGGATGAGTTGGCCATTTTTAAGACACGGGAGGCGATCGCCTGATCGGCTTCCAGGATATCGCCAATTTCATTAAAGCTTGAATTGGGGTTGGCGAGGATTTTACGGGCCTTGTAAACGACCTGAGGCATGGGGGGGAGATGTTTTTTGTCTTTCTGCATCTGTTTCCGCAAAGCATCGCCTGAGAGAAGTGCCATTTTTTTCTGTGTGGACGGGGGTGTCGCCGGATCATCTTTTGCGGGGATGGTCATCATGTTCTTGCATGCAGGGCAGGGCAGGGTCATGGGAAGTTTATTCGCCACCTTCTCATCCGCAACGTTGTACACTTTCGCGCAATGGTCACATTGAATTTTCATGTTGCTTTGCGTTTTTTCAGGTGTCGCCGGCACCCGGCGACTATCGTTGGAGAGTTCAAAAACAGAGAAGATTCTGAAACCGATATTATAATTAATTTTACAGTGAATGGCAGGGATATGTAAAGGGTGAAAACCGGTTGTATTTTCACTTTTCTTTTTTGCGGTTTTGGGGCATACTTATTTTATCGTTGTCGATATTCTCAATTATTCACATTATTACAGAATGTTACGGTTATACATATGTCTAATTTCAAAGACCGGACGGAGCTTTTTTTTGAACAATTGGCGCGTACCCTGTACAGGCACCCCAAAAAAACCCTGTTTCTGATGGTGCTTCTGTCCTGCGTTGTTTTTTACAAACTTCCGGCCCTTACCGTTGATACCTCGGCCCATGCCCTTCTCCATAAAACGGATAAAAGCAGGCAGATATATGACCGGTTCCGGGACCAGTTCGGACAGGACCGGTTTATTATTATTTCTGTAACAGCGGATAATATCTTTACCCCGTCATTTTTTGAGCGGTTGAAGGCATTTCATGCCGATATTGAAGAAAACGTCCCGTATTTAAAGGATGTAAACAGCCTTATCACCGCGCGGCACACATGGGGTAATGAAGATGAATTGAATGTTGAGGACCTGCTGGAGGGGTGGCCGGAAGAACGGCAAGTGGATTTTGACCTGTTAAAAAAGCAGGTCATGAACAACCCAAACTATATAAACTACCTGGTTTCGCCGGACGGTAAAACAACGGCGGTGATACTGGAAGCAGATGTGGAATATGTGGAAGGGGCCACAAATACCATGGATGCGCTCGAGGGGTTTGATGATGCCGCATTTTCCGGAACATCGAAAGACAAGCCGTCGAAGGCTGTGGAAGATGAGAGCAACGGGTATCTTTCACAGGCACAGAATGAGGAGCTTGTCCGTGGTGTGAATAAGGTTATGGGGGAATATGAGGCAGACGGATTCGAACTGGCCCTTGCCGGCGGCCCTGTTATCCTCAATATTTTCAACAATTATACCATGCTGGACATGCGGCGCTGTTTTTCGTTGAGTTTCATCGTAATTACATTTTTCATGTCCATCCTGTTTCGCCGGGTTGCCGGCGTTGTATTGCCCGCTATCATCGTCTTTGCGGCAGATTTTTCCGCACTGGGCCTCATGGCCTGGTTTGATGTGTCCTTCAAGATGACCACCACCGTGCTGCCCTCGTTTCTTTTGTGCGTGGGTGTTGCAGACTCGGTGCATATTCTTGCCATTTTTTTCAAACAGCTGGATAAGGGCCATGCCAAGGAAGATGCCATTGCATATGCCCTTGGCCATTCCGGCCTGGCCGTCGTGTTAACAACGATGACCACCGCCGCGGCCCTGCTTTCCTTTTCTTTCGCCGAACTGACCGCCCTGGGGGACCTGGGGCTGTTTGCGGCCATTGGTGTCCTGCTGGCACTGGTTTACACACTGGTAATCCTGCCTTCCGCGCTGGCACTGCTGCCCCTGAAGCGAAAAACCCCCAAAGCCGAAAGCTCCGGAAAGAGCATCATGGACCGGGTCCTTTTGTGGATCGCCAATATCTCAACCCGTTATCCGTTCCGGATTGTCGGGTGCAGTTTCGCCTTTTTCACCGTGGCCCTGATCTTTGTATTCAACCTCCAGTATTCAGACAATATTGTGGAATATTTTCCCGATGACCTGCCCATAAAAAAAGACATTCAATTTATCGATCGGCATCTGAACGGCATCATGCAGGTGGAAGTTGTTATTGATACAAAAAAGGAAAACGGCCTGTACGAGCCGGACCTCCTGAACCGTATCGAGAAGATGGCAGCGGCATTCGACGGGTATGAACTGCCGGGTATCTATGTGGGCAAGATTATCACCATTACCGATATTCTGAAGGAGACCCATAAGGCATTGAATGAAAATCAGAATGCATTTTACAGAATCCCCCAGGATTATAACACCATTGCCCAGGAGTTTCTCCTGTTTGAAAACGCCGGGTCTGATGACCTGGAGAGTATTGTTGATACACAATTTTCCAAAACCCGGGCCAGTTTCAAAGTTCCCTGGGTGGATTCCGTTATTCTGGACACCCTGATTCAGGATCTGCATAACCAGTTGCCGCCATTCTTCGGTGATACGGCAGATATCACCATCACGGGCATGGCCGCACTTATGGCCAGAACCATCTCAGCTGCCTTAAACAGTATGGCAAAAAGCTATGTCCTGGCATTCGGGGTGATTACCGTGATGATGGTTCTTCTGGTAGGGCAGTTAAAAACCGGGCTGGTCAGCATGATTCCAAATGTTTTTCCAATTGTCTATACCATGGGCCTGATGGGCGCGATGAATGTACCGCTGGACATGACTTCCCTGATGATCGGCAGCATTGCCATGGGCCTGGTGGTGGATGATACGGTCCACTTTATCTACAACTTTCAGAAGTATTACTACAAGACCGGGAATGCTTATGAGGCCGTTCGATTGACGATGGTCGGCGTGGGCAGGGCCCTGTTGATCACCTCGGTGGTGCTGAGTTGCGGGTTTTTTATTCTGTTTACCGCCTCGCTTACCCATATCGTGCGGTTCGGATTTTTCACAGGCATTACCATTATTCTGGCCCTGTTCGCGGATTTTCTACTTGCCCCGGCATTGATGATCATTATTACGGGCGCCCACAGACGCAAACCGGTTACTGTGTCAATTGCAACTGATGCCGTATCCGCCGGGTCTTCCGCAGGCAGTGATGACTTTACACGGCTCCGTCAGTAGTTGTACAGGGCCGGTTCGGTATTCTACCCTGTTTCTGACACCAATTCTCCTCCCAAAAAGACCATACTCGGGTTGAATGCGTTCCTGCAGGTGTCCAGGGGATTGTTTTCGAATATGGCAAGATCCGCTATCTTTCCCGCTTCAATGGTGCCAAGATCACGTTCCATACCGAGGAGCCGGGCGTTGTTGATGGTGGCCATACGGAGAATATTGGCTGTCTTGAAACCGATCGTCTCAAGGAGATACATCTCCAGCCCCATGGCACCCGGAAAATCAAATGGAATCCCGCCGTCATTGCCGCAACCCATGGGAACGCCCTCCCGATACATGCGAAGCACATTATCGATACCTTCGTCAAGAATGGTTTTGGTGGCTTCCATGTTGATGGTGATGGCCAGGTGACGGGAATCGAAATAGGCGGGGGTTGAGTACTGCCCGGCCATCCTTACGATGGCATCGGCAATCGGTGATTCACAATACTCGTAGGCAAGATTTGTCAGATATCTGCTGCGTTGCCGTTTCATCTCGGCCTTAAACCCGTGGTCCCATCCGGTTGAATCGGTGGTTTCCCAGGAAATGGCGAACCCCACCGAAGCCGTGGGAGTAATAACGGCACCACTTTCCTTGAATCGGCCGATCTCGCTGGAAGTCAGCGTCCGGTCGCAAGCCACGTGCTCAAAAGAGATAACGCTGGCATCGAGCCCCTTGTTAAAACCTTTGGTATCGGTATGATGGATGGCCACGGGAAGTCCCAGTCTGGCCGCCTCTTTGCAAATCACTTGCGTGGTTTTCAGGTCCATCTGCCGGGGGGTGGGCAGAATGGTCGCAAACGGCAGGGCCTGGTGGCAGATTTTGATCAGGTCTGCCCCTTCATCCGCGGCACGCCTGACACCCTCACGTCCTTCTGCGGGTGAACGGATAACTTTGAAATAATGTTCATTCACGGCCAGGCCAAAGAGGCCGACCATTGATGTCATGTAGCCTCCGGGGACGTCAAGCACATAACTGGTTTGTATTCTGGGGCCTACAATGGCGCCGCTTTGGACTTTTGTCTGCAAATCATCCACACTTCCTGCCAGCGCCCCCATGTCCCGGACTGTGGTCACGCCATGCTTGACACACTCTTCAGCGTTTCGCTCCATCTGTCGTTTCATGGTGCGTACAAGACCTCTGCCAATCCCCCAGACTGCGCAGGGAATCGACATATGGCAATGGGCATTGATGAGTCCGGGCGCCATGAATGCTCCCCCAAGATCCAGTCGTCTGTCATATGCAATACCCTGCGTGGCTGGATCAAAAACGCCCTGAATCCGACCGTTCCGGAGCAAAACATTTTTCATTTCAGTTGTCCCAGTGGTCACATCAATCACCGAGGCATTGGTCAATAGCAGTGTTTCTCCCCGGGACACCAATGGATCGGGTTTGCGGTAAGGCGAAGTTGTATCGTCAAAAAACGCCAGCCCGGGGGTAGCCGCAACAGTTCCCAAAAAACCCATACACTGCAAAAATTCTCGCCGGTTCATCGCGCCTCCTGTTTTGTTTCACAAACACTGTTTAGCCCCAATGTCAAAGCCGGCAGGTCGGGACAACTCAGTTCAGATTTACGGGTTCAGGGGCAGTAAAAAAGGGTAGATAGAACCATATAATGAATTATTGCAATGTGTCAACACAATATTTAATTTTGGTTAAACCGAAATATGGAAATCATTTAATGAACCTGGCAAAAGGATATAATTACTGGCATTTATTCAGTCTGGAAAATCTGGCCTCCAGGGTCGGGTTTTTACTGTTTTGTGCAGGCAAACATCAACACCATCCGGCTGACGCTTTTCCGGAAATCCTGAAATCCGTTGCTGATTAACAGATTTTCCAGACCGGCTTCATCAAAAAAATGAAATGAGAAGAGTCTTGAAAAAAGGATCTGGATGGGGCGCCACAGCCGGAGCTTTCGGGCGGTAAGGCAGGTAAAAAAGGCGTTGTCTGCCGATATCCGGCTTATTTCGGAGATGGTTTTCACGGTGTCCGGAAAGAGGTGAAGCGCGCCGAAACAGTTGAGGCCGTTTATGCACTGGTCACGCAGGGGAAGGGCAGCAGCGTCTGCCCGGATATGAATAATATCGGATGCGCCATGGAGAGCGGCCATTTCAACAGCCTGTTGCAACATGGGCATGGAGATGTCAATGGCGAATATCCAATCCGGTGACAGATGGTCGTGCAAAATCCGGGTATATTTGCCGGTACCGCAGGCCAGGTCAATCAGGTACTGGACCGGTTTGTCGGGTAATACGCTTTTCAGCCATTGGATCTCCTGGTTATAGGTAATCGGAGAGCCCAGTCGCGTGAAAGCCGGCCGGAAATATTTTTCATAATAATTTACCACAAACCGGTTTTCCATGCTCCGCTGGGCAAGCCCGGGCGCGGCGTTTTCCTCATAATCGGGCAGAAAGTCGATAACGCCTTTAACAACAGGATATTGTGCTCCGCAGGTCCGGCATTGAACCGACAGGCCGGTCTCCTGATGGATTGAAAGGTCACCCGCACTGCACCGTGTCTCACCATGAAGGCAGGCAGGGCAGCAGAGCCGGTCAAGCACACGTTCAAGATGGTCAATGCTGATGGCGGTCATAAATAGAGCCGTCCTTTGACAGTTTATTTAACTCGTTTCCATCCATAAATGGCTTTTTTCCGCAATATCTGCGTCAAACTGCGGGCTTGCTTGTGCGGCGCACCTCCAGTACGCCTCCGCGCAACCCCTTGTTTACCTTGATCTTGCGTAAAAATTCACATTTCTGGATTGGAAACCCCAGATTGTGCCATCCATGTGAAATGGATGGACACTAACTCGTATTATTTTGAAAAGTATAAAGTATCGCGGCTTTGAAGCAGGGTATACGACCGGCGCAAAAAGTGCAAGGCATCAGTGCCGATTGAGAAAGGCATCAATCGATTCCTTATATTTTTCAAAAGTTAATTGGACACCAGTGATATTGTGTGTATATTAAATTGTCAGGCACTCGAAATTGAAAAGTTTAAAATTATAAATGAGTATCCTTGATGAATAAAATACTGATGGTCGGTATCGGCGGATGTGGCGGTGCGTTACTGCGTTATTTTATCAGCGGTTATGTCCAGAAACTGACCGGCAGTATAACGTTCCCCTATGGAACGCTGACGGTCAACCTTATCGGCTGCCTGCTGATCGGCATGTGTTCCCAACTGGATGAGACGCGCAACATATTTTCAGGTGAACTGCGCCTTTTTCTGTTTATCGGACTTTTTGGCGCATTTACAACTTACTCCACTTTCAGTAATGAAACAATGAACCTGATAAACGACAACAATCTGTGTCTTGCGTTTACCAATGTTACCGTACATACGGTGTTCGGACTTTTGGCCGTATGGATCGGCCGAATGGCTGTCGCATTGATTTGGAGGTAAAGCATATGAAACTTCCCGAAGACGGTCAGCTGTTGCGTATATTTGTCGGAGAGAGCGACAGGCATGAAGACAAACACTTATATGAATGGATTGTCTTAAAAGCAAAAGAACAGGGGCTGGCAGGGGCAACGGTTTTGCGGGGTATGATGGGGTTTGGTGCAAACAGCCGTATTCACACTTCCAGAATATTGCGTCTTTCAGAAGATTTGCCGGTCATCATCGAGATCGTTGACACAGAAGAAAATCTTCGGGAATTTCTTTCTTCCGTTGATACTGTGATCAAAGAAGGGCTTGTGACGCTTGAAAAGGCAAATGTGTTGTTCTACAGATACAACAGATTAAAATAAAAGCCGACCCCTGAAGGGATCGGCTTTTGTTTTCTCCATCATGGTTTACTGATTTTTGAGCGTTTTGTACAGCTCCAGTGCCTTTTCGGGCGGCTCAAGGTCATGTACAACCGCTCTGACGGCATGAAGCATGGCAACCGGTGCGTCAGACTGGAAAATGTTCCGGCCCATGTCCACGCCCGCAGCGCCTTCCTGTACGGCCCGGTATGCCATTGTCAGGGCGTCCAGCTCAGGTATTTTCTTTCCGCCGGCCATGACGATGGGCACCGGGCAGGATGCCGTGACCGTCTCAAAGCCCTCTTCAATGTAGTACGATTTGATATACTGGGCCCCCAGTTCCGCGCAGATGCGTGTGGCCAGACGGAAATACCGGGCATCCCGGGCCATGTCCTTTCCCACAGCCGTTACCGCCAGGGTGGGGATGCCGTATCGGTTGCCCATGTCAATGAGCCGGGTCATGTTGTGAATGGACTGCCGCTCGTATTCACCGCCGATAAAAACCTGAACCGCCATGGCGCATACATTCAGCCGGATGGAGTCCTCGATATCCACCGCTATATCTTCGTTTGAAAGCTCCTTGAGGACACTTGTGCCGCCGGATGCCCGCAGCACGATCGGGGTTGTATCGGAGGGCGGTACCACGCTCCGCAGCATTCCCCGGGTCAGCATGAGGGTGTCGGCATGGGGCACCAGCGGGAGAATGTCCACATCCACCCGTTCAAGACCGGTGGTGGGGCCCTGGAAATAGCCATGGTCTATGGCCAGCATGACCGTCCGTCCGCTTTTGGGATTGAAAATCCGGGAAAGGCGGTTTTTCATGCCCCAGTCCAGGGAGTTGGAGCCTTTCAGGAAAAAGCCTTCCGTGGTCTGGGGTTTATCCGTATGATAATTTTTTCCTTCCTTGACTTCATCAACATCTGGCATGATTCTTATCTCCTTTCAATGGGATGGTTATTTTATTTCAAACCGGTTACCGTCAAAATCGTCGATAAATGCAATATATCCCCCGTCGTCTTTGGGAACGCGCAGGACCGCAATATTCATCTGTTCACAGGTTTCAAGCAGCGTTTCCCGGTCTGGTGCCTCTAAGCAGAGATGTGAGACTGTTCGCGCCTCTGATGGCGCGGCAATAAAAACCTCGACCAGGAGCGCATCATTGCCGTAATTGATCATTACCGTATCCCTGTTTATCTGAAAAATCGCGTTCATCAGGGACGCGGGAATTTCCCGTTTCCGCTGCTTTTCGAGACCGAGCAGGCCGGAGTAGAATCTGTCGCTCTTTTCTTCCGATGTTGCCACCACCGCAACATGATGCAGTTTCATATCTTCTCCTATCGCGGAAATGCCGCCGCCACCCCTCCATCCACCGGAAGGGTCGCCCCCGTGGTGGGCGTGAGGTTGCTTGCAAAAAAGACCACGGCGTTCCCCACATGTTCCGGATATACAGACGCTTTTAACAGGTTCCGGTCCCGATAATACGCTTTCAGCCCTTCGGGATCAAGCCCTCTTGCCTTCATCCGGTCTGGGCCGATCATTTCCCAGAGCTTGGACGGCACGTCCGCGTCCCCGAAAACCGCATCCGGGTTCACCATATTGACCCGCACGCCCAATTCCGCCAGTTCAAGAGCCCCGATTCGGGCGATCTGGTGGGCCCCGGCTTTGGAAGCACTGTATGCGCCGAATGCCGCCCCCGGATCAAATACGTTTTTGGTGCTGATGACCACGACATTGCCGCCCGTGTTTTGCCGCCGGAAAACCGGAATGGCCGCCTTGATTGTGTTAAACGTGCCCATCAGATTGATGGCTGTCACCCGGTTGAAATCGTCGGCTGTCAGCTCTTCTATCCGGGAGACAAAGGCGGTGCCGGCATTGGGCACCACAATGTCAAGTCCGCCGAACTTCAGGGTTGCCTGCATGACGCCGTTGTTTACACTGTCCGGGTCGGTTACATCAAAGGCAACGCTCTCCACACCGTCCGGCCCGTATTGTTCTGAAAGCCGGGCGTGCACCTTTTCCAGCCCTTTTTCATCAATATCGGAAATGGCCACACACGCGCCTGCCGCAATGAGGCGGTCCGCCACGCCCATGCCGATGGCCCCGGCCGCACCGGTGACAAGAGCGGACTGTCCGGCCAGGGGGAGGGGGGAGGGTGCCTGCAGCTTATTTAATTGAAACGGCCAGTACTCCATTTCAAAGACATGGGACGCATCAACCGGCATATACCCGTTCAGGCCAAAACGTTGTTTGGTTATAACGGTATGTTCGGCAATATCTGCGGCAATGCGGGCGGCCTTCCGGGTTTCACCCAGGGCCATCAGGCCAGCGCCGGCAACAAGAAACACCCGGGGCGATGGATCCAGCATGGTGCGATCCTCCCGGGTGTTATGTTGATCAAAGTACGCCCTGTAGTCGGCAATGAACGTACCAACGGTTTCTTTGACGAGGGCGGTCAGGCCGTCATCGCTTTCCGGTATATGATCAATGAGGGCATATTGGTTCTTTGTGCGAATGGCGTGATCCGGCGTTAAAACCCCGGACTTGCATATTAACGGTGCATCCGGAGACGCCGCAGCCGCACAAAGCGCGTCGTTGCGTCGTATATCCACATAAAACCGGTGACGTTGGCCCGAGGTGTCATCATGGGCACAGGAACCACGGATTGCCTGTGCAATAGCGGCGCAGGTTTCATCCGGACAGGGCGGGACGGACGGTTTGATCTCAGGCGCGGCATTTTTACAAAGCCATGCTTCAGCTCTTGCGACACAGTCGATCATGCGGTCATAAGCGATTTTTGCGTTGTCGGCAAATGTAAAAATGCCGTGGTGCAGTACAACAATGGCATCTGCATCGCGATTGGCCGCCCATGCGTCGACAGCTGCCCTGGCAAGCGGAAGGCCGGAATGTTCGTAGTTGATAACACAAACTTTTGGTCCCAGGGCATCGTTAACAGCGTTAACAGCGTTTTCCCGGTTGGTCAGCGCCAGAATCACATCGGCATGGGTGTGATCAATGAATTTGTGAGGAAGAAAGGCATGCAGCAGTACTTCAACAGACGGTGCGGGGGCATCGGCAGCAAGTTTTTGTTGTGCAAGCTGATTGGCCATGGCCTCGTCTGTCATTGACCCCAGCTGCCGCAGTTGCTGCAGCCCCGCCAGATCCATCGGCACAAACCCCGATGGTTCAATTTGCCCCATGTCCACGCCGCTGCCTTTGACATACAGCACTTCCTGCGGATTATCAAACAGGTCGATCATGGTCAGCTTTACGGAAGTATTGCCCCCGCCATGCAGCACCAGATTTTCATTACGGCCGATCAGCCGGGCGGTGTAAAGCCGTTCAGCCAGTGCCGCAGGACAGTCATAGGGCGGACTGGTATAAGTGCGAATCAGTTCTTTTGCATCGTTGTTATTAAACATAGTCCTCAGTTTGATAGGATGGTATCAGTTTTTAAAAAGGCCGCTCATCCCCGTTTTTTTACCGAGTATGATGAAAACCCGCCAATCTGTCAAACAAATATCATACTTTTTTCCATTGCAATTACCGATCGGATCGGGATACAAAAATGGCGGCAAAGCCAAAAGCCCAGCAGGGGCCTTGGAAGTTTAATAAGGAAAAGATTAAATGACATGGATTGAAGAACGGCTGACGGCCTATGATCATGTTTGCCGGGTGTATGACGCTTACCTGGAGCGTCTGGGCCTGTTTTGCAAAAAGGGGTGTGATACCTGTTGCACGGTAAACGTGACCGTGACATCCCTTGAGGCATTCCGCATGGCCGAATATCTTCAGGGGCAGGAACGGACTGATCTTATTGCGGCAGTCCGGTCGGCTGTCAACGGCAAGCGATTCCATCCCGGGCTGACCCTTAATGCCATCGCGGATATCTGTAACCAGGGGAAAGAACCGCCGGAGGAAGTCATGGACCCGTCCTGGGGTCAGTGTCCGTTACTGAAAGATCAGATCTGTTCGATATACGAGGTCCGTCCTTTCTCCTGCCGGTGTATGGTTTCCACCAGTGACTGCCGGAATGAAGGTTATGCCCGGACCGATGAATTCACGGTAACGGTGAATAATGTCATGATGCAGTACATTGAACACATCGATCAAACGGGTTTTACCGGCAATATGCTGGATATGATCCTCTACATGGAAGAACAGAATATTCGAAACACCTACAGTGCAGGCGAACAGCTTCCCCCTCCGGCCAGGGGGGTTGCCAATAAACCGGTTTCTGTACTGCTGGCGTCGCCACGGGACCGTCAGCACTTGTCGCCGATTTTGCAACGGTTAAACAAGCAGGAGCGCTGATTGTTGATGGGCAGGCCCGGTGCGGTTGCCGTATTCGATTTGGATAAAACCCCTTCAAGGAATGGTCCAAAACCTGGCCCGCCGGACCGGGATTCTTTACTTTTTCTGAGAAAACGCGTATAATAGACTGCCAGATATCACCGGTTCTCATTCCCGATAGTTGCGGAGTCTAGCACATCGGCTGAAAAACTCACACACTATTCGTTAGCATGCCTTGGTCACATCCATTCGTATGTGGCACTGTTTTATCCATGAAAATTTTGCTCATCGACGATAACCGCTTCTGCGCAAAGATGGTTCAAAAGCTTTTTGCTGCCTGATGCCTCTTTTGTGCTTGACGTGGCTGAAAGCCTTTCAAACGGACTGTCTGTGATTGCCAATACGCAGGTGGATGTTGTTCTCCTGGCGCTTAATCTTCCGGACAGCAGTGGGGATGAAACCATTAAAGCTTTCCAGGAAAAGGCTCCCCATGTGCCGGTGGTGGTTCTGACCGGGCAGGATGACGAGGAAAAGGCCATGGCGGCTCTTCGCAATGGCGCTCAGGATTACCTGATAAAAGGGGATTTCAATCGCCGGTTACTGGCCCGGGCATTGAAATACGCAGTAGAGCGTAAAAAATCAGAAGAGTTGCTGATTGAAAAAAATATGGAAATTGAGGCGGTCAACAGGCAGCTGGAAGCGATTATAGAAAAATCAAACCAGATGACCATTTCCGCGGAAGCCACATCGCTTGAACTGAATCAGATCTTCAACACAGCAGCCGATGCCATGTGGGTTGTTGATAAGAATTTCAGGGTATTAAGAATTAACGACGCCTTCATCAAATTCCTTGGACAGTCGCGGGAATCGGTGGTTGGCGGCGTGTGCAGCGATTTTTTTACCTGCTCGCTCTGCCATACACCGGATTGCCCTATGACAATGATCAATAACGGTAAAAATCTGTTTGAAAAAGATACGGAAGCAATAAATGCACTCAACGATAAAACCCCGTTTATCCTCACCGCAACCCCTTTCCGAATGCTGGAAGGGGAACGGATGGGAATCATCGCCAACCTCAAAGACATCACCGTTCGGAAAGAAGCAGAACAGGCGCTTCAAAGGCTGAATCAAGAACTTGAGCTTTTATCCATTATTGATGGTCTTACGCAGATTCCCAACCGCCGGCAGTTTGACAGGGTACTGCAACAGGAATGGCGGCGGCTCGCCAGGGATCAGGCGCCTCTCTCCGTTATTATATGCGATATTGACTGTTTTAAGCAGTTCAATGATACCCTGGGGCATCAAGCCGGAGATGAATGTTTGAAGGCTGTTGCCGGCGCCATTCATGACAGCGCCCACCGACCGGCGGATCTGGCGGCCCGTTATGGCGGTGAAGAATTTGGGGCCATTCTCCCCAACACACCGGAGCATGGCGCGACTCACGTTGCTGAACGCATGCGGATGAATGTTAATGCCCTCAATATCAAACATCCGGATTCGAAAGCCGCCCCCCATGTTTCCATCAGCCTCGGGGTTTCCACCATCATCCCCAGCCTGTCCCGAACACCGGAAGCCGTCCTCGACGCCGCGGATCATGCGCTGTATGAAGCAAAAGCGCATGGCCGGAACAAGGTCTGTTTCCGGTCCTCCTGAGTTTTTCAATCCCCGGATACTTTTTTCTTTTCTTCGATTGATCAAAACTGATTGAATATGTTGTAAATCCTTTGATCATAACCAGTACGGGGCATGCTTCAATTGAAAAAACAGTTGAAAAATATGATGTGTAATTGATACGTTTGTTTCCAACACCGATAGAGCGGACATGGATCAGCCTTGAAATCTAAACTTCAGTGACAAGCGAATGGGAGGCAACGGTGAAAAATTATTTGGAAACAATTCGACAAATGGTGCATCTGGCAAAAGAAAAGGGGATTTATCCGATTGCGAAAAACGTGGATGATCAGCCATTTCCGGAGATTGTGATAAAGGGAAAGGCATATCTATGTCTTTGCTCCAATAATTATTTGGGGTTGTCTGTTCATCCCGCGGTCAAACAGGCGGCTGTTGAAGCAGTGAAACGTTATGGCGTCGGGGCAACTGAATCCCGGTTGCTTGCCGGCAACCTGACCATTCTCGAAGAACTGGAGGCAGTGATTGCAGAATTTAAAAAAGCCCCCAAGGCAGCGGTTTTTCTTTCCGGCTTTGCGGTCAATCTGGGGGTCATCCCCGTGCTTTTCGGATACAAAGATAAGTACGGACTCTCTGCCGGTAAAAAAGACCGTCCCGGCGTTATTATCAAGGATGCCCTTTGCCATCAGAGTATCCTTGATGGCTGTCGCTTGAATCCCTGCCAGAAGGAGACGTTCCGGCATAACGATATGGACCATCTTGAAGAGCTATTGAAAAAGCATGATGATCACGATAAACTGATCATAACGGACGGTATTTTCAGCGTGGACGGAGACTTTGCGCCTTTACCGGACATTGTCCGCCTGGCCCGTAAATATGATGCTATTACTTATCTTGATGATGCCCACGGAACCGCTGTTCTGGGTGAAAACGGCAGGGGGACGCCGGAGTATTTCGGCGTAGAAGGGGAAATCGATTTTACCATGGGCAGTTTGAGTAAGGGGGTGGGATGTCTCGGGGGGTACATCACAGCTGCGGAAGATTTAATTGACGGCATAAAACGAATGGCCGATACCTTTATGTTTACATCCGCTTTGCCGCCTGAGCAGGTTGCTGCTATTACGACTGCCTTTCAGATCATCAGAAATCAGCCGGAACTCAGGGCCAGGCTATGGGAAAATGTTGCATATCTTAAAAACGGACTGAAATCTCTGGGGTTTAACCTGATTAATACCGACTCACAGATCATTCCTGTATTGATCGGCGATGAGCAGAAAACAGCCCGGGTTGAATCGATGCTCTTTGAAGAAGGGATCCTGGCCATGGGTATTTACTGGCCGGCAACAAGTATGGGAAAAAGCCGCATCCGTTGTTCTGTCATGGCAACCCACACGCATGAGCAGATCGATAAAGCGCTGGCAGCATTTGAAACGGTCGGTCGACGTGCCGGTCTGATCTGAGTTGATATTTCACGAATAATCGGTGCTTTACGAAGCCGTCAAACAGGGGAACCGCAATGTCCATATGGGCTTTCTCATCTCTGCTGCCCGGGATCCTTCATTTCGTAGTGGGGGGGTATGTGCTTTATCAGCGCCCAAGACAACCATTGAATGTGGTTTTCTCATTATTTGCGTTTTCCCTCTTCATATGGTGTATAACCGAGTTTGTTCACCGGCTTGATATTACACCGCATAATGCTTATCTGTGGATGATGTTCGGCGGGCCGGGGTGGTCTTTTTCTCCGGCGCTGTACCTCCATTTTGCACTTTTGTTTGCACACAGAAAACGTGTGCTGCAAACCCGGCTTGTCTATGCATTGCTATACGGTCCGCCCGTCTTATTGCTCTCCCTGTTTTATGGTACGGATTTGATTTACCACCATGCTCCTGTTGCCATGTATTTCGGATACACACTCCTGCCCGGGCAATATGCATGGCTTTGTATATTCTACTATCTGGTGGTATATGTGATGGGCGCCTATTTTCTGCTTGATATTGCCCGAAAAGGGGGAGGGATTGAAAAGCGTCAGGCCAGGGTGGTGCTTTCCGGTGTAGGGCTCAGCCTGTTTTTTGCCATGCTGACCAATATGATTTTACCGGTCCTGCATATGCCGGTGCCGGAACTGGCAACACTTTTCACGGCCCCTGCCATGATTGCTGTCTTTTATGCCATACTTAAATATCAGTTGTTTATTATCTCTCCTTCCATGGAGACCCCGCACCCGACCCCCCCGAAATATTTTCTGGAAAGAGGGTGTTCGTTGATGCTTGATGAGGGAGAAGATAAAGCCTACAGTATTTTTTTTGATCAAGTGACCCATGGCGCACAAGGGTTGTGTATCACCAAATTTCCGCCGGAAAAAGTCAGGAAAAAATATAATATTGCCAAGTCGCCGCTGATCTGGCTGACCTTCAAAGACGGTGTCAATACCGTCTCTCCCAGGGAATTTAACCGGCTGGAAACAGCTGTGACAGAGTTTTTACTGAAGGCTCAGGATGCATGTATCCTGGTTGATTGTTTCCGGGAAATGGAACTGGTCAATGGATTTGAGAAAGCGGCTGGTATGATCCGGAAAATCGATGAACGTTGTCAAGCCGCCGGTGCCAGGTTGATTATTTCGTTAATACCGTTGAATGAAACCGAGGACCGGAAAGAACAGGTCAGAAAAGCAATAGGGAGATAAGTGACATGAATCCGGCGTGGCTGACAATCGCACTGGAAATTGCGCTCTGCTTTTTCTCCTGTATGTTTGCATACTATGCCTTCCGGTATGCCTGGTTTGTTAAGAAGGCGGTCAGTCGCCAGTATATGGCCGGTGGTGCTGTCCTCTTCATCGTCAGTTCCGTCATTGGCCTGTTGCACTTGCGATCGGATACCATTGCCAGCAACGCGGGGGGATGGGTCAACTTTTCGTTCTGGATCACCGGTATTATTTTCGTTTTTGTCGGCCAAATTCACACGGTCAAAAGTCTTCAAAAAATATATCCCGTACCACTATATCAGCTTATTTTAAAGGTCAAACGCGGGGGATACTATCTGGTCGCCCTCTTGATACTCCTTTTGTCGATTCCTGTCGGGGCTGTAAGCCTGAAGTATGCCTCACTGAGCGCACTCGCAATGGATATGAGGATGCTGGTGGATATTGGCATACGCATGTCGGCGGTATGTCTTCTGGGGATTGCCACCCGAATGGATTTCAGGGGCATGGCACTGACGTCTGAGCATGACAAGGACGCCATCGGATTAACAGGGTTCAAGAACGATGGATTTTCTCTTTATCAGGAAGAGATTGCTTATGTGTGCGGTTATACGGATACGATAAATTACTTCCTTTCTGCCATGAGCCCGGTTCTTGACAAAAAAGTGTTGTGCAATCTTTTATCCGATTGGGGGTTGAGGCATCCCATATTATTTGAAAAATTGCACAATACCCGTATTGCAGCAATCGATAAAACGACCATTGGCAAACATCTTAACCGGATATTTGAAAAAGACCGGCTGCGCTATCTGGTGGAGGAGTTCTCATCGCTGACCGCTTATCTGGTTAAATCGCTCGGTGCATTAACAACCGATCATCTCGCCGATCAGACACTAAAAACCTGTTATGAGAGGCTGCAAAATCAATATGCCGGTCATTCTGTTATATTTGAAGTGCTGAAATCGGTCCCGGACGGTTTTTTAAAAGAAGAAAAGCTGACGTTGCTCAGTAAGGAAGAACTCGAAACAAAGGTTCGGCAGCAGACTCTGGAGCTTCGCCGGCAAAAGGATGAACTGGCTGTTTCGCTTGCGGAAAAAGAGATTTTATTGCGGGAGATCCATCACCGGGTAAAGAACAATCTGCAAATTATTTCAAGTCTATTGGGGCTGCAGGCAAATGCATTCCAGGATCAACAGGCAAAAGCACTTTTTTCTGAAAGCCGGAATCGCATTAAAACGATGGCAACGGTGCATGAACTCCTCTATCAGTCCGACAGCCTTGCCCGTGTCGACTTTGGCAAGTATATTAAGAATTTGACGGGTTATCTCTGGCGGGCATACGAATGCGGGGGGATGGTGACCCTGCAGATGGACACGGCGTCTGAAATGTTTCTGGATATTGACCAGGCCGTTCCATGCGGGCTTATCCTTAACGAGCTTGTTTCCAATTCCCTGAAATATGCCTTCCCGGAGGGAAAGACCGGCGAAGTGAAGATTGTCTTTAAAAAAAATAGCGATAATTCGTATGTGTTGTCGGTTTTTGACAATGGTGTTGGATTCCCGGCGCAATTTGATATTCATGAAGACAGGGAAACGTTGGGATTACGGCTTGTTTCGCGGCTGGTGGATCAACTTGAGGGGCAACTGTCAATCGAAACCAATCCAGGGGCGCGGTTTACGATTCGCTTTTCCTGAACCGGCACGGCCTGCAATCAGACAGCGATTTAAGGGAGTTTATGAAAAAAGAAAGAATTTTAATCGTCGAAGATGAGTTTGTTACAGCAATGGAGATTGAAGAGAGTCTGAAAGATCTCGGGTATGCCGTTACGGATATCGTTAATAGCGGCGAAAAAGCGTTATCTGCCGTCGAATCCAGTGCTGTCGACCTCGTTCTTATGGATATAAAACTGAAAGGTGATATCGATGGGGTGGAAGCGGCAGGGCGTATACGCCGGGAATTTGACGTGCCGGTTATTTACCTGACCGCTTTGGCCGATGAACCCATTCGGGAGCGGGCCAAAATCACCGAGCCATATGGATATATTATGAAGCCCTTTGAAAACCGGGAGCTTCATATCAATATTGAGATTGCTCTTTATAAGCACCGGATGGAGAAAGAACTGCTGCGGTTGAATAAACTGGAGTCACTGGGGATTTTTGCCGGCGGCATTGCCCATGATTTTAATAATCTGCTGGCGGCTATTGTGGGCAATATCCAGGTTGCCCGTTTAACGCTTCAGAACATGAGTGATTCGCGGCTGGTTGACAGTGCCATGAACCGGCTGGACGCCGCGGAAAAGGCTTCCATGCAGGCAAAACATCTGACCCAGCGACTGCTCACATTTTCCCGGGGCGGCGTGCCGGTGAATAAAACGGCATCGCTTTCATCGCTTCTGCATGATGTGGTCGATTTTTCGCTTTCCGGGTCAAATGTGATTTGTGAATTATCAATCGCTCCGCATTTATGGTATATTGACGGCGATTCAGTGGAAATCGGACAGGTGATTCAGAACCTTATTGCCAATGCGGATCAGGCGATGCCTTCCGGTGGTTTGTTGAAAATATCCGCAGAGAACATAATCATCAGTGAGAAAGACGGCCTGCCGCTCAAGCCGGGCCGGTATGTGAAACTGATCTTTATCGATGAGGGGCCGGGTATTCCGCGTCATCACTTATCCCGTATATTTGATCCCTATTTTTCCACAAAGGAAAAAGGGCCGGATAAAGGGACCGGTCTGGGACTTGCTATTGCCCACTCAATTATCGTCCAGAATCACAACGGATATATCAGGGTTACCTCAGAGCCCGGGAACGGCGCTCAGTTTTTTGTTTATTTACCGGCATCAGAACAGAGGCGGTTCACATCGGCGGATGTGGACGGCACGGGCAGCAATGCGTCGGGCCATTTGCCACATGGCCGTGTGTTGGTGATGGATGATTCGGCTTCGCTTCGCGAAATGACGGTGAGTGCGCTCCGTCAAGTGGGGTATGAAAGCGAGTTTGTGCCGGATGGGAATAAGGCCATTGAGGTTTACAGAAAAGCCCGGGAAAGCGGAAACGGATTTGATGCGGTGATTCTGGACCTGACGATTCCCGGTGGCTTAGGCGCAAAGGAGACCCTGGAACAGCTGTTTGAAGTGGATAAAGGGGTGAAAGCCGTTGTATCCAGCGGCTATCCGGATGACGAAATCTTGAACGATTATCAACGATTCGGTTTCTGCGGGGCAATTGCCAAACCCTACAATGTCACGGAACTTTTAAAACTGATGAAGGACCTTATCGGATAATATGCGGGCTAGCTGATACAGACTTTACGCACCATCTTGAGGTCGCAGTGCCCCCCGAAGACCTTGGCGATACCGTCCTGCAACAGCGTGGTCATCCCCTCTTTAATGGCCTGGTCTTTTATCTCCTCCACCCGGGCCTTGGTTTGAATCATTTTTTTGATTTCCGTGGTGCCCAGCAGAAGCTCATGAAGCCCCATTCGCCCGCGATATCCCGTGTTGTTGCATGCATTGCAGCCGTCGGGTTTATTCAGCATCAGATCGTCAGAATAAGCGATGCCGACCCGTTCATTGAAGAGCTCTTCCCCGCCGTACAGCCTGACCATCTCGTCGTATTCGCTCTGGGAAGGATGGTATTTCTTCTTGCAATCCTTGCAGAGTGTCAGCACCAGGCGTTGAGCAAGAATACAAAGAACCGCGTCTGCAAAGTTAAAAGGATCCATGCCCATGTCCAGCAGACGGGTAATACTTTCAGGAGCGCTGTTTGTGTGCAGGGTTGAAAAGACCAGGTGGCCGGTCAGGGATGCTTCAATACCGATATGGGTCGTCTCCTTGTCCCGCATTTCCCCCACCATGATGACATCCGGGTCTGCCCGGAGAAACGCCCGCATGGCAGCGGCAAAGTCAAATCCGATTTTCGGTTTGACCTGCACCTGCCGAAGCCCCCGCTGGGTGATTTCCACCGGATCTTCGGCGGTCCATATTTTGGTCTCAGTTTTATTGATATGTTTCAGCGCCGAATGCAGGGTTGTGGTTTTACCGGAACCGGTGGGGCCGCAAACAAATATAATGCCGTATGGCCGGGTGACACAGGAGAGAAAATTTTCGTAATTTTTTTCGGAAAACCCCATTTTTGCCAGCGGAATGGGTTCACCAGCCGCCAGAATACGCATAACGATATCTTCAAGGCCGCCCTGTGTGGGAACGGTTGCCACACGAAGCTCGATGTCCAGACCACCGTATTTTTTAAACTTGATCTTACCGTCCTGGGGTTTGCGCCGCTCGGCTATATCCAGGTCGGACATGATTTTGATCCGGGAGACCACCGCGGCCTTGTAATGATAGGGGATGGTCTGATAGAGCGTACAGACGCCGTCGACCCGGATTCGGACTTCTGTATTATTCTTGCCGGGATAGGGCTCAATGTGAATATCAGAGGCGCCCCGGTTGTAGGCATCGATGATGACCTTATTGACAAGCTGGACAATCGCACTGCTTTCTTCGTCCAGAGAGGATTCCGCCTCTTCAATTTCCTCCTCTTCCTCCTGCATTTTGGAGAGAATTTCATCAATGGAGGCGGTATCGGTCTCATCAGTGGTGAACAGTTCAATAAAACTGAAAATATCTTCTTTGAAGGTGATACAGAACTGAAGCCGTCTGCCCGTAAACAGTGCTTTGATCTCATTGATACGCTGGATATCATGGGGATTGTCAATGGCAATATGAACTTCACCTTCGGCTGTACTGCGAAGCGGCACCCATACATTGTTCTTCATAAAAGGGACTTTAACGCCTGTCAGCAGATCGCCGGGGATGGGCAGCGTATTGTCATATGGCTGATAGGGAACGTCGTAATACCGGGCCAGAGACTCCCCGATGACATCCTTTGGAACGTTGTAGTCCTTTATCAGTATCTCTTCAATGGGCTTTTTATTCTCCCGGGCAAAGGAGACGGCTCTGTTGAGTTCTTTCTGGGTGAGAATATGTTTTTCAAGAAGATAATCAAATTTGTTTTTTCTGCCTTTTTTGGCAGCTGCCATTTTTTTCTGGTTGTAAAGGCCGATTCCCATAGTATCGGCCAGTTCCGCCAGGTTTTTTTCATCCGCTTCACTAAAAGGATTGCCGTCTTTCCGGTTGACCAGCTGAATGGCGCCAATCAGCATTTTTTTAAAAAGAATCGGCGCCACCAGCATTTGTTTGCATGTGAATCCGCTTCGTTTGTCCCACCGGTCATCAAAGGTCAGCGCCCCGTCTACCTTAGCCAGTTCCCGTTGATTATACACATCCTTGATATTGACGATCTGTTGTTTATAGGCGGAAAAGCCGGCGATGCTTTCCGGTGAAAGCGGGACACGAATTTCTTCCACTTCTTCGCCGGATTTGTATTTAGACACCAGCTCCCGTTTGATGCCGTCAACATAATAGATGGTAATGCGTTCGGCCTCAAAGAGCGCCTTGATATCATCCTTTAAATCAATGAGAATCTCATCCAGGTTGGTGGCGGCAAAGATCTTTTTATTGACCTCCTGAACCTGTTGGCGATAGTTCATCTTTCCTTCGCTGGCGGTGCCGCCGTTAATCTTTGACGCAGTTACAGCCATGTTGATTTCCTTCATTGAGAGGATTAATTACAAATCCACTGAATTATCCTGTTCCGTTTGATCACCCGAATCGGGGTCATGTGCATCAGAAGACAGGCGGGTGAACAGGGGATAAATTTTTTTAATGCCGCCGCCAATAAGGATAATGCTCATGATATATAAACAGATTCGGATAAAAAGTGCGGTGGAAGACGAATTGGCAATCGTTTCGAGCACTGCCCCCTGTTGGTATGTCCGAAAGAAAACGCCCAAGCCGGCTAGAACGAGCAACCCGCCCCAGATCATTTGAAATGATGATTTTCCCTGTGGCTTATCCATAAGCGATGTTATCTTAAAATCAGGATCGTACCGTTGTAAAGGCCGCCCTTTGTGATAATGATTGATTTTTCGGCCCAAATTGTATATACTAAAACCAAGTAAAAATATATCAGAAATAGTGGAGAAAAGCAAAAATGTTTTTTTCTGTAGACAACACAATTGCCGCACTCCGTGCCTTTGGGAAAAAAATGCAGGTGATTTCCAATAATATCGCCAACGTCAGTACGGACGGTTATAAGCGCAGCCGTGCCCATCTTGTAAATGATCCGAAAGACGGCGTTACGGTTACCATCAGTCAGCCGGGGGCGGACGCGCTTTCCCAGTATCCGACATCAGAATCGACGGCGCAACCTCCGTCAGATGTCTCGTTGAACGAGGAAATCCCGCAAAGCATTGCCACGCAACGATATTACGAGGCAAATTTGAAGATAGTGCGCGTCAAAGATGAGATGCTCAAGTCGACCATTGACATTATCGAATAATCATTGTCAGAATTATCCCGTCTTAACACACCCCGCTCCATTTTTTTATCTTTTGATTCACAGAAAGATTGACATGCATTAAGTTGCACAGTAGAATGGATTAACCTTAACGTAAGCGTTAAGGATTGAAGCGCTTTTATTGATTTCCAACGCCAACTCGATTAACGGTGAGGTTAAACCCATATGAAAATCAGTCATCCCGATCGCATCCCGCTTTCGGAAAGTGATTCAAGAGAAATATTAAAAACCTACGGTGTTCCGGTGATTGAGGATCAGGTGGCTTCCGATACGGAGGAGGCTGTTGCTGCAGCGGAAAAAATCGGATATCCCGTTGTGCTAAAGGGCCTTGGCGCCCACCTGCTGCATAAAACCGAGCAGGATCTGGTTTATCTGAATCTTCATACCCCGGATGATGTCCGGCAAGCGTGTGGGGCAATTGAAAAAAATGCCGGCGACAACCTTGAAGGGTTGCTTGTGCAGCCCTATCTGCAAGGCAAGCGCGAGTTTGTTGCAGGACTGTTTTACGACGATATCTTTGGTATGGTTGTCATGTTCGGTCTGGGCGGGATTTTTACAGAAGCACTGTCGGATGTGAGTTTTCGTATTGCACCGCTGACGGTGGTTGATGCCGGGGAAATGATCGATGAAATCCGAAGCCATAAGCTACTGCAGGACTTCCGGGGTGAAAAGGCGGCAAACCGGCAGCAATTGATCGATACGATCATGGCGCTTTCCGATCTGGGCACAACGGAAAAGAATATCCGGGAGGTGGACATCAACCCGCTGATTGTAACCCCTGACGGACGGGTGTGCGCTGTTGATGCGCTTGTAGTGAAGGGAGGCAATCACAGGGAAATGAAAACGGTGGCGCATCCTGTCGATCCCCGGCGGCTTGGAAAACTTTTTTATCCAAAGTCCATTGCATTTATCGGTGCATCCGGCAGGATGGGAAAGTGGGGCCATTCCCTTTTTACAAATACAATCAACAGCGGGTATGAAGGGACGGTTTATCTGGTCAACCCGAAACGGGACACGATCGCCGGTCGCCCGGTTCATCAATCGGTCACCGATATCCCCGGGGATGTGGATCTTGCGGTTATTACCGTTCCTGCCAGACTGGTGCCCGGGCTGATACCGGACCTGCAGGTAAAGGGTATTAAAAATATGGTGCTCATCACCTCCGGCTTCAGGGAAACCGGAGAAGAGGGCAGAAAACTGGAGGAGGAAGTGGTTCGCCAGGCGAGGGCTGCCGGCATTCTGATGGTCGGGCCCAATACCATGGGAATCTGCAATCCGCACATTAAACTCTATTGCACGGGAACCCATGTATGGCCCGCACCCGGTGGCATTTCCATGATCGCCCAGTCCGGGAACATGGGCGGGCAGCTGCTTCAGTTTGCCGAACAGCAGGATATTGAAATCCGCGCCTTCAGCGGGTCCGGTAATGAGGCCATGGTCACCATAGAGGATTACCTCGAAGGCTTTGAAGTGGACGAATTGACCGATATTGTTATGCTTTATATTGAAAGCGTAAAAAATGGGCGCCGGTTTCTTGAAAGTGCCAAGCGGGTATCCATGAAAAAGCCCATTGTTCTGCTGAAAGGGGGACAGACAGAAGAAGGCCAGAAAGCGGCGGCCAGCCATACCGGTGCCATGACCTCAAATGCCAGGGTCTTTGATGCGGTTTGCAAACAATCCGGCATCGTTAAAGTGGACCAGCCCATGGATATGCTGGATTTGTCAGCCGCATTTTCCTCCCTGCCGCTGCCGCGCGGCAATCGTATCGGTATCATGACCCTTGGCGGCGGCTGGGGCGTGGTGGCGTCCGACCTGTGTTCGCATTACAAATTGAAAATTCCCGCCTTATCGGCATCACTTATGGAGCGATTTGATGACCTGTTGCCGCCATACTGGAGTAAGGCCAACCCGATAGACCTGGTCGGTGAAAACGACAACTCTCTGCCGATGAAAGTACTGGAAGAGCTGATGAAATGGGATGGCTGTGATGCGGTTATCAACCTGGGCATACTGGGGCGCCGGCTTATGACAAAACGGGTGGCAAAATCCGCTTCAATCGATCCAACCTATAAACAGGAATTCCTCGATCAGATTGTGGATGCCATGTATGACTTTGAACGGCAGTATATCCGGCACGTGGTTGAACTCATGGACCGCTACGAAAAACCCATCATCGGGGTCAGCATTATGACCGATGAGACTGAAGACAAGACCCTGTACAAAATAGACGGCAGCGATTACAAGGCCGTCTTTTTTCCAACACCGGAACGGGCAGTCAAAGCCCTGTCGAAGATGTATGATTACAGGCGGTTTCTTGAAAAATATGAATGACGACAAAGCCATTCAGGCGCTGCTGAACCGAATTTACGGGGATGATGCAGGCGAACGTGCATTTGCCGAAATCAGGCCGGTGATGGAACGGTATGCGGCAAAGCAGTCCCGGAAAACCGATTTTTTCTCCCATGAAGATGCAATCCTCATCACTTATGGCGACTCCCTGAATGCATCGGACCATTCACCGTTATCAATGCTTGATACATTTTTGAATGATTTTCTGACCGAGGCTTTTTCCGCTGTTCATATCCTTCCGTTTTTTCCCTATTCATCAGACGATGGATTTTCCGTCATCGACTTTTTTACCGTTAACCCCGGTCTGGGAGACTGGGACGATATCCGGCGCATCGGACGTCATCGTGATTTGATGGTCGATTTTGTTTTGAATCACATTTCATCGCAGAGCGACTGGTTTCAAAAATACCTGAATAATGACGCCGGTTTTGAAGATCTTGCCATTGAAGCCGATGATGATGACGATCTCTCCCAGGTCGTTCGCCCCCGGACAACACCGGTGTGCCATTCCTTTGAAAAGGATGATGGCACAATGGTGAATGTCTGGACAACTTTTTCACGGGATCAAGTGGACCTGAATTACAGTTCCCCCCGTGTTCTTGCCCTCATGCTTGAGGTTCTCCTGTTTTATGTGGAAAACGGCGCGGCCATCCTCCGGCTGGATGCTGTTGCATATTTATGGAAAGAGATCGGAACAACCTGTATCCATCTGCCACAGACGCACGACATGGTTAAACTTTTTCGTGCTGTACTGAATGTGCTTTCACCGGATACCGTCATTATCACCGAAACCAATGTCCCTCATCACGAAAATATCAGCTATTTCGGCAATGGTGTGGATGAAGCGCAGATGGTCTACAATTTTACGTTGCCCCCGCTCCTTGTTTATACATTTATCCAGGGGGATACCACCGAACTGACGCGCTGGGCGCAAACGCTGAAGACACCGTCGGACCAAACAACCTTTTTTAATTTTACGGCGTCCCATGATGGTATTGGTGTCCGCCCCCTGGAAGGTATTCTTTCGGAACAGCAAATAGATCTGCTGGTACAACGGACACTGGCGAACAACGGACAGGTCTCTTACAAAAGCGGCCCCGGGGGGAAGAAAATCCCCTATGAACTGAATACGACATATATTGACGCACTCAGCAGGCCTGAAGATGATGATGAAATACGCGCCCTGCGATTTCTTGCGTCCCAGGCAATTCAGATGGCATTACCCGGCGTGCCCGGCGTCTATATCCACAGCCTGTTTGGAACGCGGAACTGGCATGAAGGGGTGGCGCAAACCGGCAGGGCCCGGACCATTAACAGAAAACCATTGGATTTTGACCACATTGTTGAGGCAATCAAGACACCCGGTACCCTGACCCACAGAATATTTCCGGCATACGTGAATATGCTCAAAATACGAAGACGTCAGCCGGCATTTCATCCCACTGCCGATTTTTCAGTGCGACTCCTTTCATCCGACACCATGACGATTCAACGGACCTGTGAACGGCAGACCATTCTTGCCGTTACCAATGTTTCCGCCGATTCGGTCACTGTTGCCAGCCCTATGCATGCGAACAATGCGACCATGATGATGACCGATCTGATCAATGATATGTCATATCCAACGGATAAAAACGATAAAATAAATCTTGCGCCGTTTCAGACAATCTGGCTGGCTGACGCCGTGTTTTAACACACGCGTAGAAGTATAAAATCTTGACAATCATTTGATAATGCGTATATATAACGCACATATTTTTTTGCCTGGGTGGCGGAATAGGTAGACGCAAGGGACTTAAAATCCCTTGAGGCTTGTCCTCGTGCGAGTTCGATTCTCGCCCCAGGCACCACGATTATTCCTGAGAACATCTCACCCGGAAGTGTCATTATAAGAAGTTGCGGCCAACTGAAGCAATCCCGGTATTGACATACCTTTGCACTGTTTATATAATAGAAGAATCTGACAAAAGATTTCACAATTCAATTCCCTGTATCCCGCTGATCGATAATTACATAAGCATCATTTGATCAACCGGATATTTCCCCGGTCTTTTCAGCAAAGCCGAATATTTTTCTCTGATCGGGGCATCAAGATGATGATATCCGCTGACATCCTGGAAGGACCGGCTGTGGCCAATGATTTAAGGAAAACAATACTTGTCATTGATGACGAGGAAGCCATTCGGGAAAGCATTGCCCTCTATCTCGAGGACTGTGGTTTTCATGTACGGAAAGCGGAAAACGGCACCAAAGGCATTGCAATGTTCGATTCTGCCCCGGCGGACCTTGTAATGGTGGATCTGCTCATGCCCGATATCAACGGGTTCGAAGTCATGCTTCATATTAAGAATCAATCGCCCGACTTACCCTTGATCGTCATTTCAGGCACTCGAAAAATCCCCGATGCTGTTGAAGCGATTCGTTGCGGCGCCTGGGATTATCTGGTCAAACCCGTGGAAGATATCACTGTCCTGCTTCATGTTGTGAACAAGGCGTTTCAACATGCGGCATTGATAAGGGAAAACAGGGAATACCGGCGGCAACTGGAAGACACAATAACCCGCCAGCAAAAAGATGTAGAAAAAACAAATGTTTACCTGAAAGAGATCAATGAACGACTTCAGAAGATCATCGCCACCACCCAGAAATTGCCGTTTCATAAAGACATTCGAAAATTCGGAAAGTCATTACTTGAGGAGTTCGGCCGGCACATGGGTGCTGAAGGGGGGAGCCTTTTCCTGGTTGAGACAGAGGGGCTGCATCTGCTGCACTCCCTTGATCCCGGTCATGCGCCGTCATTTATCCCCCTACCGTTAAAAGAAGGATCGCTCTTTCAAAAGGTCATAATCGAAAAACAGCCGATACTGGTTGAAAATATGGCAGATGATGATGCGTTTTTCACAAGCGGTTGGAAAGGATACAAGGCTGAATCGGTGATTGCCTTTCCTTTGTATGATGAGACCGGTGATATTGTCGGCGTTCTATCGCTTCATGACAAGATCGATCACCCCTTTGCCATCCAGGATGTGGAAATCGGGGCAATACTTGCCTCGTTCGGCAGTGGTACACTGCGGGCACTGCAGGCGTCAAGGGCTGTAAGTGAAAGTGAACGCAAGTACCGCCTCCTTGCCGATAATGCATCTGATGTGATTCTTACATATGACATGAAGCTTCAAAATACATATATCAGCCCTTCAATCCAACGTATGCTCGGATTTTCCCCGGATGAAATAGCGTGCATGGATCCGCTGAAAATCATGCCTCAACAATATTATCACCAGCTGATTGCCATCTTCAAAGAAGAGCGGGATCGGGAAAAATCGCCTGATGCGGACCCCAGGCGTTCGCAAACAATTGAAATTCAAATGTTTAAAAAAGATGGGGCCATTGTCTGGGTTGAAATGAGTATGAGTTTCATCCGCGATGAGAATCATGCGGCTATCGGGGTTCTCACCATTGCGCGGGATATCTCGGAACGAAAGGCAACGGAATTCGCACTGGTCTCTTCACAGCAGCGGCTTGCCCTGCACGTGGATCAGACGCCTTTGGGGGTTGTTGAATGGAACCTCGACTTTGAAGTTACCGAATGGAACCCCAGTGCGGAACGGATTTTCGGTTATACACGCGACGAAGCCCTGGGGAAAAATGTTTCCTTTATCGTTCCCAGGGACGGCATCAATCATGTAAGCAAGTCATGGCTGACGCTGATTGCCCGTCGTGAAGGGAGCAATACCACAACCCCCAATATTGCCAAAAATGGCGAAATTATTCATTGTGAATGGTATAATACACCGCTCATCAACGCCGAGGAAAAGGTCATCGGCGTTGCATCTTTCGTACATGATGTTACTGATCGTATCCAGATTGAAGAAGCGCGAAAGTCGGCGGAAGCGCAACTCCGTCAATCGCAGAAAATGGAAGCGCTGGGCCGGCTGGCCGGTGGGGTGGCCCACGATCTGAATAATCTGTTATCACCTATTCTCGGATACGGTGAAATGCTGCTGGAAGATATATCAGCGGAAGAAAAGAAATATCATCGTCCCCTTCAGCAAATTCATCATGCCGGGCTGATGGCCCGGGATCTGGTTCAGCAGTTACTTGCATTTGGCCGGAAACAACCGCTTGAATTCAAGACACTGGATATGAACGCGGTAGTCCGGGATTTCTTGAAGCTATTGCGCAAAACCATCCGGGAAGATATCGCGATTGAACTCAAACTTATGGATAATCTCCCTTACATCCGGGCAGATCTCAGTCAGTTACGTCAATCCATCATGAATCTGGCGGTCAATTCCCAGGACGCCATGCCCCAGGGCGGTAAGCTGATTATTGAGACCGGCCTGTACGAGCTGGACGGCCATTACGCAGCTCAGCATGAAGGTGTCGATCCGGGGCAGTATGTCTCATTGATCATCAGTGATACCGGTCATGGCATGAATGGGGAAACACTGAAAAAAGTGTTTGATCCGTTTTTTACCACCAAAGACAAGGATAAAGGCACCGGACTGGGCCTGGCCACTGTTTATGGTATTGTCAAACAACACGGGGGTAACGTCTGGGCGTACAGCGAGCCGGGAATCGGCGCGACCTTTAAACTCTATTTCCCGGTAACTTCAGAAGAATACAGGGAGCGTAACACACAATCGCAAGCACTTTTGAAAAGCAGGGGAGGAGAGGTTGTCATGGTGGTGGAGGATGACGAGATGGTTCGCAACCTGGTCATCGGCATGCTTGACCGGCAGGGCTATCATGTTTTGTCGGCTGAAGACGGTCCCGGATGCCTGCAATACCTGTCCCATTATATCGGTCCGCTTCATCTTCTGGTGACGGATGTGATTATGCCGAGTATGAACGGCAAGGACCTGTTTGCGCAGGTTGAACGTCAATATCCCACCATCAAAGTACTGTTTATGTCGGGATATACCGATGATGTGATCGCCTGTCACGGCATTCTGGAAGATGACATTGAATTTATCCAAAAACCTTTTTCTATTCAGGCGCTGGCCGAGAAGGTGAGGCAGGTACTGGATGGATAGGTCGCTTCATGAATTCAGGGCCGGTGGTTGATTTTATCCCAGGGCAGTTGATCGCCGGGTACGCCGGATTTTTTTTCCGCGGGATAGCCTACGGCAAGTATTGATTCTATCTGCAGTGTACCGGGAAGTCCCAGAATTTCCCTTATATAGGTCTCCGCTGAGGTGGATGTATCAAAATCACGCTTCCGTATCTGTATCCAGCAGCTTCCCAATCCCAGGGATTCGGCTGTCAGATGACCGATAATTGATGCGATTGAACAATCCTCCACCCATACATCCGAGGCCTGACTGTCGCCGCAAATCACAATGCCCAACGCGGCATTTTTTAAAAACCCCGCACCATGAGGTTTTGCCTGCGACAACTGCCTCAGAAGATCTTTATCTTCAATAAACAAAAACTCCCATGGCCGGATATTACGGGAAGAGGGCGACCGCAGCAGGGCCTCTTTCAGGATTGCCACTGCTTCCGGCGTCACTGGTTTATCTTCATAGACCCTGATGCTGCGTCTTTTTCTTAATATGTCAATCAATGTCTTCAAACCTGAAATTTTTGTATGAGTTCTGCCAGGTACTGTGCCATCTTCAACAACTCATCCGCACTTTCTTTAACATGCCGGCTGTTTTCATCCAGATGGGTGGAGGCATCACTGAGGGAGATCACCTCTTTAGAGACATCGTTGGCCACCGAAGAACACTGGGCGATACTTTTGTTGACTTCCGACACCCCCTGCGACATCTGGGCAACATTCGTGGCGATCTCACGGGTAGACACGGATTGTTCCTCTATGGAGGAGGCAATGGAAGATACAATTTCATTGACATAATTGATAATGTTCACAATCTGGGCAATTTCGCCGACCGCTTCAGTGGTCGCGTTTTTATTCTCATCGATCTGTTTTTTAATCTGCTGGGTGGCTTCGGCTGTCTGCTTGGCAAGATCCTTGATTTCGTTGGCCACCACGGCAAATCCCTTTCCGGCTTCTCCGGCCCGGGCCGCTTCAATGGTGGCGTTCAGCGCAAGCAGATTGGTTTTTTTGGAGATTTCCGTGATCACCTCGGTAACGGAACCGATTTTTTCCGCGGCATTCCCCAGATCGTCCACTTTCTGGGAAACATTCTGGGCCTGATCCACGGCATTTTCCGTGGTCATGCGGGCCGATTCCGTACTGCCGCTGATTTCATCGGATGTGGCGGTCATCTGCTCAATGGACGAGACAATCAGGTTGATATTCTGTGAAGTCTGTTCCATGGTGCTGGCGATGGACGTCATTTTCATGCTCATCTCTTCGGATGAAGAGGCAACGGAATTGGCGTTGGTTGAAATCTCGTTGGTCTTTGTGGTCATCTGTTCAGACAGATTCAGCAGGTCCGCGGATGAAGACTCCAGAATATCCGCGTTGCCAGCCACATCACTGACCAGGTCACGAAACCGGTCCATAAATGTGGTAAAACGTTCGTTCAGAATACCACCGATTTCATCTTCACGGCAGTCTGCCAGATCCCTGAGACTTTCATCCATCTCCTCGGATACACTTTTGAGCATCTGGGAAATCTTGGAATTGGTAAGAATCAGTTCGTTTTTCAACGCCGTTATTTTATCGGCCAGCGCAATTGAAAGAAACGACACAAAAAACACGGACCCGATTTGAATACTCCAATTGGTAATGATGTTTGACGGCAGGACGCCAAAAGTCTTCAATGTATAAAGGACGACACCGATAAACAGAACCGCACAACTTGCGAGAATATATTTCATGGACCGCGTGATGGCAACGGAAAGAAGTCCTGTGACTGCAATCGTGGCAGCGGAAAAGAAGGCCAGAAAAGTTGCGACCTTTATACTCATGGCATAGGGCATGAGAAGAGAGGCAAAGGCCCATCCCAGGTTAGGAACAAGCACCAGATATTTGGTGGCTTTATCCACCATGCTGGTGGTATACATCGTTCCGATGTTGAAAAACGATCGCAAAAACAGTGTGAAAAAAACAAATGCCAGTCCCATGAATGTGGGTAGACAATTGTTGGCCCATTTTACAGCGTTGGGCCAAAGGTATTGAAAGGAAAAGCCGTTTAAGGTGAATTGAAACAGAATATACGAAACAATGAAGAGCACCAGATAAATGTAGCTCCGGTCCCTGATGATAAAAAAGAGAACCACGTTGTAGATGACCATGATCAGCATGGCGCCGTAATATATCCAGAAAAGCGGATATGTGTGGTTGATTTTGGCGATGTAATTGTTCTCTGAACGGATGACCGGCTCAAGGGTCAGGGAACTTTCAGTCTGGATGCGGAGATAATAGGTCTGCGGACCGGGTTGCTGGTTGATCCGGAACACAAAGTTCTTGTCCATTATCTCCCGCTTGGAGAATTGATACCGGTCCCCGGCCTCAATTGTTGTAAAGAACCCACCGGCCTGCGGAATATAGAGGTCGACGTAATCCAGCAATGGATAGGTGATCTCAAGCAACCAGTCTGACGGATAATCCAGTGTATTGTCTATGGTAAACCGGAACCAGTAGGCGGAATCCGTGAATCCGAAGTTAAGGCTATCGGTTTTGGATTGTTGCCATCCCCTGCTCGTATGTGTCACATCACCAATGGTCAGCTTGCGGCTCTTGTCTTCCAGGTACTGTAGTTGATCACCAAAATAATTTGAACTTAACGAACTGTCGATTTGAATCGCCGGGGGCGGGAAAGAAAGTTTTGCTGTTTCCGGTTCCGCGGATACCGGCAGGCAGAGACAGAAAAAAATTGCCAGTACAATCGGCCATACAGAAAGCATTGTCTTTTTTTTGATCATGATCCCCGTCCGTAAAATCGATTAATAAGCATTGTTGCAGGCTCTGTTTTTCAGTCAATAAAATCCGGGTCTTTATAGGCTGGGTGCGGATATTTATAAAAGCCCTCACCAGACTTGATGCCGAGTTTGCCATTTTCCACATAGGTTTTTAAAAATGCCACATTGGCAATGGCTTTGGGGTCGTTCAGTTGATTGGCCCAGAGTTCGTTGATATCCAGGGTGGTATCCAGCCCCACCGAATCCATAATACCGAAGGGCCCGATATTCATATGCATAATTCCCATCCATGCCCGGTCGATATCTTCGATGGTGGTCACGCCACTGGCGGCCAGGTTCAGCGCTGTATCACAAAGGTTCATTAAAAGCGCATTGAACGCGTATCCGTGATTTTCTTTTTCCAGTTTAATAGGCACCTGTCCCAGTTTCAGGGCAAATGCTTCAATCAGGGCGACCGTCTCCGCTGCGGTATCGGGGTGGGGCATAATATCCACAATTTTTGTGGTCAACGTGTTGTGAAAATGAAACGCTGCGAATTTTTCCGGACGGCCTGTGGCAAAAGCCATCATGGAAGGGATAAGGGATGATGTATTGGTGGTGAAAATGGCATGGGCCGGACAGATATCGTTAAAGGTTTCCAGAACCTGGCACTTGGTGTCCAAGTCCTCAATAACTGATTCACTGACAAAATCGGCTTTTTCGCCGGCCTTTTTCACGTTCGATGTCATGGCAATCCCGGCAAGGGCCGCATCGGCTTGCGTGGCCGTTGCCCGGTCATGAGAAACAAATTGCCGGGCAAGCTTTTCCAGCCGGGGGGCGGCTGAATTCAAGACATCATCGGAGATGTCATAGATGACTGTCTGATATCCCTTCAGAGCGCACAAAAACCCGATCTGCTGACCCATGGTTCCCGCGCCGATTATAAGTACCTGCTTGATATCATCGACCTTCATGAAGTGTCGCTGCCTCCCTTTTGTTGCCAGACAGTTAACAGGTCCGGGCATGTGGTATGAACAATGCCCTGCCGGTAAAACGCCTTTATTTTTGCTTCTACAATATTTTTCATGTTTTATCAATCCTTTTTCAGGCTTTTGCGCCACACTCGACGGATCGGCCGATTGGTGCCCGTACATTTTGTATCTTGAATTTTTATCGGCATATGATAGGTTTACAGGAAGTTGTGACAACCCCTGACCACTGAGAAGCATCCAGGAAGGAGGGCCATTGGCGTACACACATTTGCACATCTATCGTAATACACCGTACGGTCGGGAGAATCTGCTTCACTCTGTCTATTTTTGCCAACAGCTTGATCTGGCCCTTAACATCTACATTCCGAAAATGAAAAAAATGTTGATGTATTTCAAGCACGGCACTGTTGAAGTGGATCTTGACGCTTCCTATCTCAACCAGGCTGAAACAGCGGAGGACAATGCAAAAGCAATTGTGGCGAAATTTGACGGGCATATTGAGTTTGTCGCCCCGGCGGCGTATACGGGCTCCAATCTTCCCGATATCCCCACCGATTTTGATTTTATGGCCTGTCCGCGCATCATCAGCGATCTGTCATCCAAAATCGGATTGGGTCATATTGGCTCAAAAGTCCGTGACATTCTCCTGCAAGCCCCGTTTCCTGTTTTTATTCCCGGCCAGGGTTTCTCTAAATGGCAACGGATTGTGGTGATGTTCGGCGGTTCCACCAATGGTGTAAAAGCCATGCGAATGGGCATTAAAGCGGCACGAATTGCTGGTGTTCCCCTTGATGTGATTACAATACAGGAAAAGGCGCAGCCAAAATCCCACTATGAAGCGATCATTCAAGAGCGCCATCTCTGGCCGGATCTGGAAGAGGTATTACAAAACTGGTATTTTTTTAAGGACGGCGCATTTGCGCAGCACCAGATGATTATCGCCCATGATGCCATGATTGTCATGGGCATTGCCGGCCACGGCAAACTGAAAGATATCGTTATCGGCAGTACAGCGGAAATGATTCAGTCGAATTATCCAAACAGCCTGTTACTTGTCGGGCCTGAATGTCGGCAAAACCATTGGAATTAAAACACTCCATGCTGGACAACATCATACGATTTTTAGGGCAGGCGCGTGCCATTTTTGTCTCAAGACAGGCCAAAGGCATCAGCCTCTTCTATTTCATGCTGATCGGTATTATCGCCGGCATTGGTTCGATTGTGTTTCAATTTCTCTGTGATGCAGGCCTCCATTTTTTTCTTGATCACATGGCCGGCTACAGGCCGAGCGGCCCCACCGGGGAACCCCACCTGTTTCACCCGACACAAACCCCGTTCAACCGGTGGGTGCTTCTTGTGCTGCCTGCCATAGGCGGTATTGTCAGTGGATGGCTGGTATATACATTTGCTCCGGAAGCCGAAGGCCACGGAACCGATGCGGCCATTGATGCCTATCACAACAAGGGCGGGTTTATTCGTCACAGGGTGCCTTTTATTAAAACCATTGCTTCTGCCATTACCCTCACAACCGGGGGTTCCGGGGGACGGGAAGGACCCATCGCCCAGATCGGGGCCGGTTTTGGGTCGTTTCTCGCCACAAAGCTCAAGCTGTCAGACCGCCAGCGTCGAATCATGCTGGCCGCCGGTGTGAGCGCGGGTGTTGGCAGTATTTTCCGGGCACCTCTTGCCGGTGCGCTTTTTGCGGCTGAAGTGCTTTACCGTGACCCGGAGTTTGAAGCGGATGTGCTGATTCCGGCCGGTCTTGCGTCAGTGGTGGCCTACTGCCTTTTCTGCCTTGTTTATGGATGGGGTACGCTTTTCACCTCGCCGGACTATCGTTTTGCCAATCCCGCCGAGCTTGGCCCATACGTTGTCCTGGCCCTTCTTCTCACAGGTGTAAGCTTTCTCTATGTACAGATATTTTACGGGGTGGAGCGGTTTTTTAAATCCCTGCGGATACCACTCCATCTTAAACCGGCTCTGGGGGGCCTGCTCACCGGCGGGGTTGGTTTTTTTCTGCCTGAAACCCTGGCATTCGGTTATGGTGTGCTCCAGGATGCCCTGTTTAATGAAGTGGGCATATTTCTGCTGCTGGGCGTGGCTTTCGGAAAAATTCTCACCACCTCTTTTACCATCAGTTCCGGGGGCAGCGGGGGGGTCTTCGGGCCGTCCGTCGTCATCGGCGGCGCCCTTGGCGGGGCTGTGGGCCAGATGTTCCACAAACTCATTCCCGGTATCATTCAGGCCCCTCAGGTAATGGTGGTACTGGGTATGGCCGGATTTTTTACCGCTATCTCCAACGCCCCGATTTCCACCATCATTTTTGTGGCAGAGATGACCAACTCCTACCAGATGCTTTTGCCTGCACTGTTGGTTTGCCTGTTGTGTTATCAATTGTCGCCCAGATGGTCAATTTACCGGCAGCAGGTCAAAAACAGGGCCGCCTCACCGGCCCATGCGGGTGAATTTTTTGTTGATATTCTGCAAACTGTCAAAGTCCGCGACCTGGAACAACACATTCGCACGGTTTCCTGTGTGCCGGAATCCATGAATCTTACGCAATTCAAGCTTTTTTTTACCAGTACCACCCAGCCCTATTTCCCCGTGGTGGACCAGCAGGAGCGGCTTACGGGCATTTTTTCCCATACTGATTTACGAAAGATCCTGTTTGATGCGGAAATGGAATCACTGATCGTGGTCAAGGATATCGCCACCTCTGATATTATCCGTACCACACTGGAAGAAGACCTGAACGAAGTCATGAACAAGTTCACCATGAAAAATATCGAGGCAATTCCCGTTGTCTATACCGATGCCCCGGACCGGCTCATAGGCATGCTCAGACGAAAAGAGGTTATTGCCTTTTACAATGAAAAGGTCCAGGCCATGAGGGAACAGCAGCAGGGGTGAAGATCGGATTTTGCGCTTTGTGCGGCAGTCCCCCCTTGACAGCAAATCCCCGGCTCATATAATATACAGAAACTTGCCTTGCCACAATACCTTGGTCGGTGTCAGTCCAGCCTGTTTGCGACCAGTTTTGGTAATATTCATGTTATGGAGGCCTTAATGACACAAAGTGATTTTGACATAAAGTCGTTTCTTCAAAAAAAGCCGGTAAATAACGCTATATACGGTTTGAGTGCAGAAGCCCAGGCCCGCAGGAACTTTATCCCGGACCAATGTGACGCCTTCAGTGGCGATTATACGGCGATTCGCAATGTGAGCGGGTTTAAATTTACCATCGACCGGGAAGCCGAAAAACAACTTCCTGACATTATCCACAACATGGTGCAGCAGGTTTATCGGGAGGATGCACCAGGCGATGATTTGAAAGAGAAATATTCACAGAAACGCAATATCGGTATTGTTTTTTCCGGCGGGCCGGCGCCGGGTGGCCATAATGTGATTGCCGGCCTTTTTGAGGCCGCTAAAAAAGCCAATCCGGAGACAATGGTCTACGGATTTATACTTGGTCCGGACGGCGTGATCGAAGGCGAGGCCGTGGAAATTACGGCAGAGATGGTAAATACCTATCGTAATCTGGGCGGTTTTTCCATGATCAAGACCGGCCGGACAAAAATTGATACCCCGGAAAAGATGACCATGTCCAAGGAGACATGCCGGAAATTCAACCTTGATGCACTGGTCATCGTGGGTGGCGACGATTCCAATACCAATGCGGCATTTCTTGCCCAGGCCATGATCGAAGACGGCGTTCAGGTAATCGGCGTGCCCAAAACCATTGATGGCGACATTCAGGTCCGAGATGACGAAGACCGGGTATTGTGCGCCATGTCATTCGGATTTCACTCCGCAGCCCGGTCTTTTGCCGGCCAGATCAGCAATCTATGCACGGACAGCAGCTCCGACGTCAAGTACTGGCATGTGTGCAAGGTCATGGGCCGTGTGGCAAGCCACCTTGCCCTGGAGGTAGCCCTGCAGACCCATGCCAACCTGACCTTCATCGGTGAAGATCTGGCGAATTATGTGGATGAAGCCCGGCTTGCCAAGGCACGGGAAAACGGCACCGTCGATTATAATGCTTACGGTATGACGCTTCGCCACCTGTCCCGGGTGATCTGCGATGGCATTGTCCGGCGGGCCGCGGTGGGCAAAAACTACGGGGTGATCGTTCTTCCCGAGGGCCTGCTTGAATTTATCAATGAGATACAGGTGTTCATTATCAAGCTCAATACCATTATCGGGGATTACAACTACACCCATGACACGGATTTTCATTCGGATTTTCTGCTGCTGGAGGATAAGCTGGATTATCTGCGGCGACTGGCCCGCCGGTCCCGTGAAGAAAAGGGATTTACTATCTGGAACACCCGGGATGACGACCTGTTCAACGATATTCCGCCGTTTTTTCAGGAAGGCCTGCTAATGGAGCGCGACAGCCACGGCAATTTCCCCTTTTCCCAGGTGGAAACCGAAAAGGTCGTTATGGGCCTTGTCACGGATTATCTCAACACATTGAAGGAAAAGGGCGAATACCGGATCGGCATCAAAAAAGACTACTACCATGACACCCTTACCAAGGCGGGGCTTGATCCGGTCTATTTCGGCCCGGTGTTGTTCAAGAACTGGGGGGACGATTATCTGCTGTTCAAAAATGCGATTACATCCATGAAAATGCTCAAGGACCATCTTGTTCGTGAGGGTGTGGTCCTTGAAAATGAAGATGTGCCTGAAGCAGTGGAAAAAATATACAAAAAATCGGTCCCCAGTTTCAAGACCCAGAACCATTTTTACGGATATGACGGCCGGGGGAACGACCCGACGCGGTTTGACTGTACCTATACTTACAATCTCGGGATGACGGTGTTTTCCCTGATTGCCAACGGCGCCACCGGCCAGATGGCCGCCATAAAAAATCTTGAAAAAGGGTTCTCAAGCTGGGTGCCCATCGGCATTCCCATTGCACCGCTCATGCACCTGGAAGAAAGGAAGGGAAAGCTGGCCCTGGTGCTGGAGCGAAGCCTGGTGGATATATCGGCACCGTCGTTCCAGGTGGTCAAGACCCTGCGCGAAGAATGGCTGGCCCCGGTCTCCGGAGAGGACAAGTTCAGAACACCGGCGCCTATTTCTCTGAATCTTCCCAATGAAGAGGACCGTCCCCTGACGCTGTTGCTGAATTCGCTGGCCCGGGATGAATGAAAAATGAGAGGTGAGGGGTGAATATATGTTACTCACCCTCACCACATAATACGCATCCCCCAATACTGACGGCTTCGTAAAAAGTCCAATTTCTTTGTTGCGCTGCATCTTTCGTCATGTCACGTACTGCTAAGTACGCTCCATTCCTCAAGATTTGCGCGCCTCGAACTTGAACTTTTTACTTTGCCGTTCCAAATTTGACTTTTTACGAGACCATCAATACTCACAACCGATAACTCACCACTCAAAGGAATGCATCCATGACTGACAATAATATTTATGAGCGTCTTGCAAATGTGCTCGACACGTTGCCCAATGGCTTTCCCCGTACCGAAAGCGGTGTGGAAATGAAAATCCTGGAAAAGATATTTGAACCGGACGAGGCAGACCTGTTCTGCGAGCTTCGACTCAAATTTGAAAATGTAGACCAGATCGCCAAGCGGACCGGACGTGACCCGGAAGAGCTGGGGGCGCTGCTGGACCGCATGTGGCAAAACGGGCTTGTTTTTGGCGTTGATCTGGCCGGCACCCGGCTCTACAAAATGATTCCCTGGGTGTTCGGGATTTACGAATTCCAAATCAATCGCATGGACAGGGAATTTGTGGAATTATGCGACCAATACATGCCCCACTATGGCGTCCAGTTTTTTGAGCACAGGCCGAGCCTCATGCGTGTGGCTCCCATTGAGAAGCATCTGCAGAATGCCCAGGAAGCGCTTCCCTACGACCGGGTATCGGCCATTATTGAAAACGGCCTCTCTTTTGGCGTTAATGACTGCATCTGCAAAAAAGAACGGGCCATGCTTGACCAGGGCTGTGAAAAGCCCCGGGAAGTCTGTCTTGCCATCGCCCCGGTACCCAATGTTTTTGACAATCACCCTCTTGGCCTGCGCGTCATCACCAAGGAAGAAGCCTATGATATACTGAAACAATCAGAAGAAGCCGGGCTGGTCCATCTGGTGGGCAATGTGCAGAACGGTCATTTTTTTATCTGTAACTGCTGCGGATGCTGTTGCGGTGTATTGCGATCCATCAATGGACTGGGCGTGACCAACGGGGTAAGCTCCAATTATCTTGCCGTTATTGATCAGGATCTCTGTATTCAGTGCGGCGTATGCGCGGAGGAGCGCTGTCAGGTCAATGCTATTGATCTGGTTGACGACATCTACCGCGTCAACCGGAAAAAATGCATTGGCTGCGGGCTTTGCGTCACCACCTGCCCCTCTGAGGCCATCTCCCTGGGCGCCAAACCCGAGGATCTGTGCGAAATACCTCCGGTCAGTGAAGAAGAATGGTTTGCCCAGCGCGGCAGGGCCAGAGGGGTTGATCCGGCACCTTATCTTTAATAAAGGTGAAGATAGGTATCGCCCATTACCGATGGGTCAAAAAGGGCAGGGAAGTAGTGGCGCAGAACCTTCATGGGAAATCCGATCCGCAGGGGCGCCCGATGGGAGTCAGAGACAACCAGTCCTTCTTTGATAAGCTGGCTTACAATGCGTCTTACCTGTCTGTCCGAGTAAGTTGCCATGCTCATGATGGTACCGGCTTCTTTGCGGGCAATCTCCCCCTGGGCAAACAACGCCTTTAAAAGCATTCCCGATCGGGGGTCAATCGGGTTTTCCGCGCCACGGTCTTTATCCCGTTCGTTAATATAAGCGTCGATTCTGGCATCAACCCGTTTAAAGTCGAGGATCTTATCCATAAACGCGATCTGCCTCAGGCAGGTTTCAAGGAAGAAGGCGCAGAAATCGGCAAAGAATGCCTGGTCAAAACAACGGCTCTGATTATTCGGTGAATCAGCGGATTGAAGGTTGATCATATACCAGTTTTTTTCTCTGGAAAATCCCCGGTTGATCGACCATAGGCTTGATTTATTAATTTTGATGGCAGAGAGATAAAAACTGATAAAAAGCCTTGCCACCCTGCCGTTTCCGTCCCGAAAGGGATGAAGCCATGTGAGCCGGTGGTGTGCAGCGCTTGCTGCAATCAGTTTTTCGTCCCCGTGAAAATTTGACGGATTATAGAGATCAGCAAATTCTGAAAGTTTTTTGGGCAGTTCTGTTACATCCGGGCCGTGGCTGGTCTGTCCCTGGTCAACCGATACATTGGCCTCTCTCATCTGCCCGGGTTGCACATGAATCTCTGTAAATCCGCCGGAATGATGGGTGTAGCGATGGTGCTCGGGAAGATGTTCGTAAAACCGCTTGTGGATTTTGGAAAGATAATCAAAGTGGCAGATATTATCCGGCATATTCTTATCAAGTTCAGCCATAAATTCGCTTTCAACCTTTACATGGGCGGCACACAATTCCTGAGCGTACCGCTTGCTGTCCTCTTTTGCAAACTTTTTCAGCAACGCCTGTTCGATCTCCGGGAGCAGGGTTTTGTGGCCTTCAATCAGGTTTGAATAATAGCTGTTGAGATACCGCAGTTTTTCTCCAAGAGATCTGGCTGTCTCCGGCGCGATCCGGCCTTCAAGATATGCCGACGCGGTCACCACTTCCTGGGCCATATCTTTGAGTGGGCCCAGATACTCTTTTTCAGGAATGGCCGGGCTTAAAGCCAGGTTTTGGCATGATATCATGTCCGATTCCTTGTCCTGTTTATTCTATTTTATATCAATAAATTATAAATAAATTAACTATAATAATGTCCGGTATAACATATAATATATGTCCGGTTCTATGTCCTATTTATTAAAATTTATTTTAACATTTTATAGATAAAAATACAAGCATAAATGTCCGGTATGCCACTTACTCTCTGCTGAACAACTGCAAATACAGATACTGTCCGGCATCGGTTAATGCGACCGGTTGCAGGGGGATATGCCCCTGAAGGTCTTCAGGGGAAAGGCGGATATCCATGGGCGGGCCAAACGGTGTCTCTTCCTTTTTAATCTCCACGATGGCCAGGCGGCCGCCGGGCTTGAGCAGGCGGGTGACCTCTTTTGCAAAACCGTCCATCTCCGTAGCGGAAAAGCCGTGGGTTACCATGCCCACATAGATCAGATCAAAGGCGTTATCGGGTAAGCGGGTATGTTTCGTCATATCACCCATAAAAGGCTGAATGATGGTATTGCCGGTCTCGGCCTTGAGTTTTTCAATCGCATCAACGTCCGGGTCCATGGCGTAAACAACCCCTCCGGGGGATGCCAGTTCTGCAAACCGTTTTGCCATATAGCCGTTGCCGCAGCCAGCGTCAAGAACGATCTCGCCCGGTGTAATTTTCAGGGCAGTTAAGACCGCGTTCTGATCTACGATTTTTTCTGATGATTTGCCCTTGTGGTGGTGTTTATGGGAATGTTCATCCTGATGGACGGCCATGAAGGGGTTTCCTCTTGTTTGATTGGTTGCCGGATCGGTATTGTTTGCGGGTTGACTTTCTACGTTTCAGGCTGCATATTGCGTCTTACCGGCAGAACTGAAAATGGAGCCACCGTGCGGAGTCGAACCGCAGACCTACGCATTACGAGTGCGTTGCTCTACCAGCTGAGCTACGGTGGCTTGATAAGCAAATTAACGCGACCCTTATGGAAAATCAAGAGAAAAAATCAGTGCACCACCTGATGGAAATGATGCAATCCAGCCGGCAGCCTGTTGGCTGTTCCGGTGTATCCGGGGCAGCGGACGCCTATCTGATAGCCCGGCTTGTCATGGAAGGCGACAGGCCGGTGGTGGTGTTTGCACCTTCAATCAAAGAAGCGGAGCGGCTGGGTCGGGATCTGGATTTTTTTACTGACGGCACATCTGTTCGTACGGCACTCTTTCCCACTTACAACGTGCAGCCGTTCAAGCCGCTGGCATACCACAATCAGACCGCCGCAGACCGGATCAGCCTGTTATTCCGTATGGCCCAGGGAGATCCCCCGGAAATACTTATTGTGACGCCTGAGGGATTTCTTCAGAAGTTACTGCCAATACAAGCACTTTGCGATTATCCCGATATTCTGATGACGGATGAAGATATTGATGCCGATGCCGTGATCCAGAAAATGATCGCCGGTGGTTATACCCGGACATCCATCGTGGAAGAGCCCGGTGATTTTTCCGTCAGGGGGAACATTCTGGACATATTTTCACCGGCATATGACCAACCGGTACGCATTGAACTGTTTGGCGATACCGTGGAGACCATGCGGTTTTTTTCACCTGTCAGCCAGCGCCGCGGCCGTGAAACCGATGAGTTGATCCTGCTGCCGGCAAAAGAAGCGATTCTGGATAAGAATCGAATCGGCCGGTTTATTGCAGGGGTAAAAAAAGAGGCGGCCACTCAGGATCTGCCCGTTTCCGAGTCCCGGCGCATGATCGACCAGATAACAGCGGGAGAGGGGTTTGCCGGCATGGAAAGTTATATGCCCCTTGTTTATGATGAATTATCCACCCTTTTTGATTATACAGCCAAAGAGAGCTGTTTTGTGGTGCTGTCGCCCCAGGAAATCGAAGCGTCTGCACAGACGCTGGCAGAACAGATTGCCGAGAATTATCAGGCTGCCAAATCCCATGGCAGATTGTGTGTTTCCCTTGAATCTCTCTATCTGGCCTGGGAAACCGCGGCATGTCGGCTTCAGGCAAATCCGGGGCTGACGTTGACGCCGTTTCCGGTGGAAACCGGTGCCACCAGCACTGTTCAGGAAACGCCCGCTTTGCATTTAAAAATCCGGGACAACAGCGACCTTCAGACCCGTATGAAAGCGCAGAAGGACAGGGACCATCTGATGGCCCCCCTGGTGGAATGGATCAGGGAGAATCAACAGGCCGGCCGAAAACCCGTTATTGCCTGCGGCGGAGAGAGGCGGCTGGAAAGAAGCGAATATCTGCTCACAACTTACGGGGTATCGGTATCGCGTGCTGACAGTTTTGCCCGTATTCCGGATGCCGGGGCCGGCGCCTGGCTGGTACCGGCACCGCTCTCAGCGGGCTTTGTGTTTCCGGATGCCGCCATTGCCCTGACCTGTGATGCAGAAATATTCGGCAGGCCCCGCCAGCGGCGGGAAAACCGCAAAAAGACCCTCCAGTCCGAATTCCTTGATCTTGAGAATTTAAAGAAAGGGGATCTGGTGGTTCATGTGGACCACGGCATCGGTCAGTATGAGGGTATCGAAAAGGTCAAGGTTGAGGGAGTGACCAACGATTTTCTTTTGATTACCTATAAAGACGGTGACCGGCTCTACCTTTCCGTTGACCGGATGGATATGGCAAAAAAGTACATTGGTGTTGACGGGGTGGCACCCGTTCTGGACAAGATGGGAGGCAACGCCTGGGCAAAGGTAAAGGCAAAAGCGAAAAAAGAGGTGGAAAAGATTGCCAAGGATTTGCTCAACCTTTATGCCCGCCGCAAAATCAGCCGGGGAAAGGCGTTTGACCCGCCGGTTCGGGAGATGCGGGATTTTGAAGCCGGGTTCCCCTATGAGGAGACCGAAGATCAGCAGAAAGTGATAGACGAGGTGCTGGCAGATATGGCATCGTCCCGTCCCATGGACCGGCTGGTATGCGGTGATGTGGGATACGGCAAGACCGAGATTGCCATGCGGGCGGCCTTTGCAGCGGTATATGACAACACGCAGGTGGCGGTCCTGGTACCCACCACGGTGTTGGCAGAGCAGCACCACCAGACCTTTTGCGACCGGTTTGCCGACTATCCGGTGACCATTGCCTGTTTGAACCGTTTTCGAACAAATGCCGAGCAGAAAAAGATTGTCGCTGACGCCCGGGACGGCAAAATTGACATCGTCATCGGCACCCACCGGTTGTTGTCAAAAGACGTGGGGTTCAAGCAACTGGGGCTGATTATCCTGGACGAGGAGCAGCGGTTCGGGGTCAAGCACAAGGAGCGGCTCAAGGCCATGCGCACTACCGTGGATGTGCTTTCCCTGACGGCCACCCCCATCCCCCGGACACTGCACATGTCGTTAATGGGCATCCGGGATATCAGCGTCATCACCACACCGCCGGAAAACCGCCGGTCTATCAAAACCTATATTTCAGAGTTTGATGATACGGTGATCGCATCCGCTATTCGAAAAGAACTGGCCCGGGGCGGGCAGATCTACTTTGTACACAACAACATTCATAAAATCTGGTATATCGCCAACCACCTGCAGAAGATCGTGCCTGAAGTGCGGCTTGGCGTTGCACACGGTCGTCTGGCGAAGGACGCGCTTGAAACCGAGATGTTCCGGTTTATCAACAAGGAGATCGACATGCTGGTGTGCACCCGAATTATTGAATCCGGACTGGATATACCGTCGGCCAATACGATACTGGTCAACCGGGCGGACAAGTTCGGCCTGGCGCAGATCTATCAGTTGCGGGGCAGGGTGGGGCGCTCGGACGAACAGGCATACGCCTATCTGTTCATTCCACGGGATACGGCCCTGACAAAGGATGCCCAGAAGCGGCTGAAGGTGCTGATGGAGCACAGCGATCTGGGATCCGGGTTTCAGATCGCCATGAACGACCTGCAGATTCGCGGCGGCGGATCGGCCCTGGGCGTCTCCCAGTCCGGCCATATCGCGGCGGTGGGGTATGACCTGTTTTTACAGCTTATGGAAAACACCATTGCCGAGCTTAAGGGCGAGGTGGTGGAGACCCCTCTTGAACCGGAAATCAACATGCCATTGTCCGCCTATATCGCCGAATCTTATATATCTGATATCGATCAGCGCATGGCGGTTTACCGCCGGCTTTCCAGAGCGACCAGGCTCTCCGAGATCGCCGACATGAAAGCCGAACTGACCGACCGGTTCGGCAAGCCCGCCGTTGAAACGGAAAATCTTCTGCTCAAGATCATGCTGAAAGTTATGGCCCGTCAGGCCGGGGTCCGCAAGCTTGACTTGACAGAGACGCATCTTTGCATGCAGTTTTCAAATGATCACCTGGCCCGGCCGGAAGGTATCCCGGAGTTTGTGGCACAATACCCGGATACTTGTGAAATCACGCCTCAGGAGATACTCAAGGTGCGATTATCCGGTGAAAAAGGCAGAAACGCGATCGTCTCTGCAAAAAATACCTTGAAAGAGATTGTCCGGCGTGTTACCTGTTAATATAGAAAAATCGGTATGATAATGCGGGTTTCAACTGAATGGTCCGGGAAAGCAGGCAGTGCGATGAGACGATTTTGCAGATGCAGCGGGTTTGGCCTTTCTCTTCTGATTGTGTTACTGGCATTCGGATGCTCGAATCTTGGTGACAATACCAGAGAACACTATCTTTTACGCATCGACGGAAAGGTGATCACGGAAAATGACTTCGAGGATGCGCTGGAGATTGTTAAAACCGGTTATCCCTATGAGGCCCTTCAGGATGTGGAAACCTTGAAACGCATCAAAACCCGGCTCCTGAAACAACTGACAGAAGAGTTGATTCTGGCGAAAAAAGCCGAAGAACTGGGAATCGAGGTAACCGATGCAGAGCTTGAAGCGGCAGTGGCGAATATCAAGCAGGACTATCCCGAAGGGGCTTTTGAAGAGACCCTTTTTGAAAACGCGGTGTCGCTCAATGTATGGAAGAAACGCCTGCGCATGAGACTGTTGATGGAAAAAGTCATTGAACAGGAATTGATCGACAAGGTTGATGTAACAGCCGAAGAGGCTAGAGAATATTATCAGCAGCATTACAACAAGCAACAACCGGAAGATGCTCCGGTGGATGCGGGCCTGATGAAACAACTGCGGCGGGAAAAGGCCCAGAATGCCTATCCCGGCTGGATCAAAAAAGTGCAGCATCATTATAAGGTTGAGTTGAATAGCGAGAAATGGAAATTAATTCTGGAATGAAACATCATTGTCAAAATAAACGGATGATTAAACTTGCCTGCGTGGTTCTTTTGGTGTTGGGGGGCATGGCCGCCGGCCCGGCCATTGCCGACAACAGCCCGGAAGCAGAAGCCGTTACCGATCCTGACATGGAAGTGGTGGACCGCATTGTGGCCGTGGTCAACGATGATATAATATTGTTGTCCGAACTTGAAAAAGCCCTGGGACCGTATGAAGAAGCGATCAAAAAGCGGGGCCTGCCTGCAGATACAGAGAAAGAGCTTTTGTATAAAGCCAGGGAAGATATCCTGAATCAGTTGATTGATCGGGAGTTGACCCGGCAGAAGTCGGCCGAATTGGGAATTACCGTGGACGAGGCCCAGGTGGACAATGCGCTGGAACGCATGAAACAATCCATGCAGTATACAGAAGAAGCGCTGCAGGAGCTTCTGGCCGAGCAGGGGTATACCCTGGGGGAATACCGTCAGCACATTCGGGACCAACTGTTGCGGGAAAGACTGCTGATGCGCGAGATCAAGGCAAAAACCATTGTTACCCAGGAGGATATTGAAGCCTATTTTGAGGACCATAAAGCGGAATACGGCGAGGCTGAGAAATATCACTTAAGAAATATTATTCTGCAAGAACCTTCTGATGCGCCCGAAATGAAATCATATGAAACAGTTGAAGAGCAGATGAATGCCATTATAAAGAAGCTTGAAAACGGGGCCTCGTTTGCCGCGCTTGCAAAAAAATACTCTCAGTCATCATTTGCCGAAGACGGCGGGGATCTCGGTCTTTTTGTCCTTAATGATCTGGCGCCGGATATCAAAACGGCTATCCAGGCGATATCGCCGGGGGAGTTTACCGGAATGCTGAAAACCGCACAGGGATATCAGATTTTTTATCTTCAGAAAATTGTCGAACCGGACGATAAGGTTCTGGACACCGCAGCGGAGGAAATCCGGCGAAAACTTTATGATAAGGAACTGGAATCACGCTTTGAAGAATGGGTTCAGGCGTTGCGTGAAAAATCCCATATCAAAATTATACGGTAGGTAATGACAACATCTTCCGATCACAGCGGTCTTTCTTTCGGACGTTATCTTCAGGCATGCCGGCTGGAGAGAGGCATGAGTCTGGAAATGCTGGCCAATGAAACGCGTATCAGTATGGACACGCTTGCGGCAATTGAAAACGAAGATTATTCCCGGTTGCCAAAGGAGGTCTATGCGAGGGGATTTCTGCGTTCATGCGCCAGGGCGGTGGGAGCGGACGGTGACCGGGTGATTCGGAGCTATGAGGAGAATCTGGCTATTTCGAACCGGATCATTCTTGCCGAGCAGGAACTGGAGCGAGAAAACGCCCGGTTCTGGCGAAAAGTCATGTTCTCGACCATGACATTGCTGGCAGTGATCGTTCTCACAATTTTCCTGGCACAGCCACGGGTGCCGTCTTCAGGTATCACTGAGCCGTCCTCTCCCGAGACATCTGCGCCGCAACAGAAAGAAAGCCAACTGTCACCCGTGAGCGAACCGGCCCTGAGCCCCCAGAAGAGGGCCAACACTGCCAACCCGTCGGAATCGGATAAAATTCTGCTTGAGATACGGACCATTGAAAAAACCTGGGTTAAAATAGTGGTTGACAATCAAAAGCCCAAGGAATATACCCTCAAACCGGGTGACCACCTGGCGCTTGAAGCCAATTCAGGGTTTAACATCCTTATCGGTAATGCAACCGGCGTGCAATTGCTGAAGAACGGGCAGCCGGTGTTTGTTCCCGGAAAGCAGGGACAAGTGGTAAACATGGAGATTCCATAACGACCGTTCCTGCGCAGAGACAATACTGGATCCTGCGCTACGCGCGCTAAACATATATCAAAAGGTGAAGTTCATGGCCACAGACAGAGGCAAAATACTCGTTGACAGTATCCGGCGCCTGCTTCGTCGCGGATCAGTGATCCATCTGCGCAAGATCGTCAATAAGACCCATGCCGCGGACCTGGCAATGGTGTTTCTGTCGCTTCCCTACTCGGACCAGCGCCGGCTGTTTGACATGATCGATTCTATCGAGAAAAAGGGAATTCTTTTTTCAACCCTTGATGAATCCATTGTGCCCAGCCTGATCGACAAGCTCAACCTGGATGATGTGGTCGAAGTTTTCCACTACATGCCGTCCGATGACGTAGCCGCTATCCTTGGACTGCTTACCGAAGACAAAGCCAACGCCATTCTTGAAAAGATGGACAAGGAGGGCTCCGAAGAGGTTGAAGACCTGTTGACCTATCAGGAAAATACGGCCGGCGCCATCATGCTTCCTGATTTTGTGGCCCTTAATGAGACAAGCACGGCCAGGGATGCCATCGAGGCACTTCAGAGTGAATATATCGATGTGGAAATGCCCTTTTATCTCTATGTGGTGGATGAATACAAGCGCCTGGTCGGTGTTATTTCCCTGCGTCAGCTCGTGGTCGTGCCGCCGCATACCCCATTGAAAGAGTTCATGGTTACAGACGTGTATGCCGTGACCACGGATACGCATCAGGAGGATGTGGCAAAGATCGTTGCGCGTTACGACTTTCTGGCGGTTCCGGTCGTGGATGAGACAAACACCCTTGTGGGAATTGTAACGGTGGATGATGTTATCGACGTATTCCGGGAAGAAGCCACTGAGGACATACTGAAAATGGCCGGTGTGGGCGAAACCTTCGTGGAGACCCAGTCGGTCTGGCGCAGCACAAAAACCCGGCTGCCCTGGCTGTTTGCAAGTTGCCTGGGCGGTATCGCGGCTTTTTTCATCATCGGCTATTTTGAAGATGCCCTCAGCAAATTCGCCTATATTGCGGCATTTATTCCGGTGATCATGGGTATGGGCGGTAACATCGGCACTCAGTCCAGCACCATTGTGGTGCGCGGCCTTGCCACCAACCGGCTGAATGTGAGCGACCTGGGAGTGGTGGTCTTCAAGGAGCTGGCCGTTGGCCTCATTCTGGGGATGTTTTATGGCCTGCTTATCGCAACGGTGGCACAGGTGCGATACAACACACTCGGATTCGCTTTTTCCGTGGGGGTAGCCGTGCTCGCCTCCATGTCCGTAGCGGCACTGGTGGGGTCCATGATTCCCATGACCTTTGCCAGGATCAAGGTTGACCCGGCTGTTGCCACCGGACCATTTGTCACCACCTCTATCGATATCCTCAGTGTTTCCATTTATTTTATTATCGCCACCGCCATGCTCGAGATTTAGACCGGACACATTATTCCATGACGACCAAGCCGGATCAAGACAGCCCTGGTAAATTACCGGTCTTCCAGTCGCCGGGTATCATTCTGCGGCGGGTGGACTATATGGATTACGATCTCATTATCGACTTTTTGACCCGGGAAAAGGGCAAGGTCACCGCCATTGCCAAAAATGCCAAAAAAAGCAAAAAACGGTTTGCCGGTATCCTGGAGTTATTTGCCAGGCTGGATGCGGTATTTGTTGACCCCAGGCAGGCAGCCGGCCTGACGCTTTTAAAAGAGGCAAACCTTGCCGATCCTTTTATACATGTCCGTTTGAATATGGAAAAGACGGCATACGCGGGTTACTGGTGCGAGATGATCAACCGGTGGGTGGAATCCGGGGGAAAACAGGCGGGATTATTTGAATTGCTCGATTTTGTCCTTACTGCGCTGGACCGTGGCACCATTCACCGGGAGGTGCTGAGTATTCTCTTCCAGACCCGGTTCCTTGACCTGGCGGGTATGACGCCCTGCCTGAACCATTGCCGTCATTGCCGTTGCACACTTGAGTCTATGCCGGGATCAGATCTTATTTTTGATATTGCCGGCGGAGGGATAGTATGTAAAAATTGTCATCAAAAAATAAGGACCGGCACATATGCGGCTGTGGTGTCAAAAGGCACCGTCAAGCAGGTCGCCTGGCTCATGGGCAGTGACCTGAGTAAGGCGGAACGGATCTATTTTTCCGAAAAAAGCCGCAACCAGGCAATGGATGCGTTGGAACGCTTTGTCGCATTTCATCTGACGGCGGAAATCAAGAGTCTGAAGGTACTGCGACGGGTCCGGCGATCCCGGAAGGGGAACGAAAAACAGTAAAGGATAATTCACCGCAGAGACGCAGAGCGCGCAGCGTCAACATGCCTCTGGGTCCTCTGCGTCTCTGTGTTAAAACACAAAAATAACAATGTCGATTGATCTAAGTAAAAAACTGAAAAACGATCCCATCACCGCATCGGCTCCGTGCCGGATCGACCTTGGCGGAACCCTGGACATCAAGACCATTTATCTGCCCTTGCGGCATTTATCGCCCTGCACCTTTAATATTGCCCTGGATATGCGTACCTCGGTCACACTGCGTTCATACAAGGCCGGAAAGATCAAGGTCAGTTCCAGGGGATTTGAAGATACCATCCTTCCTGTGGAGGCGATCGGATTTGATCATCCGCTTGGGTTGATCTTCGGTATTGCTGCTTACTTTAATGTGTCCGGGGTCCATATTGCCATTCAATCCGCATCGCCGCCCAGAAGTGCGCTGGGTGGTTCGTCGGTCGCAGCAGTGGCCCTTGTGGCCGCCCTTTCCAGGGCAACCGGTCAAGCGGATTTGTTTTCCAGAACGGCCATGGCCTGTACCGCCCATGGCATTGAAGAAGGGCTGGCCGGTATCCCCTGCGGTATTCAGGATCAACTTGCCGCGGCATACGGCGGTATGAATGCCTGGTTCTGGCAGCCAACACCGGAGAATCCTCTGGCATTTGAACGAAAAGACCTGCTCTCAGGTGGTGCACCCCTGGCATTGGAGGACCACTTTTTGGTGGCCTATTGCGGTGTGCCCCATGCGTCGGCGGACATCAACGGCAGATGGATCAAACACTTTCTTGCCGGACACGACCCGAAACTGTGGCACGACATCGTGGCCTGTGCCGGCGCATTTGTGGATGCCCTTGCAGCGTCCGACCTGGAACAGGCCCAAAACCTCATGAACCGGGAAGTTACGCTCAGAAAAAGGATGACACCGGATGTATTTAATGATATGGGGGAAAGTCTGGTCGACTGCGCTGTAAACACCAATTGCAGCGCCCGGTTTACCGGCGCAGGCGGCGGGGGATGTATCTGGGCCCTTGGCCAACCGGACGACATCGCAGCACTAAAGAAAAAATGGCAGGCCATCCTTGAGACCGATCCCGATGCCTGCCTGCTTGAAACCGGAATGGACCGGAATGGTGTGCAATAAGAAAAAACAATGAACGTCCGCAAAGGCGCAGAGCCCTCATATAAATATGCTTGGCGATCTTTGCGTTTTTGCGAGCGTTATAATAAAAAGTGACGGAAAGCAGGTTGGGTTGAGCGAAGCGAAACCCGACAATAACGGAATGAACCCGGTCAATTGTTAATGGAAGGCTGAAGCCTTCCGCTACATGGGCCGGGGCATTTACAAGATCTGTAATAATTGCCGCAGCCGGTGTAGTGGAGGCCTTCAGGCCGTCACATAAAATAAACTGATATTGCGTAAAATGTGAAAGATGACCTATGGATTTTCAAGACATTATTTTTACCCTGCAACGCTTCTGGGCAAAAAAAGGGTGCGTTCAGGTGCAGCCCTATGATTTGGAGGTGGGGGCGGGTACCTTTCATCCGGAAACGCTGCTGCGGGCCATCGGACCGGAGCCGTGGAAGGTGGCGTATGTGCAGCCGTCCCGCCGGCCCACGGACGGCCGGTACGGGAAAAACCCCAATCGGCTACAGCACTATTACCAGTTTCAGGTGCTGCTGAAGCCGTCTCCTGCGGATGTGCAGAAACAATACCTGCAGAGCCTCAAAGCCCTGGGCATCACACCGGATGATCATGACATCCGGTTTGTTGAAGATGACTGGGAATCACCGACACTGGGAGCGTCCGGCCTGGGCTGGGAGGTCTGGCTGGACGGCATGGAGATTACCCAGTTTACCTATTTTCAGGCAGCCGGCAGCATTGACCTGCATCCCGTGCCTGTAGAGCTGACCTACGGGCTGGAACGCATTGCCATGTATATGCAGCAAGTGGATAATGTGTATGATCTGAAATGGGCCGGCAATATTCTTTACGGCGATCTGCACCACCGCCAGGAAGTGGAGCAGTCGGCCTACAATTTTGAACATGCGGATGTGGACATGCTGCTGGGGTTTTTCAGCCAATTTGAGCAGGAAGCCTATAACGCGGTCAAACAGGGGCTTGTGCTGCCCACATATGAATATTGCCTGAAATGTTCCCACACCTTCAACCTGCTGGATGCCAGGGGCGCCATCAGTGTTACCGAGCGCACCGGGTATATCAAACGGATACGGGACATTGCCCGGGCCAGTGCAAAAGCGTATCTGGCGCAGCGGGAGGCGATGGGGTTTCCATTGCTTGAGACGGCTTCGTAAAACGTCCGATATCTGCGTTGCGCTGTGTCTCTCGTCATGTTACGTACGACTAAGTGCGCTCCATTCCTCGAGACACAGCGACGCCTTGATCTTGACCTTTTTATTTTGCCGTCTCATAGATATTTTTACGAGACTGTCTTGTGAAGCAGGCGGATAACAAGTTAGTTCAAAAGGATTCATATAAAATGAAACACGATACCTTATTATTTGAAATCGGCACGGAAGAATTGCCGGCCGGTTATATTCAGCCGGCCCTTGCGGCACTGGAACGGCTGATGCGGGATAAACTGACCGAATCGCGCGTTGCCTGCGGCGATATCAGGACCTTTGGCACGCCCCGCCGCCTGGCAGCGCTGGTTGCGAATGTGGCGGAAAAACAGGAACGCATTACCACCGATATGGTGGGGCCACCCGCACGCGTCGGGATTGATGAAAACGGTAACTTTACCGTGCCTGCGCAGAAGTTTGCGGAAAAAGCCGGTGTGGGAATCAATCAGTTGAAAGTAATGCAAACGGAAAAGGGCGAATACCTGAGTGCCAAAAAAGTGGAAAAAGGCCTTGCCGTGACCACTATTCTCAAAACCCTGTTGCCCCAGATTATTTCCTCCCTGCCGTTTCCCAAAACCATGAAATGGGGGGATCGGACCGAACTGTTTCCCCGGCCGGTCCATTCTCTGACAACCCTGTGGGGCAGCCGTTCCGTGCCGTTTACCTGGGCCGGAGTAAAAAGCGGCCGGTATACCAGCGGTCATGCCTTTATGGCCCCGGGCCGGATCAAGATCATTCATCCGGACACTTATGTGGATCAGTTGCGGGATGCATTTGTAATTGCCGATATTGATGAACGGAATGCCATGGTGTCCCGGGCTGTGAAAGAAGCTGCCGCCGCGGCAGGGGGGACTGTGCTGGAAGATGATGAGCTCACCATGATGGTCACCAATATGGTGGAATATCCCGTGGCTACCGCCGGCCGGCTGGATGACGCCTTTCTGGAACTGCCGCCTGAAGTTCTTATAACGGCCATGCGGTCGCATCAGCGGTATTTTGCCGTAACGGATGCACAGGGGAATCTCATGCCCGCCTTTATTGCGGTGAACAATACCCGGGCCAACGATATGGCTGTGGTTACCACCGGTCACCAACGGGTGTTGCGGGCACGGCTGGACGATGCCATGTTTTTCTATAAAAAGGACATACAGACCCCGCTGCCGGATCGGGTAGAGAAGCTGAAGCGTGTATTGTTTCAGGCAAAACTGGGATCTGTTTATGATAAGGCAATCCGTATTGCCGGTCTTGCCCGCCTGATAGCGGATGATTACATTCAGCAGAAAACTGTTGCGGCGCCCGCAGATCCGGCTCTGAAAGACCAGGCGGAACGGACGGCCATGCTGTGCAAGGCCGATCTTGTAACTCTGGTGGTAGACGAGTTTCCCAAGCTACAGGGGACCATGGGCCGGATCTACGCCTTGGCGGCCGGTGAGCCCGAGGTCGTTGCCAACGCTATTGAGGAACACTATCAGCCGGCTTATTCAGGCGGCGTACTGCCGGCGACAGCTTGCGGCGCAGTTCTGGCCATTGCGGATAAAATTGATACCATCTGCGGCTGTTTTGCCATCGGACTTGTCCCCAGCGGGGCGTCTGATCCCTATGCGTTGCGTCGCCATGGCATCGGCATCATTCATATATTGCTGGACCGGGGTATGGGATTGTCCATGAATGGTCTGGTGGCGTCGGCCATGCAGCGATTTTCAGATGTGGCAACCGTTCCGTTAAATGAAGCCGGCGCCGGGGTTCTTGAGTTTTTAAGAGGCCGTATGACCCAGTTGCTCATTGATGAGCGGATATCAAAAGATGTGGTAACAGCAGTACTCAATGCATCGGCGGACAATATACCCGATACCTGGCAGCGGGCCCGGGCATTGAACCGGATGAAATCCCGCCCCGATTTTGAACCCATTGCCGTGGCCTTCAAGCGGGTGGCGAATATTATTAAAAAATCAGGCCCCGATACGGTCACCGGTGTGGACACCGGCCTGTTTGATCATGAAAGCGAAGGAGCCCTGTACAATGCCGCCAATACAGTGGGTGAAAAAATGGCCGCGACACTGAAAACCGGCAACTACGAAGGTGCGCTTGCCGAAATCGCAGCCCTTCGGGAGCCTGTGGATACATTTTTTGATGATGTCATGGTCATGTGTGACGATGAGAAACTGCGAAATAACCGGCTGGGCCTGCTGGCTCATATAGCAGCTGTTTTCAGCGGATTTGCGGATTTTTCCGCTATTGTGACGGAATAGTGAATATCTATCCGCAGAGACACAGAGAGCGCTGAGCTTATCATTTTCTGCGTTCTGCGTGTCTCTGCGGTGTAAATCAATTAAAAACCGGAAGGAGGAGAGATGCCCTACGATCCTGAAAAAGACAAACAGCTCAAGCAATGGAAATGCGAAGAAACCGGCCTGATTGTTTCGATCAACCAGTATGCGGACGGTCAGCCCAAGGTGCAGATCGGACCGCGGATATTAAAGAAAAAGGACGGTACGGACCGGGCCCCGGCAAAGGCGGGCAGGCTTTCGATTGAGGACATGTTGTGGCTGTATGACATTATCGATGAGGTCAAGGATTCGCTGACCGACATGGTTGAACCGGAGTAGAGGTGGTACCACAAATGCCATCTGATGATGCCAATGCCGTGAAGCACCGTATTTTCGAATTGCGCAATGCGCTTCACCGGCACAATCACCTTTACTATATCAAGGATAACCCGGAAATCTCCGATGCGGAATATGACCGGATGTTAGAGGAGCTGCGTACACTCGAAATACAGCATCCTGATCTGGCATCTCCGGATTCACCCACTGCACGGGTGGGAGCCTCCCCGGTGCAGGACGGCCTTGAAACGGTACGTCGCGATATCCCCATGCTGAGCATTAACAATGCCTTCAGTGAACAGGACATCATTGAATTTGATAATCGGGTAAAGCGGTTTTTGAAAACAGATGATCCAATCACTTATATTGCCGAACCCAAGTTTGACGGCATTGCTGTGGAACTGGTATATGAAAACGGCGGTCTGACACTGGGAACCACCCGCGGGGACGGGGTTACCGGTGAAGTGATTACCCAGAACATCAAAACCATCCGGACCGTGCCGCTTCGATTGCAGGAATCCACCGACACCTCTGTGCCCGCTTATATTGCGGTCAGGGGCGAGGTGATTATGCCGCATGACGGGTTTGAACGCCTGAACGAATACCGGCTTGAAAACGGTGAATCCCTTTTTGCCAACGCCCGTAATGCCGCGGCCGGCTCTTTGCGGCAGCTTGACCCGGGCATCACGGCGTCCCGGCCCCTGAAATTGTTTGCATATGGCATCGGTCGCTTTTCCGATGCCGATCAAGTGGCCACACAGCATGAGATTCTGCAATTGCTGGAACAGCTCGGGTTTAACGTTAATGGACTGGTCCGTTACGATCTGGGGATAAGTGAAGTAATTGATTTTTACAAGCAACTCACGGAAAAACGGTCCTCTCTGCCGTATGATATCGACGGCATGGTGGTAAAGGTTGACCGGCTTTCGCTTCAAGAAGAGCTCGGCACTACTTCACGCAGCCCCAGATGGGCCATTGCCTATAAATTTGCCGCTGTCCAGGAAACCACAACAGTGGTTGCCATCGAGGTGCAGGTGGGCAGGACCGGTGCACTCACACCGGTGGCTCATCTGGCGCCGGTCAATATCGGCGGAGTAACGGTCTCCCGGGCCACATTGCACAATGAGGATGAGGTTGCCAGAAAAGATGTTCGAACCGGAGACACCGTGCTGGTGCAGCGGGCCGGCGATGTGATACCGGAAGTGGTAAAGGTGATTGAATCCCGCCGGACGGGCGATGAGATATCCTTTCGGATGCCGGCCGCCTGTCCGGTCTGCGGCTCAACAACCGGGCGGATTGAGACCGAAAAGGTGACCCGTTGCATGAATGCCGGCTGTCCGGCCCAGGTCAGGGAACGGCTCAAGCATTTTGCCGCAAAAGGGGCCTTTGATATTGAAGGGCTTGGTGACAAGCTGATGACCCAGTTGCTGGAAAAGGGACTGATTCATTCATACGCAGATATTTTCACCCTTCAACGTGAAGACCTGGAAAATCTGGACCGCATGGGCCCCAAATCGGCGGAAAATCTTCTGAGTGCCATTAAAAACAGCAAGACTATCTCTTTCGGGGCCTTTTTGTACGCTCTGGGCATCCGCCATGTGGGTGAGCACATGGCAAAGGTCCTTGCATCGGCTTATCCGGACATTGACCGGCTTTTCAATGTAGAAGAAGACGAGTTAAGCCGGATTGACGGCATCGGACCGGTGGCCGCAGCCAGTATTCGACAATTTTTTGTAAATCCGGAAAATCGGGAAATTATTCAGGCACTGCTGCAGAACGGTGTTACCGTTGTCTATCCTTCACAGACCGAAAATACAGCAGTAAAGTCGCCACTTGCGGGTAAATCCTTTGTACTGACCGGATCGCTTGAACATTTCACGCGTTCAGCCGCCAAAGAACGGATAGAAGCTGCCGGCGGCCGCGTCACCGGGTCTGTCAGCACAAAAACGGATTTTGTTGTGGCCGGAGAAAACCCCGGTTCCAAGCTGGACAAAGCCAGAAATCTTGGTGTTACAGTACTTGACGAAGCCGCTTTTATGCAACTGATGGCTTCGTAAAGAGGCTCAATAGCTGCGTTGCATCTCTCGTCATGTCAGGTAATACAGCCAGTAAAAGAAATTGCAGTCTGAAATATTAAATCAGGAGCAGGAAAGATGGCGGAAAAACGATACCATGTGAAAATTACAGGCCGTGTGCAGGGGGTCTATTTTCGAATGGAAACCAAACGAACTGCTGATGCCCATGGCGTTGAGGGATGGGTCCGCAATCGAAGCGACGGTTCAGTGGAAGCGGTCTTTGAGGGCGAGGCAGAGGCGGTGGAAAAGGTGCTTAAATGGTGCCATGAGGGGCCGCCGGCTGCATCTGTTACCAGCGTGGAGGTGGCGGAAGAGTCATCCACCGGCGGATTATCAGGTTTTAATGTAAGGTTCTAGTGCCGCGCATATAAAAAAAGCGACGATTTGTTTTTCAACAAACCGTCGCTTCGTGTTCTTTGCCTGGCAGACGCCGTTGTTAAATCGCGTCCTTTAACTTTTTGCCGGGTTTGAACTTGACGACATTGGTTGCCTTGATTTTGATCGGATCGCCGGTCTGAGGATTGCGGCCTTTGCGGGCTTTACGGCGGACTTTCTGGAATGTGCCGAATCCAACCAGAGTAACCTTGCCGTCTTTTTTCTTCAGCGCTTTGGTTACGCCGTCCATAAAGGAATTCAGCGCAGTACCCGCGGCAACTTTAGAGATGCCGGCGTCTTTGGCCATTTTGTCGATCAGTTCTGATTTTGTCATAATTGTTCCCCCAATTTTTTAGTTAACGGTTAAGCTTATTAACTCCTCTTTATTAGCTACTTTGCACGCATTCATCCCCAATGTCAATAGATTTTTCAACATTTTGCCAATTTTTTTAAAAAAAATTCGGTGTGAACCCCTTTACCCCCTGTATTTTTCAAAACCGGTCCCTCAAGATACTGTATAATTAACCCATCACCCCCCCATTATGATGTGAATCAGCCGTATATAAGGGTATAAAAAAACGGGGGCAGGATGCCGGCAAACGCCCGGATGATAAAGGTTTGCGTTATTAAAACAGGGCATCAATGAATTTGTCGGGGTCAAAAACCTGAAGATCATCAATCTGTTCGCCCACCCCGATAAAATGGAGCGGCAGATTGAATGTATGGCAGAGATTAATCACGATCCCGCCTTTTGCCGTACCGTCCAGCTTGGTTAGCACAAACCCGGTCACACCAATGGCTTCAGTGAATATCCGGGTCTGGGAAATGGCATTCTGGCCGGTGGTGGCATCCAGCACCAGCAGGACTTCATGGGGGGCGTCCGGGATCTTTTTTTCAATGGTGCGCCGGATTTTCTTGAGTTCTTCCATAAGATTGACTTTTGTATGGAGCCGGCCGGCGGTATCGACGAGTACAACGTCAATTTCCCTGGCCAATGCGGCTTCCATGCCGTCAAATGCGACGGCTGCAGGATCGGAGTTGTCCTTGTGTTTCACAATATCTGCACCGGCACGCTCCGCCCAGATACCGAGTTGTTCAATGGCCGCGGCACGGAACGTATCCGCCGCCACAATCAGTACCTTTTTCCCGGCATTCGTGTAATGGGCGGCCAGCTTACCGATGGAGGTGGTCTTTCCCACACCATTGACCCCCACCACCATGATTACGTGGGGTTTGGCTGAAAGTTCGCCGTCGAATTCCGGTTCCTCCGCTGATTCGGCATTGCTCTTTATATAAGGAAGGATCTGGGCTTTCATGGCTTCCCGAAGCTGGTCTGCATCGGTAATGGCGGACCTGGATTTGGAGAGGTTTTCGATGAGTTCGGTGGCCGGTTTGACACCGACATCGGCAGTAATCAGCATTTCTTCCAGGTAATCCAGGGTCTCTTCGTCCAGTGGCCTGCCCGACCGGAAGAGTTGATCCACGTCGGTAGTCAATACCTGGCGGGTTTTGGCAAGGCCGTTCCTCAATCTGGCATATAATCCGCCGCCTTTCTTTCGCCGGGCCGGGTCTTCTTCGTCTGATTCCGCTTCCTCCCCGGACAGGTCTTCAGGGTCTTCCGCCAAGACTTCTTCGATTTCTTCATCAGCGGCACCGCTCTGTGCATCGGGGGATCCGGATTCTTCTGCCAAGGTTCCATCTGGTTGCGTATCAGGCGATACATCATTATCGGATTTCTCTTCAGCCGGAGGGGCGGTTCCCTGTTCGGTGGGCTGTTTGCCGGATACGGAATCTGTTGTCTCATCCAGGGCAGGAGAGGGGGCTTCATCGTCGTCATCGGGATCTTCTTCCGGTGGTTGATGATCAGCCGCTGCTGTTTCATCGTCTATATCCGGTTCAGTCCTTTCTTCCTGCTCTTCCTGTTCCAGTATTCTTTCAATCTCTTCGTCGCTGAGCGATTCTTCCTGCAGATAATCTTCTGCTTCCGGAAGGTCTTCCTGATTTTTCTTTTTCCCCTTTTTCCGTCTGAACAGATTGAACGCCATTGTTATTTATTCCTTATTATCCACCACGAATTGTCTAACCCGCTTTCCAACCATCAAATGGCTACTATACACGTCAATCGCCGATCTTCCAACACAAAAAAAAGCCGACGCCAGTGCGTCGGCTCTGGTTCCCCTTATAAAAGGGGATAGCTCTATGCCGGGTTTCGTTTCACTCAACCCGACCCACTAATTCACAAGGGCCGGCCGGACCATCTCCTGTGAATTTTCGCCGGAAAGGTCCACGGAAACAATCTTCGAAACCCCTTTCTTTTCCATGGTCACGCCGAGAAGGCTGTCGGCAAATTCCATAGTGCGTTTATTGTGGGTAACCATAACAATCTGAGACTGCTCACCGATAATCTTCAACAACTCATTGAACCGGTATACATTTGCCTCGTCAAGGGGCGCGTCAATCTCATCCATCAGGCAGAAAGACGTGGGCTTGAGCAGAAAGATGGAAAAGATAAAGGCAATGGCGGACAGGGCCTTTTCACCGCCGGAAAGCAGGGAGAGGCGGGTGAGTTTTTTGCCGGGCGGGTGGACCATCATTTCAACGCCGGTTTCCAGAGGCTTGTCCGGTTCGGTCAGAACAAGTTCGCCGGTCCCGCCGTCAAACAGGCGGGGAAATACTTCGGCCATCTTGTTGTTGATGTCGTTAAAGGTTTTCAGAAAACGCTCCTGAGAGATGCGATTGATCTTTTTAATCACCTTGTGCAGATCATCGATGGCTTCCACAAGGTCGTCATGCTGTTTTGTCAAAAATTCCAGCCGTTCCTTGTGTTCCTCATATTCATCAATGGCCCCGAGGTTCACCTCGCCAATTCTGGCAATCTTATTTCGCAGCGTGGTCAGCTCCTCTTCTATTTCCTGGACTGTTTTCCGGTTCTCCGCCAGCTTGTTGTTGTATTCCGCTTTAATGATGGCAAATGCGGCATGGTAGCGTTCCTCGATACGGTTCTCGATGTTTTCCCGTTTCAGGCGCCTGTCCGCCTGTTCCATTTCCAGGTACTGAATCTTTTCGACGTTTTTGTTCCGTTTTGCCCGGATGTCGCCGTACTGTTTGTCGCTTTCCGCCATTTTCGCGGCAATATCTTCATATGAGGATTCGTTGTCCGCCAATGTCTGCTCCATGTCACGCAATTCATCATAGAGGGCAGTCAGGGTTTGCTCATATGTCTGAATCTTCTTCTGCGCGGCCAGGGCCTTTTCTTCTTTTGCCGCAATATCGGCGGCCAGCTGTTCCAGATGATTATCGGCATCCGCCTGAAACTGTTGCAGCCGTTCACGGGTTTTCCGGTTGTTTGCAATTTCAGCATTTGATGTGGTCAGTTTGAGCTTCAGATCCATGGTTGTCTGGTTAAAGGCATCAAACTCCGCTTCAACGGACTGAACCTGCCCCCGGGTTTCCTCCAGCTGCGCCTGAGTGTCTTCGATTTCCTGGCGGACTGCCGCCAGCGCCCGGCCGTACTCGTTAATCTCATCGTCGATCTCACTTTCTTCACCGTCCAGCTGCTGTTCTTCCAGTTCCAGAATTTCAAGGCGGTGCCGGGCATGTTTCAGTTCTTCGGTGACCCGGTAAAACTCTTTTTCCATTTCCGTCAGCCTGTAGCCGGCCTGATTTTTGTCATTTCTGGTTTTCTGAAGGTCTTCCTCCAGTTCCCTGACATCATCTTCCAGTTGTTTCTGCTCTGCCTGGGCAGTGGCCAGGGATTTGTCCAGAGCGGCAATCTGCTCTTCCAGTTCCTTAAGCTCCTGCTTCTTTGCCAGGATGCCGGCCAGCCGGTCTTTACTGCCGCCCACAATAATTCCCCGGGAATCAATCAGGTCTCCGTCACGGGTGACTACGGTTTTCTTCGTTGCGCCGTTGGGTTTGTGCCAGAGGGCGATGGCCGATTCGAGGTCCGGCGTAAGCGCTACATGGCCGATAAGGGCATGAACCGCATCCTCAAAGCCCGGCTCAACGGCAATATTGTCGATGAGTCGTTCGTATGTGTTCCCGGTCGGAACGGCTGATGGTGCCGGTGTTTCCGCAAACATGGAAACCGGGACAAACCCGCTTCTGCCGGACTGGTTCTGTCGCAATTCCGCCACCAGTTGAGCGCTGGATGTGTGATTGTCCACCATTATATATTGAAGCGCTTCTCCAAGCACCGCCTCGGTGGCGGTTTCAAACCCGGGGGCGGGTTTGACAATGTCGGCCATAAGGCCCATGACCGGGCTCTCCTGGCCCTTGCTGTCTTCTTTCCGGGTCATAATCGCCTTGACACCATCCTTATACCATTCAAAATTGTCATTCATCTTTTTAATGGCGGAATAACGGGATTTCAGATTACTGTGTTCCCGTTCGATGTTATAGACCGTCTTGACCTGTGCGGTCAGCGCCTGCTGTTTGGCGGCCAGTTTTTCTTCGATCGTACGGGCCTGTGCCGCCATGTCGTTGATGGTTCCTTTCAGGTCTTCTATGGCTTCCTGTTTGGATTCAGCAACATTCTTTAAACGAGTGGCGTTTCTGGCCGCATCAATCCGGTCCTTTTCGATCTCTTTTTTCCGGTTTTTTAAGGATTCCTTATTTTCATGGGCGTTCTGGTGGGTGTTGTTATATCTGGCTTCATCTGCTGCCAGGCGCATGAGCCGGGATTTAATGGTTTCAGTCTGTTCGTTCAGCGTCTCCCGTCGTTCCTGGATTTCCCGGGCGGTTTCACTGCGTCGAGAAAGGGATTCCTGGATGCCTTTATTGTCTTCCTGGAGCTGCACCGCCTGGGTCTCGGCTTCCTGAATTTCTGCCTGCAAGCGCTGATTCTTTTCTTTCAGATTTTCTTTTTCCCCGCCGAGATTGGCGGTTTCAGTTTCAAGGCGGGACTTGTCTTTTCGAAAATAGTCCAGGTCGTTTTCGGTTTTATCGATCCGTCGCTGAAGTTCAAAGGCCTTTTCTTTTTGCCGGGAAATTTCCTGAGCCTTTGATTCCTTTGTCAGCTTGATTTCTTCAATGGCGGCGTCAAGCCTTCCGATTTCAGAAGCATGTTTGTTGTCGATATCCCGCAGAGACGTCAGCAGGGTATCGGTCTCGTCGATGTGGTTCGTATATTCGAAATGCCGCATCAGGGAAAGCAGGATATCCAGTTCTTTTTTTTCGGCCTGATATTCCCGGTAGCGCTGAGCCTTCTTGGCCTGACGGTTCAGGGTATTCATGCGTTGTTCGACTTCTGCAATGATATCTTTGATGCGAAGCAGGTCCTGGTTGGTGGCCTTGATCTTGCGAAGGGTTTCCTCTTTGCGGGTTTTGTAACGGGTTACACCGGCAGCCTCTTCAATGTAAACCCGGCGTTCTTCCGGGCTGGCATCGGTGATGGCACCGATATTGCCCTGCTGAATAATGGAATAGGAGCGGGCGCCCATACCGCTGCCAAGAAAAATATTATAGATATCCTTGAGACGGCACGGCTGTTTGTTCAGATAATAGGCCCGTTCGCCGGACCGGTATAAACGGCGGGTGATATTGATTTCCGTAAGATGCTTGAGTTCCTCGGGTGCGGATCCGTTGTCATTGGCCAGGGTCAGCGATACTTCCGCCATGTTTAATTGCGCCTTGTCGTTGGTGCCGGCAAAAATGACATCATCCATGGATTTGCCCCGCAGTTGACTGGGGCTCTGTTCTCCCATCACCCATCGAAGTGCGTCAATAATATTGCTTTTGCCGCACCCGTTCGGACCCACAATCGAGGAAATACCGGCGGGAAAAAGGATTGTGGATTTTTCCGGGAATGATTTAAAACCGCTTAGTTCAAGTTTTTTGAGCCTCATGGACGACTCCTTCCGTCATTAAGGTTTAAGACAAGGGCCGGACCGGCTTTAACGGATCAACTTTAAGGGTCTTAATGAAGCGCTGAAAGGCGTCTTTCAGACTGACCTATACCTATCACTGAAAAACCCGTTTGTAAAGCAAAAAACACAATCGGCTGTGGAAAAATATTCTACCGGACACAACATATGGTGGATGAAGGGGAGGAGGGGGGAGGGGGGTGGCATCTAACAATCGGAATTGTCGGTTTAAAGTGAAAAAATTGCAGCGCGGATGGCGTGGCAATCGGTCTCTCACGGAAGGTATGAAATAAAAAAATAAAATAAAAACAAGAAAGTTATAGTAATTTTTCTAATTCTTTACTTCAGTATTAAAAGCGTGGCTCTCCGGAGCACATCAACACGGCAAGAACTGAATCGTTATCAGGATTGCAATCGGATATGGTTTGACCTTCTTTTGATTTCGATGGCTCTTTATGTCGTATGCTGATACATATGTACATCCCGCTGCGGGAAGGGGATGGAGACCCCTTTTTCGTCAAAGGCCTTTTTAACCAGTTCTGTAATATTAAAATAGACTCCCCAGTAATCCTCAATCCTGACCCATGGCCGGACCACAAAATCAACACTGCTGTCCCCCAGATTGGAAACAGCGATCTGGGGTGCCGGATCTTCCAGAATTCGGCTGTCTGTAGCCAGCACATCGGCGATAATCTGCCTGGCCTTGTCAATGTCATCGCCATATCCGATACCGAAGACCATGTCTACCCGGCGGACGCCCTTCATGGACCAGTTGATAATGTTGTCATCGGTTAATTTGGCGTTTGGAATGATAATGGTCTTGTTATCCGGGGTCTTTAACTGGGTTGTGAAAATCTGAATTCTTTCCACAGCCCCGAAAACGCCGGCCCCTTCAATCAGATCACCGACCTTGAAAGGCCTGAAGATAATCATCAGGAAACCGGCGGCGAAATTGGCAAGAGAGCCTTGCAGCGCCAGGCCGATGGCCAAACCTGCGGCACCGATAACCGCCACAAACGACGCGGTTTGAATGCCCAGTTTGCCCAGGGCGGCAATAACAAAGAAAGCCAGCAGCAGAAAGTAGGTAATGTGGGACACAAAAGAACTGATCGTGGCGTCCACGCCGCGCCGGTCCATGATCTTTTTCACCACCTTCTGAAAGATGGCAGCCACCCAGCGGCCTGCAATCAAAATCAGCAGTGCAAGAACAAGCCTGACCCCGAATACCTGAATCAATTCTAAGCCTTTATCAATGTAAGGTTCCATGGCAATTCTCCTTGAAAAACCGTTAAAATAGTCGCGACAAAGCTGTGCGCATTGTCGAGTAAGTGACATTGAATAACAGAAAACCTATACCAGCTTTATTGAAAAAAAAGAATAAAAATAACCATAACGTCTGATAAGATATATTATGTAAACTTTCGATATGGGGCCGGCAATCCGTACGCGTATGGGGACCTTATTCTTTACGCTTGTCGTTTTAAAGATTTTTTACAGGCGGGTATGGTGGATCTGTTATGGGGGGGGGACGCGCCCTGCTTCGGATACATTTACTGGCAATTATTCACTTCTATACCTGTTGAGCAAATCCCGGATGACCGGCACGATATAAACCCCCTCCAGATCCATTTGGCCGAGACATTCGGCCAGTGCGGCGGTTTTCTCACGAATGGAAAGACGCTTATCCATGATAAATACCTGCTTGTCTTTTATCCGGCACAAGCCGCTGGACACATGAATGCCGGCATTTCGAAGATTGTGTTCCTGCACGGAAATCCCCAGTTTTTCCGAAAGATTCTTGAGCTCGTGGTATACCTGATCCGGCTTCATATCCGATTCCATATTAACTGAAAAATAACAAACCTGTATTGAAAAACATCTGCAGCATGTTATATTATGAAAAATGAATTTGGCAAGTATATAATTACAGGGCTGTTTGTATAAACAGCCCTTTTTCAACAAAGCATCATCTTCTTCAGGAGGACAATAAAATGGCTGAAACTGCTTCAATCAGAACAACACAGACCCAGGTTGCGGTAAACAGTTTTATCCGCAGCACCTATAACTGGATGGCCATAGGCCTGGCCCTTACCGGGTTTATTGCCTATTATGTGTCGCACAGTGAAACCATGCTCAGGATTATCCATGGCAATTCCATGGTATTCTTTGCACTGATTATTGCAGAGCTGGGAATGGTCTTTTACCTGAGCGCCCGGATACAGAAAATTCAGGCCACAACCGCCACAGCCCTGTTTGTGATTTATTCCATCTTAAACGGTGTTACCCTCTCCTTTATTTTTCTGGCGTACACCGGCGCATCCATTGCCTCTACATTTTTTATATGCGCGGCCACGTTCGGTGCGTGCAGCATCTACGGCATGGTAACAAAAAAGGATTTGACGGGCGTGGGTCAGTTCATGTTTATGGGGCTGATCGGCATAATCATCGCCTCCCTGGTCAACCTTTTTCTGCGCAGCACCGGCCTTGCCATGATCATCAGCTATCTCGGGGTATTTATTTTTGTCGGGCTGACCGCCTATGATACCCAGCAGCTGAAAAACATGGCCCTGAGCCAGCCCGCCGACCTGGATGCCGGGGTTTTCAGAAAAGGCGCCATCATGGGGGCCTTGCGCCTGTATCTTGATTTCATCAACATGTTCCTGTTTTTGCTTCAGATACTGGGGGCTACCCGGGATTAGAATCGACCAGATGACCAGACAAAACAGGGCGCAAAGAGATACCGCTTTGCGCCCTGTTTTTTTCGGAATATAAAAATTCCCTATGTTTTTTTATGGAAGGCTGATGCCTTCCGCTACACCGGCTTCGGTATAAAATCACAATCCATGCCAATTGCCAGGAATTGTGTAGACCGCTATCTTCATCAATCAATTCTTTTCCGAAGCTGCTTGACCCGCCCCCGGTGCACCTTGTTGTCGATTCTGCGCTGCCGTGACGTGGCAGACGGGCGGGTGGGTTTTCGCTTTCGTGGTTTTGCAGCGGCCTGTCGTATCATGGAGGTGAGCCGGCAGATAGCATCGGCCCGGTTTTTGGACTGCTCGCGAAAGCGCTTGGCTTCAATGACCATAATGCCATGGGTGTTGATCCGGCGGCCGGCCAGCCGAAAAAGCCGTTGCCGGACATATTCCGGCAGGGAGGGCGATTTTTTCACATCAAACCGCAACTGTACTGCCGACGATACCTTGTTGACATTCTGACCGCCGGGCCCGGAAGACCGGATGAAATTAAGCGCAATTTCATTCTCATCAATGGCAATGTTCTTATTAACAACAATCATTCGACCCGGTCTGTCCTCAACTGGCGGATCCCCAGGCCCAGCAGCACCAGGCCGATCAGGCTCATGATAATGGGGGGTGCCATGTCATGGGGGCCGCGCAGGGATTTGGTGATATAAATTTCATGGGTTTGAATATAGTAGAGCCAGATTATACCGCCCATCAGAAATAGTCCCCCGACTATGGAACGGGTTTTTGCTTTCAGGCTGTTGAGCCGGGCGGTTTTTTCATCTTCGTTATCGATCGCTTCAATCGGCCCTGCCATACGGCTGTATACGATGTAGGCCACCACAAGCAGAATAATCGTGAGACTGGTCACCGTCTCCCACACCAGGAAATATAGATCCGCCATAATATTTATTTTCCTCCTTTTATAAGATGGTCTCGTAAAAAGTCAATTTTGGGACGGCAAAGTAAAAAGTTCAAGTTCGAGGCGCGCAAATCTCGAGGAATGGAGCGTACTTAGTTGTACGTGACATGACGAGAGATGCAGCGCAACAAAGAAATTGGACTTTTTACGAAGCCGTCTTATAACAATAGCTCGTAAATAGTGCGGTAAGTGGTGAGGGACTGCTTATCCTCACTACTCATATATCACTACTCACCCCTCACTTGCCGATTGTTTCCTTTATTGCCCTTGCGATCGTTCCGGCATGTTCCTGAATAATCTCATCACTCGGGCCTTCGACCATGACCCGGCACTTGGCCTGCGTGCCTGAATACCGCACAAGCACCCTGCCCGCTTCACCAAGCGCGGTTTCCGCAGCCGTAATTGCCTGCTGGATCGCGGGTATGCTTTCAATGGCCGGTTTTTCCCTGACATCGATATTCACAAGGGTCTGGGGGAAAAGGGTCATGCACGCGGCCAGTTCCGACAGCGGCTTTTGCGTCCGGTGCATCACACGGCACACCATTAATGCGGTTAACATGCCGTCCCCGGTTGTCTGATAATCGGTAAAGATCATGTGACCGGAGTCTTCCCCGCCGATGGCGGCCCCGCAGGCGATCATTTTTTCAAGCACATGGCGGTCGCCCACGTCGGTTTTTACATGGGCAATCCCCATCTCTTTCAATGCCCGGGTCAGCCCGATATTGCTCATCACCGTGCTGACCACGGTATTTTCCGCCAGAGTGCCCGCTTCTTTCATGAATTTTGCACACAGGGCCAGCAACCGGTCCCCGCTGAGAACCATGCCGGTCTCGTCAACCGCCACCACCCGGTCGCCGTCACCGTCAAATGCGAATCCGGCGTCCGCCTTTTTTGCCAGCACTTCGGCGGCAAGGGCTTCGGGGTGTTCAGATCCGCATTCGTTATTTATATTGGTACCATCCGGAGCGGCATGAAGTACATAAGCACCGGCAAACACCCTTGGCGCAACCGTATAAGTGGCGCCGTTGGCGCAGTCGAGCACCAAGTTCAGGCTGTTGTTGTCATCGAGAGGTAATGCATCAGTCAGAAAGGCAGCATACCGGTCATGAAGGTCTTGTTGATGAAACACCCGCCCTGTGTGGCCATTATTGCTGGCATCGGAGGTCTCCGGGTTGTCCAGGATCATCTTTTCCAGTGATTCTTCAAGATCCCGGGAAAGTTTATGCCCCTTGTTGTTAAAAATTTTGATGCCATTGTCCGTGTAGGGATTGTGTGAAGCCGAGATCATAATGCCGCCGGCAGCTCCGCCCGACACGGTAAGATACGCCACCCCGGGCGTGGGCAAGATATCGGCCAGCATGACATCCACGCCCATGGAACAGATACCGGCGCACACCGCACTCGCCAGCATGTCACCGGATAGCCGGGTATCCTTGGCCACAACAATCATCTTTGCCGGGTCATTATCACGACACAACAGCCGGGCAGCCGCCTTCCCTGTTTTCATTGCCATCTCTGCGGTCATGGGGTACTGGTTGGCGATCCCCCGTATGCCGTCTGTGCCGAATAATCTGCCCATGCTTCCGCCTATTGAACAATCAGATTAAAAGATGGCAGCAAATCCCCTATCCTGTCCACCACATTATCCACCACAGACCGCAGCCATATGGTGCCCACGGCCGCGTCGCCGTCATCAATGGCCTGAATGATATCGACATAATCATTACTGCCGAAATCATACATCGCCTGTTCCACACGGGAGAGAAAGTCATCCCGGCTGTCGATACTGCCGGTTTCATTTTTCAGCAGGAGCTCCAGCATTTCACAGACCACTTCGTTTTTTTCGTACAGTTCCTCTTTCTGGGTCATCAGTTTCTCGGATGCGGCCTGCTTGCCGTTCTGATACAGTTGGATGGACCGGGGCATGTTCTCGCATAAACGGTCCAGTTGCTTAATCCGTTCTTCCACGCCGTATCGCAGCTTTTCCTTTAGCCCGTCTACCATCGGACCCGGAAATTCGGTCGGATGCATAAACATCGGCCGGACATATTCATACCAGCGCATCAGGGCGATCAAGTTGGCGATATAATTGATGTTGTTAACCAGAATCCGGCGGATATTGACATAGATGCCGGACTGATAGGGAAAGCTTCCGCCCTTGAGCGACGGTTCAATCACCAGTTTGCCGGGCGTCAGTTCGTCTTTTCGGCAGATCGTGCCGGCCGCCGTCACCGTTCCGAAGGTGATGCGAAGCGGCCCCACCGCCCCGCCCTGTCCGCCCAGAAATACCGGGTTTTCCCTGAGCATAACCCCGCGCGGCACATCCCCGAAGAGTGACGCCGTCGCTTTATCCTGGTTGGGTGAATAATTAAAATGGATATAAGAACTCCCCACTTCGCTGTGATTGAACGTACTGGTGCCGCCTGCCATCAGGCAGTCGCAGAAATTGATCAGGCTGCCAAGGGTAACAAAGGGAAACAAAATGGTCTGCTTGACGCCCACGCTATGGGCGAGGCTGGCATACTCTTCCAGGATCGTTCCCTTTCGGCAATGGGTATTGCCGCCGGTCCTGGCATTTGCCAGCAAAACCGTCTCTGTAAGAAAACCGCTGCCAAGTTTCACCCCCGGGCCAATATGACAGTTTTCCATGGTGACCGGGCCTTCGTTGCCGATAATCGCATCTCTGGAGATAAATGTGGCGGCCCCGTGAATACGGCAGCCTGCATGGATTACCGTGCCCTCGCCGGAAATACGGTCCACCGCCACATCCGCGCCGATCTCCACGCTTTCCGGGACGGGAATGGTAACCCCTTTTTCCATGAGTGCCTTGATAATACTGTCATCCTGATGGTTCGTCATGTCCGTTCCTTACTTGAAGACAGATTTGTGATGCCTGCCAAGATGGCGATGCTGTGGTGCCGTTCGTTGTCCTTCGCTTTGTAGTTGCTGTGCTGCTATTTTCATGATAATAAAAAAAAATAAATAAATAATCAACCTTGATGTCAAAGTATGTTGATGTCAGAGTAAAGCGTTCTGGCTCAGCGGACCAGGCTTTTCAGATTAAAGTAAAATAAATGGCCGACATTATGTACTCCCTCCATTTTCATGGTTCTTTAAACTAACAAAAGAGGCCCCATGAAGGAACAGAACATTTGCGACCTTGCAGACGACAAAAAACTGGGACGGCTTCTGGAAACGGTAGTCCGGGAAGTTAAGGTATATGCCGAAGACCAGATAGAACACATCAAAAAGTTGACGGATATCGGCCTGGCCCTTTCCGGCGAAAAAGATATCAGCAAACTGCTTGAAATGATCGTGGACGAGGCGCGCATGCTCTCGGGCGCAGATGCCGGCACCCTTTATATTGCCGAAGAAAAAGAGGCAAGCCTCAGGTTCGCCATTCTTCAGAACGACTCCATGAATATCCGGAAGGGTGGAGCCAGCGGGGAATCGCCGGACGGCATGCCCAATGTGCCCCTCCATAACGATGACGGCACGCCCAACTATTCCAACGTCTCCTCCTATGTGGCCCTGACCGGCGAACTGGTCAATATCCGGGACGTTTATGCCACCGAAGACTTTGATTTTTCCGGAACGAAAAAATATGATGAAGTTACGGGGTATCATTGCCAGTCCATGCTGGTGCTGCCGTTAAAAAACCATGAAGATAAGATTATCGGCGTTCTTCAACTGCTCAATGCCGCCGACCGGGAAACCGGTGAAATAACCGCATTTCCCAGAGACAGCATCGACCTGGTGGGCGCGCTGGCCTCACAGGCTGCTGTGGCCCTGACCAACATGCAGCTGATTGAAAACCTCAAGGCATTGTTTTATGCTTTTATAAAAAGCATTGCCACAGCCATTGATGAAAAATCCCCGTTTACCGGGGGACATATCAACCGGGTCGTGGATCTGACCATGGAGATTGCCGAAGCTGTCAACAAAGCGGACAACGGCCCGCTCAAGAATATCCGGTTTGACGACGACCAGATGGAGGAGATCCGTATCGCCGCCTGGATGCATGATGTGGGCAAAATCACCACCCCGGAATATATTGTCAGCAAGACCAATAAGCTGGAAGGGCTTTTTGACCGGATTGATCTTATTGAAGCGAGATTTCATTTTATATTACAAAAACTTGAAAATGAAAAGTTAAAGAATCAGATAAAGTTATTACAGAGTCAGCATAACCGGGATATTGAAAAGGAACTGGCGGGAATTCATCAATCATACGAAACGCAGATCGCCTCGGTGAAATCAGACCTGGCACTTATCAAAGAAATGAACAGCAACCAGCAACTGGCAGATGAAGCCGATATGGCACGGATAAAAGAGATTGCCGCCCGCACCTATGAGATGGACGGCCGCACACTTCCCTGTCTCTCTGAAAATGAAGCCGCATGCCTGAGTATTCCCAGGGGCAACCTGCTGGAAGACGAACGGCAGATGATCGAGCACCACGCGGAGATGACCACCCGCATCACCCGGGAATTGCCTTTTCCGGACAGACTTGCCCATGTGCCGGAATTTGCCGGCAGCCACCATGAAAAACTGGACGGATCGGGTTATCCCAGAGGCCTTTCCGGCGATGATATTCCCATACAGGCCCGCATCATCGCCATTGCCGATGTTTTTGAAGCCCTCACCGCACGGGACAGGCCCTACAAAACCCCCATGAGTATCTCCCAGGCCAGTAAGATACTCGGATTTATGAAAAAAGACGGCCATATCGACCCGGATATCTATGATCTGTTCATGAACGAAAAACTGTACCAGGCCTATAGCGAAAAAGAGTTGTCGCCGGATCAGTTAAGCTGAGCAACGTACTGAAGATCGATATCGGGACGGTAATGTAAGAAGGTTTAATGTCCCTTCACAAAGCCGTCATCAAGTACTTTTTCCATTGACAATCCGGGCCACTTCATTTACAACAGCATAAAGTCGGGGCGTGGCTCAGTCTGGTAGAGCACAGCGTTCGGGACGCTGGGGCCGCTGGTTCAAATCCAGCCGTCCCGACCAATTATTTCAGGGGTATACAAGTACGTGAAGACCATCCAAAAGCCTCTCAATCATCACACCGACACCAACAATCAATGGAAATCCAGGAGCAGGGGAAATCTATGAGCCAGCAAAACAATTCGTATCATTTTATCTATGAATTCCATTTCAAAAGCGGGAAAAAAGAGAGTTTTGATGTTGAACTGGACCCGGACACCATATCTATTGTTCGCCCCACGCCTAAAGAGCATCCTGAATGGACCAAGCTCGACAATGAGCAATGCGAATGCTGCCCCCTGGATGCAGGGCACACCCCTTATTGTCCCATTGCCCTGAACATCGGTGAACTGGTGGAGGCGTTCAAGGATTCCTTCTCATACGACGACTGCCTGGTGGTCTGCATCACGCCGGAACGGTCTTACCAGAAAGAAACCTCCGTGCAGGAGGGCCTCTACTCCCTGCTGGGGATTATCATGGCCACCAGCAACTGCCCGGTGATGAGCCTTTTCAAACCCATGGCCCGGTTTCATCTCCCCTTTTCCACCATCCAGGAGTCCATTATCCGCTCCACGTCCATGTATCTGTTGCGACAGTATTTTGAATACAAAAAGGGCAACAATCCCGATCTGGACATGAAACAGCTGGATAAGCATTATGCCAATGTGCAGAAGGTCAACAAGGGGATTCTTGCGCGGATTCACAGCATCGCGGAAAAGGACGCGGACAGAAACGCCCTGATCATTCTCAACTCGCTGGCACAGCTCTTTTCCGTGGAGATCGAGGACAACCTCATGTCGGTTGCCTATCTGTTTGAGATTGACGACATTTGACGGTTTCGTAAAAAGTCACATCTGGGACGGTAAGGAATTGGACTTTTTACGAGACCCTCACATTTGATGGTCTCGTAAAAAGTCAAATTTGGAACGGCAAAGTAAAAAGTTCAAGTTCGAGGCGCGCAAATCTTGAGGAATGGAGCGTACTTAGCAGTACGTGACATGACGAAAGATGCAGCGCAACAAAGAAATTGGACTTTTTACGAAGCCGTCACATTTAAGCAAACGGATTTTTGACCACAATCGTCTCATCCCGGCCTGCGCCCACGGATACAATATTCACCGGTACGTCCACCAGTTCCTCAATCCGTTGCAGGTAGGCCCGGGTGTTTTCCGGCAGGGCATCCAGATCGGTCAGGGCTGAAATATCCTCCGACCATCCGGGAACCGTTTCATAAACCGGTTCACACGCGGACAATGCCTTCAGATCTGCGGGAAAATCATCGATTATCTCACCCTGATAGCGGTATCCCGTGCAGATATTGATCGTTTCCAGGCCGGTGAGCACATCCAGCTTGGTGATGGCAAGCCCGGTCAACCCGTTCAGACGGGCCGCGTTTTTCAGCATAAGGGCATCCAGCCATCCGCACCGGCGTTTTCTGCCGGTGGTGGCCCCGAACTCACTGCCGGTCTGCTGCAGGAAATCACCGGTGTCGTCAAACAGTTCAGTCGGAAACGGCCCCTCCCCGACCCGTGTGGTATAGGCCTTGACAATACCCAGCACCCCGGTTATGGCTTTCGGCCCCACACCCGAGCCGGAACAGGCATTGCCCGCCACGGTATTGGATGAGGTCACATAGGGATAGGTGCCGTGATCAATATCCAGGTATGTTCCCTGCGCGCCTTCAAACAACACCTGCTGTCCCTGGCGGGTGGCGTCGTCAATGGCTTTTGATACATTTTTTATATAAGGTGCAAGAGTATCGGCATAACCAAGGTATTCGGTAACAATGGCATCCACATCAAGCGGCGCGGCATTGTAAATTTTCTCCAGGTAATTGTTCTTTTCCCTGACCATCTGGATGATCTTTTCCCGAAATGCATCCGGGTCGGCCATATCCACAAACCGGAGGCCGTGACGCCCGGCCTTGTCCTCGTAGCACGGGCCGATGCCCCGCCCGGTTGTGCCGATCTTGCCGCTGCCCTTTTTCTCTTCCCGCACCGCATCGATCCGTTTATGATACGGCATGATGATCTGCGCCTTGCGACTGATCATGAAATTTTCCGGCGACAATGCAATTCCCCGGCTTCGTAAACCATCCATCTCTTCGGTCAGCACGGCCGGGTCCACCACCACCCCGTTGCCGATGAGGCATGTCTTACCCTGCAGAATACCCGAGGGGACCAGATGGCTGATAAACTCCTCGCCGTTTACCACCAGCGTATGACCGGCATTGTTTCCGCCCTGAAACCGCACCACCAGATCAGCATATTCGGCCAGCAGATCAACAATTTTGCCCTTTCCTTCATCACCCCACTGGGTTCCCACAACGACAATGTTTCCCACATGTAACTCCTGAATAATTATTGAACGGGATTAACCTTTTTCCCGCGGTTTCGTTTTGCTTCAAAAAAAGACTGAAGCATATGCCGGCAGGCCGTTTCACAGACGCCGGCAACAATATCCGGCTGATGATTGAACGACCGGTTTTCCGTAAAATTATATAACGATCCCGCACAGCCCCACTTGGGGTCAAAAACACCAAACACCACGCACCCCACCCTGGCGTGAATAATTGCGCCCATGCACATGGCACAAGGCTCAACAGTAACATAGAGCGTTGTACCTGGCAATCGGTAATTGCCGATTTTTCCGGCAGCCATCCGCAATACCAGGATTTCCGCATGGGCCGTGGGGTCTTTGGAGGAAATTGGACGGTTGCAGGCAGCGGCAAGCACATCACCGGCATCTGACACCAGCACCGCGCCCACCGGCACCTCGTCAAGCCCCCGCCCCTTTTCCGCCTCTGCCAGCGCCAGCTTCATGTAATGTTCATGATCGTGCATAACAATCGGGACTTTTTACAAAGTCGTCAAAGTTCTTTATTGACATTCTTCTTACAATCTTTTACAACCAACATCAACAAAAAAGCATTCTCAAAACGCGCCCGTAGCTCAGTCTGGATAGAGTGCCGGACTACGAATCCGTAGGTCGCAGGTTCGAATCCTGCCGGGCGCGCCACTTAACAACCATTCCCGATTGATACAAACGACGCCATGGTCACCCTGTCTGTTAAAACCGGAAAAAGAAGAGAGATGCGGGATATCACCGCTGATCTGGAAAACGCTGTGGCTGATGCCGGGCTGCAAAACGGCGTTGTGATGGCCTATGTGCCGCACACCACCGCCGGTATCACCATCAATGAAAATGCCGACCCGGATGTGCAAACCGATATCCTGGCCCATCTGGAAAAGCTGGTCCCTCATTCCGCGGGCTTCCGGCACATGGAAGGCAACTCGGACGCCCACATCCAGGCCAGCCTTATGGGCAGCTCCATCACCGTGATCGTTGAAAACGGCAGTTTGGTGCTCGGCACCTGGCAGTCCGCGTTTTTCTGTGAGTTCGACGGCCCCCGCAACCGCAAGCTGCATGTTCAGTTGATACCGGGATAATATCCGCCTGCTCTGCACAAAGGAGTTATTGACGACCTGACTGCCCGGGCCGCCGACAACGACCTCTTGGCCAGCCCCGCCATCCAATCCCCCCGGGGCCCGCGGATTCGGCGTCCATAAAAATTGCTCACGTACCGCCCGTCACTCCGGACCTGATCCGGAGTCCACATAAAAAGCCCCTGTTCCTTTTTCCCCCACGAATTGACACGAATCCCCACGAATCTCTTGTTATCAACCCCTGAAAAATCTTCTCCGGAATTTTTAGCAAATCGAGAGAAAGGGGTCAGAAAGGGGTCAATCTACTCTTGACTCTTTTCATTAATATCCCTCGGTTGCCTGCAAAATAATTTTCTCTTACTCCCCTATTCTCTGAAAACAACATTAATGGATTTGGCACAAAAACGCAATTTAATGCAATTGGAATAAAAACCTTTTGACATCGCCGATGCAGGTTTTCGGGTTAAGTCGCCGCGCTGATTCATGTCATCCAGAGCCGTTGGCGGTTCTCCCCACAAGGGCGCGGATGCTGTGCTGCCGGTCCCTGATCAGGTATATTCCCGGATCGTTGCCTGGGAAAGGACGTCATAATCGTTTGCCTCTGACTTTTCAGGGTCGATAAAAATTGACAGGTTCTTTGGGCGCTGGTATGGATATAAACAGAAAAATAAAAACCGGTTCAGGAAAAAGGAGGGGGGAAATGGCAGAATACTTTGAGGTAAGAAAAAAGAAGGCAACGCCACAACTGAAAAAGCCGCTTGGTATGCGGAAAAACTGGCGGTTTCCCGTGAATACCCTTAATATCAACCTTCGTAAAACAGGGGTGTTGGCGCTTTTCAAAAATATCAGCAAACAGGTCTCGCTGATTAATCTCAGCCGGAACGGCGTGCAATTGTTGCTCACCGAAACACTCAAAACCAACGCCAATTACAAAATTGATTTGCATATCGCGAGATTTATCGACCCGATCAGCGTCAAAGCACGCGTGGTGTGGTGCCACCCTTACAAGCGGGTGTTTGATAAAACTTATTACCGGGTCGGGTTTGAGTTTGTCCGGTTAAACCGGGAAATTGAAAACAACCTCGTACAACTGGAAGCATCCGCCTGATCGTCGAACAGCTTATCCAAAGAAACCGGGTTCAAAAGTATGAGACAGGGGCGGATTGGCTCCTTTTTCATACCCTTCTGTGCTTTATGGATGGCACCTCCGGGTGGCACCGACAACTTGTTGCCGATGTTACCCGTTTGCCTGTTCTTTCTGTCCTCACTTGAAGTTCGCCCGGTTTCGATTTAGATCAATCCACTTTCTCAGACCGGCTCTATCGCCAAATCATACACATCCATCATTATTCTGAAGATACGGGAATGGCGTTTTTCATAAAAAACAGTGGATTCCATTGGTTAAATGATTTATAGTGGTTTTACATAGACCCCGGATCTGGTCCGGAGTGTCGTAAAATATTAAAAATCAACGATATAACAATATAACAAAGGGGAAACCACAATGGCGGTTGTAACGATTGCCCGTAAATTCGGGGCCGGGGGCCGGACACTGGCCAGCAGGATTGCAAAGCGGCTTGATTATCAGTTTCTTGATGATGTGATTATTCAGGAATTGTCCCAGCGCGCGCGGGTTTCCAAAAATTCCGTTAAGGATATGGAACGATCCGCCGGGGGGTTGCTTTCTAAAGTTATTTCCAGCACCTTGAGCCGGGGATACATGGAACGGCTCACGGGGGACCGCTTTGGCTACATTGATGAGGAGATCTATGTGGAAAAGCTCCGGGAGGTGATTACGGAGTTGGCAGCCAAAGATAATGTGGTGATTCTGGGCCGGGGCAGTCAATACATTCTGGCGGAGCAGGAAAATGCCTACCATTTTCTGCTGGTGGCAGACCGGGAAGCCCGCATCAAGTTTATGCAGCGTTTTTATGATTATCCTGATGAGAAAGCCTATCAGGCGGTTATGAACGGAGAGCGCCGCCGTAAGAACCTTTATGCCAAACTCGGCAAAAAGAATTACAATGACGCCAGTATGTATCACATGGTGCTGAATATGACCCGGATGTCGCTTGAGCAGGCGGAAGAACAGATTTGCATGCTGATATCATCGCAGGGTTAGTCGGTCAACGCCCTGTCAAGCTCGTAAAGAAACCGGCTCCGACGGTTAAACTGGCCCTTGCGGAAGTCTGTTGATGTCAGGTAGAGATTTTTTTCGGCCCGGGTCATGGCCACATACATCAGTCGCCGTTCTTCGGCAACCTCCTCAGGGGTTTCAAGGGATTTCCAGTGGGGGAAAAGGTTTTCCTCGCACCCGGCCACAAACACGGTGTGAAACTCCAGGCCTTTGGCCGCGTGAATGGTGGAGAGGTTGATGCCGTTTCCGCCCTCTTCCTCTTTGTCCTCCCTTACCAGTGCGGCCTCTTCCAGATATTCCACCAGCGTCTCTTTCCGGGACGCCGCATAGACCAGTTGCTCGATGTTCTCCTGCTTTTCCGTAAAGTCCATGGAGCTGCTGTTGGCATACTGCTGAAGATAGTCCAAATAACCTACCCCGTCGATCACCCGGGTCATGGCGTCAACCGGCGGCATGGACCGGATCTCATCCAACAGGTCCATGAGCTTTCGCAAACCGTTGTATACCTTTCCGGATAACAGCTTTTCCGACAAAGCCTGACGGGCCGCCTCCTGTACGCTCATATCGCCGGTGCGAAGCCGGCTGATGTTCATCAGGGTTTTGGGGCCGATGCCGCGGCGGGGAATATTGACAATCCGTTCAAAGGCCGCGTCATCCTTGGGAAAAACTGCAGCCAGGATATAGCTGTTGATATCCATGATCTCTTTTCGGTCAAAAAACCCCTTATCTCCCAGCAGCTGGTACGGGATGCCGGCCTCCCGGAACCGGTGTTCAAAATAGAGGGACGTAAACTTGGTGCGGTAAAGGACAGCCATCTGGTTGTAGGGCACGCCCTCGTTTTCATGGATATCCCGGGCCTTGTCCGCCACCCAGGCGGCTTCTTCCACTTCGTCGTCAAACTCCCGGGGGTCCACCACCCCGCCCTTTTTTTCGGAAAAGCAGGTCTTGTCCATCTTGTCGTCGTTGTTTTCGATGATACAATTGGCCAGCTTGACAATCTCGTCGGCGGACCGGAAGTTCTGCTCCAGCCGGAACACCCGGGCATCTGCATACCGGCGCTCAAAAGTGAGAAAATGGTTGATGTTGCTGCCCCGGAATGAATAGATGGCCTGCCAGTCATCCCCCACGCAAAAGAGGTTGTTGCCGCTGCACAAAAGGGTTGTCAGCTCTTCCTGGAGGTTGTTGGTATCCTGGTATTCATCCACGAGAATATACTGAAACCGTTTCTGGTATTTCTGCCGCACATCATTGTATTGGCGCAGAATGTCCCGCACCAGGAGCAGGATATTGTCAAAATCCACGGCATTTTTGGCTTTGAGTTCCTTTTCGTAAAGGGTGTACACCTCGGCGATCTTTACATACCCGGCAAACGGGCGCTGGTCAAAATAGGCCATGGGGGCGCCGGAATTTTTTGCCCTGGAGATTTCACCAAGTACGGCGGGCACGTTCTTTTTGTCCACGTTCATGTGGATGAGAATATCCTTGATGGTCTTGCGCTGATGATAAACATCATAGATCTGCAGGGGCGTTTCATAACCCAGCAGGGTGCAGTGGGCGTTGAGGATCTTAAAGCATGCACTGTGATAGGTCCGGACCCACGGAAAGCCGGTCTCGGGGATGCCGGTCATCTCCACCAGACGGTGCTTCATCTCATCGGCCGCCTTGTTGGTAAAGGTGATGGCCAGAATCCGGTCCGGCGTATAGCCCTGCTTGATCAGATGGGCGATCTTGGCGGTAAGGGTCCGGGTCTTGCCCGACCCGGCACCGGCGGTGACCAGGGCCGGGGTCCCCATGTGGGTGACGGCGGCTTCCTGCTGGGTGGAAAGTTTCAATGTCACTCCTCTTGCCTTTTTATCTTATCTCTCGCAAACAGGCAAAGATCGCAAAGAACAGATGGACATCCCGACGATCTTTGCGCCTTTGCGAGAGTCAGAGCGGATTCAATTTTATGCACAAATAACTTCTGTCCCACGTTTATAAACTGAATAAACCGGTTCTTCTCCCCTGTCAAGCCGCAATTACCGCTGAAACCTTGCTGTCTCATGAAAAATCATGGACAAACAACTGCAAATCCGGTAGGTTGACAATTTACAAAAAACAAAGGCAGGGGGACAGTGATGACATTTCAGAGCGGTCTGGGGCTGGTTGTATTTATTCTGCTGGCGTGGCTGATCAGTGAGAACCGGGACAAGGTCAGGATTCAAACCATGGCAGCCGGTGTAGGGTTGCAACTGGCCATCGGCATTCTGTTTTTAAAACTCCCGGTTTTTACAGATATCTTTATCATGCTCAACAAGGTCATTCTGGCGCTTGAGCAGGCCACAAAAGACGGCACAGCCATGGTATTCGGTTATGTGGGCGGTGGTGCGCCGCCGTTTGAGGTGACCAACCCGGCGGCCATGTTTGTGCTGGCATTTCAGTCCCTGCCCCTGGTGCTGGTGATGAGCGCCCTGTCCGCCCTGTTTTTCTACTGGAAAATTCTGCCTGTGGTGGTCCGGGGGTTTTCCTGGGTCTTGCAGAAAACCGCCGGCCTGGGCGGGGCCGAAGGTGTTGGCGTGTCCGCAAACATCTTTATCGGCATGGTGGAGGCCCCGCTGCTGGTCCGCCCCTATCTGCAGAACATGACCCGCAGCGAAATATTCACGCTCATGACCACGGGCATGGCCACCATCGCCGGCACGGTCATGGTGCTTTACGCCAGCATTCTCCGCGACACCATCCCCAACATCATGGGCCATATTCTCACCGCCTCTATTATCAGTGTTCCGGCCGCTATCACCATTGCCAAGGTCATGGTGCCGGAAACCGATGAGACCACCGCCGGAACCTTTGTACCGGACCAGACCGCCAAAAGCGCCATGGACGCCCTGACCCGGGGAACATTCCAGGGCATGGAACTGCTGTTGAATATTATCGGTATGCTGATTGTGCTGGTGGCCCTGGTGTCGCTGATTAACAAGGGACTTGGCATCCTGCCCGATTTTCACGCTGCCCCCCTCACACTCCAGCGCATTCTGGGGTTTATCATGGCACCGGTGGTTTGGCTGATGGGCATTCCCTGGACAGAGGCCACAACTGCGGGGGCTCTGATGGGCACCAAAACCGTGCTCAATGAGCTGCTGGCCTATCTGGATCTGAGCAGTCTGCCAAAAGAGGCCCTTTCTTCGAAAAGCATGCTGATCATGACTTATGCCATGTGCGGGTTTGCCAACCCGGGCAGTCTGGGCATCATGATCGGCGGCATGGGCACCATGGCGCCGGAGCGGCGGGATGAAATTATCTCTCTGGGATTTCGTTCCATTGTGGCCGGTACGTTGGCGACCTGTATGACTGGGGCGATTGTGGGGCTGCTGGCTTGATGTTGAAAAACCGGTTGACTTTAAATTCAGAAAGTCTATACTTTATCATTCAAAACCGGCTGGTCGGTCAAAATTATTTAATAATTAATAATATATTAATATTTATGAATATAATATCCGACCAGCCAGTCGGAAAATGATTAATGAACCTTAACGAAAAAACAGCGCGACGGGATCTTATCGTCCGGGCCGCAGCCAATGTGTTTGCGGAAAAGGGTTTCAACAATACCCTGATGGTGGACATTGCCAGGACGGCCGGCATCGGCAAAGGGACCATTTACGAATATTTCAGAAGCAAGGATGATCTGTTTCTGGCAGTATTTGACTATTTTGTACAGAAACTCAATGAATCGAGTGTTACTGTCACCACCCTGGCCCTGGATAGTGCCGCAGACCGGCTGGATGCCCTGAGCCGGTCCATTGCCGCCTGGGTTATCCGGCACCGGGATATTTATACCCTGACCCTGGAATTCTGGGCGGCATCAGTCACCGGCTCGGCTGAAATGCGGGAAAAATTGAAAATGGCATTCCAGGATATTTATCGGAAATTCCGCTTGTTGTGTGCTTCGATCATAAATGACGGCATTGGCCGGGGCGAATTTCGCGCAGGAATTGACTCGGAAGCCATTGCATCGGCCATTGTGGGATCATGGGACGGCCTGTGCCTGCAAAGCTGGTTTGAGGATGATTTTGATATTGAAAAAACAATTGCAGCATATACCGATACATTGCTAAGAGGACTTTTGACGGCTTAAGAAAGATGCACTCGTAAAAAGTCAATTTTGGGACGGCAAAGTAAAAAGTTCAAGTTCGAGGCGCGCAATTCTCTAGGAATGGAGCGTACTTAGCTGTACGTGACATGACGAGAGATGCAGCGCAACAAAGAAATTGGACTTTTTACGAAGCCGTCAAGAAATGGTGGAAATACAATGACGATTATATTTAACCCTTTAAGACAGTCCGTGAACAACAACCGCGGGGCCGTCTGGGGCATTGTCCTGGTGGTTGTACTGATACTTGTTATCATACTCATGTTCATGGGCGTTAGCATGAAAAAGAAACAGGTGGAGGCAAAGCGCAAGTCCGAAATCGGGCAGCAGACACCGGATGTCAATGTGGTGTTGTATGAGGTCGCCCCGCGGGACATATCCGATAAGATTAACTTCCCCGGTACTATTGAACCCTGGGTGGACCTTACGGTTGCCGCCCAAGTGACCGGCGAGGTGCTGCAAAAAACGGTAACCGACGGGGATGCGGTCAAAGCAGGCGATATTCTGGTGCAGATTGATTCCCGCAAGTATCAGAATGCCTATGAATCCGCAAAAGCTTCTCTTGCGTCCGCCCGATCATCGGAAAAGCGAATCCGGGCACTGTATAAAAAAGATCTGGCCAGCCAGTCGGATCTTGACACCATCGAGGCCACAGTGGAGAACCACCGGGCGGCCATGGAAAATGCAAAGCTGGACCTGGACCATTGCACCATTCGCGCCCCGATTACCGGCATTGTTAATCAAGTGTTTGTGGAAAAAGGCGAAATCGTCGCCATGGGACAGGAGGTGGTTCGTATTCTCCAAACCGATCCGGTAAAGGTGACGGTGGGCATTCCGGAATCGGATATGCCGGCGGTCCGTCACCTGACACAATTCACCCTTACGATTGACGCCCTTGACGGCAAAAAGTTTGCCGGGGAGAAGCATTTTCTGTCGCAGATCACCGACTCCATGGCGCGTCTGTATGATCTGGAGATACTGATCCCCAATCCTGACGGAGAGATTCTGCCGGGGATGTTCGCACGGGTGGATATTGTCAAACAGTCCGTAAAGGATACGGTTGTAGTGCCCCTTTATGCAATAACCTCCAATGGCAGCAGCCACATTGTTTTTGTGACAGAAGGTAATGTGGTACATCGCCGGGAGGTAACCACGGGCATTCAACAGGGATTTAATGTGGAAATCAAAAGCGGTCTTGAAATCGGCGAAAAAGTCGTGATTGTGGGACAGAAACATGTATCCGACGGTCAGGCGGTGAATGTGGTTCGAACCGTACAGGACCCGGCAATGGTAAAACAATGATAATCTCCGATACAGCGATTGAAAACCGTATCAGTGTGGCGGTGCTGGCCGTGATCATCTTTCTTGTGGGTATCTATAGTTATATGGCCCTGCCCCGTGAAAGCGCGCCGGACATCACCATCCCTTATGTTTTTGTATCTACCAGCTACCGTGGCGTGGCGTCCGAGGATATTGAAACATCCATTACCATTCCCATTGAAAAAAAGCTAAAAAATCTGGACGATGTCAAGGAGATCCATTCAGTGAGCGCCGAAGGCATGTCCTATATCAGCATTGAGTTTCTGCCCGGCACGGACATTGACGATGTCCTGCAGAAGGTTAAAAATAAGGTGGACGAGGCCCAGGGTGACCTGCCCACGGACCTTGAAAACGACCCCTCCGTGTATGAAGTCAATTTTTCCGACATGCCCATTGTGGTCTATTCCATTGCCGGGGCCCACAGCATGCGGACATTGAAGAAAATCGCCGATGACCTGGAAGATGAAATCGAAACCATTACCGGCGTGCTTGAGGTGGAGGTGACCGGCACCCGGGAACGGGAGATCCGCATTGAAGTGGATCCGGATAAACTTGCCTATTACCGGATCCCGATTACCGCCTTTCAGAGCGTGGTGCCCAGTGAAAACACTAATACCACAGGCGGCAACGTATCTCTTGGAGACGGGCGTTTTCAACTCCGGGTGCCCGGCGAATTTGAGACCCCGGAAGAGGTATACGGTCTTGTCATCAGCACCCATAACGGCCGGCCCATCTATTTAAAAGACGTGGCCACGGTTGTCGACGGTTTTAAGGAAGAGACCAGCCGCTCCCGCCTGGACGGGCGTCGTTCGGTGAACATATCGGTCAAAAAACGATCCGGCGAAAATATTATCGCCATTGCCGAAACCATCGACAAGCTCCTGGCACAACAGCAAAAATACTGGCCCGCTGACATTACAGTAACCAAACTCATGGACGAGGCCGACCAGATCCGGGATATGGTGATTGACCTGGAAAACAATATTCTCTCCGGCCTGTTTCTGGTTGTCGTGGTGTTGCTCTTTTCCCTGGGATTCCGCAATGCCCTGCTTGTGGGCCTGGCCATTCCCTTTTCCATGCTCACCTCGTTTACCGTCCTGTATTTGCTAGGGGTGACCCTGAACATGGTGGTACTCTTTTCACTCACACTGGCCCTGGGCATGCTGGTGGACAATGCCATCGTGGTGGTGGAAAATGTCTACCGTTACATGGAGCAGGGGGTGCCCCGCATTCGGGCAGCCATGGCCGCCACATCGGAAGTGGCCTATCCCGTGATCGGTTCCACCCTGACCACGGTGGCCGCGTTCTTTCCCATGATCTTCTGGCCGGGTATCATGGGCGAGTTTATGAAATACCTGCCCATTACCCTGGTGGTCACCCTCTCCTCCAGTCTGTTTGTGGCCATGGTGATCAACCCCGCGCTCACCGCATTTTTTATGAAGCTCAAACACGGGGGCGACAATGAATCACAAAAGCCCGCCAAAACCGTCGAAGAAATCGCGGCCGAAGGCGAGAAGCCGGTTGCCATTGAAGGCACCATACTGACGGTTTACAGCAACCTCATGGAAAAGGTCCTGGATAACCGGATCAAAATGCTGTTTGCCTCTTTTGCGCTCCTGGTTATTTTTTTCCTTACGTGGATGATTGCCGTGGGGGCGGAAAGGCCGGTGGAATTTTTCCCCAGTATTGAGCCCAACAATATTTATGTGAATATTGATCCTCCCGAAGGCGCGGACCTGGATTATATCGACCGGATCGTCAGAAAGGTCGAAATAGCTATTTCCGGGGTCCTGGGGGAACACCCCGAAGACCGGGACAACATCCCGCTGGATGCCTATGAAACCGCCTATACACCCAAGACCCATACGATGGCGGACGGCACACCGTTTGACGGGCCGAGCGACCTGGAAAACATCGAACATGTCTATGCCACCAGTGCACGCAAGAGCGTGGGTGATATCTTCTCCAATCTGAGTGCCGCGCACCTGGGGGTTCAGTTCATCGACCTGGCTGACCGGAATCGCCCCACATTTGAGGACGTCCGGCAAATTCGTCAGCGCATCAAGCATATCCCCGGCGCCCGGATCAATGTAAAAGAAGAGGATATGGGACCGCCAACGGGCGCACCCGTCAATATCGAAATATCAGGGGACAACTACCGGGTCCTTGGCGAGATTGCCCGGGAAGTAAGGGAAACCATCTCCGGACTGCCAGCCATAGAGGATGTGCGGGACGACTATGTGGAATCGATTCCGTCCATCGCCATTACCGTAGACCGCCAGAAAGCGTCGGAATTCGGCTTAACAACCGGCACCATCGGCTATGCCCTGAAAACCGCTTATAACGGCGTCAATATCTCCACATATCGTGAGGAGAACGAGGATTACGATATCAGCGTGCGGCTGCCTGAAGCATACCGGGAAACCACCAATGTCCTGCGAAAACTGATGATTCCCGCGCCGGACGGCACCCTGGTGCCGCTGACCACGCTGGCAAAAATCAGCTATACAGGTAGCCTGGGCGATATCACCCGAATCGACCACAAGCGCGTCATCACAGTGACTGCCAACGTGGATGAAACAAAAGTGCCCGGCAGTGTGCTGAGGATGCAGGCGGAAAAACTCCTGGCCGACCTGGATATGCCCCAGGGCTACGACATGAACTTCACCGGTGAAAGTGAGGAACAGGAAGAGGCCGGCCGCTTTCTTTCCAAAGCCTTTTTAATTGCAATTTTTCTTATTTTTCTTATTCTGGTGACCCTGTTCAACTCGGTATCCCAGCCATTTATCATCATGACATCGGTTATTCTCTCGCTGGGCGGTGCCTTTATCGGCCTTACCGTGATCAATTCGCCGTTTTCTATTATCATGACCGGCGTGGGCATTATTTCCCTGGCCGGCGTGGTGGTGAATAACGCCATTGTTCTGATTGACTACATCAACAAGCTCCGGGCAGGCGGTATGGGATTGCATGAGGCGGTGATTGCCGGCGGGGCCACACGGCTGCGGCCCGTACTGCTCACCGCCATTACCACCATTTTGGGCCTGATTCCCATGGTGACCGGGGTTTCGTTTAACTTCAGGGAACTGGCCTTTTCATTTGCCAGTGAATCCTCCCAGTACTGGCGGTCCATGGCCATCGTGGTGATCTTCGGTCTGATGATTGCCACCTTCCTGACCCTTGTGGTTGTGCCAACCCTCTACTCCATGCTGGATAACCTTCCCGAAAAATTGAAACTGCAGCGGTCGTAGGCATCCGTCCTGACGAGAGCTATCTGTTGACCTGGGATGTGCCGAAAGCCGGAATATATTTATCCAAAGCTTTTTCAAAACCCGTCAACATTTGCTTTGCACTTCAGGCATGCTTTTGGTAGAATTTTCGATTATCATACATGAAAAATCTAATCAGACATAAGACAACACGGTGTATTCAGATATGCCTCACATGGCCGGTACGCAACAGTTGCCGGAAATGTCCGACCGGTGGAGAACCACGTCGTGCCGTTTATTAAACACCCCGGCATTGCCGGCAAGGTTTATGTGCCTGAAGATAAATGCGACGGAGAGTGCAAAAAAAAACACTCGTGCCCGGATTGCTTTGAGTGTCAGATGTGTTCGGAAAGCCGGTGCCGGGTATGCCGGAACCGAAAAAAATCAGGGATCACAATCGCGGACAAGACAAACCCATAAATAAATGGAGGCCACCTTTTGAAAATCAGATTTCCATTTTGTTTAACAGTGACAATGCTGCTTGGTTTGTTTCTAATCCCTCAATATCACCCCGTTGCCCGGGCCGCAGATTTAAACACGGTCACAGCCGAGGGTGTTTCCGTTATTCAGAACGGGAATACGGCCTCAGCCAGGGACAACGCCGTCAACGATGCCCTTCGAAAAGCCGTGGAACAGGCCGTGGGCACCATGATTTCCGCGGAAACCGTGGCGGAAAATTATACCGTATTGCGGGACCGGGTCTACTCCAAAACACGGGGGTATGTCCGGTCCTATAATGTGCTCTCGGAAATGCCGGAGGGCCAGCTTTACCGGGTCCAGGTCAGTGCCGAAGTCGGAACCGCTGAGATTGAAAACGATCTCTCTGCGCTGGGCCTGCTCATGGCTCAGAAAAACATGCCCCGGGTCATGATCATGGTGGCGGAGCAGAATATCGGCCAGACCCATTATGTTTACTGGTGGGACCGGACCATGACCACGCAGACCGACATGACCATTACGGAAAACACCCTGATGCAAAAACTTGCGGAAAAAGGGTTTAACGTGGTGGATCATACCGTGGCGGCCAAACACCTGGAACTTTCAAATGCCTATCAGATTGTGGATCTCTCCAATGATGCCATCAAAAAAATCGGTGACCTGTATAACGCCGAGGTGGTGATTTACGGCAAGGCATATGCCAAGCTGCGGGGCTCGGTCATGGGAACATCCATGAAGTCCTCCATGGCCAATATTTCCCTGCGGGCGGTGAATACCGATACCGGCGGCGTACTGGCCTCCGGCTCCACCCATGTCGCGGCCGCCCACCCTGATGAAATGACCGCCGGCACCGAGGCGCTGCGGCAGGTAACGGAGAAAATCGCCAGCGATCTCATTGACCAGATCGTTAACCGCTGGAGCGGAGAAGTGAGCGGCGGCGGCATGATCCAGGTAACGGTGTCCGGCAATGTGGATTACAGCGGACTGGTATCCGTAAAAGATACGATCCGTTCTCAAATAAGGGGGGTTAAATCCATTTACCAGCGGGAATTCAATGCCGGTCAGGCCATGCTTGATGTGGAGTACACCGGATCCGGGCACGACTTTGCCGATGCGGTGACGCGTGCGTCTTTTCAAGGGATGACGGTCCGGGTTACCGGTGCAACGCAGAACAGTGTGGCGCTGATCATCTCCGGCAATTAGTACCTGGCTGGAAACATTAGAAGAGGTAGAAATGAGGAGGCGTATAATGATGAGACAAGCAAGGACATTTGTTATTCTTTTTTCAATCGTCACTTTGTTTGCAGGGTGTGCCATGCCGGTAATGATCCAGCCGAATCCGGCCAACCCCATCCACACCCTGGCCGTGCTTCCGCTTGTAAATGACACCACGGATGTGGAGGCGCCGCAGATGGTCCGCGAAAAACTTGCCGAAGCCATCAGTAAATACCATTACAACGTGATGCCCATTGCAGAGACCGACGTCATTCTCCGTGACAGAATGGGGATTACCCTGGGCGGACAACTGGAGGCGGCAACCGTGGCAAAGCTGAAGGAGAACCTGAAGGTTGATGGCCTGATCTATGGCACGCTCATGGATTTTACGGAAGTCACCACCGGTCTCTACAATGTCCGCAAGGTCAGGGGAAAGTTCCGGCTGGTCAATGCCGGCAATGGCAGGACCATGTGGCAGAATGGCATCGGCATCAAGTCGGAAAACAAAATGTCCGGCAACGCCGGTCTGATAGCAGATGCCGCGGCTGATGTGACAGATCACAAAAGCGCGGAAGGCGTGCCCTGGGTTACTATCAGTAACACCACCAGCAACCGAAGCTTTGGTGAAACCCTGGCCATCAACCTGGGGGTCAAACTGCTTTCCAAAGCCACCAATACCCACCTGGCCAGAGAAACCGATGAAATGATCAAACGGGTGCTCTCAACCCTTCCTGCCGGACCGGGCGCCGGTGTGATCTATGCGGCACCAACGGCAACACCACCCGCAATGATGCCGCCGGCCGGCATGGCCATGGCCCCCTCAGTGGGACACATGGATTTCGGAGACCGGGATTTTAAGGCAAAGATGGTGTTCACCCATACCGGTCCGGATAAAGAAACCATGACCTGGGAGATGCCCGTTGCCAAGGCAGGCAAAAAGATCCGTCTTGAAATGGACTACAACCAGATGCTGAAAGACCAGGGCGCGCCGGTTCATATGCAGAAAATGATCACCATCTGCCGGGGAGACAAAAATAAAACATATGCACTCTATCCCGACCAGAAGAAATACTTGGCATACAATCAGACAGATGATCCGGTGTTCAAAGAACCCAAGATTGACAAAAGTAAGGTGGGGAGCGAAACCATCGATGGCCATCCCACTGACAAGTACAGAGTAAAAATCTACATGGATGACGGGACTTATACCGGTTATATCTGGAATGCCAGAGACCTGGACAATATGACCATCAAAACCGTCACCACATACCAGGGCACGACATCCACTACCTTGATGAAAAATATAAAACTGATGACCCCGCCTGGGTCTCTCTTTGAAATACCGGCCGGATATTCAGAGACAGATAATATGATGTTCGGCGTTTCAAAACAATAAAAATAACAGGGGGATAGACATTATGCGGAGACAAACAACCATTGCAGCGGCATTACTTTTGGCAATGTTCCTGGTCATCAACGGCTGCGCACCAAAAATTTCCGGTCAGGTCAAGGATGATTCCTCGCGAACCGGGATTGCGGATGAACTGACTAAAAAAGACGGGTATACCGGCCCCAAACTCAGGGTGGGCGTGGTCAACTTTCAAAACAAAACCCCGTCCCGGGTACTGGGTATCGGCGAGGCAGCGTCGGATATCCTCGGCACGATTCTTCAGAAAACCGGCCGGTTTATCGTCGTCCCCCAACAGGACATGGCATCCATCCTGGAACAACAGTCTATGGGTGCTTCCGGTACCATTGATCCAACAACCGCCGCCCGGATGGGTAAAATACTGGGGCTGAATGCCATCGTCACCGGCGCGATCACCGCCTATTCCGAAGCTGAAGAAGGCCAGGACTACCTTATCTATAAAAAGAAAAAACAGATTGCCCGGGTAACCGTGGATTACCGGATCGTGGATACCACCACCGGCGTCCAGATTATGGCGGATTCCGGCCAGGGCGAATATGCCAAGGCAACCGGCGGTGCTTTGGGGCTGGGCTCAAAATCGTCCTATGACACGGATTTAAGAGACGGCGCGCTTCGCGATGCCCTCACCAAAGCCATGGTGAATATGCTGGATCAGCTCGAAGAGACCGAATGGCGAGGCAGGATCGCCCAGGTCAAAGGCCAGCGTGTTTACATTAATGCCGGCAAGGAAGTCGGATTGAAAGTCGGCGATATTCTGGTTGTTCAGGAACTGGGCGAAGAGATTGTCGATCCCGTGACCCGTGTTGTGATCGGCCGCGCGCCCGGCAATATCAAGGGCGAACTCATGATAACGGGCTTTTTCGGTAAAAACGGTTCTGTTGCAACAGTCCGGTCAGGTGGCGGATTCAGAGTCAATGATCTTGTTGTTTTAAAGTAGCAACGCAACAAACACCCACTGTCAGGTACCGTGGCGCAGGTATGGTCCTCAAATCTGCGCCACGGTATATTCTTCTCTTACTTCACTGTCTTAACAGTTGACAGCCCCTGCAATATTGACATTAAAGACAATCCGATATTGATCACAGCGGCGCCGGCCTGTTGACAATTTATTGAATTCTATAAGTAAATTAAGAATATTACCGAAGCCACATGAAAGGTTCAGGGGAAAGGGAGGCGGCTATGAAAGGAACCATTGTTAAATGCCTGAAGGAAACCGTAACAACGAGATTTGGGGAGGATAAATGGCAGGAAATTTGTACCAGAAGCGACTTTCCGGAAGAATCCATTATCTCTGTATCCCGTGATATAGACGATGAAAAGGTCATGCAGCTTTTTGAAAGCACATGTGCCGTTCTGGATATTTCATTTCCCCAGGCAGCCGACGCGTTCGGGGACTACTTTGTCAATGAGTATGCGCCCAACATCTATATCAGTATCTTCAACCGGTTCCACAACAGCCGGGATTTTCTGCTGGGGATGGATGATGTGCATGTCACCACCACGCAAAACCTGCCGGGGGCAAAACCGCCGCGCTTTACCTACAGCCTTCCTGATGAAAGGACCATTATCATGAACTATCAGTCCCATAGGAATCTTATTGATGTGCTGGTCGGCCTGGTAAAGGGCGTGGGCCGGTATTTCAATGAAAACCTGACGGTGACCAAGCAGGATGAGACAACGATCAAGGTGGGATTTGACTGATTGCGTGAAAACTCTATCCAAGATAATCAGCGGCCAGATGGAGACTCGCAATTGTTTTGGCGTCGATGATTTTGTTTTTGCGGACCATCTCCATCACATCAGTAAAGGGTATTTTATGAACCTGCAGCACCTCATCAGCCTCAAGATTCTGAGTGTCATCAGACAGATCCGTGGCCATAAAAATATGGATACGCTCGTCTGAATACCCCGGTGACGGTGCAATGGTTCCCAGCTTTTCAAAGGTCTCCCCGCGATAACCGGTCTCTTCGATCAATTCCCGTTCTGCACATGCAAGCGGGTCTTCGTCAGGGTCATCCAGGGTGCCGGCAGGAATCTCCCAGATATATTCGCCCAAGGCATGACGATACTGTTTGATCATGACCACGGTTTCATTATCCCAAAACGGCACAATGGCGGCAGCACCGGGATGCCGGAGAATATGGACATCCGTTTGAACGCCATTGTCAAGGGTGACATTCTCCGTGTCCAGACGAAACAGGTTTACCTGAAACACGGTGGCTTGCTTGTTGATTGTAACGGTCATTTTTACTCCCTGTCTAGTTTAAGGCGGCTTCGAAAAACCAACTCTGTCACGACGGTATAGTAAAACCAATAAGGCACGAATAAACAGACTCACAGCGCCTGAATAATCCGGCTCGTCTGACCTCAGTTTTGCCGGGAATAAACATCCGGCTGACGTTCCGGGAGGCAGGGAATGACGGCTCTGATGCGCAGCATCTCCTTCTTATTCAGATCGGCGAAGATCGCTTCATCTCCGTCTTCCCCTGCCCTTGCAAGAACATCCCCCCAGGGGGAGATAATTTGCGAGTTTCCGCCATATTCAATATTCGGATCCCCGCCGCTGCTGTTTATGCCGACCACAAACACCTGGTTTTCTATGGCTCGTGCCCGGAGCAGCACTTTCCAGTGTGCAGCGCGCTTTGCCGGCCACTGGGCAGCAACAAGGATACAATCGGCGTTGTTTAAGGCAAGGGTCCGGCATAGCTCCGGAAACCGGAGATCGTAACAGATCATCAATCCCAGCCGGCCGATAGTGGTCTCACAGACAATCCATTTGTTACCCTGAAAAAAAAACCGGTGTTCATCCATGGGGGTAAACAGATGTATTTTCCGGTATGTACCGGCTAATGTACCGTCCTTTTCAACGACATAGAGCGTATTATAAAGGCCGTCATCTGCACTTTCAGCCAGAGATCCGGCAATGATCATCCGGTGACGCACGGCTTGCGCTTTGATGATGTCCAGCACTGCCGGTGTTTTTGCGGCATGGGCCGTCAGGTTTGCGTTGTCAAAGCCGCATGCCCACAACTCCGGCAATACAGCCAGGTTTACCCCTTTTTCCGCCAGTTTGTCGATGCCGTTCAGTGCGCTTTTAACATTCGTTTGGATGTCGCCCGGCACCACGTTAAATTGAACGCCCCCTGCCCGGATTGTCTGATTCATCGATGATCACCTATAAATTCTCTTCAAGAATCTTTACGATGCTTTGAACATAAGTTACAGTATCGACTGCGCATAATGATATCCACCCAAAAAACATTTCTGTTGCTATGCTCGTTCTGCTTAACATCGTTTTTCTCTCTATCTGCCCGGCGTTGATACCGGCGGCGAAATCGCCCCACCCACCCGTGCCAGGGTAAGCACATCCACCCGCGCTGCACCGCCTGCCATCAGGGTTCTGGCACACTCATTCACGGTTGCGCCGGTAGTGTATACATCGTCGATCACCAATATCCGCTTGTCTTTTACCATGGCCGGATCTGTTAATTGAAACGCGCCCCTGACATTCTCCTGCCGTTCTTTTCTGGATAGCGTGGTCTGGGACCGGGTATTGCGTTGGCGAACAATAACGTTCCGGATAATTCTGCCGGTGTCAATGCCTGAATCGGATATGTCCACAGAGCGGCCCCATTGCCGGATCAACAGATATGACTGGTTGAATCCCCGCTGCCGGAATTTCCGTCCATGCAATGGCACCGGTACAATCATGTCAATATTGCGGGGATCATACCATCTGAAAAATCCCTTATATAGCAGCGCTCCAAGCGACCGGGCAAGACCGGTCCGGCCGTTGTACTTGAGCTGATGAATCAGGGCCATCAGAGAATCGGTATATAAGCCCACAGCCCGGGCCGAATTAAACCGTTTCGGTGTCCCGGTGCAGTCGCCGCAAACGTGATCCTCCGCATCTGCTGACGCAAACATTCTGCCGCAAACAGTGCACATGGGCGATTGAATGGGAGTAAATGCTGCGGCACAGCCTGAACACAAATAAGGATGCATCTCCCTGTCCGGGACATCAGGGGGCGGCCGGGAACATGCATTCTTATGTGCATCGTCATACGGCTCCCCGCAGACAAAGCATCCGGGCGGGTAAATCGCATCCGTCATGGACTTGATGACGTGAGAAAAAAAGGCATGCATGGAAATGGCCCCGCCCTCCTTTCCATCATGCCTGGTTCAATCGGTCACAAATTTTCCGGGCAAATTCCGAGCACTTGATTTCCCGGGCGCCATCAATCTGGCGTGCCAGGTCATAGGTAACGTCTCCGGCGGCAATAGCTTGCTGCAGGGCATCCCAGATCATGGCGGCGGCCTTGTCCCAGTTCAGGTGTTCGAGCATCATGGCCCCGGAAAGAATCAGAGACCCCGGATTGACTTTGTCCAGGTTGGCGTATTTGGGTGCGGTGCCATGAGTGGCCTCAAAGACGGCGCACTGATCGCCGATATTGGCGCCCGGCGCCATGCCCAGCCCGCCGGCCTGGGCGGCCAGGGCATCGGAAATATAGTCGCCGTTCAGGTTGGGGCAGGCAATGACGCTGTACTCGTCCGGCCGCAACAGGATCTGCTGGAACAGCATATCTGAAATCCGGTCCTTGATCATCACCTTACCGTCCGGCGTGTTACCATTGTGCGTATCGTATACATCGGCTTCGGTGATCACCTTGTCGCCGAACAGTTCCTGCGCGGCTTTGTAACCCCAGTTACAGAACGCCCCTTCCGTGAATTTCATTATATTGCCTTTATGCATCAGTGTAACAGACGGCAGCTTTTTATCAATGGCATAGGCAACCGCCCGGGCCACCAGTCGCCGGGTGTTTGCCTCGCTGATGGGTTTGATGCCGATACCGGCGTGGGGCGGCAGTGCGGCGCCCATTTCTTTTTCCAGGAACGCAATCACCTTTTCCGCTTCCGCGCTTTCTGCCGCCCATTCAATACCGGCATAGACATCTTCCGTATTCTCCCGGAATACGACCATGTCCACCTTTTCCGGTTGCTTCATAGGGCTGGGAATCGGATTGATGTATCGGACCGGCCGGACACAGGCATATAAATCAAGGATCTGCCGGATGGAGACATTAAGACTGCGAATGCCTTCGCCCACCGGTGTTGTCAGCGGCCCCTTGATAGCCACCACATGCTCTTTGATCGTCTCCAGGGTTTCTTCGGGCAGCCATTCCCCGGTTTTTTCATGGGCTTTTTCCCCGGCATAAACCTCAAGCCAGGAGATCTCTTTTTCTCCGTCAAACGCCGCCTTGACCGCTGCATCCAGCACCATTTTCGCGGCTCGCCAGATATCCGGACCGGTACCGTCGCCTTCGATAAACGGAATGATCGGGCAATCCGGCACATTCAGCGACCCATCGGTATTTTTTGTGATTTTTGCAGGATCTGTCATTTAAACTTCCTTTCTTTATTTTGATTTCTGGTGATCGGCTACCGTTCGATTACGACAACGAAAAAATAATCGTTACATAGTTACATCTTTTGATAGTCGCTGCCGGCAGACCTCATACATGGCAATGCCGCCGGCCACGGATACATTCAGCGACTCAACCGGGCCTGCCTGGGGGATGGCCATAATGAAATCACAGGCCTGGCTCACCAGTCGGCGAATGCCCTTGCCCTCCCCGCCGACCACCAGGGCGACAGGTCCGGTCAGGTCATACTCATATACAGTTTTCTCCCCGGCCATGTCAAGGCCGGCCACCCATATCCCCGTTTCTTTTATTTGATGAATGGTCCGGGCAAGGTTGGTCACCCGGGCGATGCGAAGATGCTCCACCGCACCGGCCGAAACCTTGGCCACTGCGGCCGTGGGAGAAGCGGCATTGTCTTTGGGGATTATCAGTCCATCTGCACCTGCACATAGGGCCGTTCGAATAAGGGCGCCCAGATTATGCGGATCTACCACGGTGTCAGCGATCAGGAAAAACGGTGAATTCGGGGGCTGGGACACATCTGCCAGAAGATCGTCCAGCGGCACAAACGGATAAGGCCCCACATGGGCAGCGATCCCCTGATGAACGGCACCTCTGGTAAGGGACTGAAAATCCCTGACTGTCAGCGTCGACACCGGGATGCTGTTTTTCCGGGCTTTTTGAAGAATTTCAGAAAAAGGCCGTGGCAGCGACTTGCCGGCCTTTTTTTTATCCATTATATAAATACAATGTATCTTACGTCTGCCGGCATCAAGCGCGGCAGAGACGGCATGCAGGCCGTAAAGCACTTCCTGGGGGCTCTGTTCTTTCACGTTTGACCATACCTTTTTGCTGTTTTTTTTAAGAACACATTATCATAATTATACACAACGTGCCATAATACCAAATTATTCCCGACGATTGTCAGGGAATGATTAATCTGAGCAACTTCCCATGATCATTGAATTTTACACGATCTTAATACTGCGCTAACAATTTCCTAACAATTCACCCCTATCTTACCAATTAAATTTGGGAATTATCAGATCAGTTAACAAAACCCTAACAAAAGGAGAGCCCTAATGAAGAAACTTTTTAACTTTAAAATGATCGCAGGTTTACTGATCGCTCTGACCATGATTGTAACCCCCTCACTGGCGGAGCAGCTTGTGATCAAGGGATCGACCACAGTGCTGCCGGTGGCACAGAAATGGATCGAAGCCTATATGAAAAACAATCCGGATGTTTCCATCTCTCTCTCCGGCGGCGGTTCCGGCAACGGCATCAAGGCACTGATCGACGGCACCACCGATATTGCCAATGCATCCCGTTTTATCAAGGATAAGGAAGTGCAGACCGCCATGGCAAAAAAGAAATATCCGGTGCCCTTCAGAGTCGCCCTTGACTGTATTGTTCCTGTTGTACACCCTTCTAATTCAGTAACGAATCTTACGCTTTCCCAGCTGCAGGGTGTCTACAGCGGTAAAATCACCAACTGGAAAGAAATTGGCGGCAATGCCGGCCGAATTGTTGTTGTTTCCCGTGACAGCTCCTCCGGTACATTCGAGGTCTGGGAGGATATCGTACTTGACGGCGGCCGGGTTACCCCGAGAGCCCTGACAGTTGCATCCAACGGCGCAGCTGTTCAGACCGTTTCCAAAACAAAAGGTGCGATTGGTTACATCGGTATGGGATATCTGAATGACGAACTGAAACAGGTGAAGGTCAACAACGTGATGGGCAGTGAAATCACCACCCAGAACGGGGAGTATCCCATCAGCCGGCCCCTGTTCATGTTCACGGACGGCTGGCCCGAGGGCACCACCCTGAACTTCATGAATTTTGTTTTCTCAAAACCCGGCCAGAAACTGGTCAGGGAAGTAGGCAGTGTGCCGGTTTTTGATCCGGGTATGTAAGTTCCATCCATCCATGTAAAATGGTTGGAAACGAATGAAATCTGGGTAATAATAAAGTTAACGATCGTTATTCCTGCGACAGGCGCTTCAAATAGGCCTGTTGCAGGAATAACAAGACGTTTCATTCACTTTTTCATAACCGGAGCCCGAAATGCAGCAAAGCGGCCGCCAGCTTTCAGAGGTCTCGATCAAGACGGTATTTTTCATTATCGCACTGGCATCGATCACAACACTGCTGTTGATCAGTCTGTTTTTGTTCTTAGAAGGACTGCCGGTACTGAAGTCCGTCTCTTTAAAACAATTTATTTTCGGAAACCTCTGGTATCCAACAGATGAGCCGCCGTTATTCGGTGCATTTCCCCTTATTGTGGCATCAGGGTGCGTTACAGCCCTGTCTGCCCTTTTCTCCGTTCCCCTGGGCATTATGACCGCGATCTACATTGCGGAGATTGCCAATAAAAAGGTCGCTGAAATTGTAAAACCCACCGTGGAAACACTGGCCTCCCTGCCGTCGGTCGTCGTGGGGCTGTTCGGAATGGTCGTAGTTGCCCCGTTTTTGCAGAGGGTCTTCAATATCCCCGTGGGGCTGAATCTTTTTAATGCCTCTTTGATGCTGGGATTCATGGCGGTTCCCACCATATGCAGTATCTCAGAGGACGCCATCAACAGTGTCCCGGATTCGCTCCGGGAAGCCTCACTTGCCCTGGGTGCCACCCGGTTTGAAACCATCGTCAAGATCGTTCTGCCGGCCGGCGCATCCGGTATTGCCACAGCGGTTATTCTGGGAATGTCCCGAGCCATCGGCGAGACCATGGTGGTACTGATGGTCGCCGGCGGTGCGGCAATCGTGCCCTATTCCATATTTGATCCGGTCCGGCCCATGCCCGCCACTATTGCTGCGGAAATGGCGGAAGCGCCTTTTCGAAGCGAGCATTACCACGCCCTTTTTGCCATCGGCATTGTTTTGTTTGTTTTTACTTTCATTTTCAACCTGACCGCGGATGTTCTGGCAACTCGTTTTAAAAAGAAACAGCTGGGAGGGTAAACCCCAATTGCGAAAAATGAAAAAAACCGACCACCCGACGACAATCGACAACAAACCATCCGCCCATGCGCTGCCCTCTCATCTGGCCCGCCGCCGGGCAGTTCAGGCGTTTTTTTTCTTTCTGTTCCGCACATCGGCGTTTATCAATGCGGCTGCGCTTTTTCTGGTGGGGTACTTTGTCATTTCCAACGGGTACAGCGTTATCAGCTGGGATTTTTTAAGCAAACCGCCAACGGATTCCATGACAAAAGGCGGTATCATGCCGGCCATTATCGGCACCTTTTACCTTTCCGCCGGGGCTATCCTTATTGCACTGCCGGTGGGGGTTGCGTCGGCCATCTATATGAACGAATACGCCAGAAAAGGCCGGGTGCTGCGCATTATCCGGTTTGGCATCAACAATCTCGCCGGTGTACCGTCCATTGTTTTCGGGCTGTTCGGCCTGGCATTTTTCTGTATCGTCCTGAAAACCGGCGTGAGTCTGATCGCCGGCGCACTGACCCTGGCCGCCTTGACCCTGCCGGTTGTCATCGGTGCCACAGAAGAAGCATTGAAAGCAGTTCCCGATACATACAGGGAAGCATCCCTGGCGCTCGGGGCCACCAAGTGGCAAACCATTTACCGGGTCGTCATTCCCACTGCCCTCCCGGAAATTCTCACCGGCGCCATTCTCGGCCTGGGGCGGGCCGCCGGCGAGACCGCACCGATCATGTTTACAGCGGCCGTTTATTTTACACCGATCCTGCCGTCCTCCATATTTGACGAAGTCATGGCGTTGCCCTATCATATTTATGTTCTTGCAACCGCCGGTATCAATATTGCTGAAACCCGGCCCTTGCAGTATGGGACGGCTCTGGTACTGATCGTCCTTGTCTGCGGCATGAATCTGTTCGCAATTATTGTCCGATCCCGCATGCGGAAAAAACTGAAAGGATAAGACAGGTACATCATGAGTATAAAAATGGCAACCCGCGATCTGAACTTTTACTACGGCACGTTTAAAGCGCTTTCGGACATAACGCTGGAATTCCGTGAGAATCGGGCAACGGCGCTCATCGGTCCCTCGGGCTGCGGCAAAAGTACCTTTTTAAGATGTCTGAACCGGATGAACGACCTGATCCCCAACACCAAAATCACCGGGGAAATTACGCTCGACGAAGAAACTATTTACGGTTCCAAAGTCGATTTTGTCACCCTGCGCCGGCGCGTGGGAATGGTGTTCCAGAAACCCAATCCTTTTCCCAAGACGATCTTTGAAAATATTGCCTATGGCCTGCGCGTCAACGGCATCCGCAATAAAACAGTGATTGCCAACAAGGTGGAACAAAGCCTGAAACAGGCTGCGCTCTGGGACGAAGTCAAGGACCGGCTGGGGGAATCTGCCCTGGGGCTTTCCGGCGGTCAGCAGCAACGGCTCTGTATTGCCCGGGCGCTTGCAGTGGAGCCCGAAGTACTGCTGATGGACGAGCCCGCCTCCGCCCTTGATCCCATTGCAACCCAGAAAATTGAGGAACTTATCCATGAACTGAAAAAAGATTACACCATTATTATTGTTACCCATAACATGCAGCAGGCTGCCCGGGTTTCGGACACCACTGCATTTTTCTATATGGGGGTTCTTATCGAAGCGGGCGATACCGACACCCTGTTCACCAAACCCCAAAAACAGCAGACCGAGGACTATATTACCGGCCGATTCGGGTAATGACAAAAGAGGGGAAGCAATGAAAAAACATCTCCAGACTGAACTTGAACAAATCAAAAAGACCATCCTTGAACTGGGGGCCATGACCGAAGACCGGTTGCAGAAAGCGATCACTGCGGTTTATGAGACCAACCAGGAACTTGCCCGGGAAATTATAAAAACCGACTATGAAATTGACAATCTTGAAGTCGAGATCGAAGAGGAGTGCCTGAAGATTATTGCCCTGCACCAGCCGGTGGCCATCGATTTACGGCTACTGGCCGTTACGATCAAAATCAACAATGACCTTGAGCGCATTGCCGATGAAGCGGTGAATATTGCGCACCGTGTCAAGGCACTGGCCGAGTCCGGCATGGTGGATCAAAACGAATTTTATTATGACTATATGCCCATGGGCAAAAAAGTCCGCAACATGGTGAAAAAAAGCCTGAATGCGTTTGTGTCGGAAGACGCCCGGGCTGCCCGGGAAGTGCTGGTCGCGGACGACGAAGTGGATCTGCTGCGGGGTGAAATTTATGATATTTTAAGGGAACGGGGCGATAACCACACAATCGCCAATACCGGGTATCTCCTGAACATGTTCCTGATATCCCGGCACCTGGAACGGATCGCAGACCATGCCACCAACATCGCCGAGGAAGTAATCTATATGGTGGAGGGCGAAATTGTCCGGCATACGGATATCGATGCCATTGATGACAGCCTTTCAAGAAGCAGTAATATAACAACGTGAATAATGAGTGTGCGTTATGAGTATTGGGGAAAGGGGGTCGCCCTGCCTCATCGCTCACCCTTCACGACTCATAACTTAAAAAAAGAGATACAACAATGGCAAACGAAACCATTCTTGTTGTTGATGATGAGACCGATATCCTGGAACTCGTCCAGGTAACCCTGGAAAAAGAGGGATATCAGGTGGTCTGTGCCGTGTCCGGTGAAAAGGCCCTTGAAGCGGCGGGTGCAAAACAACCGGATATTATTGTCCTTGACCTGATGCTGCCCGGAATTGACGGACTTGAAGTGGCCCGGCGTCTGAAGAACAAGCCCGGCACCACCGACATCCCGATTATTATGCTGACCGCCAAAGGCGAGGAATCCGACGTCATTACCGGCCTTGAACTGGGCGCGGATGACTATGTTACCAAACCATTCAGTCCCAAAATACTAAACGCCCGAATCCGGTCGGTACTGAGGCGGAAATATGCCAGTGCTGTCGAGGATATAAGCGGCAGTGAGGCCATTTCCAGGCACGGAATCACCATTGCCCCCAGCAAACACACGGTGGAAGCAAACAGCAACAGGATAAACCTGACGCCTTCCGAATTTGACATTCTGGTGCTACTGCTCAAGCATCCCGGTATGGTGTTTACCCGGTGGCAGATCGTTGATACCATCAGGGGGGAGAATTATGCGGTTACAGACAGGAGCGTGGATGTACAAATCGCGGGATTGCGCAAAAAGCTCGGCCCAAAAGGAACCTGCATTGAAACGGTAAGGGGGGTCGGTTACCGTTTTAAAGAATAGGTCAAAATAAATGAACAAACGAAAACGGCTTGTTTCCCAACTCTATCCCACTTATCTGCTGATAGCCTTTATCTCGCTGATCGCCGTTACATGGTATGCATTTGACGCTTTTCAATCCTTTTACCTCAACCAGATGCAGGAAAGCCTGACGGCACAGGCCAATCTGATCAAAGAATACATCAGGCCTTACCAGGCGGATATTAACAACCGTGTCATTGATCAGATCTGCAAAAAGGCAGGCAGTACATCCACTACGCGGATTACGATTGTGCTGGCTTCCGGAGAAGTGATCGGCGATTCCGAAGAACTACCGGCAAACATGGAGAATCATGCCAACCGTCTGGAAATCAAATCGGCACTGCAATCCGGTATGGGCAGTTCCGTTCGTTACAGCGATACACTGGATCAGAAAATGATGTATGTGGCGGTAGCGGCAAAAAATGAAAACATGTCATCCCTGGTCATTCGGACCTCCCTGCCGGTGACATCGATTTACGGTACGTTTAATGCTGTTCGATCCAGGATTTTTATTGCCGGTATCGTGATTGCGGTGGTGGTGGCGCTGATCAGTCTTTTTATTTCCCGTAAGATCGCCGATCCGATCAAGGAAATGCAGGCCGGTGCGGAACGGTTTGCCGCCGGCGATCTGGGCACCAAACTCCATATTCCTCACTCCGAAGAACTGGCCGGCCTTGCTGTTGCCATGAACAACATGGCCGATCATCTCAACGACCGGATCAAAACGGTTATTCGCCAGACCAATGAACTGGAGGCGGTTTTTTCAAGCATGAATGAAGGGGTGATCGCTGTTGGCAATGATGAAAGGGTCATACGGATTAACAGGACCGCTGAAAGCCTGCTGGGTAACAAAAAAGAGCAGATCCAGGGAAAGGCGCTTTATAAAATCATTCGCAATCATGCTTTTCAACAGTTCACCGATAATGCCATATCCAGTGAAACGGCAGAGGGTGATATCATATTTGATATCAACGATAAAAATCATATCCTCAATATCAAGAGTGCCGCCCTGATTGATGAAACCCAGAAGCGTATCGGCACCTTGTTCATGCTCAACAACGTGACCCGGCTGCGTCAGCTGGAGCAGATGCGGCGGGATTTTGCCGCCAACGTCTCACACGAGATAAAAACGCCGCTGACCTCCATCCAGGGGTTTGCCGAAGCCCTGATGGCCGAACCGGCAATCGCGTCGGATGAAACCGCCGCCCATTATCTGTCGATTATTATAAAGAATGCGACCCGGCTGGCCACGATCGTGGAGGATGTTCTAAAACTCTCGGAAATCGAGCATGCGGACAGACGGAAGGATTTCAACTTTCAGGAAACCAAGGTTTCCGCCATCCTGAACTCCGCCGCCAATATCTGCAAAACCGAGGCAGACCAGAAAAACATTACCATTAACATTCAATGTCCGGCCCGCATCACTGCTTTTGTGGATTTTTCATTGATGGAACTGGCTGCCGTGAACCTGCTTGAAAATGCCGTCAAATACAGTAAAGACAACAGCATGGTAACGATGATGGCTGAGAAAAAAGACAATGACCTGGTGCTTCGGTTTATCAATATGGGCGTTCCCATTCCCGAAGAGCATATGCCGCGCTTGTTTGAACGGTTTTACCGGGTGGACAAGGCCCGCAGCCGGGAAGTGGGCGGCACCGGCCTGGGACTGGCCATTGTCAAACATATTGTCCAGATCCATGACGGCAGGACAGAGGTCACCAGCAGCCCCGGCAAGGAAACGGTTTTTACCCTGATCATTCCGGGCAGTCCGGATATTTCTTAAGAATGGGGAGTCAAGGCCCCCCCTTCCCATGTCAACAGTTCTACTGGATAAGAAAGGTCAGTATCATACCCTGTTCATCCAGGTTGGCGGGGAACGGGGTCAACCGGACCATGTGAGTGATGCCCTTATCGTCCTGTTTTTCAATGAATTTCTGCTCTTTTTTGTCCATGGCGGAATGAAAAACATTCATCTCCGATTCGGAAAAGTAGTCTTCCAGTGTATTGCCGATAAGAAATGGCTCTCCGCTGAATGTAAGTGTCGTTGCCGCCCTGTTAATCATCACGATCTCCCCTTCCGGCCCGACCCCCACAACCGGAAGCGGAATATTATCGTAAATCAACCGTGAAACTTCCAGGGCCTGATTGCGGACTTCCAGTTCTCTTGTGCGTTGCGCCACCTTCTCTTCAAGATGATCGTTGATTTCCCGGAGTTCATCATTGCGTTTCTTGACTGCTTCGGCCAGTTGTTTATTGCGAAGGAGCAATGCATACTGCTCAAATGCTTTCTCAATTTCAAGCTTAAGATTTTCATCATTCCAGGGTTTCAATAAAAACCGGTAGATCTGCCCGGTATTCACCGCTTCGGTAATCGTATCCACTTCTGTGTAACCGGTCAGGATGATCCGGACCACATCAGGGTATTCCTCTTTTACCCGGGACAATAACTCGATACCGCTCATCTCGGCCATTCGCTGGTCGGACACCACCACCTGGATGTCGTTTTTCCTCATCAGATGCAAGGCATCCGCCCCGCTGGTGGCGGTCAGTAATTGCAGGTCCTCTTTGCGCAGCAGCCGTTTTATGGCGCTCAAAATGGATGCGTCGTCATCCACAAAGAGAATGGTTCGATCAGGCGCTCCCATTTTATCTCCGCTTTAACTGGGTGATTCAAAGAAAAACGTACTCAACTCATCAATATCCGATTTTGCATTCATAATCCAATCCTGGATATTTCTTAAAGGGGCGGCGAATTTTCTGGCCACCTCCTTATCCATTTTCTGTAATTCATTGCCGGCTGTGTCTTTCGAAACCAGACTGTTGGCAAGAATATTGGCGGCATGAACCGTGGCCACCAGTTCGAGATCGGCTTTTGTCTTATCCGGCATATGATGGAACTCAATACAATTGATCAGCCTCGGCGGCAGATGCCACCGCTTGACCAGATAGGCGCCAATCCTGGCATGACCGATCGGTGATACGGCCTTTTCCGCCTCCCGGAATGACACCCCCTCATCTTCTGCAAACCGTATAATATCATAGAACAGTTCGGGAAAATGCTGCACCATTACAATCTTGCCGACATCGTGCAAAAGCCCCCCCACAAAGGAATCACCGGAAACAACACATCCTCTTTGCAGAAGATATTTTGTCAGAATTGCGGTCGATGCAGAGTGCTGCCACAGGTCAGCCATATTAAACCCGTCCGGCACCTTCTGACTGGCGAACACCTTAACCACGGAAACAGAGACCACCACATTGCGTAACGTGTTAAAGCCCAGCAGCACCACTGCCTCATTTACACTGGTGACCTTGGAGCTGACTCCGTAGAACGCAGAATTCACCAGTTTCAGCAGCTTGGAAACGATGGACTGGTCTTTTTCAATGGCCTGGGTGATCGTCTTGATGGAAGCGCTTTCATCTTGAATAAGTTTATTCACTTCCATGGCCACCACCGGCAGGGTTGGCAGATCCCGTATCCTGTCCAGTTTTTTAATGATTGCCCGGGCGTCGATTTGTTGTGTTGTTGTCATTTTTTTTCCACGTAAATCCTGCTGATGGGGTCATTGGCATGAATGGTGTTGAGCTTTACTATGGCCGCTTCCGTCAACACGGTATGATAGGGCAGCAAAAAACGGCCCGAATCCGTATAGAGCGTCCGGGTAATGGTCATTCCCTGCACCAGCGATGAAACATCCAGAACCCTTTCTTTTATCGGCCCCCCATCACCTTTTTCCTTCAACACTTCAATAGCAGCTTTTACCACATCGGGATCAAAGACGGAAAACGCGTTGGATTTGAGATGATGCATGGCCGCCTGAGAAAGCAGTTCATCCTGGCTCAAATCAGGACTGGCAATATCCCTGCTTTTCAGGTACAACGAGATATATCTGCCTTTCTCCTCACCGCTGTTCATTATTTTATCATATGTGTCTGATACAGCAAGAATTCGCGCGCCAAGCGGAATCGTATCCTCTGCCAGGCCATCGGGGTATCCCATACCATCAAACCGTTCATGATGATGACGAATCAATTGGCTTATTGCCTCGAACCCCTGAATAAACGTTAAGATATCCTGTCCGGTTTCAGGATGCTTTTTGTATAAAGAGAGGATTGCGGGGTCCATATTTTTTTCAGATTTATTTATCAGGCTTTTGGGCAGTCCGATCTTTCCAATATCATGCAACAGACCGGCGATCTCAACATTCTTTACCTCGGCTGCCGGCATGTCAAACCATATGGCCATATCCTTGGCAAACACACTCACCCGTTGTCCATGTCCGGAGATCTCCGGGAAACTCATGTCAATCAGTGCAGCAAATGCCCGTATGGTGTTATGCAGGTTTAATTCCAGTTCTTTGTTCAACCGGGCAAGCTTCTCACTTTTTTCTGTCAATTCTTCGGTGCGTGCCTGAATTTTTTTCTCCAGGCTCCTGCCCAGCTTGTACAGCTTAACATTCTGCTCTTTGGTCACTGCCTGAAGGCGCCTGTTTTCCTCAACCAGATCATACTGTTGGATGGCCTGGCGGATCTGAAGTTTCAGGTCGCCGTCGTTCCATGGCTTTGTGATGTAACGATGAATTTCCCCTTTGTTCACGGCATCAACAATCGCATTGAGATCGGAATAGCCGGTAAGCATGAACCGGATCGCATCCGGATATATCTGCTTGGCTTGTTCAAGAAATTCAGAACCGTTCATTCCGGGCATACGCTGATCTGAGATAATCAGCGAAACCGGCGTTTCCATCTTTTTAAGACGCTCCAGTCCTTCCTGTCCCGAACCGGCGGTTTGGACAATGTAATGTTTTTCCTTCCGCAAAAGGCGCTGAAGCGAATTCAATACCTGTGGTTCGTCATCAACCAGCAAAAGGAAATGATTTTTTTGTGTTTCTTCCGTCATTTTTGTGTATGGGATAATTATGCCGCTGTTCCGCTGCTTTTTCCAGCAGGCCGTTGTTTTCGGGCTTGAATGTCAAGAAATGCCTCCACGACACTCGGGTCCAGCATTTTGCCGGCCAGATCCGCCATTTCCTTTAAGACCCGCTCTGTGTCCCATGCCTCTTTATACGGAGAAGAATGGGTCAGGGTATCATACATATCCGCCACGGCAACTATCCGGGCCGGCAGGGGAATTTCTTCTCCCTTTAACCCATCCGGGTATCCGGTCCCGTCCCAATGCTCATGATGACTTCGCGCAATTTCACGGGCAATCTTGTAAAACGGTTTTACCCCGAGCATTGCTTCTCCGAAAACCGTATGTTGCCGCCGGATGTCCTGTTCATCCGTTTTCAGGGAGGCAGGTTCCTTGTTCAGGATACGATCGGGGACACGGATTTTACCGATATCGTGCACCATGCTGAACAGGGAGATCCTGTCAACATTTTCATCCGGAAGTTCCAGGGCTTTACAGAGATCCATCACCATATCCAGCACCCGATAGATATGCCCTTCGGCGTCGTCATCCTTGACCTCGGCAGCCCGGGCCAGCATCAATATGCTTTCCCGGACGGCTTCGTCAAGAAGCTGGGTCCGGTTTCTGACGCGCTCTTCCAGGGTTTCGTTGATTGATTGCAACGCTTCATTCTGCTGCTGCGTGAGCGCACTCAGCCGCTTGTTTTCAGCGATCAGATTGAAGTGAGCAAATGCGCGCTGGATATATGCTTTGAGTTCTTCATTATCCCACGGTTTTTTCAGAAACCCGTAAACGTTCAAGCGGTTGATCGATTCAAGGGCCGTTTCAAGGGTTGCATGGCCGGTGAGAAGAATCTGGGTGACATCACTATCCATACGGGCCACATTTTCAAAAAAAGCAATCCCGTCCATTTCCGGCATCATCAGGTCGGATACCACCACACCGACATCTTCTTTCTTGAGCACTTCAAGCCCCTTTTCCCCGGATAGCGCGGTAAACACATCATACCCTTCGCGCTTCATCAGTCGGGCAAGGCTGGTAAGCACCCGCTCCTCGTCATCTACAATCAAAATGGCGTTGTTCGTTTCCATTATGTCACCTGCCTGGACCAAAGTTGATAAGATATCAGAAGGACACCTTTTGCAACGGATCACTAAAAAGGCGTTACAGATGATTGGTAATTGTCTAAGGTGAAGTACAGTAAAATGTCTGTAAATAGGATCGCAGCACAGAGTTATCAATGAAGTTAAATCAGTTTATCAAAATAATGGCAATAAGTCAATGAAGGAACCCCCGGTTTTCCGTTACTACCCTGTCTTCTGTTCCGCCCTGTCATCTACCGGCAGATGGATCGTAAAGGTTGTTCCTTTGCCCACAACGCTTTCCACATGAATCTCCCCGTCATGATTTCTGATAATATTATAGGCCATGTTCAAGCCCAGTCCCGTGCCCTGCCCAACTGCCTTGGTGGTAAAAAAAGGATCAAAAAGCCTGGGCAGATTCTCTTTTGGAATCCCGGCCCCCGTGTCTTTGATGGTTATCGTCACCCAATCGTCGTCCCCCCGGGTGGTAATGGTAATTTCCCCTTTCGTCTCAATGGACTGAGCCGCATTAACCAGCAGGTTCATAAAAACCTGGTTGAGCTGATCGGCATGGCAGGAAATCCAGGGCAACTCGCCATAATCTTTTATTACCTGCACTTTGTATTTCAGTTCATTCCAGGCAACATTCAGGGTTGAATCCAATCCCTTGTTAATATCGGCATAAATTTTTCTTGACTCTCCGGGATGGGCAAAATCCTTGAGATCAAGAACAATATTTTTTACCCGGTCGAGTCCTTCCCTGCTTTCGGTTAACAGGTCGGACAGATCCTCCAGAATAAAATCGATATCCACCTTTCGCTTTATTTCTTCCAGGTGCTGAATCTGCGCCATGATGGCCTCCGGCAGTTGCGTGGTTTCTTCGAGATAAGCCGCCAACCGTTCATATTCGGTGATCAGATGACTCATATCCGACAGGTAATCCGATAACGTAGTGAGATTGCTGTTGACAAACCCGACGGGATTATTGATTTCATGGGCTACACCGGCAGCCAGTTGCCCAACGGCCGCCATTTTTTCCTGCATGACAAGCTGCCCCTGCATTTGTTCAATTTCACTTGTCCGTTCTTTGATTCGATCTTCAAGCTGTTCATTGTTCTCCTGGAGTTGTGATTCAACGGCTTTCCTGCGGTCAATCTCCCGGTTTAAGCTGATGTTGGCATTTTTTACTTCCGCCTGAAGCCGGTTGGATTCCACCAGGCGGGCTTTAAGGGCATGAACCAGAGTGCCGTACCGCAAAACAAAAACAGCCAGGCTGATGATGGTCAAGACAATCAGCCCCAGTAATAACAACAGGCGAGATGACGCCTGTGCATCCACCAGGGATTCCTTCGGGATGATGCGAACCAGATAAATACCTTTATCCAGTTCCGTGTCAACTGCGAAGAGCCGGCCTCCGGGGCGCGAGGGATGTTCAATAAAAAAAAAGTCCATTGTTTCAAAATGTTGTGTAGCAAGATGCGACAGATTTTTAAGACTGTCAGATTTTTTCTCGATTCCTGAATGGGAGAAATATTGTTCAAGCTGATCGAGCAATAAAGCGTCCAGATCGTAGGTTTGATGCCAGCCGGTATTGGGGCTGTAAATCAGTGTCTCATCAAATACCTGTCTGTGTTTGCCACGATGGGTGGAACTCAGAAATCGCTGGTAAAAAATATCAAACATGACCCAACCGGCAATGTATCCATCAACTGATTTGCCCGATTCACCCTGATGTCGGATCGGTGCCAGAAAAATCATGCCGTTTGATGACGCATCATAGTTTGTATGCCGGATACTTTGCTGATGGAGGTTTAATTGTTCAATGTCATTCCAGGTATCCGGGCCGGCCGGAGTTCCGGTCTCCACCTGATAGTTCACCAATAACTGCCCGGTTGCTGAAAACATTGCCAGCCGGTCAAAAACAGGCCGTTCATCGCCTTGTATGGACTGTGCTGTCGATCGGTTCAGGTCGCGGAACTGCCGCTCAATTTCTTTCAGGCTGCCTTTGAGACCATAAGTATCGGTCATCCCCAGGGCCTTGTTCACAAAATAGGCTGAAACCAGATGACTGTCTGCAAGTGCCTGAATATCGTTTGCCCGTTCCTGAAAAAAATAGTTAACCGCCCTGGCACGGCTGGCCAGATCCTCCCCGATCTCACGCAGTGCCGTTGTCTGCAAACGGTCATGGACCTGATAATTCCGCCATAGGAGAAAGGAAATAATTCCCATCAGAACGAATACCGACAACGACAGTGTCCATTGCCATTTTCTGGGATAAGTTGCGGGCGGATCAACCGGCTGAAGATCAGCGTGGATAATGCTGTTGTTTGTCAGATTCATGTCATGTTTCTGCATTACTGCAACGGATGGGAGAAAAAGTCGGGATAATAATCAAATACGGCAGGATAGTACTTCCTGACCAAAGCCTGGTATGTGCCGTCCTTTCGCATTCTATCATAATAATTATTGAATGCTTGCCGCAGCCGGTCATCTGCCGGCCGGAATCCAACGCCCATCACCTGCGGCGGTGAGATCGGCCCCAGCACCAGAATCCGGCCGGGCCACTTGGACAAAGCCACCAGTGCATCCGGAACATCCAGAATGGCCGTCTCAGCCAGGCCGTTTATAACCGCCGGCGCCAGATCGTTCAGGTTGCCGTCAAACAGCTCGGGACGGGCGCCTGCTCGTGTTACTTTATACAGTGACGGATCCAGGCAGGTTCCGGCTTTGCCCAGAACATGCCGTCCCCTTAAAAGGGCTTTGGTTGCGGCAATATCACGATTGATATCACCGGACGGGTGAATGGGTTTCAGGCCGCTGTTACTGGCCGTGATCAACCAGACCTGAGTCGGGAATGTCGGGGTTGAATACTTCACTGCTTTCTCACGCCAGGGAAGTACTGTCAGTCCATTGGCAATCAAATCCCCGCGGATAGCAACGCGTTTTCCAAAAGATACATCTTCACCTTCGGGATAGACCGTCTTTCCAATCAGATCGCCGAACACATCCTGCCAGTTGGTGCGTACATACTCGTATTCCACACCAAGATATGATGCAAACCCTTGCATGACTTCAACGCATAACCCGTCTCCCTTGCCGGTCACAAAATTGGCATAGGGAATGCCCAGGTGGCGCAATGTTCCCCGCTGCCTGACATCTGTCAGACCATCTGCGGCAACAATCTGTCCGGCAATAACCGAACTTAATAATGTAAAGACCGCCAGGATTGTCAAGCGTTTCATCGTGTGCCTCCCTCAGACTGATATAATATGATGAGATTTGAGAAGATTTGACGCGATTCAAATGCCTGTGGACTTGACCAGAAAATGTTATGAAGTCCCCGCACCGCTGACGGGCACCCTTATCTCAAACGTTGTGCCTTTGCCCACCTCGCTTTTGACATCGATCGTGCCCCCGTGATTCTGAATGATATTGTACGCCACATTCATGCCCAGCCCTGTCCCCTTGCCCACCTCTTTGGTGGTAAAAAACGGATCAAATATCTTGGAAATATTTTCAGGCGCAATGCCGCAACCCGTATCGCTGATACGCACCACCACCATATTGTTCTCTGCCTGGGTGGTAATGGTTACCTCACCTTTGTCTTCTATGGCATGGGCGGCATTAACAAGAATATTCATAAACACCTGATTCAACTGCTGGGGGAAGCACTTGACAAAAGGGAGTTGGCCGTAATCCTTTTTCAGGCTCACCTTGTACTTCAATTCGTTCCAGACCACGTTCAACGTGGAGTCCAGGCCGGCATTGATGTCCGCCTCAACCATCTGTTCGTCCCCGGGATGAGCAAAATCCTTCAGATCAATCACAATCTTCTTGATCCGGTCCAGTCCTTCCCGGCTTTCGGCCAGCAGCGCACCGATGTCGTTAAGCACAAAATCCATGTCCAGATCATCATCCATTTGCTGTAACTCCCGGGCCCGGGTAATAATTTCCTCGCTGTGAAGATCAGTATCTCCCGATGCCACGGTATTGACAAATGACCTTCCCTTTTCCACGACCCTGGCGATGTCTTGCACATATTCCGTTAAAGTGGAAAGGTTGCTGTTGACAAATCCCACCGGATTGTTGACTTCATGGGCAACACCCGCGGCAAGCTGTCCAATGGCTACCATTTTTTCCGATTGCATCATCTGAATATGATACTGACGCTGTTCCTGTTCCAGCTTCAGGATGCGGATGCCGTTTCGAATCCTTACCTGGAGTTCTTCGGCGTCAAAGGGCTTCACCAGATAATCATCAGCCCCCGCAGCCAGACTGGTAACGGTATCTGCCTTGTCATCCCGGCCTGTCAGAAAAACAATATAGACATAGTATGGAAAATCGGCGTCCCGGATGGCTTTGGTGAGTTCAATCCCGGACATGTTCGGCATTGCATAATCCGTAATCAGTATTTGAATTTTCTCCCGCTGCAGTGTTTCAAATGCCGTCTGTCCATCGGATGTGGTTACGGCTTCATGCCCCAGTTCTGCAAGAAAAGCTTCAAGCACTGATGCGGCAATACTGTCATCTTCGGCAATGAGCACTTTCAATGATGCCTCCCCGAAAATAGATACGAGGGATCGTGATTTCACGATAACAATGAATTAGGAAAAAGAAGAATATCAAGAATGATGCACTCGTAAAAAGTCAATTTTGGGACGGCAAAGTAAAAAGTTCAAGTTCGCGGCGCGCAAATCTCGAGGAATGGAGCGTACTTAGTCGTACGTGACATGACGAGAGATGCAGCGCAACAAAGAAATTGGACTTTTTACGAAGCCGTCAAGAATTGAAATGTATTTAATATATATTATACTAAAATTTTCCAATACTGGCAAGCAGTAAACAGCAGTAAATAGCGATACGCGTCAATAAGCTTGTCAGCCTTTAGTATATCCAGTAAAATAGAAACATAGACACAATACCCAAAGCGATTCCGGACAATACAATCTGGTGAGGGACAATTATTCATGAACCGGTCTGCGTACCGTACCACGGGCCTTGCCCTGAGGGCTTTATCGGGATTTCTCCATCCCAATATTAATATTCACAACAACGAGAATATTCCCGATGCCAATCCTATTATTTTTGCGGTCAACCACTTTACACGGGCGGAAACCCTTCTGCTGCCCTATTTTCTGGACAAACTGACCCATCGTCCCATCTGGTCGCTGGCCAGTCATGACCTGTTCAAGGGGGGATTCGGCACCTTTCTGGAAAAACTCGGGGCGCTGTCCACCAAGGCGCCCGACAGGGACCGGCTGATTGTCAAGTCGCTGCTCACCAATGAGGCTTGCTGGGTGATTTTTCCGGAAGGCCGGATGGTGAAAAATAAAAAAATTTTTGATGTGGTCAACGAAAAGGGCCAGTTTATGATCGCCTCTTCTGCGGGGAAGCACCCGCCCCATACCGGCGCCGCCACCCTGGCCCTTCGTACGGAATTTTACCGTCAGCGCCTGCAAAAAATGGCGGAGATCTATCCGGACGAGGCAAAACGTCTACTGGATCTTTACCAGATCGAGTCCCTGGAAAACGTTAAGACCGAATCCACCTGTCTGGTTCCCGTGAATATCACCTACTATCCCATCCGGGCAAAGGAGAACATTGTCAGCCATCTGGCCAGGGGCATGTTTGATAACCTTTCCGCCCGTGCTATCGAAGAACTCAGGGCGGAAGGCACCATGCTGCTGAAGGGCGCGGATATTGATATCCGGTTTGGCGAACCCATCCGGATCGATCAGTATCTGAAGCCGGATGTTATTCAGGAGAACATTAATCTAAAGGCCCGTATCGACTTCAGCGACGCCATATCCGCAAAAAAGATGCTGCGGACTACAGCGGTGCATGTCATGGAGCGCTATATGTCGGCCATCTACAGCATGACCACCGTTAACCATGATCATATCTTTGCATCTTTACTCAAACAGATACCGTCTCATGCAATATCCGAGGACGATTTCAGATGCCGGGCTTACCTGGTGGCGACCCGGTTTGCCTCTATAAAAATCGAGACCCCGCGTCATACCAGTCTGACAAAAGATCAGACCCATTTACTCACCGACGACCGGCACGACCAGTTTAAAAATTTTATGACGGTTGCGGAAAACACCGGCGTGGTGAAACAGGAGAACAGTACCCTGGTCAAGCATGAACGAATATTTGAAATACCGGAAATGCACAATGCACGGGTGGAAAACCCGGTTGCCGTTATCGCCAATGAGGTAGAGCCCCTTGGCGACTTTCAGGCCGTTATCAGAGAAATCGCCGAACAATCCCCCGAAACCGTTCGGGACATGGTATCAAGCCATCTGGTCATGAAAGCGGATTTTGATTTTGAAAGAGATTATGCCAATTTTTTTGTTGCCGGAGAATCCAAAAAGAAGAATGTGGGGCGTCCCTTTTTAATGCGCGGCCAGTCAAACAGGCTGGGGATAGTGCTCATTCACGGATACATGGCTGCGCCTCTGGAGATCCGGAACCTGGCCCGCCATCTGAACAAACAGGGATACACCGTATACGCTCCCCGGTTAAAAGGTCACGGCACCGCACCGGAGGATTTGTCAACCAGAACCTGTGATGACTGGGTTAAATCCGTGGATGAAGGCTATGCCATTGTAAGGAACCGGTGTGACCGTGTTGTGGCGGGTGGCTTCTCCATGGGCGCGGGGCTGACCCTTGAGCTGGCCACCCGGGTGAACGGCCTGGCAGGCATCTTTGCGATCGCCCCGCCGCTTCAGCTTCAGGAGTTTGCCTCCCGCTTTGTTCCCGTTGTCAATATGTGGAACAATGCCATGCAACGGTTCAATGCCGGCAAACATCAGCGACCGTTTGTCAAAAGCAAACCGGAAAATCCGCATATCAACTATCTCCGGAACCCCATTGCCGGGGTTCACGAGTTGGAACGGCTCATGGAACGCACCCTGTCCAATCTGTCAAAAATTCAAATTTCCACACTGATCATCCAGTCCCATGCAGATCCCACAGTGAACCCCGGCGGGTCGCGCAAAATATTTGAAAAGATCGCGGCAAAAGACAAGGAATATCTGCTGCTCAACTACGATCGTCACGGAATTATCAACGGCGAGGGGTCTGTACGGGTCTACCGGGCCATTGACGATTTCATCAGACATTTACTGGCGGGAAAAGGGTAATTTTTACGAAGCTGTCTTCGAAGCGTCCAGTTGCATGGACGCCGGGTCCATAAACAGCATGGCATCTTCATCAACCGATTCAATCTGTTTCAAGGGTGTCACCAGAATTTTTTTCCCTTCCGGCAGTAGTTCCCATATCAGGTCAAACAGATCGGCCACTTCCGTAATACGGGCCGGCATCCCCCTTTTATCCCGTGGCTCATCCCGATGAGCGGGAACGGAGACCCAGGTTTTCAGGCCAAAGCTGTCACCCAGGGCTTTAAGTTCCGAAACATCCGACCGTCGTGATTCTTCAAAGGAGAGGCCATCCACCACTAAAATGTCCGGCGAAAAGATATTCTGCTCCTGCAAATCGGATATGCGTTCCTGCAGCCCGGCAACAGAGAAACCGGTGGTTTTCAGGGTCATGATGAAACGCCTGGCAATCAGGTCATCCAGGGTCACCCCCCCCAGTGAATGACGGACGGCCATGTGGGAGAACATCTCTTTATACCAGACCACCGTCTTTTTCACGGTGGCGGACAGATTGATATGCAGCACGTTTTTACCGTAAAACATCCCGTTTAAAGCAACCTGCACAAGAAATGGGGTCTTTCCCACGCCGGCCCGGGCCACAACAGCCCCGATCCGGCCGGCCGGCAATGCAGTGTTGGTGATGGCGGCAATGGGCTTCAATGATTCGGGGATAGCATGGGATGTCATTTTTGTTCTCCTTTTCTCTTCTTCAATTCCTCGGCAATCTGCACAGGCACCTCCCGATAGGTTAAAAATTCCATGGAAAACTGCGCCTGGCCCTGCGTGGCGGAACGCAATACATTCGAAAACCCGAACATTTCGGCCAGCGGGACCTGGGCTTCAATGGTGGCATTTACCCCCTCTTCCTGGGTTCCGACGATCATGCCCCGGCGCTGATTCAGAAGTTTCATCACCGCGCCCTGAAAGTCGGTGGGGGATTCCACGGTCACTTTCATGATGGGTTCATGGATCACCGGGCCGGCTTTGGGATAGGCATCCAGAAACCCGCCGCGCGCCGCCGACTCAAAGGCAATTTCCGAAGAATCGACTGCATGGAAGGCCCCGTCGTTTATCACCACACGAATATCCACCACCGGAAATTCCATGGACGGCCCTTTTCCCAGGCACTTTTTAAACCCGTTTTCGCAGGACGGAATGAACTGAGTGGGAATATCGCCGCCTGTGATATTGTTTTCAAATACAAACCCTTCCCCCGGCGCCGGTTCAATATATCCTGCCACGCGGCCGAACTGACCGGCCCCGCCGGTCTGTTTTTTGTGCGTATAGTTGAATGCCGCCTGACGGGTAATGGTCTCCCGATATGCCACCTGGGGGCTGCCGGTTTCAATAACGGCATTGTATTCCCGCTTCATACGTTCCACATAAACTTCCAGGTGCAGTTCACCCATGCCCTGAATAATTGTCTCTTTGGTTTCTTCATCCACATAGGTCCGAAACGTCGGGTCTTCACGGGAAAACCGGCCAAGGGCCTTGCTCATGGCCACTTCCGATTTCTCGTTTTCCGGTTTAATGGCAAGGGAGACCACCGGATCGGGTACGAATATGGATGTCATGCTGACGCCCAGCCCCTCGGCGGTAAATGTATCGCCGGACGCACAGTCAATACCGAACAGTGCACCAATGCCGCCGGCCCGGATTTTGTCCACTTCTTCCATCTGATCGGCATGCATCCGCACCAGCCGCCCTACCCGGACCTTATTTCGATTTTTCGCGTTGACAATGGTTTCGCCTTTGGCCAGCGTGCCCTGATAGACCCGGACATAGGTCAACTGGCCGTAGCGGCCGTCCTCAAGTTTGAAAGCAAGGGCAACCAGTGGCTTTGCAGGATCGCTTTCAAGCGGAACGGGTGCATCCGCGTTATTCATATCCAGCGCCTCGTTTGGAACTTCTTCCGGCGCCGGCAGAAATGCATTCACAGCATCCAGAAGTGGCTGAACACCTTTGTTTTTATAAGCGGATCCCATAAAAACCGGTGTCAGTTTCCGGGTCAACGTTCCCTGGCGCACCGCTTCCAGAACCATTTTTTCCGAAATCGGCGTTTCTTCCAGGACAGCATCAGTGAGTTCATCGGAAAATTCAGAAGCAGCATCGATCAGGGCCTCCCGCCGCTGCTCGGCTTCCGCGCGCATGGACTCAGGAATTTCCGTTACCTTTACATCTTCGCCGTTCTCTCCTTCAAAATAGACGGCCTTCATTGTTATCAGGTCCACGACGCCCTGAAAATCCGCTTCAAGTCCGATGGGGATCTGCATCATCACGGCATTATGGCCGAGCTTTTCTGAAAGCTGCCGGGTCACCCGGTAGGGATCGCCGCCGCTTCTGTCGCACTTGTTTACGAATGCGATACAGGGCACCTTATAGCGTTTCATCTGGCGATCCACGGTAATGGACTGGGACTGAATCCCGCCGACCGCGCACAAAACAAGGATGGCCCCGTCCAGTACCCGAAGCGCCCGCTCCACTTCAATCGTAAAGTCCACATGTCCCGGTGTGTCGATAATGTTGATATTGTGGCCATCCCACTGGCAGAAGGTGGCAGCCGAGGCAATGGTAATGCCCCGCTCCTTTTCCAACTCCATGGAATCCATTGTAGCGCCCACGCCATCCTTGCCTTTGACATCGTGAATGGCATGGATCCGTTTTGTAAAAAAAAGTATGCGTTCCGTGAGCGTGGTCTTGCCGGAATCGATATGGGCACTGATGCCGATATTCCTCATCTTTCGAATGTTTGCAGCCATCTTGCGTTAACCTTTTTTAAATAAAACCTTTTTACAAAATCATTACCGGATTATACATGCAACTCACCCTGCCACCATTTGTTTAGGAAATTATTATTATCTGATTCCGTCACTATTTATGATGCAAGGGGTCGCAGATCATATGTGATCAAATGTGAGCTTGCTTATATAACAACAGAGATGCGTCACTGCAAGTAAAAAAGCGTATGGTGGCAAAAAAAAGCCGGATCAACCAAAAATGCGGCGTCTTGACTCCCCGTTCCGGTAACGTAGATAGTCCGTTACAATCCGGCCGTGATCAAAGGCGAATTCAGACGGCAGCGCGCTTATTTCAAACACAGCCGCGTTTTTCGCATCATCACCGGCATTGGGCCGGCCTTCGGCCCCGGCGATAAAAACTACCGTCAGGGTATGTTGCCGGGGATCCCGGTCCGGCGAAGAGTAGGCATGAAACTGTTCCACGAGGGCGACTTCCAGGCCTGTTTCTTCTTTTGCCTCCCGAACCGCCGCATCCTCAAGGGATTCACCATAGTCTACAAACCCGCCGGGCAATGCCCAGCCGTAAGGGGGGTTGTGCCGTTCAATCAGCACGATGCCGCCGGGTGTCTCAATAATAATATCCACGGTGGGAATTGGATTGCGATATTCTCTCTTCATTAATTATACACATAAGATCAAAACAGGGAAAAATCAACCGGATTTCTTTTTTCTTGAAGTGAGCGGGGATAATCTGTTAAAAACAACAGACCCGGATGAGAACCCCATCCAGGCGCAAATGTCAATCCAATCGTTAAGGAAGATGCACATTGGCAAACAACGGCAACACCCCGGATAAGGGCTTTTTCTTACCCATATGGCAATTGTTTGTGTCCGTCAAGCTGACGGTTGTTGTGCTGCTGGTCATCGCCGCAACAGCAGCCGTCGGAACGGTGATACCCCAGAACCAGCCGGACCTGTTTTACCGGATGAATTTCAGCCAGATCACTTACGCGATCGGCTCTGTGCTGGACCTTTTTGACATGTACCACTCTCTCTGGTTCCAGGCGTTGATACTGGTGCTTGCCATTAATATTGTCGCCTGTTCCATTGACCGGTTGCAAAAGGTATGGAAAATTGTCTTTCCCGACAAAATAACCTTTTCGCCGGGATCTTTTACCAAAAAGAACACCACCGATCCGATAACCGTAAGCGGGACACCGGAGACACTGAAAACCCCGTTTGAAAAAGAACTCAAAAGGCACTGTCGCATTACCCGGCTTTCACCAACGAGCAACGGATTCTATCTTTTCGGTGAAAACGGCCGGAAATCCCGTCTCGGCGTTTATGTGGTCCATTTCAGTGTGCTGCTGCTGCTTTGCGGTACATTGATCAGTTCCATCACCGGCTTTGAAGGACAAGTCAACATCCCGGAGGGCGGAAAGGCCGGGGTAATCACATTACGAAACTCGTCTCAGGAGAAACCTCTGGATTTTGAAATCCGGTGTGATGATTTTGAGGTTCTGTTTTATGATTCCGGCCGGCCGAAAAAGTACCGGTCAACCCTTTCCATCATCGACAATGGAAAGGCGGTGCTGACAAAAGATATCCTGGTCAATAAACCCATGCATTATAAAGGCATCAGCATTTTCCAGTCTTCATACGGCGCAGCGGATGTCGAGAATGCCAAGCTCTCCTTCACCAGCCGGGAAAGCGGCATGACCTATCATAAAACACTGTCTCTCGGGGAATCCGTGACATTACCGGAGGAACTGGGCACCTTCACCCTGGAGCAGTTTACGGATAACTACATGTTTATGAATAAACACAGTCTTGGGCAGGCGCTGATCGGCCACATGAAAAATGGCGAAACAGAACAGAAGGTTGTGTTGCCGCTCCGGTTTGAACGATTTGACAAGATGCGGCAGAATGCCCGAACCGTTATCACTATTGAAGAACTCGACCGGACTTTCTATACCGGCCTGCAGGTCAGAAAAGATCCCGGTGTGCCGGTTGTCTACGCCAGCTTTATATTGATCATCGCGGGCATTTATATCACGTTTTTCATGTCCCACCAGCGGTTTTGCGTACATGCCAGACAGGAAAAAAATCAAACCTCTTTCACGGTGTCGGCCAAGTCCAACAAGAATCAGATCACTGCACGAAAAAAGGCTGAGATGATTGGTAGTGCCCTTGAACAAAACGCTCTGAACAAATAATAAACCTTTGCATACATGAGGTAATGATTCATGACCAGTTCTTTTGTATTGTCCATCACAACATTCATATACGGCCTGGCGGTTATCTTATATGCGGCCGGCGTCTCTTTCAAACGCGAACTGCCGGCAAAAGCCGCCACTATTACAACATGGATCGCCGTTCTGGCCAACCTCGCCGGCATTCTCCTTCGGTGGCTGGAATCCCACCAGTTGGGATACGGCCATGCACCGCTGACCAATCTCTATGAATCCCTGATTTTCTTTGCATTTGCAACCGGCGTCGTTTATCTGGGTCTGGAGATAAAATTCAAGACCCGGGGACTTGGCGCGGCCGCCGTGCTTATATCATTTATCGCCCTCGCATATGCCTCTTTGGGTAAAGGAATGGATCAGGAGATTCAGCCGCTGATTCCGGCCCTGCAGAGCAACTGGCTTTCCGCCCATGTGATGACCTGTTTTCTGGGATATGCGGCCTTTGCCATTGCCTTTGGTATCAGCGTGGTCTACCTGATCGTGGCGGATCAGGTCACTGAAGATGACACGGCAGGAGGGCCCGCCACCAGCGGAATCTACTCTCTCCTGCCGCCAGCGGATGTGCTTGAGGAGTTGATATACCAGACGGTTGTATTCGGATTTTTCTTTCTTTCCATGGGCATCATTACCGGTGCGGTCTGGGCCAATACCGCCTGGGGGCGCTATTGGGGATGGGACCCCAAGGAGACATGGTCATTAATCACCTGGTTTGTTTATGCGACGATGCTCCATGTGCGCCTGATGCGCAACTGGACCGGCAAGCGCATTGCATGGTTCGCCATTGCGGGATTCGCCGCCGTGCTGTTCACTTATTTCGGCGTGAATCTGCTGCCCGGCCTTCACAGCTATCAGTAAAGAATCCATAACATCAGATAATAAACGTCAACATTCTGTTATTAATTGACTTTTTTACATGAATTGTCTAATTGCTTGCACTCTTTTTGGCCACTTCCTTGAAGATCAGGGAAAAGACATCAATATCCGGATTATGGTTCATCATAATGCCGCCCAGGGTAAGAAGCACCCGTCCGAGAAGGACAAAATGCCTGGGCACCCGTACAGATGGATACTGCCGCATCAGCTCCAACCCCCTGTTGAGCTTTTCCGCCTGATCCACATCCGCCAGGCTCTGGCCGGGCTGAAGCATCAAAAGTTCAAGAAAATCCCCTGCCATATCTTGCAGTGATTCATTTGCCGCCCCATTGCTTGTAAACCCCATTTCTTCAAAAAGCCGGGCCAGATCCGCAGCATTACCGGTGAGAATTGCCCCAATCATTTGCATATACCGGTCATAGATTTCCGGTGAAAATCGCTCCATGCAGCCAAAATCGATCAATCCCAGCCGGTCGCCCGATAATACAAAAATATTGCCCGGATGGGGATCGGCATGAAAGAATCCATGGGTGACAATCTGACTGCAGAAACTTTCCGCAAGCAGCGCCAGCAAACCATTCCGCCGGTCCGGCAAGGCGTCTTCCAGAAAATCGGCCAGACGACAGCCCTCCAGTCTCTCCATGGTCAACACGCGCCGGGTGGAAAGGTCAGGATAGACCGTTGGCACCACAATGCGGGGATCGCCATTGAGATGTTTTTTAAATTCAAGAATATTGGCAAGCTCATCCCGGTAGTCCAGCTCCCTTTCCACCGAGGCCGCCAGGGCCCGGCTGATTTCAGGCAGCCCGAGTGACGGAAAAAATTCATTCACAACATCCGCCGTGAGTTTAAAAGCAGTCAGGTCTATTTCCACAGTCTTTTCAATGGCCGGCATCTGGACTTTCACAACCACCTGCGTACCGTCAAACAGTTCAGCCGCATGGACCTGGGCCAGAGAAGCGGCGGCAATTGGCTCGGGATCAATCCAGGCAAAAATCCGGTCTACCGGCAGGCCGAATTCAGATTCAATACGATGGGCGATGGCATCAAACGGGACCGGCGGCACCCTGTCCTGAAGCTTTGCCAGATATTCCGCGTATACCGGCGGCAATGCGTTCACATATGTGGATGCAAACTGCCCGATTTTGATCAGACCGCCGCGCATCTCGATGCACAGATCATAAAGCCGGGCCGCATTGCGCTGATGAATCGCTTCAAGCACCTGCGCCGCATCTTCAGGGCTTAAAAACCGGGCTTTCAGCGAATGAAGCCGGTAATCGGCTGCGATTCGAACAAACTCCCTGAAAATACGGGCAAATCGCGGGGTGGAACGGATCGTTGCATTGACGGTGCCGGCGTGCTCCCATGCTTTGGCAATAAAGGACTCGGCTTCACCGGCGACCTCGAGTGAATCGCGAACAACATCATTGACCAGCTTTTCCGTGTTGCCCAGAATGTTCCGCACCAGGTTGGAAGAGCTGTTGGCCACTCGCCCCACCCGTCTGAGCAGAGGTTTCTGAAGTCGCCGGCGTGCAGTGGATACAAGTGATAATTGGCGGCGGTTATCCGTCGTTGGCTTCGGTTTCGTTGTCATGGGTTATCTCCTTAAGGCAGTTCAAACAAATTGTCGGGCGCGGCCCGTTACCGTCTACAATACCGATCGCCGCACGGCTTCCTTTTGTTAAGATTTTATTACAATCGTTGCACACCGCATTGAGGTTCAAAACGGCCTCCTGCCATCCCACAATGCGTCCCTGCCCGGATCCGGCCCCGGCCTCGGCTTGAGTCCCGGAAGCTGGCGTTTCACCGGTAGAAGTCTGTTCCGGTCGCGTACGCGTGGACCGGGCAAGCTGAGCGCTGTCAGACACAATGTCTTCCACCAGATCAACGGTATTGCCGAGAATGTTGCGGACCAGATTGGATACTGAAATACCCATGGAACCGGCTTTTTCCCGGATCTGTTGGTCCAGATCCGGAGTAATCCGCGTATGCAACACCCGCTCTTTTTTGTTGTCTTCTGCCATCTTGACCCCCTTTTGTTGTGATACATTTGTATACATTATGTATCACAAAGTGATCGGTGTCAAGCATTTTTTGAAAAAACTTTCGACACAGTTCAACTAACTTAATTTATGGTTTATTCGAACAGGTGGAACATACCTATGCCCCTCTGAAGATCTATGCTGACCCACGAGCGCTCCAAATCAGCCAACTTATGTAAAAAATTTCGACAGATTTTTTCCGCAAATACGCCGGCGTTCTTTTACATTTATCCCCCTCATTGAATTTTTCACTGAATTTAACATGTTAAAGTTTTTGAACATTAGATGGCAGAAAATCCCGTGAAATTGCGTGTCGATTTTTTTTACAATAAAACCGCATGGGGAAAAATTTATAAAAAATAACCGATAAATCAATATGTTATAATTTGGCTTGCTTATTGCATTCATTTAATAACATCAATCGGGAATTAAAGTTGAATTATTATAACTATTTAAATTTATTTAAAGAAAGGAGGAGGGGCGTTTTACCTGAAATCGAACAAACGCAAGAACATTTTTTTAAACTTGATAAACACAAAATAAAGAAAGGGATCTAAAATGAAAAAGGGATTAATTTTATTAAGCGTCCTACTGACAGCACTGCTGGTCGCACCCAGCGTGTTTGCTTATACGGTTTCATATGTTGATGGCACGACCTACAACACCTCCGGACTGACCGGTTATTCGACCTCTGGTGATGATATGGCTGGCATGACCATCACTGCAACGCTCTCAGACGGCACTGTGGATACACAGATATGGTCCGTCACAGGTGCTGCTTCCGGCGGTGTAACCGGTGCAGGATGGGGACTCAGCGTTAGTGGTGATACTTTTGATACTTTTGGCAGTGGCTGGCCGTTAACACTCTCTCTGGATGCCGGCATTAATCTGTCCAGCCTTGTTATCGACGCCGGAACCGGCGATGCGGTTTTTGATGTTCTTTCCGGTTATTATGACCCTCCGGATTCTTCTCCGGGTTCAGAAAACGGCATGGCTTTTAACACAACCTCTTCCGCTTTTATTGATGCCCTCTATTCAGACATGGTATCCGTTGACGGTGTTTTTTATGGCGATCTTTACCGCACCCTTTCCCTTGATTTTGGCGACAATGGCCTCAGCACTGGTTTTACATTCTATGCAGATACCGACAGCCTGCTGCTGGATGACGACCTTACACCAACTGATCCTGTTCCCGAGCCGGCCACACTGTTGCTCATGGGCGTCGGCTTGTTCGGTCTGGCAGCCACCAGACGTTTCAGAAAAAAAGCATAACTTTGCGATATTGCCTCTGAGGCATAAACAAACGCAAAACCTTTTCATTCAAACCCCCCCGCCTGATGAGATCAGGCGGGGGGGTTTGTTTTCCGGCACCGCTTTTCCCGCCAAACAGTCCTCCGGAATCAGATATTCCGGCTGTAATCAATAGAACAAACGCCGTATTTTCTTGACATGTCCGCCTGCCTGCTGTCTTAATGGTTTCCACAGGAGGCGGTTTTGTCTGTATTCATGAAAAGCATGGCGATTTTCTGGCTCTTTGCCGAAGGCCTGATCATGGTGCTTGTGCGCAAGGGACTGCTGTATATAGAAACCGGCCGGTCCCGACAGCACAGCTACCTGCTCTTTTGCGTGTGTGTATTTATCACTGTAACGGCATTAACCTTTGGCAGAGATCTTATCGCGGGCCGCCTGCTTGGCATGGCTGATACGGTTTTTTACAGTATTTATGACGGCAGTATGTGGAATCTGATCTGTACGATGTGGGTCATCATTGAGGGGGCGGTTGCCGTTTATATTCTGCGGATTTACATACTGCTCAAAACAGTCCTGAATAATCAGTTGCCGGGCAAATCCTCCGGACGTTTCCGCGTGGTTACCCTTTTCGGCCCTGCTGTTGCCTGCGGCGCCCTTCTGGCGGGATTTGTGTTCTATCACTTTGCATTCCACGCATATCTTTGTCAACACGGCGGCACCTTCAGTGTTGTGGATAATGCTCTCAAATTCTACATTAAAATCTGCGGGATATTCTGGATTCTGATAGAATGGGCAGTGGCCCTGATTGCCATTCAAATCTTTCTGCTGTTGAAGCGCAACCTGAAAAGGGGTGCCGCATGACCTTCAGCTTTATAGAACCTTTTTTCTCTGTCATCGCTAAAGGGTTTTCACCGGCCGTTTACCTGTTGGCAACAAAAATCCAGGGGCTCATGTGGAGTGCGGCAGATATTACGCTGATCTTTTTTTTGTTGAAAATCGTCGATGTTGTAATGTCAAGCAAAGATGGCAAAAAGATTACCATTCGTTACTATCTGTTACTGGTATCGGCAATGCTGACGCCTTTTCTGATCGTTGCAGACACTGCAGACTTTTTTTTCCGCCTTGAAAGCATCATTTTTGGCATTCAGTTTGCCGTACTGCTCTATACTGTGTGTGTTGATATCAAAATTGCCACCGCCTATCTGAGAAGCATTGTCAATGATCTGCCGAGCCCCCCTCATGAAAGGTAACTCCCTTTGGGTGCAATGTCGTAAAACCGCAGGGCAAAATGCGGAATCCCTTATATGTCCTTATCCAGCGCCTCCCGGACCTTTTCACCAAGCTGTCTCCTTGAAAAAGGTTTCTGGATAAAATTCACACCCGGATCCAAAACACCGTGGTGGGCAATAACGTCGGCAGTGTAACCGGACATGAATAGATGCCTGAGACCGGGGTACATGGTCATTAGATGCGTTGCAAGATCCCGCCCATTCATTTCAGGCATTACCACATCGGTCACGATCAATTGGATCTCGCCGGCATAGGCCTGTGCAAGGTGAATGGCTTCGCCCGGTGTTCTGGCGGTCAGTACCTGATAGCCCATCTTTTTAAGCATCAGCGTCGTCATTCTCAAAATCGCTTCTTCATCTTCCACCAGCAGAATCGTCTCATGACCGGTTTCGGTGAATTGTTCTTTTCTCTCTTCCGGCAACAGATCCGCCCTGGTCCGATAACGCGGAAGGTAGATTCTGAAGATCGTCCCCAGCCCGGGTTCGCTGTAAACATTGACAAAACCATGGTTTTGCCTGACCACGCCGTAAACCGTGGCCAATCCAAGCCCCGTGCCTTTGCCGGATTCCTTTGTGGTGAAAAACGGTTCGAAGATACATGCAAGGGTCTCGGCATCCATCCCACAACCGTTGTCGCTGACTGCAAGAAGCACATATTCACCGGGAATGAATCCGGGATGATCGTCACAATAAGTTTCATCAAATTCTGCAATGGCTGTTTCGATGGTGATGCTGCCGATGTCCGTTATCGCATCCCGGGCATTGATACAGAGATTGGCCAGAATCTGGTCGATCTGGCTGGGATCCATTTTCACCGGCCACACATTCTCGCCTGGTACCCACCGCAGATCGATATCCTCTCCGATAAGACGCTGCAACATCCGGGTCATGCCTGTTATGGTTCTGTTAAGATCGAGCACCTTTGGAGAAACGGTCTGTTTACGGGCAAACGCAAGGAGTTGACGGGTCAGATCGGCTGACCGTTCACCGGCTTTCTTGATTTCCACCAGGTTATCATAGAACGGCGATGCGCCATCCAGATCTTCCAGGACCATATCCGCATGGCCGATGATCAGGTTCAGCATGTTATTAAAGTCATGAGCCACACCACCGGCAAGCCGTCCGATTGATTCCATCTTCTGGGCCTGCTGCACCTGAGCCTCCAGTTTTCGCTGTGCCGTTACATCCTGTACAGTTGAAATCATGAGGTTTTGATCCGGAATGGGAATGTTTTTCGCGTAAACGACCCTTCTCTCCCCTTTTTTTGTACTAATTTCGAGATCTTCCCACTCCATTCGGGCCGGATCGCCGGAGGCGATATCACTCAGGATTCTTTCCCTTAAAATGTCGCGCCTCTCAGGATCGGGGAATACGTAGTCAAAAAAACAGGCGATATTGGGAAAATCCGCTTGAGGCCAGCCATAAATTTCTTCAAATTTTTTATTGATAAAGGTCACTTCACCGCTGTTGATGTAATTGACACCCAGCCCGATGGGCAGATGTGCCAGAATCGTTTCAATAAACCGGTTCCGTTTTATGAGTTCCTGTTGTGTGGCGGCCTGTTCCGTTTCAGCCAGTTTGCGATCCGTGATGTCGCTATATGTAATTACAATACCGTACTTTTCCAGGGGTAGCGGTGCGGCCACAACATTAAGCCAGATGGTTGTTCCATCCGATTTCATTATGCCCATTTCCGTATTTTTCACCATACGTTTCTCTTTTAAAGCGCGAACACTCGCCCATTCATCCGGCGGCATGTCAGAACCGTCCGGCCGGACAATGCGCCACTCGGGTCCGTCAATGGTACGCAATTGTTGTTCATGTACGGGAATGCCCAGTAACTCGGTTGACTTGACATTGGATTCAACAATATTACCGGATGCATCAGAAATGGTAATCCCCAGTGGAAAGGCATTGAAAAGCACGCGATACTTTTCCTCGTTTTCATGCAGGGCCGCCTCGGTCTGTTTCCGTTCTGTGATATCACGCCCTATACCCAGGACGCCCAATAATCGTCCATCTGTTGAATACATGGGGGTCTTAATGGTTTCAATAATTTCACGATGGCCATCCTGGGCAAAGGTAATCTCCTCCTCATTGACGTTCGGCCCGCCTTTCTCTAGCGCCGCCTGGTCATATGAACGGAAAAAATCAGCCAGATCCTCAGCCATAAAATCATAATCGTTTTTTCCGACAATATCCTTCTCTTTTTCACCAAAAAATGTTTCAAACCGGGCGTTACAGGCCAGATAGACGCCCTCCATATCTTTCAGCCACACCAGGTCCGGCAGGGCATTAATCAATGACCGCAAGCGGCCCTCGCTTTCCTGTAATGCAGCAATCGCTCGTTTGCGATCGGTTTCAACCGCCTCCAACTCCCGGAGCCTTTGCTCAAGTTCCTCATAGGTGGGCTTTTCAGACATGGGGCACCTCCCTTCGACTTTATTGAACTCAAGAAACCGGGCAGGTTTTTTCAGTCTCTGATGAATGCAGCGACAATGGGTAGATATGAATATTTTAACCCGGATATTTGACGGCTTCGTAAAAAGTCCAATTTCTTTGTTGCGCTGCATCTCTCGTCATGTCACGTACAACTAAGTACGCTCCATTCCTCGAGATTTGCGCGCCGCGAACTTGAACTTTTTACTTTGCCGTCCCAAAATCGACTTTTTACGAGTCCATCATATTTCACGCGTCAAGTTTTCTCCGAGTCCGGTATTGTATAAACTTTTCAGATATCAGACGGATCGGATGAATTGTCTTTGTCCAGATATTTACGCCTGTCTGCCAGAAAATCCCTGTAGATCCTGTAATGGTCGGTTGCTTCATACGCAATCGTTTGTATGGGTATCCGATCAAAGCTGTATATAGCGGCACCTTCACAGGCCATTAATATGGGGGAGTGCGTCGCCATGATAAACTGGGCATGACCCGCCCGGCTGTTCTCCCCGATGATCTTCAACAGCTCGAGCTGACTCCTGGGCGACAGCGCGGTTTCCGGTTCATCAAGAAAATAGAGCCCCTGAATCTGATATCGCGAACGAAAGTATGCCATCATGGACTGGCCGGTTGATTGTGTCACCAGTGACTGCCCCCCGAAGTATTTGAGTTGTCCCGGATCGGATGTCGCCCATTCGTCCAGGACATTTTTGAAATCCTTGAATATCTCCGACCCGAAAAACGCTCCGGGCACCCGTCCGTTTGACCATTCAATCCAAAGACAGTGGTGTAACATTTCTTCATATCCATTGGGCTGGTATCGTGCACCGCCTGCGGTTCGCCAGATATGGATATTACACGCCCGCGCCATGGCTTCGATTAAAGTGGATTTCCCCGTGCCGTTCTCCCCGGCGAAAATCGTCACCGGCCTGTCAAACAGCAGGCGCTCTGTCTGGTTGAAAACCGGTAATGTAAACGGATAATACTGATCTGTCGGGAATTTTTCATGCAGCAATGTGACGCCATTGATATGATTGGTCATTCTTGATCCTTATCATGCCCAGGTCCGGCAATGGCTTCTGCCGGGTTTTTTTCTATCCTTATCGTTTTAAAACAAAAGGGATGACCACTAAAATAATACCGGCAATAACAAGAATGACTGCATTGGCGATAAAATATGGAATCACCATCAGCCTTATCCCGGATATTTCATGAAATTTTTTGATTAATTTTATTTTATACTTTTATTGCGATAGGTTGGGTTGTTTTTAGCAGACATTCCACAATTACAAATTGTCGTTTGGTTTTTGCGGAATAAAAGCCTTTTTATATCAAAAAATTTCACCCTTCGGGCGAGCCGATTTCACCGCACCTGCTTTGTTGCAGCATGTTCGCAGCAGATTGACTACAGCTTCACATGCTGCGCCTCGCATCTGCGGCGAACTCGACTCGTGAAATAACCGGGCTATGCCACTTAAAAGGGGGATTATCCTTTTTTGCTTTTTACCATATACAAAGAAGCCAAGGCCGATAGCCCCGAATATCACTCCCCACATTAATACTGCCGTATCCATAATTTACCTTTCATATAACGAATCGTTAGACTGCCGACAGGCGAACCAGGATTCGTTCCTGCATTGTACCGTGAGGTGACGAAAAATGCACCGCAACGCAGCAATCAATATCTTTACAAAAGGGTCACTTCCTGTCCTGATCATTCAGGAACTCACTGAACTCCAGATCATAGATATAAAGCAGGACCATGGTGATGCCTACGATCAGGGGGCCGTAGATCAGCCCGGGCAGGCCGAAGTAGTTGATGCCGCCGAGGATGGCAAAAAAGATGATCACGGTGCTCATGCCGGCGCCGCCTTTCATGAACAGGGGGCGGAGAAAATTATCAAGCATGCCAACGACAACGACAGACCAGACCACCATAAAGACCCCAAAGCCCCATGAACCGGAAATAAAGAGATAGGCTGCCGCCGGCACCCAGATCAAGGCGGTGCCCACCATAGGGATAAGTGATGAAAAGGCCATCATGGCGCCCCAGAAAAACCCGGGCAGTCCGCAGATGGCAAATGCAATACCGCCGGCTGCGCCCTGGGCAAGGGCGGTGACAAGGCTGCCCAATAAAGCGGATTTTGCCACATCCTTTATCTTCTGCATCAGGATGGCCTCATGCTTTGATGACAGGGGGCTCAGATGGCGCAAATATTCGTAGAGTTTATCCTGGTCCTTGAGTACAAAAAAGAAGACAAAAATCATGAGCATGAATTTTGCGATAACCACCGATATATTACCGATAAACTGCCCCCCGTGACTGACCAGTGTTTTGCCCGCTGCAGAAGATGCCTTGACAGCCGCGGTTTTCAAATCCAGGTCTGCCATCACATGGTCGGGCACATACTGCCGGGTCCAGGTCAGCACACTGGCGATAAGGGGCGTTTCCTGGAGTCTTTCCAAATTGCCGGCCGCGATCCATGCGCTGATAGCGGTAAAAGACTGGATGCCCTGGTTGATGATCACCAGCAGCAAAAACAGAAAGGGAACAATAATCACCATGGTAAGGAGCGCGCATGACAACAGGGCGGCCAGATTCTTCCGTCCCTTTGTCCCTTTCTCAATCCATTGATATACCGGGCCGGACAGGGCGGCCAGAATAAGTGCAAAAAAGATGGGGTTCAAATAGGGCTTGAGAATGCGATAGCAGAAAAAAAGGCTGACAATCAACAGGAACAACAGAAAGTAGTGAGCCATATTGAATTTTTCGACCTTTTGGGGCTTGTGCTTTACCATCTTCCCTCCTCCTTTGCGAGAAATAATTTTTTACTCAAGGGCCTCCCGGGCCGCCTCCTGTATTTCTTCAGCATAATCCCCTTTCAGCACGGTCCTGACTTTCTCAAGGGCGTCCTGCCGGCCGGATTCGCCGTACAAGTGAAGGATGTCGCCCCTGACACTATCGTCCACATTGTCGAACCGTTCCCACAGGGCCTCCACCACCTGACCGGCCAGGGCAACGCTGCTTTCATTAAGATACTCAAACACCACCATAGCGCCGAGCCGCACCGACCACTTTTCATCCACCAGTAAATCGATGAATGCGGAATACAAGACATCCTTGTCCAGCATCATTTTTGCCACGGTTTCGGCGTTGCCGGCCTCTACGATGGCCTTGAGAGTGTCAACCCCGAAATCGGCATCCGCACCGCTTACAGCCACATCCAGGATTTCGTTCATGTCCACCTGGCCGCTCCAGCGGAAATCGTTATTTAAAATAACCGTGGGTACGGCCTTTATATTATTTGCTTCTGCAGCCGTTCTAAACAGGGTGCCGTCAATGATATTCACGTGAACCGGTGGAGCGGTCTTTGCCAGCAGCAGGAGTGCCGACACCACATGGGGACAGAACGGACAGTGAGAGGAGATAAACACATCCAGTTGAACCGGAGAGTCAATCAGCGCCACTTTTGCCGGATCGGGCGGTTTTATCACGGATCCAGCCGCTGAGAGGGTATTGTCGAGACTTTTTAGAAACAGGTCAAGCTCCCGGTTTTCGGGCACAGCCCGGTAGATTATATTGGGGGCAATGGACAGGCCGGGTTCGGCATCTTTTTTTTTCTCATGCATGACCTGCAGCTTCGGGGCCAGACGGCTTAACTGATGGCAGAATCCGGCAAGGCGTTTACTGGCCTCATCCGTTCCCAGTAGCGCCTCAATGGTGATGACGTTTTCAATAGCGCTGCCCCATTCCGCCACTTTCTGCTCATCTGAAGGATTCATCAATACCTCTCAAAAACGTAAAACACGGAAGAATCAACTGAAAACATTTGATTTCTGCGTAAAATAGGGTTAATGTAACATATTATCAGGATAGATTCTAATCCGAAAATTCCAAAACTTTTTTTTGACAACAGGCTTTTCGTGTTCATTTTAAACATGTATAGTTGTTTTTAACACACGATCAAGCGTTCCGCACCGCGCTGGAATACGGAAAAAAGTGAATGCACTTTACAGGAGTATAACATGGACTACATTAAGATTCACCTGAGCACCGACCTGGATCAGATAGGGTCTGAACTGAAGAAAACAATGGATGACATTTTCGGGGCGGTCAACCCCATGTATTCACGCTTTAACACCAAGTGGGTGCCCCATATGGACCTTTATGAAACCCCCGAACAGATCACTATTGTTGCCGCTGTTGCCGGCATAAAAAAAGATTCCATTGAGATTGAAATAAATCAGCGGGCCGTCAGGATTTCCGGTGCCCGCAAATCCCCCAACCTCGGGGAAAAAACAAAATTCCGCCTTGCGGAAATTCAATACGGCAAGTTCGACCGGATCCTCTATCTTCCCGCTCCCATTGATACGGACCGGGTATCAGCCTCGTTTTCCGCGGGCATGCTGACCATCAACATGGTCAAGCAGCAACAGACGCTGCAATCTAAAAAAATTCCTGTCAGCAACCTGGACGATGAGTTGGAATCGGAATAGAACTGAATACGGATATACCCTGTATCGGAACAACAGAAACTGCTACCGGAGGAACTGAATGAATAATAATACGGTAAACGTGTCTCAAAATATAAGCACCGATAACACAGAAAAGCTCCCGGAACATTTGCCGATCATGCCCCTGGCAGACGGGATTCTCTTTCCCAAGATGATCATCCCCATTGTGATCACTCAGGCCGAGTACACCGATATGGTGGATGCGGTCATGTCAGGCGACCGGCTTATCGGCCTGGTGGCCACAAAGATCCAGGAGCGAAAAAACAAATATGCCCCCGAAGATCTTCACGACATGGGCACCGCGGCCCTGATTCTGAAAATGGCGAAATCTGAAGATAATAAAATCCACTTGCTGATTCAGGGGTTGCACCGGTTTAAGATTAATGAATTCACCAAGCTTGTGCCTTACCTTGAAGCCGGAATCGAACAGATCAATGAAGACGATAAAAAAGATAAAGAGATTGAAGGGCTCATGGCCAATCTCACGAACATCTATCAGGAAGTGGTGCGCATCTCGCCGGCGATTCCAAACGAACTGAGCGCCATGTCCTCGACGATTGAAGAGCCCGGTTCCCTGGCCGATATGATCGCTTCCACCATCAACTCCTCCGTTGATGAGAAGCAGGAGGTGCTGTCCACCATTGACACCAAGCTCCGGCTGAAAAAGGTCACCAAGATGATCAATCACCAGCTGGAGATATTGAAACTGGGCGATAAGATCCAGTCCCAGGTCAAGGAGGACATGGACCAGCAACAGAAAGAGTACTATCTGCGAAAACAACTGAAAGCCATTCAGGAAGAACTGGGGGACAAGGACGACAAAAATGTTGAGGCTGAGGAATACCGGGCTAAAATTGAGCAGATCAATATGCCGGAAGAGGCCCACAAGGCGGCCATGCGGGAACTGGATCGCTTTACCCGAATGCATCCGTCGTCCTCCGAATATACGGTGTCGGCAACCTATCTTGACTGGCTCACCACCCTGCCCTGGGATGACAGTTCAAAGGATATGCTTGATATTCAACGGGCAAGGACCATTCTTGACAAGGACCATTTCGGACTGGAGAAGCCCAAAAAGCGTATCCTGGAATATCTTGCCGTACGCAAGCTGAATCCCCAGTCAAAGGGCCCCATCCTCTGCTTTTCCGGCCCGCCCGGGACCGGCAAGACATCCCTGGGCCGCTCCATTGCCAGAGCCCTTGGACGTGACTTTGTTCGCATGTCCCTGGGCGGCGTTCGGGATGAAGCGGAAATCCGCGGCCACCGGAGGACGTATGTAGGCGCCCTGCCCGGCCGTATTATTCAGGAAATCCGCAAGGCCGGCACCAACAATCCGGTATTCATGCTGGACGAGATCGACAAGGTCGGTGCCGACTTCAAGGGCGACCCGTCTTCGGCCCTTCTGGAGGTGCTGGACCCGGAACAGAATTTTTCCTTTGCCGACCATTACCTGGATGTGGCTTTCGACCTGTCCAATGTGATGTTTATTGCCACGGCCAATGTCGTGCATACAATCCCCCCGGCCCTTCAGGACCGCATGGAGATCATCGAGCTGCGGGGATATTCGCTTGAGGAAAAGGTAAAGATCGCCACCCAGTATCTCATTCCCCGGCAGCGCAAGGCTCACGGCCTGAACGGCAAGCACATCGCCTTTACCAAAAGCGCGATCCGCCACATTATATCCGACTACACCCGCGAAGCGGGCCTGCGAAACGCGGAACGGGAAATCGCCAGTGTCTGCCGTGGTGTGGCGGCGAAAATCGCCGAGGGGAAAAAGGTGGATCGTTCCATTCGGGTGGAAGACCTGCGGGAATATCTCGGTCCGGTCCGGTTTACATCTGAAACCGGGGAGACCTCACTGCCGCCGGGCGTGGTTATGGGTCTTGCCTGGACACCCATGGGTGGTGAACTGCTCTTTGTTGAGGCCACGGCCATGAAAGGCCGCAAAAGTCTGACCCTGACGGGGCAGCTCGGGGACGTAATGAAAGAATCTGCCACCGCCGCCTTGAGCTTTATCCGCTCCCAAGCCCAGAAGTATAAAATTGACGAGGATTTTTTTGAATCCACGGATTTTCACATTCATGTGCCGTCCGGGGCCATTCCCAAGGACGGTCCGTCCGCCGGTGTGACCATCTTAACGGCCCTCTTTTCGCTGGTGACCGGGAAACATGTAAAGAAAAAGCTCGCCATGACCGGAGAGATCACGTTGCGCGGCAAGGTCATGCCAGTCGGCGGTATTAAGGAAAAGGTGATTGCGGCCCATCGTGCCGGGATAAAGGAGATTATCCTGCCCAAAGGCAATCAGAAAGACATTGAAGAGATTCCCGACAATGTCAAGAACGCGCTGACCTTTTATTTTACCGATAAAATGGCGGACGTTCTGAAAATCGCCGTTAATGACAAGCAATGAGAATGATATCTTGATTATTCCAATAAAAATGCCTTGACCGGATAATAAAAATGGTGTTAATAGCATAAAAACATTCAAACGATTTTAATTAACGAGTTATGTAATAGGCAAACGCCACCCAGGCTCAATGGGTGGCGTTTTTTTATGAAAAGATTACTGATACTAGACAACTACGACTCCTTTACGTACAACCTGGTCCAGCTGTTCAGTGCGTTTGATCTGGAGATTGGGGTCCATCGGAGTGACCGGATTACCATCAAGGCAATAGAAGCCGCCAAGCCGGATTACCTGCTGATCAGCCCGGGCCCGAAGACACCGGCCCACGCCGGCATCTCTATCCAGGCCGTCCAAACATTTGGCAATCGTATTCCCGTTCTGGGAGTATGCCTGGGAATGCAGTGCATTAACGAGGCATTTGGCGGTCAAACCATTCGGGCGCCGTTGCCGGTTCACGGCAAAACCAGTGAAATTCACCATTCCGGAGAGAACCTGTTTACCGGACTGCCATCCCCGTTTGTGGCGGCCCGGTATCACTCCCTGATAACCAAACAAACCGGCAATGCACTTACCGTATCCGCCACTACGGATGACCAGGTGCCCATGGCTCTGCGCCACCGGGAGTGGCCGGTCTTTGGCGTGCAGTTTCATCCGGAAAGTTTTCTTACGGCGTATGGGGGACAGATGGCCGCAAACTTTCTGACGGCTTCGTAATAGGAGATTTAACAGAAAATAATGACCATTAACGATCTTCTTGAAAACCTTGAAAAGCCTGAACAGATTTACACGACTGAACTGTCGCTGAGTGAGCCCTTTATGGATCTTGCGGCCCGGTTTGCCGGCCTTCCCGGCACTGTTTCGCTGATGAGCGGCGGTGATCTGGACTGCGCACAATATCATATTCTGGGCGTTGCGCCCTGGTTTGTCTTAACCACTAAGGACAGACGGATCACGTTAACCCGGGATAAAGACACCCGAACTGTTATTGATGCCGATCCACTGAAAGCGCTCAGCCGGATCATTTCCCATTGCCGGATGCCGGTAACTGAGCTGCCGGCACCGATTGCATCCGGTCTTATGGGATATATTGCATACGACCTCAAGGATCAGTTGGAAACGCTGCCCCGGACCTGCGTGGATGATCTCAGCCTGCCCGACATTTACCTGACTGCGCCGCAGATTATTGTGACACAGGATAAAAACACCGGCCAGACCCGTCTTCACATCACCGGACTGACCGGGAAAGACCGGACCGGTCTGATGGACTGGTTTAACGCCATGTGCGTCAAACCATTGGACAATGATTCAGACATGCATACGGACGGTGAATTCCGGTCCAACACCACACAGGCTGATTATGAACAGGCTGTTTCAAACGTTATCGATTATATTGCGGCCGGCGATGTCTATCAGGTGAACATGTCCCAGCGGTTTGAAACCGGGTTTTCCGGTAACCCGTTCAGCCTGTTTTGCAACCTCTATACACAGAATCCGGCCCCGTTTTTTGCCTATATCCATGCCGGGGACCATTACATTCTCTCCACTTCGCCGGAACGGTTCATTAAACAAGCAGATCGCTATATTGAAACACGGCCCATCAAAGGGACCCGGCCAAGGGGGAAAACCCCGGCAGAAGATGAAAAAAACCGGCGCGCGCTGATGGGCAGTAAAAAGGACGACGCCGAACTTTCCATGATTGTGGACCTGCTGCGAAACGACCTGGGCCGGGTCTGCAAAGGCGGCAGTGTAATGGTGACCTGTCATAAGAAGCTGGAAGCTTACGACAATGTGTTTCACATGATTTCAATCATTCAGGGAGAACTGGCTGAGGGAAAAGACGCGGGAGACATTCTTGCAGGGGTATTCCCGGGCGGGTCCATCACGGGCTGTCCCAAAATACGCGCCATGGAAATCATCGACGAACTGGAACCGGTACGACGGCATGTCTACACCGGGGCGATTGGCTATATCAGTTTTCACGACACCATGGATCTGTCTGTTGCCATCCGTACGGCCATCATATCCGACAACAGGCTTTTTTATGCCGCCGGCGGAGGGATTGTTTACGATTCAAACCCGCGGGATGAATTTGAAGAAACCCTTGCCAAGGCCGATACCATGCTGACCCGTTTCACCCATGCCAGACGGATGGGTGAAAACAACCGGCAGTATGTCTGGCTGAACGGCAAAATTTATCCGGCAAGTGAAGCCTCAGTACCCGTTGATTCACCGGGATTTCAATACGGGGCCGGGCTGTTTGAAACCATTCGCGTGAGTCAGGGAGAGCCGCAGTTTCTGGAGGCCCATGTCAAACGCCTGACCGCTTCCTGGACGGCCCTGTTTCAAACCCCGCCGCCGGATTTAACCTGGGGTTGGGTGATCCGTCAGGTTGTTGACGCAAATCAACTCGGCAACGGTGTTGCAGCCGTTAAAATCATGGCCACTCATGGAAATCGGATAAAACCGCCGTTTACTCACACGCTTGCAGTGACTGCCCGGGCTTATGTTCACCGGCTGGCACAGCTGGAAAAATCCGGCCTCGATCTGGTGACCTATCCAATGCCGCGACAGGTGGAGACAGCCAGCCACAAAACGCACAACTACTTCTTCTATTACCGGGCCGGTCAATGGGCAAAACAAAACAACGGGGATGAAGCCATCATTCTGAACCCTGACAACACCATCTCCGAAACCAATACGGCCAATCTATTATTGATCAAAGAGAAAACCGTGATTGTGCCCCGTTCCCGAACCGTATTAAAGGGAATCATGCAGGCACAGGTTCTCGACTGCCTTGCATCCCGGGGGTATAAGATAGTGAACAGAAAAACCACGGTCGCGCAATGCCTGGAAGCAGATGAGGCGCTGGTGACCAATTCGCTTATGGGGATTGTGCCCGTTCTCTCCATTGATGGCAAAAAAACCGGCCATCCCACAGACCTGGCCCGGGCTGTGAATGAAATGGTGATCGGCCCGGATCAGTCATTAAGGTAGGTGTCGATTTTCGCCTGCAGCGTTTCTGCGGGAAAGGGTTTATTAATGAAGGCGGTTACACCGGCGTCGGTGGCGATGGCAACTTGCGACTGATCGGATTCGGTGGTGGCCATGATCACCGGAGTGGCGGCAAACGACGGGTTTTCCCGCAGTTTACGGGTAAATTCAATCCCGTCCATAACAGGCATATTCATATCCGTCACAATCAGATCAACAGGGTCGTTGCCTTTAACGATATCCAGGGCTGCCTTGCCGTGTTCGGCTTCGAGGATATTCAGCCCCATTCCGGCGATGGCATCACGGTAAAAGGCAAGCATCGCTTTTGAATCGTCCACAACAAGGATGCGTTTTCCCCGGGTAACGGTGGAAGCAGTAGCAAGTTTTTCTGCATCCGCTCCGGCCCTTTCGGTATCAATGGTTTTCAAATGACCGGCAAAGGTCGCAATGGTATCCTCATTATTTGTTGCCAGTACGGCAGCGATGAGGCGGCCTCCGATTTCCGGGGTTTCATAGAGATGGGTGAAAAGTGAAAGCGCTTTTGCCGACACAATCGCTTTGATCAGGTGTTTGGCCTGCTCATCGTCTTTCTGGACAGTTTTTTTGACGGTTTCGATAATGCCGGGATTCACCATGTTGTCAAGTGATGTAACCACCGGCAGAAGCAGCAGGTCGTCAGTCTCATTCAGACCGTCCATTTATTCGCCGCCAATGACATTTTGTTGCCCTCTGCTGTTTTGAATGGTTGACACAACTGACGACCTGCCCAGGTATCATCATGCCGGGATGAGATGACGATACTGATAAGATAATTCAGAGGAAGGCTACCCAAATAATTTAAGTGGCTGATTCTTTCGCTGACAAGATGAAGTTATACCGGAAAATCGGAAGCAGTCATTTTTTAAAATCTTTATTATTATACGCAAATTGTACTTATATGTCAACATCCTTATAACACATCCTTATCACATCCTTCTCTCACCGGATATCCAGAATCAACTCACGCAAAAATTACCTCGCCCACATCTGCCGGCATGGCATTCATAACCTCACCTTGGGGTCTATTTGGTACCATCTCTGTATTTTAAAAAAAAACCAAACCCTTACAGTATTTTAATATTTTTCACAGGTATCTATTTTTTCATCAGAAAACACCCCGCCTCAGCCGTTACAGAAAGGTGTCATCATCAAAAACACTTGACTTGCCATCACAGCCTTGAAATAGTCTTTTCTGTTTATCCGTATAAAAGGGGTTGTCAATTAACAAAGGAGGAAAAACAGATGATTAAACAGGATAGCAGTAGTAAAATTCGATTGATGACAGTTGCAATACTGGTATTGCTTGCCGGCCTGGCATCTTCGGCATGGTGCGACCTGTCTGACTACGACGGGTACTATGCAGGCACCTATTCCGGAGATGAAAACGGTTATTGGGTGGCGAGTTTATCTGAAGATTCGGACGACTATGTTTTCCTTTCCTATGCACCGGCCACGGGCAATTTCGATATCGGCTTCTTTGAATCCTGGCATGAAAATGACGGGGTCGGCTATTTTCATATCGATGCCACTGAACTTGAAGAGACTGAAGCTGACTGCAATATTGATTCAGCCGATGGCTCTGTGTCCGGCACCTGGTCCAACCCGTACTCCGGCGATTCCGGTACCACAGAGGGACAGAAAATGACTTCCAGAAGCGCCTATGCCGGCAGCAGATATTCAGGAACATTTACCGGGGACGATACCGGCACATGGACGGTAACAGTAGCTTCAGACGGAGTTATTGATGGCACCATGACATCTGACGCAGGCGGGTCCAGCGATATTGATGGTTTGTGCCACCCGGATGGCTATCTGATGTGTGTGAACGGTGATGATGCTGATGATGGATTTGTCGTTTTTGGCGCAATCTCCGGTTCCAGCGTGTCCGGCGCATGGGCTGCAGAAGACGGCAGCGAAGGCACCATCAGCGGCAGCGGTACGACTTCCGGCGCATCGACAGTGGTTGCGGTACCCGGCGACAGTGGCGGCGGCGGCTGTTTTTTACAGACGTTGGCGGAGAGGCAATAAATAATCAGGCCATATCCCCGGCAACGCCCGGACAGAAAGGGTCTTTTTCGGAAAACACGTCCAGTCCGCAGCCGTACGCTACGGCAAGGCAACCGCCGCACACCGGTCGGATCCGGCATCCGTGGCAGGCAGCAGCACCGGACCGGTATTGTCGGGCCGTCGGGGATTCATAAATATCGTCCAGGGCCTGGGAAAAGGCATTGCCGATTGGCGAGGGAAATTTACGACACGCATGGACCGCCCCGTCGGGCAGCAGTGAGATAAAATTGAAGGCCGCGCCGCAGCCATGACCGGTACAGCCGCCAAAAAGGGGCAGCCCCTGTTCATCCAGCACGGCATTGATCAGATTATCTTTCCGGGCCACCACGGAAAGCCGGTCAGCTGATTTTCTGAACTCCTTCAGGAATGCAAGATAAGCGTCTTTTTCCGGCAGCAAGAGGTCCATGCCCCGGCCTACCTGTGCCAGGCGGTTGAACGTGAACAAGTCGGCGCGGCCTTCCAGCATTTCCGCCAAAGGAATCACCTGGTCCATGTTGTCCCGGGTCAGGGTCAGCATGACCATACTGTAAACGCCACATTCCCGGAGCATATCAAGAAAGGCCAATGTATACTCAAAATGGCCCGACCCGCGAATATCATCATTGTGATCAGCCAGCCCTTCCAGGCTGACCTGATAGAAAGCCGGCGTTTCGATGTCGGTTATCTCCCTGATTTGATGGCGGTCCGTGGGGTTGCCCAGTATCCCCAGAGAAAACCCCCTTTGGGATGCCGCCTGATAAAGATCCACAAATCGGGAATGCAGCAAGGGATTGCCGCCTGAAAAGGAGATGTGTCCACTGACATTCCGGCGAATGCAAAACCGGGTAAAATCATCCAGAACAGCCAGGCCCGACTCGAATGGCAATGGATCGCTGCCTGTCCGGTCATAGCAGTGCTTGCAGTTGAGGTCACAGGCCTGGGTAATATGCCACTGAAGGGTAAATACGGAAGCCGCATAAACATCCGCGTGAAGGCTTCTATTTCGGGGAAAAATATCCGGATCACGCACAATGCCGCTGGACGGGGTCAGCACCAGCCCCTTTCGGGCGGCAATCCGAATCCGTGCCCAGACATTACCGGGGAGAATCCCCCCCTGCTCGGCCACGGCTTGAATGGAAATGTCTTCAACCACCATTTTGAGAACGAGCAGGTCATTATCGCTGGCCGGACGACAACGGCAATCCCGTGTTTCCGGGTCTATCCAGATCAGTACGATCTCCTCACCGGGCGTTGGCGAAGCATCGGCTTCGGTTGAAAGCAATCTGCAAACATTTTTCCATTCAAGGGTCAAAAGTGTCAGCGTGGGATTAAGAATAATTCCGGGTGGTGAAGAAGGGATCCGGTCTGATTGGGCGACTGCCTGGCAACAGGCATACTCCAATCGTCCCAGATCTGCCAGATAGCGGGGCAGGCCGTATTTTCCGGTTTTATAGGAGATGACATCCGCCAGTCTTTCCGGATGACCGTCACAATTGTTTAAACAATCGTAAAAAAACCGGTCACCGGAAAGACGGCGGGTTGCTGGGTAAATCGTCTCTGCTGTTGGGATACCATTCAATAGCAAATGTGTAAAGTGCACACGGCACTTTTACTTGGCAGCCCCTCAGCCACTGGAGCCGGATGGTTTCTGGTCGTTCTCGGTCTCCATAGCTCTGTCATCCATGGCACCAGAGCCACTGTCTGATTCTTGCTCAAGAGATTCGACGCCGCCGGCGTCGTCCTTTGCACTTCAGCCGCTGGCGGTTGAACCGCAGCCGGCCACCCCCATGCCCGCACCGCTGATCAGGCCGGCGATGCACAAACCTGCCAGGGCTTTTTTCAATTCTTTGAGATCCACTTTCTCCTCCTTGTGTTTTGGTTTACTGTTGATTTCCCCAAAGTGCACAAAAATGCTCCTGAAGAACGGTGGTATCGATAATGTCAATAGGCGGAAAGGAGCAGATAGGAATAATCTATGGCATCAAACAGAATAAGTCAACCGAAAAACAGACAACATGAGAATCCGCTATTCCCCGGGGATGCCAGTGTTTTTTTACCGGATGCCGAGTTTTTTCATTCGATTGTACAGCGTTGTCCGGTTAACACCCAGAATAGCCGCGGCACCGTCTGCGCCGCCGACCTTATTGTTGGTCGTCGAAAGAACATGACGAATGTAACGGCGCTGGATCTCATCCAGCGTGGGCATGTCGGCGAAAGGGTTGAGCGGAGCCGCACCTATAGCCGTATTTGCCGGCAGATCCAGGGCAAGGCGGTCACCTTCGGCAAGCAACACGGCCCTTTCTATGATATTTTTGAGTTCCCGTACATTGCCCGGCCATGAGTATCCGAGAATCATGGATTCCTGTTCCTTCGTAAAATCAAACCCCGGGCGATTGTAACGAATGGTATATCGTTTCAGAAAATGCCGGGCCAGGTTCAGAATGTCCTTTCGCCTTTCCCGCAGCGAAGGCACGATAATGGGAATAACGTTGAGCCGGTAATAGAGGTCTTCCCTGAACCGGCCGGCGGCCACCTCTTTGGCCAGATCCCGGTTGGTGGCAACGATCAACCGGAAGTCACTTTTAATCGTTCGCGTGCCGCCGACGCGCATAAACGTCTTTTCCTGAATGGCCCGCAACAGTTTTACCTGGACGGACAGCGGGATTTCACCGACCTCGTCAATAAAAAGGGTGCCCTTGTGCGCCATTTCCATACGGCCTTTCTGCTGCCGGTCCGCACCGGTGAAAGCGCCCTTTTCATGACCAAACAATTCGCTTTCCACGAGGTTTTCCGGAATGGTGGTGGGGTCAATCACCACCAGCGCCCGATCACTTCGCAGGCTTAAATCGTGAATCCGGCCGGCGACCAGTTCCTTGCCCACGCCGGTTTCCCCGAGAACAAGAATGGTGCTGTCGGTTACGGCAACCTGATCGATCTGCGAAAGGATTACATTCAACTCCGGGCTGTTGCCCACAATCTCCGTTCTTGTTGATTGTTCAGTCGCCACAAGGGTCTGGTCCGAGAGTTTTTCCAGGTCTTTTCCCAGGCCGCAGGCATGTTCAATATAATTACTGAGTGTATGGACAAGCCGGCTTAACTGGGATGCATGAAGAAAATGAAAACAATCCGGCAGGTATGAATTATCATGATACAAAACCCCCCGTGTTTCCCCTTCGATCTCAAAGGGCAGGCACAATACGGCCTTGTTTTTATAAACACGGTTGCCGGCCTTAGCGCCCCGGATCATTTTCAACTGATTTTCCCGGAACGCATCAAACACCAGCGCCAGGTTGGACCGGAAATCCTCTGCAAACACCTCTGCTTCAGTCAGATTGAAACCGGCCCGGAAGACCGGCTTTGATTTCTTCTGGCCGTCGCCGAACCAGAAGAGCCCGCCCCGTTCAGCCCCGAAATACTGATTTGTTGATTTGAGAAGACGGGTGAGCAGGGCATCCGGGTCCGGTTCGGGCATGATCTCCTGAATAATATCGATAAACCGTGTAAGAAAAACCTCCTGTGCGATATCATCCGGTTCTGACTCCTTGCCGGAAGACAGCAGAAACCGCAGATCACCAGGAAAGAAATGATCGCCATAACCCGCCAGTTCTTTCCAGGCCCGCTGAGCCTGCTGCCGCGCTGCTTCATTGTCATTCTGTTTTAGGAGAATACGAATGAGCTCAAAACGGGCCTTGGCCAGTTGAACCGGTGTCCCTGAGGCTTCAAGGCAGGAGATACTGGCATAAAGATCCTGTTTGGCATATTCAATGTTGCCGCTGGAATCGATTTTATGGGCTGCAAGCAGCCTTAGAAGAACTCCCCGCAAATGCATATTGGGCTCCTGCATAAGACGGATGCCTTCGTTCTGTATATCCCGCTCCGAATAAATAGACAACCCGGCCTTCTGGAGATCAAACCCCATTTCCAGAAAGGCCGGCGTAGCATACTGGCGGATCAGACCGGCGTTCTCCCCTTCTCTGGTGGCAAACCGGAGATAGGTCTGGCAGTTTTGAAGATCCCCCTGAAGATAATAATAGTAGGCAATCCCCCCCCGCGCAAAATAAGCGGCCAGTGTATTGCTGGTTTTTTCAGCGTCATCGACCGCACCGAACAGATGGGTCTTGGCTTCCTTGACTTTCCCGATTTCCAGCAGCACGATACCCAGGACAGCCCGTGTTGTGGTGGCCAGGGCATGATCGCCGCGCTCCATGGAAATCCGTCGATAATAATCCAGCGTGCCCACGGCCCGGTGAAACTGCCCCAGATAGGCGGCGCAATAGCCGAGCCAGATTGGCGCCGACGGATTTATGGCAACGTATCCTTTAGTGGATTCGAAGCTTTCAACGGCAATTTCAAAGTACTTGATCGCCTGCCGGAACACCCCCTGAATATGATAGTAAAGCCCGATAAACTCCGAGGACTGGGCCATGATATCATCATCGCCCAGACTTTCGGCCTCGGTCTTACCGGCCTCAAAAGCACTCATGGCCCTTTGCCGCTGGTCAGAAAAATAATATAACCGGCCCAGGTGCAACTTGAGCATGGCCCTTGACCGGCGATCGCCCAGATATTCCGCCGCTTCAAGGCTTGCCTGGAGAAAGGGAATGGCTTCCTTAAAGCCTTTGCCAAGAATGAAATTCAGATTGGATAACTCCAGTGTGGCGGTAACCAGCAGGGGACTTTTCCGCCCTTCTGCTTCATCTGAGGTGAGCCTTAATAAAATATTATAAAAATGATTTCGCGCAGCTTCCCTGTCAGACAATTCAAGGGCACGATAGGCCATATCCGCTTCCAGTCGCGCAGCCTCTTCTGAATAATGGCGTTGATTATCCATATGTTCTTCCTGATGTATTCATATTAATTCAGACTGGCGCTCTCTATTCAGAAATCACCAGAGCCGGTCATGGGGCGTCCAGCTTGTAATTCTGATTATCACGATCAGGGAAAAAGTCAATCAAAATGTCCAAATATGGACATTTTTTGTTTGGATATCAACATTGTGTTTTTTTTATTACAACGGTGTTAATAAAAACAGCGCATTACACATAGAACAATAATGGTATAAATTTTGCTATTTAATCATTAACTGAAAAATAATGAGAATCTGACAATTAAAACGTGACACATTGTCGTAATTTTTGAAAAAGGAGCCGAAATAATGCGTGATGTTTATGTAATTGGCGTTGGCATGACACCTTTTGGAAAGCACATGGATAAATCCATGAAAATTCTGTCGGCAGATGCAGTCAACCGGGCGCTGGAACATGCCGGCATTACAAAAAAAGATATTCAGGTCGCGGCCGTGGGCAATGCATATCAGGGGCTGGTAACGGGTCAGGAGTCGATCCGAGGGCAGGTTGTGCTGAGGGCAATGGGGATCGGCGGCATTCCTGTAACCAATGTGGAAAATGCCTGCTGCTCATCCGCCACGGCCTTTCAGGTGGCATGGATGGATATTGCCCTGGGGCTCCATGATGTGGCGCTTGTGGTGGGAATGGAAAAAATGTATATGGAAGACAGGGAAAAACGCCTGAAACTGTATTCATCCTCCGCAGACGTGGAAATGGTGGAAATGCTGGTAAAGGCCATGAAGGAAGACGCGGAGAAAAAACGCAAGGAAGCCGAAGCCAGAGGCGAAGCCCCCAAGGAGAAAAGCTCCAAGGGCGGTAGTGCATTCATGGAAATCTATGCCATGGGCGCGCGCCTGCACATGGATAAATACGGCCTTACTCAGCGCCAGCTCGCATGTGTCAGTGCCAAAAACCACAATCACAGTGTTAATAATCCTTATGCCCAGTATCGTAAACCCTTCACGGTTGAAGAGGTGCTGGAAGCCCAGCCAATCGCCTATCCATTGACCCTTCCCATGTGCTCACCCGTGGGAGACGGTGCATCGGCCATTATTCTGTGCTCAAAAGAATATGTAAAAAAACTCGGTGCGCAAAAGCCGGTCAAGGTCCTGGCAACAGTCCTGGGTGGTGGCATGGACCGTGGGTTTGACGATCCGGATATCGGTGAACGGGTTGCAAAAATTGCCTACGAGACCGCCGGTGTAGGCCCTGAGGACATAGATGTGGCGGAATTCCACGACGCCACCGCCTTCGGTGAAGTTGTCAATACGGAGGCACTGGGCTTCTGTCCCCGTGGCGAAGGGGGAATCTTTGCCGAAGAAGGCCATTCAACGATTGGCGGAAAACTCCCGATCAACCCCTCGGGCGGTCTCGAATCCAAGGGGCATCCCGTCGGGGCAACGGGCGCCGGCCAGATTACAGAACTGGTCTGGCAGCTCAGGGGTGAAGCGGAAGGCCGACAGGTTGAAAATGCCCGCATTGCGCTGGCGGAAAACGGCGGCGGCAATATCGGGATTGAAGAAGCCGCCATGGTTATCACGATTCTCCAAGCCGATTTTTAGCCCGAACCGGAGCAATTCAGCGGGTCAATACCTTCAAACGCTTGGTGGCACGGACATGCCCGGGGGCAGAATACTTTCCCTGCCCGGGAGATGACCATACATGCTGATCGTATCCGTATCGTCTTGATAGTTGTGAGTCGTGTGTTTTGAAAAATTTGAGAAAGCGGTAATACCTCTTTCCTTACATTCTTAATAACACATCACCTGACATTAACCATTCGAAGAAGAAGAAGGGGTTGACACATATGTTTACCAAGCCTATTAACAAACTGCCCATTTTCAAAGGCATTAATCTGACCATTGATGATCCGGAAAAAATTGCGCTTCGGTTTGTCAATGAAGATGGCAGCGAGGAGCCGGTAACTTATAATGATATTTTTGAAAACACCAACCGCCTGTCCCATGTGCTGCTGGATGCCGGCGTGGGAAAAGGCGACCGGTTCCCGTTGTTGATGAAAAATCATCCGGAATTTGTTTATGCGCTCTTTGCGGCGGTTTCCATCGGCGCTATCGCCGTGCCCATCGATCCCCGATCAAAAGGGCGTAAACTGGCGTTCCAGATCAACAACACCGATGCAAAAGGCATTCTTGTGGAAGATCAGTTTGTTGAAGGCCTTGATGAGATCAAGGACGATATTCCGGGCCGGCCCATTATCGGGGTGCTCTACCGGGCCCACCACAATATACCGGTTCGCAACGAATACCCCGTACTCAGCGAAATTATGGCGGCGGCAAGCCCCAAGATTCCCAAGAAAACGGTCCCCTTTGATCCAACATCCCCGGCCCAGATTATCCATACCTCCGGCACCACCGGTGATCCCAAGGGTGTGGTGCTGAATGTGGACCGGTTCATGATCTACTCCATGATGGCGGATTTCATGTGGCAGTATCAACCCGACGATATTCCCTATACCGGTCTGTCGCTTACCCACGGCAACGCTCAGTCCGTGACACTGATGCCGTCTCTGGCAAAAGGCCTGCCCGCGGTTATCAGTGAACGATTTACCAAAAGCAAGATATGGGATATCTGCCGAAAATACGGATGTACCACATTTTCATTGCTCGGCGGCATGATGGCGGGGATATACAATGAACCCCTCAAAGACAATGACGCAGATAACCCGGTGCGAAAGGTCATCAGCGCCGGTACGCCCAGGGCCATATGGGAAGACTTTGAGAAACGGTTCGATGTGAAAATTCATGAATGGTACGCTGCCGTTGAAGGCGGCCTTGCCCATAATCCGCCCGGATTCGGGCCGGTGGGGTCTTTTGGAAAACCCCCGCAGGGCCTGATTGAAATGAAAATTGTGGATGAAGATGACAACGAACTGCCGCCCGGTGAAAAAGGCGAATTAATCAGCCGGATGGCCGGCGGCAAAACCGAGGTCAACTACCACGGTAAGGAAGAAGAATCAAAGAAGAAGACCCGGGGCGGATGGCTGCGTAGCGGAGACATTTGCCATATGGATGAAGAGGGGTTCTTGTACTTCGATTTTCGCAAAGGGGGCGGCCTTAGGCGGCAGGGTGATTTTATCCAACCGGACGTGGTTGAGAAAGTGATCGGCGAGTGCGAAACTGTCTCGGAAGTCTGCGTATACGGAGTCCCGGCTTCATCTGGCGCACCCGGCGAGAGTGATATTGTGGCGGCTATCGCGCCTTATGAAGGTCAGGCTGTGGATGTGGACGCCGTCAAGGCCGCCTGCCTCAAAGGCCTTGAGCGCAATTCAGTACCTACCTACCTGCAGGTGGTGGACGAAATCCCGAAAACCATATCCGAGAAAATGCTTTCCAGGCTGCTGAAAGATGAATTTTCTCCGGACGCGGACAATGTAATAACCCTTTAAACGTTTGATGCTGCACACCATTATTTATAGGAGAACGTCATGTTTGAATCCTTAAAACAGGCATACCTGCCAGACACCCAGTATCCAGAACGAATTGTAGACCCGGAAAAATGCACCCGGTGCGGCCGGTGTTATGACACCTGTCCCACAGCCGGCTACCACTGGGAAAAAGATACCGTCCCCGTCCCCATCGGATACGGAGGGTTTGATCAGGCCTGCATCAACTGCGGTAATTGCATTGCCGTTTGTCCGGCAGACGCCATAACCATGGAAGGAATCTTCAATATCAAGGCAGGCCGCTACAAAGGCATGCTCGAAGGCCGAATGGCCCTGCCCGATCCCCTGTCCACCGGACCGGAGAAGGAATATGCGGATCTCAAGGATGAATTGACACCGATAGAACAGACCATATTCACCCGGCGCAGCAACCGTCTTTTTAAAAACAAAACGGTTTCCAGAGAAACAATTCACCGTCTGCTGGAAGCAGGCCGGTTTGCCCCGTCTGCCGGAAACTGTCAGCCCTATAAATTCATTGTCCTCACCGATCAGAACCTCATTCATGAGTTTGAAAAACGGTCCATGCGGGTACTGCGGCTGCTTAAAAACAACTATCTGGCGAAAAACGGCCGGCGATCCAAAGTCAAATCCGTTGTCTTCAGCATCATCAGCTATTTTATGATCAACAAATTTGATCCCCGTCCCATGACGGCAATGGAAAAAGCGGATAACCGGAACAATAAGATGTACTTTGACGCGCCGGTGGTGCTGTTGATTCTGAAAGACAAACGGGGGATCAGCAATCCGGATCTGGACGCCGGTATCTGTGCGCAGAATATTGCGCTTGCAGCCCATTCTCTGGGACTGGGAACCTGTTATGTCTCCCTTCCCATGGAACCCCTTTCCATGCCTATTATGGCGGGTTTTCGCAAAAAAATCGGTATCAAAAGTCCATATGAAGCCGTTACCAGTCTTGCCATCGGATATCCCAAAGGCAAAATTGACAAACCGGTAAAACGGGACACCCCGCCGGTGAAATGGCTTTAATCTGAGAATGCAACGTAAGGTTTCACATTTGATAATTATGCGGACCACATTACGGGAGAATCCAAAATGACAAATTCAGAAAAAAAAGAATTACAACTCCTGGATAAAGCATCAGGCGAATTTGCAAAAAAAATGCTGGCACCGGAGCGGGAAGAAAACGACAAATATCCCTTTGGGACGTTTTTTCAGCATATACTGGACAAGGCTTTTGATCTCGACTTTTTCCATATCATGCTGCCGGAAGATACCGGCGGTACGGGCCATGGCATAGAGGCGTTCTGCGTGATTCTTGATAATATCTGCAGAGAAGACAGCAGCCTGGGCGGTATCCTGTATACCACCACCCTGGCCCAGCAGATTATGCTGGCGGCAGATGCGAAATCAATTTTAAGCGGCATAACAGATAATAGCGATAATCCCGCTGATTTTCTGATCGCTTTTCAGACACTTTGCAACCCCTCGGAAGTTCGTCAGCTTCCCGCAGCCACAGGAAACGGGAACGGCTATACCCTTTCCGGTACAGTCGATTATCTGGTTCTCGGCAACATTGCCGGTCATGCCCTGATCCCTGCCAGCACCGGCGGCCAGAACGAATATTCATTCTTTCTGGTGGCTATGAAGGCCAGCGGCATTACCGTCAGCGAACCGGTTGTCAGCCATGGCCTGCATGCATGCCCGGCCGTGGATGTAACCCTGAAATCCACACCTGCAACACTTGTGGGGGCAGAGGGTCAGGGAGCAGCATGTTTTAAAGCCGTTACCCCTATGATGCAGCTTGCCGCGGCAGCCATGTCGTGCGGTATTATGAAAGGTGCTGTGAAAGAAGCTTTTGCCTATTGCAGTGAACGGGTGCAGGGAGGACGGAAAATAAAAGACTGGTCAGCGCTTCAGATGATCCTGGCGGATATGGCCATTAAAACCCAGGTTGCGGATATGCTGGTCTCTCAGGCCTGCCAGGCCGCCCGGAATGAGGATAAAGGCTGGCAGATCCGCGCTCAGGCCGCTTCTCTTCATATTCAGGATTCGGCGGCAAGCCTGGTGTCCGACGGTATCCAGGCCTTGGGCGGTGTAGGCTATATGAAAGACTTCGGCCAGGAAAAGCGGTTCCGGGATGCCGGCCAGATCAATGCGTTTCTCGGCCTGGCACCCATGAAAAAGCTGAATCTGGTAAGGCAGCTGTTGAGCAGCGGGTAATCACGGTATCCTGCCGTAAACATCGGCGCTAGTGCCGGACGGTGCATGGACGTTGGCAATTGCCTCTACCCGATCTTTAAGGATTGTCTCAACATCTTTGAGGGTCTTGAGGGAATCATACTGATCCTTCAACGTCTGCTTTAATGCACTGTCCGTCCATAGTTGTTCGCGGAGTTCAGCGTCCGCAAGGATATCCTCTGCCAGTTGTTTGTCATCCATCAGCAGGGCCAGTGCAGACGGGGACGTGGTGATTTTTTCATAAACCATTCTGGCCATGGCCGAACCGGGATTCATCACATGATCGATCAGGGACTTGTCTTTGGCCAGTGCGTGCAGAAGCCATTTTTCCCGCATCAACCGTTCCATTGAAAAGACCTGATCCAGTGATTTGTCCTTTAAATAAGCGGTAATGCGGGGAGCGTCGTCCATTTCCATGAATCCGAAGAATATACCCGTAACCCCATCAACAACGCTTTCATAGGTTGTATGACGGGCATGGACATCATCAATAATGGCCTGCACCATCGGTTGATCAAATAAAAGATCCAGAAGAACCGGATCAAAAAAGAATTCGGCACTGCGATTTTTCAAAACCTTTGCCACATCCGGCCGGCTCGCCACCAGCCTTTCAACGAGATCATACTCGGGGGAATTGCGGCCTGCTTCAATATATTTCGCCTGCTTTACCATCTTCCGCAGACCTTTAATATTAATCTGCGGATAATACTGCAATTCGCTCCAGTTGGCAATTGTCAGAGGGATGTTGCCACCGGGATGGGACATGTATATATAAGTAACACGTGTCATGTGGCGGCCGAAATACTCAAAATAATACCTGCCTTTCAGCAGGGGCAATCGCACATATTTGTCATTTTCAGGCATCAGGTCGGGATCTTCAATGCCGCCAAACAGGATTTCGGCGGTTCCATTTTCCAGATTATAAATACCTTTGCTGGCAATCAGCACATCCCTGTTATGATAGGGAAACGGCACATCCAGAATATTGTAGAGAATGATGGTGTTCCGGTTGATCTCTTTAACAACCCGGGCCTCCTTACATGCCGCCACCCATCGTGGGTATGAGGGAATATCCCGGACTACCTCACTGATCACTTCTATACCGGCATCCACAAATCCCACCCCTTTAAACATACAGACATTGGTATCGGGCAACGTCATGCGATAAGTATCAATTCCCTCTTCGGACCTGATCAGTTCCCATTTTTCCTGATCCCCCTGCTCCCGTGCATGGACAACCGTGGTCATTAACAAAAGCCCGATCAGCAACATGCAGGTAATGTTGACCGACAACTGTAAGCCGTTCCGCGATCGCTTATTAGATGGCATAAGTACCGATCCTTTCGATTTACGCTTCGATTTCCACACCATGCCGCAGGGCCAGTTTCTCAAACATCATGACAATACCGGCGGCAATGGAGTATAGGGCGTCAATTCCAAGATTTGCTGTAACGGTTTTATCAAAAAAAAGGTTCAAACTTGAGTCAAGACCCTCTTCGTCCGGTTTCCAGTAACACACCAGAACCGGGACTTTGGGCAGCGGCCACAGAACAATGGCAATATCCGACTGATAATGATTTTCCACCTGCCGGCCATTGAAAATATCCACCATATTTTCAAACAGATTGGTATACCTGTCGGCAAGCTGCTTTAACGGCGCTTCACACCGCTGTACAAAAAGGCCGTTGCGCGGCGCACCGTCTTTCAGTTCCCGGAACGGCATCCATTCACCGCTGACCGGAAGGCCTTTTGAATACAGTACATAGGTCAACACCGGTATGGTCACCCAGGGGATCATATGAATTTCCGATGAAATTCTACCATCCGGATAGATATGAAAATCCTTGCCGAATATTTTTATGATCAGGCGGTTGTTGGCAAAGACACCGCCCACGGCATCGGCACGTTCAGCCAGATCAATTTTTGCAATCTCTTTTTGCAGATTGGCGACAACAGCCTCCATCTCCTGGACCGGCGTGGGAGCGATGTTCCCGGCGACCTCATATTGTTCAATGGTCTCTTGATCCAGCTTCGGGCATTCACTGAGTTGCCGGTTTCCTTTGAAGACAGCTGCGGCAAACGCCATACAGGTCTTTTCATTGCACTGCCGGCAGTTTGAACCGTCCAGAATCTCGAGCACATCCATCACATTGTTGAGTTGCGCCATTATACTGCCTCACCCGGATATTCTGAATGTTGTTCGTTTTTATTTACAATATATGAAAAACAAACCAAATGTCAAAAATTTTTATACAATTGTTGAATTCATTCGATAGGCGGGGCGGACTAGCCCGATATTTCATGAAATATTCGGGCTGAGCCGAAAGGCTTGCCAGTGGAAAAAATCGGGGCTTTAAAAAAAGCACTACCTGCTCAAACACCGACTTGCGCTGGAAATTTTTAACGTAGTTATGGAAGATGGACTCGTAAAAAGTCGATTTTGGGACGGCAAAGTAAAAAGTTCAAGTTCGCGGCGCGCAAATCTCGAGGAATGGAGCGTACTTAGTTGTACGTGACATGACGAGAGATGCAGCGCAACAAAGAAATTGGACTTTTTACGAAGCCGTCATGGAAAGGGGGCCGCCATTTCTGCAATCCTGCCGGTATCAAGGGCATCACGAATCCCTTCGGCAAGTTCAAGGCTCTTTTCCACCACCGTATCCCAATAATCAAACCGGGTCTGATCCCGGCCGCTGAGCGTTATAAAATCCTTTCGATCCGGAATCTTGCCATAGGGCAGCGAACCCACAAACGCGGGAGACGGTGCGATCATCACCACATTCTCCAGACAGGCGGGATCCGGTTTACGCCAGGGGATCTGCTTATCAAACCATCCCGGGATAATCCGGTCGACATAATGCGGAAACAACACAATATCATCAGCCCCCACAGGGAACGGGACATTCATGTGATAATCGATAATGCCGCCGTCCCTGTAAACGCCCGGCGGCGCACCGGGGATGTTGTCCACACCGGACATGACCATGGGGATGGAGCCGGAGGCAATCATGGCTTTGCGAAAATTGGCGGCAGTAAGGGGAATTCGATGGATCGGAAACCCGTTCAGCGTGTCAAAAAAAGAACCGTCAGTTGGATGGTGAAACAGGGTCCGTTGAAAGAACAGGCCCAGCGACGAGCGGTTTGCTGCATTGCACAGCGCGGCCAGGGCAAGTGCCGGCAATTGCATCATCCGGGCCTCGCTTTTTAACGGCGGGAGGGAACACCGGACCGCCAGCAGATTGAACCGGTAACAGGGGTTTTCCAGTATCTGCTGTATCGCTGCATCATCAATATACTGATCCAGGATATTGGCCGCCTCTGCTGACACATCTGCGGCAGTGGGACTGTCGGAATATTGCTGATGAATATAAGCATCCTTGAGGCGGTCAATTGCATGGACCGGATCATTCACCGATGCAGCGGCAAACCGCCAGGTGCCGATGGACGACCCCAGCAGGTAAAGCGGCGTTTGCCGGCCGGCAAACCACTCGCCGAACAGAAACCGGTCAAGGCCATACAGCACCAGCCACTTGGGCCCACCCGCAGCCCCGGCCACCACCTTTACCGAATCGGCTTGCAGACCCCGGTCCCGGAGAATGGCAAGCGCTCTTTCACCCGCATATACAACAAAATCCTTGTTATGCAAGCATGCCTCCATCACAGGTAATGCAACTGCCCGTGGTAAAACTGGCGGCATCTGAAACCAGATAAAGCACTGCCCCGGCCATCTCGTCGGGAGTGGCATGCCGGCCCATGGGGATACCGGCCACGGCATAGTCATAGATTGCCTTGTTGGCAATAATGGCTTCGCTGAACTTTGTCTCCGTCAAACCGGGCAGCAGCGCGTTCACCCGGATATTGCTGCTAGCCAGTTCCTTTGCAAAGGCCTTGGTCATGCCCACCACACCGGCCTTGGTAATGGAATAGATGCCCTGCATGGGCGCCGGGCGGATGGCATTAACAGACGCCACATTCACAATCGATCCGCCCCCGGATTCAATCATCAGTGCAGCTGCGTACTGGGTCATAAAAAACGGCCCTTTCAGATTGACGGCGTTTGTTTTGTCCCATGCCCACTCCTCCGCGTTCATAAGGTCGCCGAAATAGGGATTTGTCGCGGCATTGTTGACCAGAATATCCAGCCGGCCATATTGCTTTCGAATACCGTCAAACAACTCCTTTAATTGCTCCATATACCCGATATTGCAGGCAATGGCCTCGGCCTTGCCTCCGTTGCCGGTGATCTTTTCCCCCACTGTGGTCAGGGTGTCAACCTTTCGCCCCACCAGCAGGCATTGAGCCCCGTATTCAGCCAGGGTAACGGCAATGGCCTCCCCTATTCCCCGGCTCGCACCGGTTATCAGCGCAATCTTGTTGTCCAGTGAAAAATTTGTCGTCATGGTGGAATCTCCCAATCTTATTGAAATTTCCTATAAGCTATTCGTCTAAAACTGACAGGTTAGCACCGGCAACCAGTTGCCGGTGTGCGAAGCACAAGAGGAAGTTGTTATTCAGTTCTCACCAAACCTCTTGCCCTTCGGGCACGGGCAACGAGTTGCCCGTGTTACCCCGTTAGCTTCCTGTGTCCTCGAATCGCGGCTTTGGGCCAGGATTCAGCAATCTACGCTTTGAATCACGCTCCCTTTTACGAAGCGATTCAATAATTTTATCTAAATCATTATTATGTTCTTTGGCATGTTCCTGGCGATGCCGTCGGACTTCTTCCACTATTGGGTCTTTAATCATTACTGCTCCCTACGAAATAGAGAAAATTTGCGAAACACCCATCATTCATTCATACTTTTCTTTGCTCGTCCAAAGAAAAGTATGCAAAAGAAAGGACGCCCCGCAGCTTGGCCTTTGGCTTCCCTCGCGGGAACGGTTTTTTCGGCGCGGGCAGGAACTCGCCTCTCCTTGTGTACAGACGCGTTAAATCTCCATGCTCACACAGCCTGCCCGCGTCTTCCGAAAAAACCGCCCCCGCTCGGCGGCGCTGCAAGGGGCTGGGCACGTGTTGCTATTCAGGTTTCCTTTTATTTCAACGCTGCGCCTGAGCAACAGCCAATTAAAAAATCAACCTTGTATAGCCTTAACGGCAAGCAACGATTTTCCCGCCGCCTGTTCAAAGCGAATGTTCGGCAATTCCTCTATTGTTACGATATCTGAACAATCTCCAATGGAAAGAATCATCTCAGGCTTCAATTCTGGCTTTAAAGAAATATCAGTCAGAGATAGTCGGTATTCCATGTCCGGAGCGAAAGAAGGGTCTTTCTGGAAAACGTTAAAAAGAAAAATTCTTTCAGCAGTAATAGAGGGAAAAGACGTACACCATGCATATACCGGGTTAATAGAACCAGCATTGTATGGGTGCCCCATCATGCGGAACATGCCTTTACCGTCGTTGGTGTCACCCAAAATATCGTTCTCCCATTCTCTATACGACTTCAAACTGCCAAATCGAATAGAGCCAAAAGAAATCAGTTCCTTGGCCCACCGGCTCTTCATTACTTTCACGAGAGCTGAAGGAGGTGGATATGTGTTATATTCTACCCCATTCACAATCATTGTTTTGCTGAGTTGATTCCGTTTATAGACATGTTCATCATCTACCATGCTTTTTGAATATTGATTTCGGGCATGGGAAAGTGTCTGGTATTCAGCGTATAGATGCGCCCCCCTGTGTGAATGACAGTTGCGGCAAGAATCGCATCGTTAACATCGACTCCGTGACCCGGATTCCATTTTCGGTATAATACGGCCGCATTATCAACGATTTCCTGATCCACTGCCTGTGTTTTGATCTGTGACAAAAACAACGCTGTATCTTTTTCCTCTTCCGGTTTCATAAAAAAAACAACTTCTGCACGTTGCACAGCACCCGTGTAAAGTTCATAATGTTCTTCATCCCGGAGTTGTATCAGCAGATTTTTAGCCTTTTGCTCCCCTCGCAGGTGCCAGATCAAAATATCGGAATCAATATATGCTCTCATTGATGATGCCTTTCCATGGATTTGTTAAAAGCAGAACGCGCTTTTGAAATGCTTTCCTGGGGCGTTTCGTCCCTTTTCCAGGCACCGCAAGTTTTATTGAAAATATTGATTTTGCTCTCTACCCCTTTTTGTTCCGAATAATTTTTTATTGCAGCCTCAATGATTGCTTTTTTAGTTGTCTTGAGCTCACGGGCCAGCATGCCAACTTGTTGAATAACCGCTTCATCCACCCTTGCTGATAAGATTTTATCCATGGTAACCTCATTATCAATAAACGTTTATATGTAAACGTAAGTATAGCATACGGCGGTTTTCAATTTCAAGAACTTTTTGGTTTTTTCTTCACCGCCCCCCACTGATTCGTCAAATGTCAGATAAAGCTCAACACGTGCCTGAGCCCCTTGCAGCGCAGCCGAGCGGGGACGGTTTTTTCGGAATATGAAACCATTAAAACTGCGACTTTTCCATGGCTCGCAATGCCACCCGTTCCAGCACCTGGACTGCGGCAATCAACAGGCCGAACCGCTCGTCCTTTGTCTGACCGTGGTAAAACCGGTAATAGATCTGCTGGGCAATCACGGCCAGGCGGAACGTGCCGAAAACATAATAAAAGTTGAAGTCATCCGCCGAAATGCCCCGTTGCTGCCTGTAATAATCCACAACTTCCCTTCGGGTCATCATGCCCGGCACATCTGTGGGCAGCATCTTGATCATCAGCTGCTCTTCGGGATCATCGGCCTGGACCCAGTACCCCAGGGACGATCCCAGATCCATGAGCGGATCTCCCAGGGTAGTCATCTCCCAGTCAAAGACCCCGATAATTTCAAGGGGATTGTCCGGGTTCAATACCAGGTTGTCAAATTTGAAATCATTATGAATAATACAGGCATCACTTCGCTCTTCCGGCATATTGTCTGCCAGCCACGCCATCACGGCCTCGCAATCGGGCGCATCATCGGTCCGGGCATCCCGGTACCGCCGGCTCCACCCTTCCACCTGGCGTTGCACATATCCCTGAGGCTTGCCGAAATCCCCCAGGCCGATGGCATTGTAATCGATATTGTGCAGATCACACAGCACATTCATGGCGTTTTCGCACAGCTTGCGAACATCCGCCGGCGTCATATTCAGTTCATCGGGCAGGGTCTTGCGCAGAATAATCCCCCTGATGCATTCCATGACATAAAAGTCGCACCCCATAATGGTGTGATCATCACAAAAAACAAGCGGTTTGGGACAATACGGAAAAACCGGGTGCAGCGCACTTAAAATCCTGTATTCCCGGGACATGTCATGGGCGGTTTTGGCTTTTTTGCCAAACGGGGGCCGCCGGAGAATAAATTCCTGTTCTCCGATGGTAATCAGATAGGTCAGGTTGGAAAATCCGCTGGGAAACTGTTTTACCGCGATTTTCCCCTGGCCTGCCGGAAGACGTTCCTTTAAAAAGGCATCAACCCGGCCTGCATCCAGGGCCTCTCCTTCCCTTACATCCTTTGGCTGGTCAATCAGATCACTCATTGCCATGGCGTCATTCCTTTACTTAATACATTACCATTTAACATTTAATTATTTGTTTTTATATTATTTATTGTAAAATTAAAGATCACCTCTGCATATGCCTCTACCGTAACCTTCCGCCGGGAATACTTCCACCGTTTCAAGTACCAGTCCTGCAGCATGGCCTTGATCAACGAGGCCGTCATCACCGGATCATGATTCGCAAAGCAGCCTTCCGCCATGCCCTGCGCAAGAATATCACTGAAGATCTGCTCGGTATACAATTCACTGGCAATGGCTTTTTTCTGCTCCTCACGGCCCAGGTTTTTTGCTTCCATATAGAAAAAATAGAACCAGGGCTGCATGGCCTCGCTGAGATAAAGATGGGCGGTAATGGCGGCCTTGAGCTTTTCTTCGGGGTCGGCGTCAATGTCCACCGTTTCGGCCAGTATATCACGGGTAATCCGGTATCCCTGCTGCTGAATAATGTCAAGAAGCTGCTCCTTACTGGTAAAATAGGAATAGAGCCCGCCCAGACTCATGCTGCTCTCCCTTGCCAGTTCCCGGAGACTCATGGCATGAAACCCTTTGACATTGCTCAGCCGCAGGGTGGCATTGTAAATATTCACAAGATTTTTGACCACCACGGCTTCCTTTTTCACCTTGATGGCCTCACGATTTTCATAAAAGATATCCCTGCAGATATCCTCCATGGAAAGCCGCACCCTGTCTGAAAATTCCTCGAACGTCATTTACTTTTTTTCCTGATATTCTCGCAGGATCCGCTTGGCCACCGACATCTTATGCACCTCATCGGCACCGTCATAAATCCGGGCGGCCCGTTCATGACGATAGAAAAATGCCAGAATCGTGTCGTCTATCATGCCGAGACCGCCGTGCACCTGAAGCGCCCGGTCAATGATCCGCTGCATGGTGTTGGCCACCATGAACTTGATATAGGAAATATCATAACGGGCTTCCTTGGCGCCGTAATTATCAATTTTCCAGGCGGCATGAAGGGTCATTAGCCGGGCTGCCTGCATTTCGGCCGCAGAATCCGCAATCCACTGGCGAATGATCTGACGGTCGCCGAGTTTGCTGCCATCCGGATGGATCACCCGCTCATTTGCCCGGCGACACATGAGATCAAAAGAGCGCTGGCAGATCCCCAGCCACCGCATGCAGTGGTGAATCCGGCCCGGCCCGAGCCGTTCCTGGGCGATGACAAAACCGTGGCCTTCCGGCCCCAGCAGGTTTTTCTGCGGCACCCGGCAGGACTGGTAGAGAATTTCCCCATGGCTGGCATAATCGCTGCCCTTTTCGCCCATAACCGGCAGGTTCCGCACCAGATTGAATCCCGGGGCATCCGTGGGCACAATGATCATGCTGGCCTGAAGATAAACCGGCGCATCCGGATTGGTCACGGCCATGACGATGGCAAAATCCGACCCGTCAGCCGCCGTTGTATACCACTTGTGACCGTTGATCACATAATCGTCACCGTCTTTCACTGCCGTGGTCTCCAGCATGACCGGGTTTGACCCGGGCATGTCCACTTCGGTCATGGAAAAACAGCTCCGGATCTTTCCATCCACAAGCGGCTGTAAATATTTTTCTTTCTGCTCGTCTGTACCGTGCAGATGAAGAATTTCGATGTTACCGGCATCCGGCGCCTGACATCCGAACACATAATGGCCCAGCGGACACCCCCCCAGAGCCTCGGACACAAGCCCGTGCTCTACCAGAGAGAGGCCCATGCCGCCAAGTTCCTGAGGGATTTGCGGCCCCCAGAGCTCCATCTTTTTGACCATTTCCCGCTTTTCATGGAGAACGGGCACCATCTCCGCAAACTCGTGATTCAGAAACTCCGGCTCCAGTGGTGTAAGTTCCTTTTCCACAAATTCGCGGATCATCTCTAAAATTGTCTGCATCTTATCGGAAATTGAAAAATCCATGGTGTTACCTCCTGAAGTTATGATGAAAATACGCTTATCGATAGGTGATCATTGCGCCACCTTCAATCTTTTCCAGCCAGGTGTGTTCGTTGAATGCAGACACCATGATCCGGTTTGGCGTGCACTTGAAGCGGGTGATGGAACAGTTGACAATCTGCCAGTTCAGGCGCATGGCCATTTCATCGGAAAGACCGAGCGCCTTTTGCATAGCCACGGCAATGGGGCCGCCGGACGTAAAAATGATCACATGCTTACCGCGGCCGTCGGTTGCCATGATATCATCAATACCGGCGTTCACCCGGTCTTTGAATGCCTGCCAGGTGGAGAGATCAGACGGCAGATCCGTGCCCCGCACCCAGCGCAGGATGGCGGTTTCAAATATCCGCTGAAAGGCTTTTTTGTCGGTAAACATGCGGCTGACATCGGCATTAAAGGATTCATCTTCCGCACTGATGATCGGCAGCAGCACTTTCAAAACACTTTCAAAATCGTATTCCGCAAGCCCGGCGTGCTCTTTATGAACGGGCATTCTGTCCTCTTTTTCAAGCAGGTTCACCAGCGGTGCGGCTGTCTGGGCATGACGCACCTGAGGACCGGTATATATGGCATCAAACCCGGTAGCGGATTCGTTCAGGTATCGGGCAAGAAACTCTGCCTGCTGCTCCCCTTTCCCGGAGAGAGCGTCATAGTTGGACTTGCCGAATGAGGCCTGGCCGTGGCGGATAAAGTATAATGTACTCATAGCGATTCAGGATGGCTCCGTAAAACACCGAAGAGCGGCCTTGCGCCCCCCCGTCACCGCGACGTACTCCCGGTACGCCTCGTTCCTCGGGGGTTGCGGCGCCTTGCTCTTCGAAGTTTTACGGAGCCATCTCCTGGTTGTTGTTTACGAAGTTTTTATTTATATTTTCAGGATAAAGCAAATTGCCACAATGTCAATAAAAATCTAACGAACGTTCGTTTTTTCTTGCAATAAATTTTTTCCTCTGTAAAATTATTTTTAAAAAGGAATTAGGTTAGTGTCCATCCATTTCACATGGATGGCACAATCTGGGGTTTCCAATCCAGAAATGTGAATTTTTCCGCAAGATCAAGGAAAACAAGGGGTTGCGCGGAGGCGTACTGGACGTACGCCGCACAAGCAAGCCCGCAGTTTGACGCAGATATTGCGGAAAAAGGTCATTTATGGATGGAAACGAGGTTAATTTTGATGGAAGCCTGAAGGCTTCCGCCACACAGGCAAAAGATACACCATAATTCTAGGCAATTGTCGCGATTTGTGTAGCGGATGTCTACAGACTGTGTCGCAATCCGTCATTCCAGCCAGAGGAGCGAAGCGGAACGTGAGCCCGGAATATGGCGATTTTTATTGAAACAGAAGGAATCTCTATGAAAATTCTGGTCTGTGTCAAACAGATAATCGAACCCGTCGGCCCGATAACCATCCGTGAAGACGGCAAATGGTTAAATCAGGACGACGCGCTTGATTACCGCATCAACTATTATGACACCTATGCCATGGAAGCGGCCGTCCGTATAAAGGAGACATTTTCCGATACCCTTGTGGATGCCGTCAGTGTGGGACCGGCTGACATTGAACCCACGCTGCGTCATGCCCTCGCCCTGGGTGCGGATAATGCTATTCATATCAAGACCCGGGAAAAAGATTATCTGCCGGCTGATATCACGGGACGCCTGATTGCCGACTATGTCAGTGTAAATCCCTGTGACCTGATACTGGCCGGTGTAATGTCCGAAGATACCATGCAGAGCCTGACCGGTCCTGTTGCTGCCGCCCATTGTGGTATTCCCTGCGCCACGGCTGCCACTGCAATCACGGTAGATCCGGTTAAGAAAACAGCGGACGTGGTTTGTGAACTGGAAGGCGGCATCAACGAACAGATACGGCTTGGCCTGCCGGCCCTGATCACTGTGCAGTCCGGCATCAACCAGCCGCGATATGCCTCCCTGTCCAACCGGCTGCGGGCAAAATCACAGTTGATTGAAGTCATCGATAAATCCGACGATGCAGCAATGCCGGGGCAATATCAGAAAATCCGGCGGGTTTTTGTACCCGAAAAAACAGCCCATGGGGAATTCCTGGAAGGATCATCAACGGAAAAAGCCCGGGTACTGGTCAGCCGCCTGCATGAACGATCAATACTATGACGGCTTCGTGAAAAGTTCCAGGTCGATTTTTCAATACCATCAAACTACAGGAGATTGAGGAGAATGCCTGTTCGAACCCTGCTCATTGCCGATACGCTCAATAATGCAGTCAGCGCAAAAAGTTTTGAGCTCGCCGGGGTTGCCGACAGCCTGTCGCCTGGCAGGCCCGACCACGCAGCGTATATTCTGGCGGGTGACGACATTACCGGTGCCGGCCAGGACCTGGCCGAAAAGACCGCTATTTCTGCAATCGCCTTTGAAGGCAAGATGTTCCGACTTCCCGACCCTGAAGCTCTGGCAACGGCAATCTGCGCCATGCCCGAGTTGGCAACGGCCCGGTATATCTGTTTTCTTCATACTCCGGCGGGGTGTCATGCCGCGGCAAAAGTGGCCGCTCATATCGACGCAGCCTGTATTTCCGGTGTGGCGAACATTGGGTTTGACGACGATCAACCTGTACTGGAACGCTCCCTGCTCAACGGCAAGGTGTCTATGAAAACCCGTCCTCAAACTGAACAGGTCGTCATAACAACTATGCCCGGCGCGTTTGCAACCCCGGAAATAGCGGATCAGCACGCCCGCCCCCGTGTAGAGTGCCGCACCGTGACTGTGGCGCTGGCAGACAGCCGGTTTCACCCGGAAACAGTATCAAAAGCCGAAGAGACCGATACCGGCCTGGACAGGGCGTCCATCATTGTGGCGGCCGGCCGCGGCATCGGGGATGAAGAAAACCTGGCCTTGATCCATTCGCTTGCCAGGACACTTCCTAACGCCGCCGTGGCCGCCTCACGTCCCCTCTGCGACCTGAAATGGCTCTCTTACGCCCATCAGGTCGGGGCCACCGGCAAAACAGTCTCGCCAAAGCTCTATATCGCCTGCGGCATCTCCGGGGCACAACAGCACCTTCAGGGGATGCAGGATTCACAGTGTATTGTGGCGGTAAACACAGACCCCAACGCCGCCATTTTTTCCATTGCCGATTATTGCATAGTGGACGATCTGGTCCGCTTTATTCCCGAGATAATAACGGCATACGAGGCATTAAACCCCGATCTGTCATAAAATTTTTTCATAAAATCGTGTGGACGTTTTTCATTATCCATGATACAGATTTCCAATAGAAACACATCCAACCGGAGTCCGGTTTCTCACTTACACAGTTAAATTATTTTTGTTGTTGACGCAGGAAATCACCGGGAATCTGCAATTTCCTGTATCTGAATGCGTTGATCGGTTATGACGGCAGAAGACAACATACAAAAGGCATTAATGACATTGCTGGGCGATGAACCGTTTGTCGGTTCTCTGGCCGCTTTACTGGAGCAATGCCGCCGCCAGAATGGGGTGACATTCCGGGATGTCTTTTGTATTGCCGGTAATGATGCCCCGGAAATATTACTCCTGGCCTGGGATTGGAAACTCCTGGTACCACGCCAGAGCCTTCAATGCGCAGAATGGGATGACCGGATTATGCGGTTTAATCCCGGCGAAAAATACGATATGCCCAATATTGTGTCCTTCCTCATCGAATCCGCTGTTGCTGACGGTATCTGGGATGTGGAAACTGCCGTGACGGATCTTTATTTACATATGGGCGAGCCTGCTTACCAGAAAATGCCCGATCTGATTCGTGAAATAACCCGTCGAAACAGGAACGGCGCCATTAATGCCGCTGAGATTCATGCCGCCTGCCTGAAAGCCGACATCAAAGACCGTACCGGCACGATGATCGCCATCTTAAAAGGCGGCGGCGTGATCAGTCCGAAACTGGTCACGGCCAGTCCGGATGAAAAAAAAGTATCACCAATTTATGAGGTGCATCCGGCACTCTTCCGTCTTGATATTTTTTGATTATTATATTCTGTTTTACCTCTCCTCATGCTATTTTGATTAAAATAAACTACTTGGGAATTGCATGTCAGACCTGAATTACAATAATCTGAAAACCGCATTAATGGCGGTCTTTTCCGGGGAGGAAGCCGGACATCTGGCCATGCTGCTGAACAGTGTGTGGCAGGCGGATATTATTCTTTATGAAACCGTCGGTCTGCCGGATGAAATAAAAGATGACTATATCCTCATGGCCTATGCGGAACGCCTCTTGCTCCCACAGGCGTCCCACACCGGGGGCGGCGCATGGCAGGAACGCTGTACAACGCTCCTGCCGGGAAGCATCTTTGTGATGCCGCCGGTGGTTTACGAACTGATTAAAACCGCGCACGATTCTGGCCGGTTCAACCCGGATGCGGCTGTTCAAAATGTCTTTCGGAATAAAGGGCCGCAAAACGCCGATCAACTGGCGGCTTTTTTTGACACAATAAAGCCGCATGCCGTATCATACAACATCGAAGCCGGCCTGATTGAGGTATTGAACCGGACAACCGCGTTGCAGCTTGACCTTCATGATACCATTGATTGCTATGTCATGGCCGGCATGATGAGCCCCTGTCCCGGCCGATCCCTTTCCAGCGGGTTTGCCTGGTACGAGATCAACCCGGCCCTTTACTGGTAGATCCTTTAATTTTGTGGGGGAACAGATAGGCTGGCCAGCCGTTGGGAAATATTCCATTCTTCCATCAGCAAAACAACAGGCGGGGGCACAAGATGCTGCCAGGGTGTGTTGTCAAGAATAGACGTGCGGATATCGGCGGCACTGATCCCTTTTTCTTCTGCCGACACCTCCCAGAGCACATGGGTTCTTAATCCCAGGGACTCAAAGTACGCCTTTTTCTTTCTTCCCCAGTTGTCGTAGATGGTTAAAAAAAACAGGGCATCCAGCGGAACGTAATACCGATAGCGATCCGGAAAATTGATGGGAAACGGCACAATGTCGAATGCATCGGGCGCAATCCCCTGATCCCGGAGCACCGCATCCACCATCACCATCCGTTCATAATAGGTAAGCGGATTGGCGAAGGGGGTATGCCGGTCCGGTGCGCTGGGGTCTTCTCCGGTTTGCGCCGGATCCGGGTTGGTGATCCCCACCACCAGCTTCCGGCACAAGGCTTTACCGGCCATGAGGTACTTAAGGTGATCGTTGTGCAGTATCTGAAACCGGCCGTGGATAACCCCGACATCGGCCAGAATGGATGTATTGGCAATATTCATGCTCTTGTTCCAGGCTGAATAAAATGCTTCGTCAGGGAACCGGCTCCGTCGGGTCAAGGGGTGTATACTCTCCCGGCCAGTAAGGTTGATCAACGGGCGTATCCATAATTCCGGCCAGTTTCGCCCGCTCCAGGTGGTTCAGGATCAACAGCATGAGTTCCCTGCCCCGGACGCCGCCCAGACAGCCGTTGGCAGCATTGACTTCATCAAACCGGACCACCTTGTCCTGCCGGATACCGGGCCCCACCATCATCAGCGGAACGGTTTCTCCGGAATGAATCAAGGGCCCGCTGCTGGGGGTTGTATGGTCTGCCGTCACCACCACCAGCACATCCGGATCGTCCAGAATCGGTTTAATAACCCGGCCTATCCCTGCATCAAGGGATTCAATCACCCGTTTTTTAAACATGGGCTTTTTGGTATGACCGGCCTCATCCGGCGCTTTGGTATGAACATGCACAAAATCATAATCCGCCAGATAGTCATGGGCCATTTGCATGCGCTGAGCCAGGTCCGTACCGGGGTCATGGGAATCCGTTACCTTTTTTACATCCATGCCGATATACTTGCCAAGGCCCCAGTAAACCATGCCCGAGGCCATAATGAGCCCTTTTAACCCGTATTTTCGGGCAAACGGAATCACCTGCTTTAACTGCCCGGCCCGTTGGGTAACGAGCCCGTTGACCGGATATAGCCCCTTTTCCCGTCGCTGCCGGTTTACTTCATGGGTATTTAAATGATGATAGGCCCATGCAAGGTAAGCGTGAAGCACCCGGGCGGTGCGTTCGGTCGGGGCGTTGTCCGCATAGTCGGCCCATGGCTGCACCGCACACATCGGCCGACCGGGCGTGACCGGATCGGAATCGGTAACAAACCGGGCAACATCGCCGCTGAGCGTTACAATTCCCCGTATCCCGCCGGTGGGATGAAAGGATACGACGATATCTTCCATATGAAACGAACGGATATGGTATCCCAGTGCCGCAAGATCATCAGTGCCGGCATCGGGTTTCTCATGATCCAGCACGAGTGTCCGATTCTTTTCCGAAAGACTGACAAAATGGGCCAGCACGGCAACATCCGCCGGGGATATGCCGATCTCCGCCCCCAGGGCTTCCAAGGCCCCCCTGCCCGGGAATTCCGCCATATCGTAACCAAACATGGAAAAATGGGCGTTTTCGCTGGGAAGGGCCTGACCGGCCAGTGACGCATGATAGAGGCCATTGGCACCGCGGGACGCAAGCATGTCAAGGTTCGGCGTGCGTGCCACCTGAAGCGGTGTTTTTTCGCCAAGCAATGGGAAAGACCGGTCACCCAGACCGTCTAAAAGAACGAGCAGGCATTTGCGGGGCATGTGGCTCCTTTCATGATAGTCAATCCGGCAGCATCGCGGATATTGCTGTTGATCTTAGCACAATACGTCGAAGAAGGAAAATCGCATAGATTCTCCTGATGCGTTTTGAGCCTTATATTGAAATAATCAATTGGATTCCTGTGACAGATCATTACATTATGACTCGAAAGGAATATGACATATGAAATTCGATCTACATACCCATACTACCCTTTCGGCATGCAGTTCACTGGATGCACGGGATTTGATTGATGCTGCCGGCAAAGCCGGCCTGGACGGTGTCTGCATTACCGACCACCAGACCATGGCGATTGACCGGCATATCACTGAAGGCCGTCAGGCAAACGGCATCGTCGTAATCATCGGCATGGAGTACGCGACGCCGGACGGGGATTTTCTGATTTTTGGCCCCATTTCCCGAATCCCGGAAAATCTGTCTGCAGACGCCCTTTTGACAGAGGTCGACAATTGTGGGGGCGTTGCCATTGCCGCTCATCCTTTTCGCAAAGACCGCCCTGTGTCGGAAACTGTTGTTCGTGACGGCAAATGCACCATTATGGAAACTATCAACGGCCGGAATAGCGTACTTGAAGACCTTAAAACCAGCCAGTGGCGAAAACGTTACGGCCTGACAGAAACCGGGGGCAGCGACGCCCATACCCCCCCTGAGGTCGGCGCCGCATTCACCCGATTTTATACCCCCGTTTACTCTCATGCCGATCTTGTTCACGCCCTGAAAAACGGCCTTTGCCAGCCGGAATGGAATGCTCAGCCCGCCTGTACCCGGCAACACTCCTGAAGTCCGCTTTTCTTATGATATATGTGTCATGCTTTCGCGCTATGCCTGCCCGGTGATCCCGGGATCACCGGGTGTCACCGGGTTGACAGCGATATCGTATCCGTGCTAAAATATTTAAAATTTATATATTTCTGCCTGTTTTTCCGGACAGCATCAGCCCCGATAATATCGTACCACTGTTACAGTTCTTTTCCCGTGCCGGGACGCCCGGAAAGACGTCAGCATTACCCAGCGTCACAGCGGAGGTTTTTTGCTCAACAGATTATCCATCATTCAAAAAATCTGGTTAAGCCTGAGCATTTTGCTCATCGGCTATTTTGTTTCCCTGGCCGTCGGGTTTTACGTGGATATTCAAACAGAAAAACGCATTGCGCATGTGGCTGAAACCATCTTACCGGCCAGCCAATACAGCCAGATTGCCCACCAGGCTTTCAAAGAACAGGTTGAATATTATCTTCAATCATTTTTAATGGGTGAAAAAAGGGTTATCAAAACAGCCAATGAAAGAGGTGAACAGGCCCTGCAATACCTTGATAGGATTCTGGCCATCAATTCGCTGCCCCCGCAGACAATTGAAAAGACAAATGGGCTTCGAAAAAGTTTAAGCGATTACAGTCAAAAAGCCCCGCCGTTATTGATAAATTATCTTACCATGATTGAGCAGGATAAAATGCAGACCCCTGAATTTGCCGCGACTGAACAAGAGATTATGGAACTTGGCAAACAGGTTGAAACATTCAAAAAAGAATTCTCGATATTTGTCGATTCCCTTCAGGCAGATGTCAGAAATGAATTGACCACCGTACGTTCAATCACGCGACAGCTTCGATACATCAATGTTATCGCCTTTCTTCTTGTTGTCTCAATTTCTTTACCCCTGATTACCATACTTATCCACCGTTCCATAAGCCAGCCGCTCAAGAAAACCTTCATGCTGGAAAATGCTGTGAAACAATCCATTGACGGCATTGCCGTAACCGATATGAACGGCAATATTTCCTTTGTCAACCAGGCATGGGAACGTATGCATGGATATGCGGCCAACGAACTGCTTGGTCGGCATCTGTCACTGATCAACCCCGAGACCCCGTTTTTCTCTGCGGATGCCGAAGAAACACCGTCAAATGAATACAATACCGATCAACAGACATATATTGGTGAAACTGAAAATACAAGAAAGGATGGCTCCCGTTTTCCGGTTCTGATGACCGGTAACTTCTTAACAGATGAACAGGACAGAACCTCTGGCTTGCTGGTCATCACCAAGGATATATCAGCCCAGAAAGCAAATGAAGCGGAGCTGGAAGAGGCAAGAAAGCAGATCCTGGAAAAGGCTCACCAGGCGGGCATGGCGGAAATTGCCACGGGTATTATTCACAATGTCGGTAATGTATTAAACAGCGTCAAGACCTCTGCTTACGCTGCACTTGAACTGCTGGAAAAATCTCATGTTAAGGGGTTTCAAAAGGCCAATCAGCTGCTGAAGAAAAACATGGATAACCTGGAGGAATTTATTCTTCACAATCCAAAAGGTAAAAAACTGATGGAATATTACCTGGCCATTGAGGAGGGCATCACAGAAGAACAGCAGGTATTCAAAGACGATATCCTGCGGTTGAATGAAAAACTGACGGTTATCGAAGAGATTATAACGGCTCAGCAGAACTATGCGACAATCAGCCCTTTTAGTGAAATCCTGCCGATTGTGGATGTGATTGAAGCTGCCCTGACCATGCAGGCCAGCAGCATCGACCGCCACGGCCTGGCAATTGTCAGAAACTATCATATAGAACCGCTGCTCTCCGTTCAGAAGACCAAGCTGATACATGTCCTGATCAACCTGATCAGGAATGCAAAAGACGCAATGAGTCTAACCCCGCCTGAAGAAAAGCAACTCACGATCACCATCGACGGCGATGAAAATGCAGTTTTCGTCACACTGAAAGACGCCGGATGCGGCATCACGGAAGAAGACCTGGGGAAAATTTTCACACACGGCTTTACCACCAAAAAGAACGGTCATGGCTTTGGCCTGCATAGTGCCGCCAACTTAATGACTGAAATGGGTGGCAGCATACAGGTTGAAAGCGACGGCCCGGGAATGGGTACTACGTTTGTATTAATACTCCCAACCGCCGAATCAACAGATACAGCGTAACCCCATTCGCCTGTGATTTATAAGGATCTGCCGAAACTGACGGCGCCTGAACTGATGCTTGGCATTTCCCCCGACGTCTGATATAACAGCATTCCAGGAATATCAACAAGGACAGGACAACGTTATGAACAACGCACCCATTGCCCTCTCTCTTCTGGTACTGATCATTGCCACCATCTTTTTTGTTGCCATGGCCAATTACGAATTTCTTTTCTACGCCATCACCCTGCTGGTACTGATCGGCATTGTCTACTGGCTGAACCGGCAGTTCGCCCTCTCCAGGCTTGCGGCATGGGGATTTCTCGCATGGATGATCATGCACATGGCCGGCGGGGGGCTTTCGGTCAATGGCATCCGCCTGTACGACGTTATCCTGCTTCCCATTGTGGGAGAGCCCTACAATGTCCTGAAATACGATCAGTTTGTTCATTATTTCTGTTATGTGATCATGACGTTGCTGGTCTTCCCCGTCTTCCGCTCGATTCTGGCCCCTGACGCCAACCGCCTGATATTTGCCGTTCTGCTGGTACTTGCGGCTTCTTCCATCGGCGCAGTCAACGAAATCATTGAATTTGCTGCGGTGGTTATCTTCCACGCCGACGGCGTGGGCGGCTATTACAACACCTGCATCGATCTTATCGCCAACCTGCTGGGGGCTGTCACCAGTACATTTTATCTGTATGCAAGAAAAGAACTTTAATCCAGGATGGTATGCCATGAAAAAGGAATCAGTAGATCAGGGTCAGCCCCATCATGATCTGATTACTGGTATAGGCATACCGGGAAAAATTTGAATCATTGTCTGTATGGCGATATTCACCAAACAGGTCAACATGGTCCGCCAGCCTGTACTCCCCCCGCAATACGCTATTCCAACGGTCGTCTTCGCGTTCGTCCAGCGTTATTGAACCGTCTGCATTGACCTGACGATTGGCATCCGGATAAATACTTTTTCGAAATGCACCACTGAGCAACAACCGCCAGCGAGGGGATATCCGCCAGTCAAATTCGGCATGGACTTCCGCGCGAAAGGGTGAATAACTGAAAAATTCATCTTCGGTCAGCAGGTCTTGTCGATCATTGTATTCAAATTCACAGCCTGCAGTCACCTCTCCCGCCGGCACACGCCGTGAAACATCTGCTCCGAGCCGGTCCCGCCAGCCGGTCAGATATGTATAGGTGTCACGGGCTTCGATGCGGTACAATGTGTTATAGACATTGATCCGGTAATCCGTCGCGATATCGCGCGCCAATGCCAGTTCCACGGCGGGTGTTGTGGCATAATGGCCGTCATCGTCAAAATCGGCATCCACCGTCAGCCCTGCCCGGGTTCGCCATAGTCGGTGTTGCCGCTCCCGGGTGATACCGGCAAAGACAACAGCAGCATTATAATCTGTTTCATCGCTGTACCCGCGGGTATAAACACCGCCATCCAGCCGGACGCCGTTATTCCAGGTGCCTGTCAGATAGCCGCCGGCAGCGGCATACAGCTCGACAAATCCGTCTTCCGCATCACTAGTAACCCCGATACCATCATCCGGTGCCAGCATCGCATTGTCGTCATATCCCGCATCAACAGAAACAATGCCGTACCACAACCGTTCGGTTCCGACTGGTCCGGTTTCAGATAACAGGGCGTTCCGTTTTTGTGCGGCAATTTTTGCCAGACGGGTATTTTCCGCTTTTTTCCCGACTGCTTCATAATAAGCGAGAGCATCATCCCGCCGGCCCTGAGCTTCGGCCACCAGGCCGAGATTATACAGTGCCAGGGATTCCCACGCAGGGTTCCCGGTCAATTGCAGAAACGCCGCTGCAGCCTTATCGTATTGACCCGTTTTATAAAAAGAGACGCCGAGATTATAATAGAGTCCCGGCGTCTGATTCCCCAGTGCACGCGCCTGTTCAAAACCAGCCAGGGCCTTTTGATAATTGCCGGCCCTGAATGCTGCAACACCATCTTGATAGGGTGTCGGCTCGCCGGCAAAAACCGCTGACAGGGGCAGCAAAAAGAGCAACAACAAAAACAGTTTCAGAATATTCAGCGGCATCACCATACGCGGCTACCTGTTGCCGCCGGATTGCCGATGTTGTTGCAGCCGGTCCTGCTGATCGGCTGCACTGTCGGTCTGATCCCGAAGCTGGTCCCTGACCCGATCCATCGTCTGATCTCTTGCCTGCTCGCTGACCTGATCCCGCAGCCGGTCCCTCAGCTGATCGCGATCCCTGGCCTGGTCCATGATGCCGTCCTGACCGGCCTGCCGGGCCCTCTCTCTGTTGCGTTCCCGGACCTGGCTGGCCGTTCCCACTCCCTGTTGTGCGTTTTCAACACCTGCCTGCGACGCATTACCGGGCAATGTAATCTGATTGACAATATCATCGGGGCGCTGATTCTCGTCAACCACCACCATTGTATCCTCTCCACTGTTTCTCGCGCCCTGGGCAAAAACACTGCCGCAGGTAAAAAGACCGAATATCACCACCACACTGACCATTAAAAATCTCATGCGTTTCATTGAAAACCTCCCTGATATTTTATGTTTGTGCAGCGCCGGTTTTCTCCGCGCGCACCTGGATGGAAACTTCCCGTTCGGCATTATCATAGGCGTACCGGACATTTACCTGCCCGCCGGCACTGTCATGCAACTGAATGGGAAGCGCCAGAAAATTTTTTCCCCGCCGGATATCGGTCTGCCATTGAAGCCGTTTCCGGCCGGCATATCCTTTTAACATCACATCGCCGGCAATTGCTATGTCCAGCTTTGCATTTGCCCGTGGTGCTGCCGCCTCGATCATAATCTGCACGGTTCTTTCGCCGCCCACGGGAATCATCACATCTGCCCGTTGTATTGCCGGATTGATAAGCCCCGTGACCAGTGATATACCCGCAACGAGCATCAACACCGCCACCGCAACGCCGGCAAAAAAAGACCGCCGTCGTCTGAAGCGGTGGATATCAACAGCATATTGCACCGCCGTTGTCGCGAAATCAGGGGCCGGTTCCGGCGTCGGCAGATCCCGCAATGTCCGGCTCAACCGGCGATCCAGCACTGCATCGGCATAAAACCGGCGGCACAGATCACACTTTGCAATATGCGCCGACAGCATCTCATTTTTCTCAACAGAACCATTGCCGTCGATTACTTCAAAAATCTTTTCCCGGATATCCCTGCATTCCATTTTTCTGCCCTTTGTTTATTAAAGACGTATGGTTTCAAAAAACGGGTTCACTGTGAAAGATTTTTTTTCAACCGCGCTCTGGCACGGCGTAGACGCGTCTTCAGGGTTTCCTTTGGAACACGAAAGATTTCCTGCAGTTCCGCAAGCGTATACCCTTCGAGGAGGTGCATAATGATGAGGGTCCGATCATCCCTTGATAACAGATCCAGTGCCCTCTGGACGCGCTCACGATCACCGGCCCTTTCTGCCAGAACTTCCGGGTCATCCACATCAGACTGCAGATTATTGATATCCGATGAATCTGCGGGAAAATACTCAGGCCGCCTTGCCCGTTTTCTGAGACTGTCCACAAATTCCCGGTACAATACTTTCCGCAACCACGAACCCAGATGCTCAACCTTCTGCATCTCTCCGGTTTTTGGGTACAGCTTTACCATCAGCTGTTGCACAAGGTCTTCCGCCTGATCCGGCCTGCCGGTCAGCCGCCAGGCCACCTTGTACAGCATGGCCATGTGCGGCATCACAAGGCTTTCAAAAACTGTGGCGAATGATTGTTTCTTTGTCATTTCACCTTTTTCACAATTATCCGGAAATATTTACAGGCATCGCATCTGTTAAATGTCAGAACAATTATCCTCCATTGAGGCTGAGCCAGGTGGGGCGTTGCAGAAAGCTGCCGTGCACGTTTTCTTCCATTTCAAGAAAGAGCTGCCAGGGCATGGCAAAGGTGAGGTATTCCGCGCCGAGGAGCTTGCGGGTATATTTCCGGGCAGAAATGTCGGTGAGGCCCACCACGGCCCTGGGGTTGTCTGATCGGCCTTCAGCAAACGGCAGCAGGCCGATGGTCTGGCAGCCTGCCGCCCAGGGAATGATGACATTCTCCATGCCAGGGCGCGAATAATTGGCCAGAATAACAAGGGCGGAAAGCTGATCCGGATTCACGGTAAAAACCACGGTGGCCGGGGTTTCCTGCGCCGGATCGACACCATCAAGCGGTTTGAACAGCACATAAGTCGATGCCGGATCGGTGATGGGCAGGTCATCAATCCACTGCTTTACCAGGTCGGGAGACTTGACATACCGTTCACCGGTCAGGAAATCATCAGCGAATTCATCTCCAGCCGCCTCCTTCACGCCCTGCCCGACCTGGCGGCCGGTTTCCCACTGCTCGTTACCGGATGAGAGAAAGTGCGAGAAACAGTCCACGCCACCGGGAAAATCCAGATACGCATTGCCGAACCCAAGCCCTACGCCGCCGCCCCAGCAGCCGTAGGTTTCCGTATCAAAGGCCGCGGTTTTGCCTTTTGCGGCATTGGCAAACATAAACATGACGCACCCCCATTTTCCTTTCTTGAACTGCAGGGCCTTTTCCGGCTTTTCATCTGCCAGTATGACTGCGACTGGATTGTGCTTTAGGTTGATTGCACTTGCGATTTTCGATTCCATGTTTCCCCCTTTGCTGACGGTTTTTTAAAAACTGGCTGGACAGTGCAGCCATATTGACATAAAAAGTAACGTGCGCCAAGGCTACGATACTCAGTTGCCATTATAACGTATCGATCCCGATACCAATAGTGATTTTGGTACTGATTGTGTCCTGAAAAAACAAGCGGCGTCCCCAGGCAGCTGGTTTTCCATGAACAAATATGATACTCTTCTGAGTCTGGTGAAACTGAGAAGCGTCATTTTTAAATCACAAAGGAATAAAATGGAAACCTGCACGTCTGAGGATAATGTGCTGGACGAGTTACTGGCACTGCTTAAACTGGAAAAAATCGAGGAAAACATATTTCGGGGCCACTCCCAGGACCTGGGGTTTGGCAATGTTTTCGGCGGCCAGGTGCTGGGCCAGGCATTGTCCGCGGCCACTCAGACCGTTGACAGTGAGCGCAGCGTACACAGCCTTCATGCCTATTTCATGCGACCCGGCGACCCTGCCAAACCTGTTATATATGAAGTGGACTGCATCCGGGACGGCAAAAGTTTTACCACCCGCCGAGTGGTTGCCATTCAGAAAGGCCGGGCGATTTTGTCCATGTCCGCGTCCTTTCAGGTGCAGGAAGCCGGGCTTGAACACCAGGACGCTATGCCGGGGGACATTCCCGGGCCTGAAGGACTGATGTCTGAAGTGGAGATGGCCCGCCAGATCAGCGACAAGATTCCTCCGTCCATCCGTAACAAGATTCTCTGCACCAAACCCATTGAAATAAGGCCGGTCAACCCTGTCAACCCGTTTACCCCCAAAAAGGAATCGCCGGACCGGTATGTGTGGTTCAAAACCATTCATAAAATGACGGAGGATCCGGCGGTTCACAAATACATGCTGGCGTATGCCTCGGATTTCGGCCTGGTGTCAACGTCCATGCGGCCCCATGGCGTTACCTTCTGGAACCCGCAGATGCAGGTGGCCAGCCTGGACCATGCCATGTGGTTTCACCGGGATTTCCGAATGGACGACTGGCTGCTGTATGTAAGCCACAGCCCCAGTGCCAGCCGGTCCCGCGGCCTGAACCAGGGCCATATCTTTACGAGAGAGGGTGTCCTGGCAGCGTCCATCGTTCAGGAAGGGCTGATAAGGTATCGGGGAGAGTAGCTATTCAAAGGGTATCAGGCGCAGGGCAAAATTCTTCATTTCATAGATAAAAATCCCGTCCACCTTGAGGAACCCGTCTGCGTAAAGGGTGGGATGGGGGGATTCCTCAATGCGGATGATGTCGGCATCTACGGTGACAAGTTCGTTGGCGGGAATAATCTGGCCCCGGTAAATCCATTCGTGCCTGTTTTCAGGCAGAAATTCAAACCGGTGGGTCTTTTCAAGCCCGGGCCATCGCTGCAGGCAGGCAAACTTCATCAGCTGAATAAACGACTCCAGCCCCAGGGAGCCGGGGCAGACCGGGTCCTGATAGAAATGGGCCTTGAAGAACCATTCGTCCGGGTCCACGGCTTTGGTGCCCCTGACAAACCCCAGGCCTTTTGAGCCGCCGTCCGGGATCCATGCCGTAACCGCGTCGATCATCAACAGGGCCCTGGCAGGCATGGCAAGGGACGGCGCCGGATCTTGATGCTTATCATCAGGCGCAAGGGGGGCGGCCGGTTCGAACTGATGCGTCACAGCGGCTTCCAGTTGTTCCGTTGATGGCTCATGGGCACGCTCTTTTGCCTTGGGCACGCCCACCTGCCGGGCCAGAGCCTGTTTGGAAAAGAACCCGAAATAGGTGGTGCCCTCATACACCATCTGCCCATCTTCATCACACAGAACCTGAATATCGAAATGCTGAATCAGCATCCCCCCGGATTCCGATACCTTGGTCATGCGGGCGCGCATGGTCAGGGTTTTCTCCTGGTTCAGCAGATCCACATACTGAACAGCTTCTCCGCCCAGGTTTCTGAACTTGAGGTCATTGTCGCTTCTTAATGCCGATCCGGCATAGGCGGCCAGCCATCCGCAGGGCTGAAGGGCAATTTCCAGCAGCACCGCAAACGGCATGGATGGTTGTCGGTTGGCCCGGAAGTACCAGTCATCCGGCACAATCCGATATTCGGCTTCAATCCAGCCGTCTGCCTTGACAACCCATTGCTCATGGTCAATATACGTCACCCGGTCCATGAAAAAATAGGGAGGGCCGGGCAGACGCGCGATGATGCGGTCCCTGTCAAATATTTTATAAGGATCGCCAAATGCCTCGGACGGGTTGCCAATGGCGTATGCCAGCAACTGGTCCCGGCTGAAAAGCGTCGGCTTGTCACTGCCGGCAGTTTCAGGCCGGCTGCGTTCCGACCAGACACTTTCAATCTCTTCCTTGGTCAGACCGGTGATCTTCAGGGACATCTGTTCGAACATGACGATTCGTTCGCCGTCCGCGTACATAAATGCATCGGCAATCACGTAAGGTTCGGGATTATAGCCGATCTCGGCAATCTCGACCTCGTAAATTACCTGTCTGGTTTCCGCTGTAACCGGGCCCCGGCATTTCAAAACAGCGCCACAACCGGGGACCGGCTCAAAACAGACATCCTCCCGGCCCGACACCCATCCCATGCGAAGCAGCAGCACCCGGAGGGTATGTTCACAGCATTGATACATCAGGGTACCGGGCATAACCATGTCGTCCACAAAATGGCAGGTCAGAAACCAGTCATCCGGGTGAATGTCCGCCTCGGCCTGAATATTGCCAAGCCCGTAACGTCCGCCTTCAGGGTCCAGGGAGCGAACACGGTGAATCAGGGCCATACGTCCGCCCGGCAGACTGAGGGAACCAGACAATTGAATACCGGCAAACAGGTCGCCGAAACATGCATGTAGATCCCCCCGCCGCAGGGCTTCAATCTGGTCATCGGAATAAGATTCCCTGTAAACCGGTACCAGTGCCTGCCAGCCGACCACCCTGCCCTGCCTGGGCTGCGTGTCCGCCTTTTTCAGAATAATTCCGCCCGATTCCTTAACTTCACGGGCTGTAAAGAATCCGGCACACCCTTTGCGCATGGTAATCACATGGCGGTTCTTGATGAATCCGTCGAATTCAAAGAAAAACAGGTAAGTTTCGCCCTGGCGGACAAACCGGTGAATGGTGATCTCATACCGGATCACATCGCCAGGTCTTGGCAGGCCTTCATGAAATGTGGCGACCGCGTCCAACAGCCGGTAACTTCGCTTGCCTTTTACAGCTAGATCGATGCCCAGGTATGAACAGAGAAACAGATCGGCCTGGCCGGCTTCAATGGCGATACAGACCGGCACCCTGCCGCCATCCAGATACCAGGCATCGGCATACACATCATGTTCGGTCACCACTTTTCCGGAGCCCAGCGACCCTTTCTCCCCTTCCACGGACATGATGCGATCCACCAGCATCAATGGTTCGTCCGGCAGACGCACCCTTACATCATATGAATCCACAACGGCAAATTCAGGCCCCAGCACCTTTGCCAGCGCCCCCACGGCAAACTCCATGCACATTTCGCGGGAGAATGCCGGTTCCGGGCGATCCGGCCGTGAGAGTTCGGGCAATTCTCCGCGAGGCGGTTCGGCAACAGGGGTGAGGTTACTACCGCCAGCCGTATCCGGCAGGGAAATATTTTCGGCAATTTCACGGATTATGCCGGGGTCACCGGTCTCCATGGCTTTTTCCAGGAGCCGGGCCTGAAGCGCAAAGGTCTGTGCATATACATCATTCATATACCCGGAAAATTCCAGAAACGCGTGATGGGCATCCGCCGTAACGCCGGCTTCCTGGACCACATCTGCCATAAGTTCTTCCCATGATTTCTCGTCCACACGGGTATAATCCGTGGTTGACACTGGTGAGGGGTCGATGCTCCGGCTGGCTTTCAGGGTCTCTGGCTCACCCCTGGTCTCCGGTTCTGCTGCAGGCGGCCGGCCGGTTGCAGGACGAGGGGTCGATGGTATTAGGGCCGGATTATCAGTGACAGTCGCCTGTTGCAGGGCGTTGTCCGGAAGAGCCGGGAATACAGGCACCCGGCCGGTTTTAACCGTTATTGCCTGTGTATCAGCGGTTTTTATTTCCTCCGCACGGGGGATACTGATGTCATCGCCGTAAAGCGGTTCAAGATCAACCCGCACCCGTTCAGCGATAAGAGTCCCCAGGAATTTCAGGATGGTCAGAAATCCGCTTTCCGACCGGTTACAGGCAGACACGGCCAGGTGCGGGCTGTCGCCCAGAATCTGATCGATCATGCGGCTGCAGGAGTTGTGTGGCCCCATTTCCAGGAAGACCCGCATTCCGTCTTTATATGCATGGTGAATGGTCCGGGGGAAATCAAAACCATACAGGGCCTGGTCCAGGATGGATTGGGCTGCTTTCTCCGAGGTGAGCCGGTGGGCCCGGCCCTTGACGCAGCTGTAATAGCGGACATCATCGGACGCCACTATTGGAAATCGGTGGAGATCCCTGTAAGCGTCTTGCACCGGAACAGCGGCATCGCAATGGACCGTTACCACACCCTCCAGAAAAATGGCCTCACATCCCAGGGATTTAACCACCTCCACAACTTGCGTGCCCCGGCCGCCAATCACGCATTCCGTGGCCGTGTTCACAATCAGTAAGTATACAGCAGGGAATCCCCGGATCGCTTTTTTGACGGTATCGGTATCGCGGTTGACAACAGCCACACGCCAGTCCACGTCTTCATCCGGTGGCACATGCCAGACCGCCCGGGCTGCGTTGCACGGCCCGGCAAGTTGAGTGGTAAAAAGGTCCGAACGCCGCATCCGTTCCAGCATCTCACTTCGCTGGCGCCAGGCGCCGGTGGCAAACATGCCGGCGGATTCGCCCAGACTGTAACCGATTACACCATCGGGGAACAATCCGAACTGACCGATCAACGCGGTCATCAACCCCCCATGGGAGACCTGGCCGATGATCATGGTCAGGGGATCGGCCGCGATATTCCGGCGGGCATCCTCCTCCCACCCGGTCTTCCAGGAATGGCGCCAGGGATAGTATGCGGCCGGCAGATACCGGTCTTTCAGTCTTCTGGCATCCGCATCCAGTATACGCATGACGTCGGGAAACATGACGCCGATATCCCGGCCCATGCCCAGATAATGGTTCCCGGAACCGGGATATACAAAGGCCACACCGCCTTTTTGGGCCCCTACCGGGGTCAGGTTTGTGGAATAGCGAATGCCGCGCATGCCGGTAATGCTGCTCTGCCGGTCCTCAGTTATCAGGATTCTGGCTTCGTTAATAAACCGGCCAAGCTCCACCAGATCCCCGGCAACGATGGTAACGGCGTACTCCTTTTTTGAATCAATACCATTTTGCTGATACCACATGCGGGCCACAATTTCCATGGCTGGATCTTTTTCATCGATACGGCGAATCATTGCATACAGGGCATCCAGTCCGGCAAGCAACGCCTGATTGGTGTCGCCCTCCACAACAAACAGGCCCGGTGTCCCGGGCATAATGCCAAGGGGTCGCTTTCGCTCGGCAGCCACCCGGGTCAACAGACGACCGGACAGATCAGGCGTGTACTCAAACCCCTCCATCACCACATGGGTGCAGGCCCCGTTGCCGGCAATGGATGACACGCATGCATGGCGCAATCCTTTTTCCCGGTTGCGGAGCCAGTAATGGGACATCAGGGGCATGTAGAATCCAGAGTCGGCAAATGCATCATGAGCCGGTGTTGTGTAATTTAAAAACGGCGGAATAATTTCCTGATACAAACAAAGTGCAGCCTTCACAAACGCGGCCAATCCGGCTGTGGCACCCGTATGGCCGATCACCGGCATGACCGTTCCCAACGCACAGGATTTTTCAACGGGTGTCCGGGATTCATTGTCGGATTCATCGTTGAAATAGCGACAAAGGGCACGGGATTCTACTGCATCGGTAAACGGATCACCGCTCCCGTGGATTTCCATGTAGGAGATTTGTTCCGGTGATACGCAGGCATCGGCAAACGCCCGATCCATGGCAGTATGACAGGCTGTTTCAAGGGAATCGGCATGGCGATGCGGGTCCGCCTCAAACGGGTCACGTCCCACGGCACTGCCGATGCCTTTTATGACTCCATAAATTCTGTCACCATTGGCTAATGCATCGTCCAACCGTTTTAACACAAGGGCCACTGCACCTTCGCCCGGCAGAGTGCCGTCCGCGGATAAGTCAAGGGGTTGAATACGGCCGGAACGCGAATAAGCCTGAAGCTGATCGTCCGCTATCACACGTCGTACCTCACCGGACAAGTCGACCCCACCGGTCAGAAAACAGTCTGTTTCATAAAGCTGAAGGGATCGCACACCTATCTCAAGTGCTCGTAATCCGGACGCCTCCTCGCATGAAACCACAAATCCCGGACCACCGAGCTGGAACTGCTTTGCAATCCGGCTGGCCATAATCCCGCCCAGAGCACCGACAACGCGGGAAGACGTCAACGGAGGGGAGCATGCCTCCTTTATATCGTGAATCCACTCGTCCATCCCCGGTTCCGAAAAATCAAGTCCATATTTTTTCTGCCAGGTCGCGGCTTCTTTTGAAAGACACCATCGGAAATGGTAATCATTGGCCTGAACATCAAAATCCATGCCCACGACCACGCCCATGTCGGGCCGCTTTTCCCGCAACGGCAGGCCGGCATCTTTCATGGCGCCGGCCGCAGTCTTGAGCGCCAGTAGATGCTGGGGCAGAATATCACTGATCTCTTTTGGGGGTATGTGGAATTCATCAATCAGCACCTTCACCTCATCCACAAACACTCCCACATCAATATCCGTATCGCCCAAGGCTTGCCGGGCGATTGCATCAAACCCTTTCCAACGGCCAGTATCCCGCTTGCCCAGAAAGGATTCACCCCGCAATACGGCTTCCTGGAATTGACGAAGACCCGGCACTTTCCCGAAGATGGTCTCCATGCCGATTACGGCGACTTTCGGCGGATCGTCGCGCAGTGCATTGTGAAGGCCGCTGACCGCCACGGCGCTTTCCCTGTCCTTGTCTTTTATATTCGACGGTTCCGGCCACTTTTCCAGTAGAACATGGGCGTTGATCCCGCCGAACCCGAAGGAGCTGACTGCCGCACGAAGCGGTGCATCAGTCTCAAGCGGATGCCAGGGTTCCGGATGGGTAAGCACCCGGAAAGGACTATTGACCAAGGGGCTGTCGTTGGCGGGTTTTTCAAAATTAACGCCCGGTGGAATGGTGTTGTGTTTAAATCCCAGGAGTGTTTTGATCATCCCGGCAGCGCCGGCGCCGGTGAGTAGATGACCGACCATGGATTTAACCGATCCAATGGGGCACTGGCCGGTTTCCCAGCCGGCATTGCCCCAGAGGGTCCGCATGCTTGTCAGTTCCACGGCGTCGCCAACCGGCGTGCCTGTGCCATGACATTCGACAAATCCCACATCCTGGGGCGACCACCCCGCCAGATTGTAAGCGGTTTTCATGGCGCGAAGCTGGCCTTCGCTTTCCGGTGAAAGAAGGTTGCCGGTCATATCATTGGACAGGCCAATACCGCGGATAAGACCATAGATATGATCACCGTCAGTCAGAGCATCGTCCAGACGCTTCAGCACCATGATGCCGGCCCCCTCCCCCACGACGAGCCCGTCGGCATCAGCATCAAAGGGCCGGCACACGCCAGCCTTGGAAAGGGCCTGAAGCTGCGAGAACCCCACCTGCGTGTAGAGAATTTCCGGCCGGGAGACTCCACCGGCCAGCATGGCATCGGCCCGACCGGACTGAAGTTCATCGCAGGCCAGTTTCACGGCATAAAGCGAGGAAGAACATGCGGCATCCAGTGTATAGGCGATACCGCCCAGACGCAACGCTTTTGCCAGCAACAGTGCCGGAAGACTGGTCACTTTTGCCGAAAAAAGGGTGCTTTTGTCAAATGACAGATCATCTTCACTTTCAGCTGGCAAAGCCCGGTGGGCAAAAATCGCCTTGCGCACTCCCCGGCCGATGATCCGGTTGGACAGGGCGGCAGAACCGACAGTAGGAAGCGCAATGGCCGCCAGAACCACACCGGTGGTTTTGCGGCTGATCGTGGAGGCCACGGATTGATCAAACGCCTCGCGAGCGGCTGCCAGGGTATAATGATACAGGGGGTCCAGAGACATCAGAAAAGCGCTGTCAATTTCAAACCCCTCGCCGTCGAATGCCAGATCAAGGACGCCGGCCCGTCTGGAAAAAGCTTTGTCCCGGGCGAACTTTTTGCTGTAGATCTCGTCGGGCGGTACCACCCAGCGATGCGGCGGAATCTCTGTGACGGCATCCACGCCGTTGATGATATTGTTCCAGAATGTCCCTGTATCCGGTGCACCGGGGAAAACCCCGCCCATTCCGACAATGGCGATTGGCTGGTAATTTTTCATATAAATGCAAGCTGCTTATTGGCCCACGAATGGACACGAATTTTGTTTCGTGAAGATTCGTGTCCATTCGTGGGCTGCAAATCCTAAACCTGTTTTTTAAATGACGCTGCCAGGGATTTGTCCATGACGGCCTCGTAGCCGGTCATGGTGGCAACCACCGTATCATCGGCATCAATAAACGTGAAATCCCCTTTTATGCGCTGACTGCCTTTGTGTTTTATCTCCAGTATCGCCCGGACACCGTCTTTCGGAAATGCTGCCCGGTACTGACGAAACGATTTAAATGCCACGGGCAAAGATACCATGCCGCTATTCTCATAACACCAGACAATGGCCATCTGAAATGCGGCATCCACCACAAGTGGATCGGCCAGCCATGTGTTTCGTATCGGATCGCGTATCCACTGGCGGGGTTCAGGAGCGGCACTTAAAGTCGCACTGATGCCATCAGGGGTACAGGCCATAACCGATTGAATCCCGTAAAGTGCCTGCCCGTGAAACAGAATTTTGTCATAAATTTCCGACTGTGACCGCTGGTAACTTCGGTCTGTCAGTGACCCGGGAATGGTATATACAGGCGGCGCTTCATAATCCATGGACAGCACCGCACTGGCAGTATAATACAGTTTGTCCCCTGCCTGCGCTGATCCGTCTTTAATCTGTACATCAACGTCGTAAGACGTGCCTTTTTTATGCGCTTTTCCCGCTGCCACGGCAATTGTAGCGTTTATGCCATTCAACTTGATACCGGACATGACCCGCATATCATCGATTCCGACAAGTACCAGTCCCGGATTGGCATGGAGCGCGCCGCTGCCCACCCATTCAAGGGCCAGGGCAAACGGCACCACGGGTGTACCATCCAGGATATGGGCATTGAGTACGGGAATGGTCTCCAGGCTGATATCCCGTTCAAAGGCAATGGAAAGACCGTTTTTCTTTTCCATAGAAGACGGCGCAGGTGACTGATTACCCCCTGTTTCGGTTTCAAGATCATCAAACCCGGCGCCGATCACGATCTCATTGTCATCTTCCGAACGACCGGCCATCTCCGCAATCATGCACCTGGCACCGGCCGCCAGTGGAATCAGTTGAATATCATTTTTTTCGAACTCACGGCGCAGGGACGGGGTTACCATGCCGCCGTCCCAGGGGCCCCAGTTGATGGCAACAGACCGGCAGGCCGGGCGGGAGGCTGCAAGCTGCCGGGCGGTCTTGTTCAATACCTCATTTGCCATGGCATAGTCCACCTGGCCTTTATTGCCCATACGGGCGGTCACGGATGAAAACAGCACAATATAGCGGAGCGGATCATCCGCCACTGCCGTAAGCAGGGATTTCAACCCCGCTACCTTGGTATCAAACACCTTTTCAAACTGTTCTCTGGTTTTATCTTTTATAAATCGATCTTCAAGCACACCGGCACCGTGGATGAGAGCGCTGATCGGCCCGACCGCCTGCCGAACCGCTTCGAGTATTTTTCCCACAGCCGCGGCATCCCGCACATCTACGGCATAATAGCGAATATCCCGGCAATAATCGCCAAGGGCCTTCATGTTGGCACTGATCTCGCGTGCTGCCATGTATTTGCGATAATGATGATCCACCTCCACAGGCGTGGGGTTTTGGCCAGCAAACAGGTTGGCCATAATGGCCTTTTTTATTTCGGGCTCGCTGTCAAGATCCTTCAGCCAGTCCGGTTCCGGATCGGGAAGCGGAGAACGACCCAGAAGCACCATGGCGGCGCCTGTTGTTTCAGCCAGGGCAATGGCGCATTGGGCGGTTACCCCGCGGGCACCGCCGGATACCACCACAACATCGTCAGCACCCAGATCTGGTGTGCCCTCCGGGGACGCGGTTGATTCAAGGCGGATAATGGTACGGACAGACTGTGAGAGCCCGACTTCCAAGGGGCCACCGGTATTAACAATTTCCGCAGCAATGGCATTTGCGGCGTCCGGATCATCTTTCCATGACGGCGCCACATCAATAATATGACAGGCAACCCCATCCCACTCGATCGCCGCAGTTTTGACAAGTCCTGAAAATGCCGCCTGAATGGGGTTAAATGTCCCGTTGCCGAACCCCAGACTGCCATCCATGGCGGTTACCGACGCAAACAGCGCACCTTTGTCCGGTCCGGGCTTTGCCGCAGCAAGACCGGTGGCAGCCCGGGTCACCAGCTCAAACACGTCTTTTATAAAAGCCGCGTCCTGTTCCGTCCAGAGGCCTGTTTCCGGTGACGGCATATCCGCCGCAACCACAACGCCACCTGCATTACTGACGTCCGGCGGATTGGAAAGGTCACTGATTATGGATACAGTGATGCCGTGCTGTTCCAGCGCATCGCCGATTGAGCGGCACCATTGTTCATTATTACCACAGATAAAAACCGGCGCATCCGCCGCCACCGACACTGTTCCGGCAGTTTTCAGCGGCTTTTCAACAAGACGAATGGAACGCCTTGGAATAGGCCTATCTTCCGCCCCCTCCGGTATCTTTATTTCTTCAGCAACTGGCTGTTCCGGTGATGCAACCACGGAAGAAGCGCCGCCGGCCAGATGTATCAGATGGTTGCAGATCTCGCCCATGGTTCGCATTTCGGCCAGGTCTTCAGGCGAAGCGGTCGGCATATCCGGATGTTCCTCCTCAAACACCGACAGTATCTCCACCCGCTTGATGGAGTCGATGCCCAGGTCGTTCTCGATATCCATGTCCAGGGTCAGCATATCCACGGGATAGCCGGTAACACGGCTGACGATATCCAGCATGGCCGTTTCAATAACAGCTGATGAAACACCGGCTGTTGTGGCCGGTGCCGGCGAAACCGGACCACTTGCACCGGCAAGGTTTATCAGATGGTTGCAGATCTCGCCCATGGTCCGCATTTCGGCCAGGTCTTCAGGCGCGGCGGTCGGCATATCCGGGTGTTCCTCCTCGAACACCGACAATATCTCCACCCGCTTGATGGAGTCGATGCCCAGGTCGTTCTCGATATCCATGTCCAGGGTCAGCATATCCACGGGATAGCCGGTAACACGGCTGACAATATCCAGCATGGCCGACTCGATAAGACCGGGATCAACACTTCGGGCAACGGTTTCAGGCGGTGATGTCACGGGTTCAGGGGCGGGTGTTGACGGTGGTTCGGTTGTTTCAACACGGGGATGCGGTGGCTCAGGCGCCACCGGCTGCGAAGGTGCAACCGCCGAAGGCGTGGTCCGCGTTGACTCCGGTGCAGCCGGGGGACGGGATGACGGCGTGACTGGTCGGCCCCCAATAACCGATTCGCTGAGGCTGCGGGTCTTTTCCATGACAACACCAAGAGCCCTGCCCGCCTCGGTCTGAGTATCCAGAAAGCGGCGATGGGCTTCTGCGGTCTGCTGCTGCAGGGCCTGCATGGATTTAAGGCTGTCCGACACCACCTTGAGAGCGTCTTTGACCATATTATTATCCACCGTTGCTGCCGGCTGTATATCGGCTGCCGGCTTTTGCAGTGTGGACGCAGGCGCAGAGGCAAACAACCTTTCGGCAAGCGGCGGCCGTTCTTTAACATAATTGGCGCCACACAAAGGAATGGACATTTTCTGCTCTCTGCCCGGTTGGGTCGGCACATCTTCCCATTTATCCAGGGACACCGGATGGCCGGTTGCCGCAAAAAAACAGAGGGTCTGGGCAAGATCCCGAACACCGAATTTCCGGCCGCCCGAGGCGTCAACCGACAGGGCGTGAAATGACTTGCCCTTAAGGATGGCCTTGACCAGACCGGTTAAGACGGTTTTCGGGCCGATCTCCAGAAAGGTATGAATCCCGTCCGCATGCATAGCCTGAATCTCATCGACAAAGTTAACCGGATTGAGAATCTGTGACCCCAGCAGTTTTTTGGCTTCCGCCCCGTCGGCCGGGTAGGCATAGCCCGTGGTATTGGAAAATACCGGTATATCTGTACCGGCCAGCTCTTTTTTTCGCAGATATTCTTTAAAGGGTTTGGCGGCATCCTGGACCAGTGATGTATGGAATGCAGCCGCTACAGGCAGCCTGGTGGCCCGCATGCGATTTTCCTTGCAGATAGCCGCTGCCCGGTCAATCTCAGATTCTTTGCCGGACAAGACGCCCTGATCCGGACTGTTCCGGTTGGCCAGCACCAGGTCCAGATTGTTGTCGGCAATCAATTGTTCAATGGCCTTTAAATCGCCCTTGACCGCCAGCATGGCACCTTTTTCCGTTCCGGCGGCAGCCATGTATTTGCCTCTGGCTGCGGCAAGGGAAAGAAAGGTTTCGTCATCGATCCATCCGGCGGCACACAGAGCGGTCAGTTCGCCGAAACTGTGGCCGCAGGCGGCATCAGCAGAGACGTTAAAGTATTGAAGAACCTTTAACATGGCCAGACTGGCAGCGCCAATGGCGGGCTGGGCAATATCCGTGCTACGCAGATCCGCTTCGAAAGCCTTCTTGTCGGCATCCCTGAAGCCGGGCGGATACACATAATCGGACAGGGGTTTGTCACTGGCATTTCTGAATTTGGCAAACTGGCTTTCAGCCAGCTCAAATATCCGGTGGGCTTCGGGAAACATGGTGACCAGATCCCGGGCCATGTAAACATATTGACTGCCCTGCCCCGGAAAGATAAAAGCGGTTTTTCCGGGTGTAACAGCATTTTCCCCTTCGGATGCACCATAAACCAGATTTTTGCTGACAATCAGCGTTTCTGGACTTTCCGTAAGCGTCTTTACCGCCGTTTGAAAAACCGCCATGACATCGTCATTACGGTCAAGCACAACCAGGGCACGGTGACTGTGGGCAGGATTAAACGTCTGGCGGGTAGCCGGTGCATGACCGGCAACAGCCGCAAACAGACCGCCTTTTTTTTCGGCATCCGCCTGGACCGTCTTGATGAAAATATCGAGATGTTCAAGCAGTTCGGCTTTTGAGGAACCGGAAACGGCAACAATTTCCACACTGCCGTCCCATGAAGGATCGGATTTATCGGGCTGATACTCGGACATGACCATATGGAAATTGCTGCCTCCGAATCCGAAAGAACTCAGGGCGGCCCGTCGTGGCAGCTTTTTGTTGGAAATCCAGGGACGCAAGGTGGTGCTGATATAAAAAGGTGAACTGGCGATATCCAGTTTGGGGTCGGGTTCATCGACTTTGATAGTCGGAGGGATCACTTTGTGATAAAGCGCTAAAGCCACCTTTGCCATGCTTGCTGATCCTGCTGCCGCCTTGGTATGACCGATCATCGACTTGACCGACCCCAGGGCGCAGCGTCCCACCGTGGCGTCAGCTTCCTGATAGACATTGCGCAATGCCTCGAATTCCACGGCATCACCCACGCGGGTGCCGGTGCCATGGGCCTCTACAAGTTCAACGGTCGCCGGGTCAATACCGGCATTTTCATATGCCCGCCGCAGGGCTCGCATCTGGCCCTCTGCCACAGGGGCATAAATACCGGCAGACCGGCCGTCGCTGGACGTTCCCATTGCATTGATAACCGCATAAATTCTGTTATTATCCTTTTCCGCATCTTCCAGCCGTTTGAGTACAAACAGCCCGAGGCCTTCCCCCAGAACTGTGCCGTCGGCATCTTTTGAAAAAGGCTTGGCATCGCCGGAAAAGGAGAGCACGGATGTTTTGGAAAAACACATGTGCATAAAGATATCATTCAGGGTATCAATGCCGCCGGTAATCATCATGTCGGCCCGGCCAGCCATCAACTCCAGTACGGCCAGGTTAATAGCGGAGAGGGAACTGGCGCATGCCGCGTCAATCACGCAGTTAGTCCCACCGAGGTCGAACCGGTTGGCAATTCTGCCGGCGATCACATTACCGAGAAGACCGGGAAAGGAACTTTCCTGCCATGGGACATAATCATGGGCGATTTGATCGATTACATATTCCGCCTGCTCCGCAGGCACACCGGCCTTTTCAAGCGCCCTGCGCCATTTGGGAAACCCCAGGCGGGATGCCAGGGGAATTACCAGTTCCTGGGTACCGGTTGCCCCGAGAATCACGCCTGTCCGCTCGCGGTTCCAAGCGGCATTGCCTTCACCGTAACCCGCATCCCCCAGCGCCTGCTTGGCCACCAGCAGTGCCAGAAGCTGGGACGTGTCTGTTGCTTCCATGATATTCGGCGGGATGTTAAACTCGGTTGGATCATAGGGGATCGAGGGAATAAACCCGCCACGTTTGCAATAGACAAAATCCCCGCCGGCGGGGTTTTCGCGATAATAATCCACGGCCGACCAATGGGTTTCGGGCACGTCAATAATCGCGTCCTCACCATGGGCGATAAGCCGCCAGTATTCCTTCAGACTTGCAGAATCGGGGAAAAGCGCCCCGATGCCCACGATTGCAATATCAGCAGTTTTTGTTCGGCTGTTTTTGCTCAATGTGTTCACCCTCTGTTTTGATAAAACACCTGAATTACGATGCGATGATGTCGGTCAGTGCGTCTGCGGTCATCGGGACAAAGGAAGCCGCATCCGGCGGCAACTGGATTCCCTGGTTGCGCAGCCATGAGGCACGGGTCACCACTGAAGCGCCGACCAGCAGATTCAGGGCAACCGTGGTAAAATTACGGTTTTCCGCTTTCTCCAGGAAAGAACCCTTTACCCATTCGTTAAACGCGCCAATGGCCGGGCCGCACCAGATCTGATAATCCACCTTGCGGTCAGGGTCGCCTACGACGCCCCACATAGAGGAGCGGCCGAGATAGGAACGAAATACAAGCGCCATTTTATGACGGGTATCTTTTTCCGCCCGCTCAACCTGCCGGGGATCACGCGCCAGAAAAAACTTACGGGTTTCCTCCCATTCCTCGCCAAAACTACGGCGCAGAAAATTTTTTTCAATATTATCCCGCTCTTTCTGGGGAAGCTGGGCAAAATCGTTGTACCGCACATAACAATCATAAAGTTTGCATGCCCGCATGGCAAACATGGTGCCGCGCTTCAGCACCTGGACTTTACCGCCCATCTCAAACATATCCGCGGCAGGGGCCATGGTGACATCCGCCTGGCCGGCCTCCACCAGCATCTGGCGAACCGTGTCGCATACCCCTGCCTCGACACAGGACTGGTTGATTGATCCGGTGATCACATACCCAGCGCCCATGGAAAATGCCGCGGCTGTGGCAGCCGGGGTTGCAATTCCGCCCCCAAGCCCAACAGGAACCGATCGGGAATATTGATGTTGAGCGCAGATTTCATCCCGCAGCGCCAGCATGGTTGGCAGAAGGGCCAGGGCTGGCCGGTTATCCGTATGGCCGCCCGAGTCCGCCTCGGCCGTCAGCGCATCCGCCATGGGGATACGGGAAGCAAGGGACGCCTCTTCCTGCGTCACAAGCCCCTGCTCCAGCAGTTTGGCAACAATTTTCTCCGGGGGCGGTTCAAAAAACCGGCTTGCCACCTCAACCCGGGAAACTTTGGCCACAATTCGGTTGGGCGTCACGACATTGCCGTCGGCATCCGAGTGAATCCCTTTGAGCCGGTAAAGCACAATAAACGGCGTCAACCGCATATATGCCGATGCGCTGATCAGGCGCACGCCTTTTTCCAGATAAAGATTCACAATTTCATTTTCAAGATTCGGATCCCCGGATGAATGAATAAGATTCATGCCAAAGGGAAGATCCTTGAGTTCGGTCTGTAGCCGGTCAATGGCTTCGGCCACCTTTGATGGCGGCAGACCGGCTGCGCCAAAAAACCCGACCATGCCGGCCCGGGCGGCGGCCACCACCATTTCCACCGATGTGATGCCATTGGCCATGGCACCGGCCACATAAGGATAGCGAATACCCAGCATGCATTTAAATGCCGTGCTGCCAAAACTGTCCGGCGGCAGCGGGGGCGCAAACCCACTTAATGGCAGGGCATCGTCTCCCGCCGCGACATTATCATACAGGGTTGCTGTGCCGCCGGTGGCAACAGCCGGCATATCATCTTTATTTACAACAAATACAGGGTCTTTCAATTTTAACAGTGCTGATTTAAAAGCATCTGCCCCCTCTTTCAACGTCCCCTTCCCATTCGCCCGCCAAATGCCATAGGGTTTGTCCGATCTGGTTGCTCCGTGCATATATACCTCATTTTATTTCATTTTCCGCCGCATAAACGGTGTTCCCCTTATAATCCACTGATTGTCGAAATTTTTCGGAAATTTGTCAAGTCATTCCTTGACCCTGCGCCAACATGACGCCCGCCTATTCTAACAGTATGTTATTAAAGATTATGGAAAGCATTATTGACCTGCCCATTATGATCTCCAACCCTGTCATTGATTCTTGTATTGTAAAAAATGCGATATTCATTACAGATGGTCTCGTAAAAAGTCAAATTTGGAACGGCAAAGTAAAAAGTTCAAGTTCGAGGCGCGCAAATCTTGAGAAATGGAGCGTACTTAGCAGTACGTGACATGACGAAAGATGCAGCGCAACAAAGAAATTGGACTTTTTACGAAGCCGTCATTACAATGACATTAAAAAAACCCGTAGTAGACATAACTTACAACCCATTGTATGATAAGAACAATTACAACGCACAAATAAGCGGTCCGAAAACACAGTCCTATAAAGACAAATCCGGCATTCCCTGCGTTGGGATTGGAGGCTATGTTTAAGATACTTTTTATCAAACCACATGCGCGACGTGGTATTCTTCAGGCCATAGAAGTTCCTCTGGCGTTTCTCTATCTTTCGGCTTATCTAAAGACATATCTAAAAACGGATATTGCCATAGATTTAATTGATTTAAGGTTGGAGAAAAATCCGTGTCAAGCATTGTCTCAAAAAATAGCACTATTTCAGCCTGATGTGACTGGTGTCAGTATTCTATCTCAAGACAAATATTTTTTAACCGATTGGGCCGTGACCATAAAAAAATTATGGCCAGAAACCAAACTTGTGATCGGCGGACCTGGTGCCACTTATGATTATGATGAAATTCTGTGTAATGAGCAAACCATAGACTGCGCGGTTATTGGCGAGGGGGAAAAAACTTTTTTTAATATTGTTACGGCCATTATCGAAAAAAATGATATTTTCTGTGTGGATGGCATTGCTTATTTTAACGGGGAAGGGGTTGTAAAAAATAAACCGGAACCCTTTATCGAAGATCTCGATGAGTTGCCTGTTCCGGACTACCCTTTGGTTGAATTAAATCGGTACATGCGGTTTTTCCAATTGACGCATAATATAGTTCTGGCCGAAAAAAGATACCTGCCGGTGATAAGTTCCAGGGGGTGCCCATACGGGTGTTTCTTCTGCCATAATATTTTTGGCAAAAAAGCCCGCAGGAGAAGCCCGGCACACTTTGTCGCAGAGATGCAGATGCTTTATGATCGATATGATATCCGGGAATTTCATATTACCGATGATTATTTTAATAGTGACCGGCAACGCATGCATGAAATTTTAAAGTTGCTCATAAAAAGTCCGATGAAAGTAAAACTTTCCTTCCCCAATGGCCTTCGCTCGGATGTATTAACCAGAGAAGATATTGTGCTTTTAAAAAAAGCCGGAACATACAAATTGGTTGTGGCGATTGATTCAGCATCCCCACGAATACAGAAGGTCATCAATAAAAATTTGGATATTCAAAAAGCGTTGCGCAGCATAGAATATGCTAAAGAAATCGGGATATTTGTCAGGGGTAACTTTATGATTGGTTTCCCTGGTGAATCTGTTGAAGAGATCGAACAAACGATCCGGTGCGCCCTGGAGACAACGCTTGATATGGCTTCATTTATTACAGTAGTGCCGTTTAAAAATACGAAGCTCAGGTCTTTGGCCGATGACTTGTATCCCGATTTTAGTGGCTATAGGGAGAACGTATGGGAGAAATCTTGTTTTTATCAAAGCGTTACAGGGTATCCTCTCAAGCGGACGCAAGCGATCGCTTATCTACGATTTTACCTCCCTTTTCGAATCATTAAAACTTTTCTGAATATGCCGCGAAAAGTCTACGGGATTACACGATGGCTCATTTGGGGCCCTCAGATCCTGTTGCCTCATATGTTTGGTCGTAGATAAAATAGGTCCCGCAACACAAAAAAATCATTCTCTGTCTTTATCCTTTGTGGGTTGAGACCGGGATATTAACAGTTATGCTTTTTAATGCTCCGATATTTCTTTTTCTGTTTTTGCCGTTGGTCTTGGCCGGTTATTATCTGTCTCCCCACAGATGGCGCAATACCGTGTTGCTGGCGGCCAGTCTGTTTTTTTATGCCTGGGGCGAGGTATTTTATGTCGGCATCATGCTCCTGTCGATCCTGTCCAATTACCTGCTGGGTATTATAATCGACAGAACAAGGAACAATAAGATTGCCATTTCCGCGGCAATACTGATCAACCTTCTGATCCTTTGTGTATTCAAGTACGCCGCATTTATTATCAGCAATATTAATAATCTGCTTGGCCTGGCAAATCTCGGGATGCTCCCGGTCCCAGATGTTCATTTACCTTTGGGGGTATCTTTTTTTACGTTTCAGGCGATGTCCTATATTTTTGATATATACAGAAGAAAAACCAAACCTTCGAAAAATGCGGTCAACGTGGCTCTATATATTTCAATGTTTCCTCAAGTCGTGGCTGGCCCGATTATTCGTTATCATGATATCGAGGCCCAACTCAGAAAACGGGGACTTTCTTTTGATGATTTTGTTGAAGGCATACGACGATTTATTATGGGTCTGGCCAAAAAAGTTTTAATTGCCGATTCACTAGCCGTTGTTGTTGATCACATATTCAGTGTGCCGGCTGGCAACCTGTCATCCACCCTTTCCTGGATTGGTATTGCCGGGTATACACTACAGATATATTATGATTTTTCCGGTTACTCTGATATGGCAATCGGCCTGGCCCGCATGTTCGGATTCCATATCATGGAAAACTTCAATTATCCCTATATCGCAAGATCGATCAGAGAATTCTGGCGACGGTGGCATATCTCACTGGCCACCTGGTTCAGGGACTATCTTTATATTCCGCTGGGCGGGAATCGCAATAGCACGCCAAGGACCTATTTCAATCTGATAACCGTCTTTTTTCTGGTCGGCCTTTGGCATGGTGCCAGTTGGAATTTTGTTGCCTGGGGCTTGTGCCACGGCTTTTTCATCATTATTGAAAGAGTTGGGTTCGCAAAAGTATTAGAACAGATATACGCGCCCCTGGCACACGCATATACTTTAATGGTAGTAATGTTAACCTTCGTCATTTTCAGGACAAACACCCTGCATGATGCCATGTTATATTATAACGCCATGTTTGATTTTAGCAATCTGGGTATACAGGCTCCAGGTATAAGGAGATTCATGGATCATGAATTCTTTTTTTGTCTTTTTCTTGGTATCATTGGCGCAGCCCCCGTTATCCCGATGTTGTCTAACTTCATCGACAGATTACTGCCAGGCGGCAAACGATCAGTGGCGATTATCTTGGGAAGAACAGTGACAGACTATACAGCAGTCGGGGTCCTCATCATGCTTTTGATTGTTTCTGTTATTAAAATATCAGCGGGCACTTTTCACCCTTTTATTTATTTCAGGTTTTAACAATGAGAATGCGATTCAATACATCAGCAATGTTACCTCAATTGTTACTGGTTTCTGCTTTTCTCGTCATCATCACATCTTCTTTACTTTTCAGCATATACAACAATATATTTCGGGCAAGTAGCAATAAAAGCAGTGCCTCTATGATCGAAACCGGATCCGGTCCCGGGGCAGAACTGATAAGGGGGCTCCCCGAAAAATATGAAAGAATATTTAACGGCAACCGTCCGCCGACGGTCCGGCCGAAACTGACGTTCAACGTGTCCCGGATAGAAGAATATCCCGGAGAATATGAAAGCTTTTTCAATGACAATTTCGGGTTGAGGCAACACTTTGTCGACCTTCATGACCTGATGAAATTTTTTGTACTCCGAGACTCACCCCGGCCGAACTATGTATTGCGGGGCAAAGAAGGATGGCTGTTTTTTGCTCACAACATTGCGTTGGACACTTATCGACGAAACAGCTTACTGACTGATCATGAACTTAATAACTTTAAAAATATATTTCACGAAAAAGCACAATTTCTGGAAGGTCTCGGCATTAAATTTATTGTCATTATCTATCCTCAAAAGGCGACGATCTATCCTGAATACATGCCTTCGACCGTCAAACAGCGCGGAGGAATCTCAAGAATGGATCAGGTTATTGATACGCTTCAGCAAGAGACCAACATCTCAGTGCTTGATCTTAGAGACATCTTATACCAACACAAATCAAAATATCGGTTGTTTCATAAAGTCGATACGCACTTGAACTACCTGGCCGGTTTTTTTGCAAGCGTTGCGGTCGCGGATACTGTTTCCCGGTGGTATCCAGAAGTTCGTAAATATGATATTACTGATTATAGTCTACAAAATAAACTGGAGCAAGGTGGTGACCTTGCCCGGATGGCTAATTTACAGGAAATATTGACGGAGGAGGTCACGTATCTGACACCCCGGTTCCGCAGCCATGTCACCTATAAATGTTGGGGTAAAAACATGGCAGAAAAGGTGTGGTATGAATATTACCTGCAAATGATCGCGCGCCAAGGCGATAAAAGATTGCCCCGGGCAATGATGTTTGGTGATTCATTCATTATTTTCGGTCATCCGTTTTTGTCTGAATCTTTTGATGAAATTCGATATATTGTAACCAGCCGTTTCAGTGAAGAAGCCATAATGAAATATAAGCCGAATGTCGTTATCTGGGAGATAGTAGAACGCAATTTAATGGATTTGCGATTGGTCGGGATCTTGGAAAATCGTCAGAGGAAGAATGAGTAACAGCCGTCTATTGATATTTGTAGTGGCGTATAATGCCGAAAGGACAATATCCGGTGTACTGCGACGGATACCCTTGGACCGCCTTCCCAGTCAAACCGATATATTGGTGATTGACGACCAGTCTCACGACAACACTTCGCGGAAGGTATTAGATTTTTCTTCCAGTTTTAAGGAAGTAGGATTGACGGTGCTCTATAATCCCGTCAATCAAGGGTATGGGGGGAACCAGAAAATCGGATATCATTACGCCATCGAAAAGGGTTATGATGCCGTGGCGTTGTTACACGGAGACGGTCAGTATGCCCCGGAAGTTCTCCCCGAGTTGATTGCCCCTGTGTTGAGCGGCGAATGTGACCTCTGCCTGGGCTCCCGTATGATGGAGGCCGGCGTGGCCTTGAAGGCAGGCATGCCGCCGTACAAATATATCGGCAATCGCCTGCTCTCTTTTGCACAAAACAAGATACTACGCATGTCTCTGACCGAATTTCACTCCGGTTATCGGGCTTACTCCGTCAAAGGATTGCAGCAGATCCCCTTTGGCTATAATACCGACGATTTTCATTTTGATACGGAAATTATCATCCAGCACAAATTAAGTCATATGAGGATTAAAGAAGTATCAATCCCCACGTATTATGGCGATGAAATATGTTATGTGAATGGCGTAAAGTACGCATTTGATGTAATGATGAGCACGATCAGCGGACGTGCGCATCAAATGGGCATCGCTTATAACCGGAAATATGACGTAGGGGATGCCAGATATTCAATAAAAATAGGCTACACCTCCTCCCATAATGTGGTACTGCAAAAAATTCCTCCTGGCAGCAATGTTCTTGATCTCGGATGTGGTGAGGGGCACCTGGCGGATATACTTCAACGTCAAGGATGTCAGGTAACGGGCATCGATATCCAATCCTATCAACAACAGAAGTGTAAGCATTTTATCAGGCATGATTTAAATGATGGTTCTCTGCCTGACGGACTGGGAACATATGATTATATTTTGGCGTTGGATTGCCTGGAGCATCTGGATAACCCTGAACGATTACTGGCAACCATAAGGGCTCGCTGCTATTCCCTGGAAACAGAGATTCTCATCACCGTTCCTAATATTGGTTTTATTACGGTAAGGCTGGGGCTTTTTTTCGGCTGGTTTAATTACAGCCCGGCGGGCATTTTAGATATCCATCATAAACGACTCTTTACGCTTTCATCGCTCCACAGGATGCTGGCACAGGAAGGTTTTGTGGTCAGGGAGAGCAGCGGCATACCGGCGCCTTTCCCTAAGGTGCTGGGTGACGGGGTATTAAGCAGGTTGCTGATAGCATGCAATAAGGCGCTTATTCGAATCTGGAAACGGCTGTTTTCCTATCAGATATACGTGGTCGCCGAGATGAAGCCTCCGCTTAAATGCCTGCTTGATCGAGCATGGAATAAAACGGTAGAACGTTAGCCCGATATTTATTCTATTTTGGACAATAGTGAGCTTGAGTACGAAATGAAGCAGGTTCTATTGAAGTTCAGAATTTATGAGGCTTTGCAAGGCACGGTGCCTGTGTTTTTCGGTTTTTTTTCGAACGCCTTTGATTGGCGCTCCGGTGCTTTTCTTGCCATGGCTTTCTTACAACAATTATATATATATGTTTTCAATGATTATTGTGATTATGAGGATGATCTTAGAAATCCTAGGAAGAAGAAACTTTGGAAAAGCGCAAATGAAGCAAAGTGTTGGGCAGGAATATTTTTTTCTTTGAGTGTTGCATTATCACTGATCTTTTCTCTAAACGTTCTCATTGTTTTCTCATTGATACATCTTATTTGCACTTTATATTCACACCCGATTACGAGGATCAAGGCGAAGGCCTGTGTGGCGGAATTTATTCATTTCTTTGCGGGAGGGCTGTTTTATTTAATGGGAGTGGTGTATAGTTTTCAAGTAATTTCTGGTGAAAACGTAAGGCTATTTTTCTTTTTCGCTTTACTATATGTAAGTGGCGGAATGATAACAGAGTGGATGGATTGTGAAAGTGATCAAGCAAGAGGTGTTGAGACTTTTTGCGTGAAATATGGAGAAAGCGTTGCTTTTGTTTCTGTCTTTATTTTACAGGCTTCTGGAATCATTTTGGCTGGAGTTTCTTCGTTAGGGAAGTGGACGTTCGCATTTTTGTTGGGATACATCTCAAAAATATTTTTTGTTGACAAAAATGTTCAAATTTTACGCTATTCAAACAGGATATTTTTCGCATTGTTTACGACGTGTCTTTTTTTGATGGTAAAAGTATTGTGAAAACACTTATGCTTGTAATTCCGAACCATGGTCTTGGGGAAATGGTAAATACTCGGGCGCCTTCCCACTTAGCCCCATATTTCACGAATTTTTTTGATATGCCTGATAAATAAGGGGCTTCATGCGGAATTACAAAGATATTATAAAAAAATACAGCCTGCCGTTTTTAATAGTACTTATCCCCTTTTTGATGTTTCACTGGTTCCTGCCGTTTGTCTCAAATTTGTCTTTCTACATTGATCACCGGTTCAGCGTGGAAGCGCAGATGGAATCTTTATTTGCGATTAAGAACGGCACATTTCCACTTTACGTACATCTAAGCATTGGAGATTTCACAGCAAGTTATATGCTGCTTTCGGGTCAGATGTTTTTGCCGTTCCCGTACCTGGCCTCACTAATGCCGGGTTACTGGACGGGTTATGCCCAGGACTGGAATCTACTCTTTCAGCTCATGACGCTTCCGGTCGCCCACTTAGCCCTTTTTTTTCTTCTGCGCAGGCTTACGGTAAACAAGCTGCTTGCATTTTTGTTGTCCGCATTAACGGTTTATAATCCAAGATATCTCATAACCGCTGTTACCTTCGGGCCGTGGGCGGCCCATCTGTTGCTATGCGCCGTTATCGGATTGTACTATCTCCGTCCGACCGGGAAAAAAGGGCCGCTGCTTATTATTGCTGCTACATACTGGGTAGTCGCCTCGCCGCAAGCCGTTGATGTATATTATAGCATGATCACCGTATGTTTTTTTACCCTTGTTTTCCCTTTCTTTGTGCCACTGATACTATCTGAAGAACCGGCTGATGCAAGAAGGTCGGCAACCTTTTGGGGGCGAGTCGTCGGATGTGTTGCCCTGGGAATTTTGCTTGCCTCGGCTGATTTGGTGTTTCTTTATTTTGACACAATCCAGCAGGGAGGTATTTCCAGTAACAGCTATGACTGGGCGATACAGGCTATGGATACGCCTTGGGGCGTACTCAGTAATTTTTTCTCTCCACTCCGAACATCCATCGCTTCATTCGGCGAAACCTCTGTATATCTGATAGTAGCGTTAATACCTCTACTGAGTTTACTGCGCATAAAGATCCCTCCCATCGTGTGGGTCATTTATGGTTTTATGCTACTGATTGTTCTACATATGATGGGACCGTATACACCGGTTCATTATCTGTTCTGGAAATATTTGCCGCTTGCATCCAATATCCGGCTGCCGGCACGCATCTCCTTTGTCCTGCCAATGCCATTTATGCTGATGCTGATATGGATGTTTCATATCGAGCCGGTTGGTATTCGTTGCCTCGGACGCCGCTGGCAGATATCACCGCGTGTTTTTTTGTCGGTGATGGGGATCGTTTTATTGACCTTATACGTCCTTGCACTGGATGCGGTGAGTAATAATTTTTCTTTGCTTGTCAGGTATAACCTGCAAATTATTCCGCGATGGGTTGAGCCACTGACCATTACAACAGGATTTGTCATCCTTGCGGCAATAGTCATTCACGGCATCTTCCCTTTGGCAAGGCGCCGTACGGAATTTGTTTTGTGTATTTTAATATGCTTGAATATATATGTTGTGTTTAAATACAATCCGATCCCTTGGTTCCTGCAAAACAGGGAAGACATGCCGACACTGACCGAATTATATCACCAGAAAAGCATGACGTTGAATATATGCCCGGAATATTTCTGGTTAAGTCTTGACAAACGTTGTTTGGATAAGACGATAGAACACCGTGAAAAATATGTTCTGGAGCCCCAACTGGGCGCAATCTACAGAAAATTCAGGTGTGTCAATAACCGGGACGAGGCATATCAATTTTTGAATTCATATAGAAAACAGGATGAAATCGTTATAGAAGGCTATTGTGAAGAAGGGAGGCAGTCCAATACAACAGAACGGGACAATCCCTCCGACCGCGTGACGCTGACCTATAGTTCCTATAATCGCTTGGTATTTAGCACGCAGGCGGCGGTGCCTTCTTTTTTTATGTTGTCTTACGCACGCTCCAAGCATTGGAAAGCATGGGTAAACGGAGAGTCGACCCCCTCTTACCGGGCCAATGGTTACGCCCAGGCAGTTCGTATCCCGGCAGGTGAAAGTATTGTGGAATTCCGTTACTGGAGCAATGCCGCCTTCTGGGGCCTTCTTATCAGCTGCTTGTCCCTGACCCTGCTTGGATGTATATTGGGCTTCTACGGTACTTCTAAACCGATGGGTTATTATATTGTTGCAATTGCTGTGGTGATCGCCGGGGGGCTATTTTTCCTGTGGTATCACAGCCTGTATTCTGGCCGTAATTTCAATACTCATTACCATTGGGAGACACCGTCTTCTCTCACGCTTTCTAATCTGGCATATAATAAAAAGACCCGGATGAGCAGTATTGCAGTCACAGACGCCCCCAACGCAAAGAGTAAAAGCTTATATACCGGCAGATATGCCGTCGACGGTGGAACTGCTTTCCCCTCCTGCTCCTTGACGGATATACAGGAACGGCCCTGGTGGGAGATTGATTTAGGCCGTCCTGAAATCATTGACACGATTATGATATACATGACATTCCACGGACGTGAAAAAAACAGAATGCATTACTGTCGTGACAATATAAGGCCGATCAAGGCGGACAGGAACATTCTGAGAGACAATGGCACTGTTTTTAATAAACCGCCGTTTGTCATTTCTATATCCAAAGATGGTCAGCAGTGGGAATCGACCCTGATTGATGAAGTTGGATGCTCACGGCCCTTGAAGATAAAACTGGAACAGCCTGCATCCGCCCGTTATATAAGAATAAGGGCATCGGGAATTTGCCGGCTCTGCCTTGATGAGGTCGAAGTTTACCCGCCGTTAATTGACAACTCCCCATAAGGAAATTATCCCATGATAGAGGCCAAAGACATTATTACTTATTATAACCAGACACATCTCGGTTATCGTCTTTTCTGGGGGCTTGATCAAGCATTTTCCATGCACTATGGGCTTGCGGATGACAGGCATCAAAAGCATGTGGATAAAGTGCTGAATCTGATCCGGCATCTTGCCTTGGCCGTGAACATCAATGAAAATGACGAGGTGCTGGACGTCGGGTGTGGTTTTGGAGGAAGCACCATCTGGCTTGCTGAAAATATTGGTTGCCGTGTCACAGGCATTGATATCAATCCTAAAGAAATCAATTTCGCCCGGAAGCAGGCGCATAAACGAGGGATCGAGGATCGTGTCCGTTTTATCGAAATGGATTACCGCGAGATGGACAAACGACTGGGTATGGAGAGTTACAGTGTGGTCTGGCAGATTGAGACATTGATATATACGGACAGGCGTAAATTCGCCATCAACGCTGCCCGACTGCTCCGTGAAAATGGCCGTATTGTTATCGCGGATTATTTTGCCCGCCCCGGTTTTTTCAAACCAGAGGAAAAGAGGCTCCTTCGCCACTGGATAACGGGATGGGGAGGCGAGGGCCACCTGGCGACTGAGGACGAATTCGTCCAGTATTTGCGGCAGGCCGGTTTTTCTGATATCCACTTTGAGAATAGGAGCAAGGATGTCATGTCTTCCTCGCGAAGGATGGTAAAAGTCGGCTGTTTCACCACCCCTATCGGTATGGTTCTTGATAAAGTAAGGCTACGCACGCCTTTACAAACAGCACACAGTCGTGGCGGTCTCCTGCAATACAGCGCATTAAAACAGGGGCTGTGGATATACGGGATTCTATCGGGAAAAAAGTGAGAGATGAACGGATCCTGAGCAGATGGTAAGAGTATTGTTTTGTCATATAAAATTTGCAAGCATTCGAAGTGAAAGCCATAAATAGCAAAAAAAAACGTTTGTCGTCCATCCCAATACAAATGCCCCGGTCCATTTTGACGGCCTGGCGCTTGGCCGGGGTAGCGCGCCCCTTGTTTTTGTTTCACAAACCAACATCACGATGTGACTGTCAATGTCGATTCTGTGATTTCTGGAAAAATCAGCCCATGGAAGACGACTGCCTGCCCACAGCCGACATTATTGCTTTAATCGACAAGGCCGCACAAGCCGGCATGGTACACTATATTCTTTGGGGCGGCGAACCCCTGGCGGCTGACGCATTGCCGGAATTTTTAGCGCGTGCCAAAACAAACGGCATGAGAACGGTTGTCTGTACCAGTGGCTACCGTCTCAAGGACAGGGCCAGGGAGATAGCGCCTTTAATAGATCATCTTCTTTTATCGCTGGAAGCAGTTGGCGAGAAACAGGACAAACTTCGTGGCTGCCCCGGCCTCTACCAGCGGATGGTTCAGGGGCTGGATGCATACACGGCGTATGGATCCGGATCTACATTCCTATGGAGCAATGTTTCTAAAAAAAATAAGGATCAGGTGCGATCGCTTGCTTTATTCGCCCGGGAACACGGTATCGGCATCGAGTTCTTTCCCGCAGCATTGTATCCCGGATACAACGAAGACCTCATGCTAAACGGGCAAGAGAGGGACCACGTGTTTAGTGAAATCAAACAACTCAAGAAAGAAGGCTTTCCGGTGCGCAATACAAGATATGCCCTGGAGTTGATGCGATCACAGCGGCTTTTTAAGTGCAACATTGCCCGTCTCGGGGTCCAAGTGGCATCTGATGGCAGGCTTTATCCCTGTGAGCCACGATTTTTTGAAGGGTTGCCATCCTATGGTCATATCAATGAAGTTGATTTCACGCACCCCGCGTTTTTAAAAGATTACACCCGTTACAGAAAACAGTTCTCCAGTTGCAACGCCTGTCTTATGCCCTGTGTGGCCCATACGGCCGATTCTCTGATTATGCAAAGCTGTCGACGCTTTCTGAATTATACGTATTATCATTGAGTCAGCCCGCATATTTCATGAAATTTTTTGATAGTAGATTGACTACAGTTTCGCATGCTGCGCCTCGCATCTGCGGCGAACTCAACTCGTGAAATATGCGGGTTAGAACAGGACACATGCACCCGAACTGACGCGTGAAACATCCGTTTAGTCCAACATAGAAACCCTTGCCCTTTGGGCAAGGTCAGAGTTCAGTGGCTTTGCCATCTGAACGACTCATTGTTACAACCAATCCTGAGTTGTCCCCACAACGTCAGGAAAGGAGTA
>JAXHTY010000010.1:0-128067 GCA_034189905.1 Thermodesulfobacteriota bacterium
TCTCGTAAAAAGTCAAATTTGGAACGGCAAAGTAAAAAGTTCAAGTTTGAGGCGTGCAAATCTTGAGGAATGGAGCGTACTTAGCAGTACGTGACATGACGAAAGATGCAGCGCAACAAAGCAATTGGACTTTTTACGAAGCCGTCATCATTGGGAAAAAGATGGAAGATAAAACACCGCTGATACTGGAGATAAAGGGGAACAGCCTGGATGACGGGCCGGGAATACGGTCTGTGGTGTTCTTCAAGGGCTGTCCGCTTTCCTGCGTGTGGTGTCACAACCCGGAGAGCAAGAAAGCGGTCCGGGAAATTTCCTTTGACGCCAATGTCTGTGTTGGCTGCGGCACCTGCCGGGAAATATGCTCCTCCAACGCCCTGTCACCGGGCAGTCCCGGTTATATTGACCGGGACCGGTGCGACCTTTGCTTTGCCTGTGTAGATGCCTGCCCGTCAGGCGCTCTGGCCCGCGTGGGCCTTTTCATGAGTGTTGATGATATTCTTGCAACCGTGCTGCCGGACAAACCCTTTTACGACAGCTCGGACGGCGGGGTCACCCTTTCCGGCGGCGAACCCACCCTTTATATGGACTTTACCGCTCAACTGCTTCAGGCATTAAAGGGGAATGGGATTCAGACACTGGTGGAGACCTGCGGGCATTTTGATCCGGACCGTTTCATGGAAAGGATCTATCCCCACACGGATATCATCTATTTTGATATCAAGCTGATTGACCAGGCCGCCCATAACCGATACTGCGGAATCTCCAACACCACCATTCTGAATAATTTTAAACGTCTTGTTCATGCCGCAACCAGAGATGGCAAGTCGATGCTGCCGCGCACACCGTTGATTCCGGGCATTACCGACACCGACACCAACATTCAGCAGATTGCGGATTATCTCGACAGCCTTGGCATAAAAAAAGCCGCACTGCTTGCCTACAACCCACTCTGGCATGAAAAGACCGACAAAATCGGTGCGCGTGATCCATATAAAAATGACAGCACATTGACCACGTTTGCAGACCAGTCCGCAATGGACCGGTGTCGACGGATTTATAACAATGCCGGGATCACACCGGTTTAATGAAAGGAAACATCGTATGCCCGATACAATTGCAGAGCCGGTGGTGGTCACCGGCGCCACCGGCTTTATCGGCCGCCGTGTGGTTCATCGCCTCAGGAAAGACAATGTCGCTGTCAGGGCTTTGGTCCTGCCGGACGAACCATTGCCCGACCAATGGGGTGCCGATGTGGACGTGATACGCGGGGACATTGCCGATCCGGTCGCCGTTAAAACTGCGGTTGCCGGTGCAGGTACGGTCATCCACCTTGCCGCCGTGGTATCGGACTGGGGGGACGAAGCCATGTACTGGGCACTGACCGTTGAGGGCAGCCGCTCCGTGTTTGAAGCAGCGATTGCCGATAATGCCCGTGTTGTGCTGGCGGCCAGCATTGCCGTGTATGGCGACAATATTCACCGCCGTGCCTGCCCGGAAGAATCCCCCTGGGGCAGGCCCATGGGGCCTTACAGCCGGACCAAACAGGCCCAGGAAAAACTGGCATGGCAATTTTACGAGAAAAACAGCATGCAACTCACCGTGATCCGGCCGGCCAATGTTTACGGCCCGGGGTCAGGGCCCTGGCTGCATGATGTGGTGGATGTACTCAAAAGCGGCGCACCCGGGCTGATCGGCGGGGGCAACATGAATGCCGGGCTGGCATATGTGGACAATGTGGCGGATGTACTGGTGCTGGCCGCGAAGACAGACGCGGCCATCGGCCGGGTCTATAACTGCTGTGACGGCCTGGACGTGACATGGCGGGACTATTTCACCGATATCAGCACAATGATCGGTGTCAAGGCACCGTCCGCCATTCCCCGGTTTGCCGCCAAAACCAGCGCGATAGTGTGTGAACGGGTGTGGAGACTGCTACACATCAAAAAACGGCCCCCCATCACCCTGGAGGCCCTGAACCTGGTGGGATCGGACAACCGCATCCCCATCGACCGCATGAAAAACGAACTGGGATATGTCCCCCGGGTGTCATATGATGAAGGACTGCAACAGACCCGGGCATACCTGGAATCTATTAAAGGGGAAAACACATGACCACCCTACCCGGCAAACTCGCCTTTATCACCGGCGGCTCCAGCGGTATCGGGCTTGCCACGGCAACGCAGCTGGCCCGAAAGGGCTGCCGTCTGGTTCTATTTGCCAGAAAACAGGAAGGACTTGATGCAGCCTGTGAATCCATCCGGCAGCAGTCGGCATCCAGCGATTCCAAACCGTCGGTTGCGGCCATAACCCTGGATGTGGCGGATAATGATGCCGTCCAGTCGGTGATCAGCCATGCCGTGGCCACATACGGCACACCCGATATCCTGATCAACTGCGCTGGGGTGGGAACAGCCGACTATTTTGAAAACATATCCTATGAATCCTTTGACCATGTCATGAAGATCAATGTTTATGGCACCCGCAACATGGTCAGTGCCGTGCTGCCCTTTATGAAACAGGCCGGATACGGCCATATCGTAAATGTTGCGTCCGTGGCCGGCCTGATCGGCATGTTCGGCTACACTCTCTATTCCTGCACAAAATATGCACTGGTGGGATTCTCCGAATGTCTCCGCGCGGAACTGAAGCGCCATCACATTCAGGTTACTCTCTTCTGCCCGCCCGAAGTGGATACGCCCTTTGTGACAGAAGAGGCCAGAACTCTGCCGCCCCCGTCACGGGCCATTAAAAGGCTCGCCGGTCTGCTGACCCCGGAACAGGCAGCAAAAAGTGTGGTGACGGGTATCCGCAGAAACAGGTTTCTCGTGGCTCCGGGCGCAGCCGCCAAATGGCTGGTCTTCTGGCATCGTATCAGCAACGGCCGTCTCACACGCACCCCCTCGGACTGGATTGTGGCCCTGACCGACCGACGTTAAGAACATCTTTGCCATCTAAGACTGCTCCTCTGTCACCCGTCATCCCGACCCCGGATCAAGTTTGAAATAACGGGTCCGGAACCGGGAGGACGGGTCCGGAGTCCCCATATAATACCTCTCATTCCTTCCGTCACTCCGGGCGTGATCCGGAGTCCATGAAAAATATTCTCCTTCTCCCCGTCACTCTGAACTTGCTTCAGCATCCACATGAAGCAAACCCTCAATCTCTCCCTACCCGCCGCACCCGCCTCCCATGCTCCCAGATCCGCACCTGCTGCCTCTCGAGCCAAGCTAATCAGGGATGAAAAAGTTGCATATCGCCCGTCGCGATGGTATTATTTTTTCATACTGGGAGAGGACCATCCTACGTGCAGCTGAACACAGGCGCAGTATGATACACCCGTCTAACCCGAATATTTCATGAAATTTTTTGAAAATGTTTTTTTTATTTCATTATTTCATATGTTTATATTATATTTAGCTGTAATTCCAAAATCACAAATTGTAATTTTGGATTTGCGGAATAAAAACAATTTTATATCAAAAAATTTCACCCTGCGGGCGAGTCACCTTACGCGCATCTGCGGCGTGGGCCGATATTCGCGGTAGATTACTACAGCTTCATATCGGCCGCCTTGCAGCTGCGCGCAAATCGACTCGTGAAATATCCGGGCTAAACGCCTGGTAATGTGAAGCCGGAGAATTGTATCATAAAGGGAGCAACACAATGATTGAGCGCAATCTCGGGAAATCAGGGATATCTGTATCGGCCATCGGGCTCGGCTGCATGGGGCTTTCCGAGTTCTACGGACCGCCCGCGCAGGAGGCGGAAGCCATTGACCTGCTTCACAAGGCAATGGATCTGGGTGTCACGCATTTTGATACCGCGGAAATCTATGGCCAGGGCCGGAATGAGCAATTATTGGGCAAGGCGTTTGCCGGGCGGTGGGACCGAATTGTTCTGGCCACCAAGTTCGGTCCGCAGCGGGACCCGGAAACGGGCGCCTTTTCGGGGCTGGACGGCTCTCCGGCAAATGTCCGGCGCTCCTGCGAAAAGAGCCTCCAGCGCCTCGGTGCCGAAAAGATCGATCTGTACTATCTTCACCGTGTGGACCCGGCCACCCCGATCGAGGAGACAGTGGGCGAGATGGCAAGCCTGGTTCAGGAAGGCAAGATCAGGGCAATCGGGTTGTCAGAGGCTTCGGCAGGAACGATTGAACGGGCGAATGCGGTTCATCCGATTGCTGCGCTCCAGACTGAGTATTCGATTTTCAGCCGGGATATCGAGCAGGATATCCTGCCCACGTGTGAGGCACTAGGCATAAGCCTGGTCGCTTACTCCCCCTTAGGCCGGGGAATGTTGACGGGCCGGTATAATTCACCGGTTGAACGGCCCATTGACGAGACAGATTTCCGTGCTCAGATGCAGCCCCGGTTTCAGCCGCGCAATTTCGAGTCCAACCTTAAACTGGTGGCGACCATCAAAAAAATTGCCGGCCAAATGGGATGCGCGGCAGCGCAGGTTGCGCTGGCATGGGTATTGAGCCGGGGGGATCATGTTGTCGCCATTCCCGGCACCACCAGACTCGCCAACCTGCAGACCAACCTTGGCGCGCTGGACTGCCGGCTCAACGAAAAAGACCGCGGCATACTCAACCAGTTGGCCGGACAGGTGCACGGAGACCGATACGCCCCTGAAGAAATGGCGACGCTCAATCAATAGGAAAAAAGTGCCAGCGCCCTGTGCACGGCATTAGTTGTATTCCATACAGGAAACCCTGTTCTTTCCGAGGGATTTTGATTCGTAAAGGGCCATGTCCGCCAGGTTGATGAGCTTGTCGCTTTCTGTACACGGTATACCCGGATTAAGAACGGCAATACCGAAACTGCCGCTGACCGAAAAATCGGCATACCCCTGAAGGGTGATGGCACTGATTTTTTCACAGAGTCGTTGCGCCACCTTGACAGCGGCATCACGGTCGCAATGGGGCAGCACGATTGTAAATTCATCTCCGCCGTATCGCCCGGCCAGGTCATAATCCCGGTTGTCCTGCATCCGCTGGTTTTGAAACTTAACCAGAAAATCATATTCCCGTGTAGATTCTTTCAGGATACCGGCTATCTTTTTGAGAATCTGATCGCCGGCCTGGTGACCATAGGTATCATTCACACTTTTAAAATTATCCACGTCGATCATGGCAACGGCCATGGGGGCCCTGTTCTTTCGTAACGTCATAAATATTTCATCAAGCCGTTCACAAAAGGCGGCATGGTTGTAAAGCCCCGTCAATCCGTCCCGGATGGCCATCTCTTCAAGCTGGAAGTTTTGTTTTTCCAGCTCTTCGGTCAGCAGAATCAGGGACCGGGCACGTTCAGCAACTTTGTTTTCCAGATTCTCATTAAGATCTTCGTTGGTCTTCAAAAGCTCAATAAAACGGTATACCATAATGATGGCCGTACCGGTGTACAGGGCGGCTGAACTATACGGGAAAAGCATTTGGTCAAAGGTATAGCCGAACACGTTGAGGTTGATATACATCAACTTGGACATGTAAATAAGGCCGTCATGCATGGCACCGCTGATCACGGTGATACCGAAAAATGAAAAGACCTTTGCAAACGGCTTTCGCTTCCACAGAGCAGAGAAGTGGCAGGACAAATTGTAGAAACCGATGCTGCCGGACGCAAAGACAACAGCAAGACCGAATCCCCTGAACTGATTGACCTCCACAAAGAAAAAAACCGGAATTGTGACGATGGCATAGGCCACCAGGTGCCTTTCAATGCGTTGTCGTTTAAGATTGTAAAGCCGATGCAGAAAAATGGGATGCACCACATTGAGGGCGATCCAGGAATAGGCGATGGCCTTATAGCGGGGAATGATGCCGCCGGGGAAATGCCAGAGGCTGCAAAGATCGAATATAATGAAAAAACCGCAGAGTAACTGAAGAACGTAATAAAAATATTCCACAGACCCCGGGCGCTGAATATAAAACAGGAAGAACAACAACAGCAAAGGGAGACCTGCGGCAATAATCACAAAATTGAGAATAACCCTTATAAAAAATTGCCGGTCTCTGTCAGCTTTCCATGAACGGTTGTCCGACAGAAACAGTTCCCCCTTGATATCGCCGTAAGTGTGAAACCATACGCGAACACGTATCTCATTCAACGCCCCCCGTTTGACCAATTCCCCGGGAATGAAATAATGCCTGGGAATATTCCACATGGACATTTCATCAGGCGGGAAATGGCCTTCGCCCCCGATTTTCACACCATTGAAATAGGTTTCATCGGCATGAGAAATGCGACCAAGGCAAATGCCGAAATCACCCCGAGGCCAATCGGAAGGAATAAAAACGGTTTTCCGCAGCCAGGCAATGCCCACAGAAGAGCCAGTCTGCTTTTGCGCATAATCCGCGATATACCCCGGAAGGGAGATCTCGTCCCAATCGGCGGGAGGCCGGTCCGGCTGATCTTCCAGCCGAATGGCCCATGTGCCGGAAAGATCTGCTTTAACTTGTTTCGGCCTGAGTGGTTGGAACGTGGCCTCTTCGGAAGCGGCATCGCCAAAGCATATCAACGGCAAGGTAAGAAAAAGTAAAGCGCCCAATATCGTTTTGAAAACTTTACCGGTCAAATGTACCCCTTTTTCCTTGTCAGAGACACCTCGCTCATGAAGAATCTGGCTTTTATTATACCGGATGAATGTGTGGAAATCAATTCACCACGGGTTTATAGTAACAATATCTTGTATTTGGAAGAATTTTTTGATATAATAAATTATTCACCATGACCTCCCGACTTACCCGTATCGGTCATATGCTCACGCTGTAAAACTTTGGCACGCACACGACATGATTGGCATTTGCGCTTCATGCTGATTGTCCTTTTTTCCCTGCAAAACAGTACGAACGGGCACCTGACCCGAAAAGGCCGAACGCTCAGTCGATACCCGCGGCAGATGAAAGGCAGTAAAAGTGAGATCAGGACACAGGAATCTTGATTCAAGGCTGACCAGGCAGCATTTCAGCACCAAGATCTTCAAGGGTTACCTGAAATGCATCGCACACCATTACCCCGACATCCACATAGAAGACATCTGCGAACGCGCTGGTTTGCCGTTGGATTATGTTATGGATGAAAGCAACTGGGTGTCCGTTGTCTTCAGCCGGAATTTCACAAAAGAGAGCATAAAATCCACAAAGGATTCGCAACTGCCATATAAATCCGGCCAGATCAGCCTCACAAAGGAAGGCATGGGGAGCCTCCTTTTTTATCTTCTCAAATATACATTTTCAACCGCAAGTCTCTTCCGGACCATTTCCAGTCAGACAAAAAATTTTTCAAAAATCATGGCCATGACAATTGTGGAGGAAAAAAAAGGATACATCCACATTAAATATCATGCCGGCGGGCTCGATCTGCTGGATAAAAATGAAAAAGACGCATTGTGCGAGCACCTGGATAACATCTATCGGTGCGCTGTCGGTTATATCGAATCCGTACCAACCATTCACGGACAGAAAAGGGCCATTGTTAAGTATTTTACAGAACCGGACGAAAATGGCATTCCGGAACTGCATCTTCAGGTAACATATGCCGGTAAAAAACCGATTTACAAGGCCGGCGGCATATTATTTTCGGCCACTGTATTGTTCGTTGTATTCGGCCTGCCCTGGCCCCATACGTCGGTGGCAATGGTAGTTTCGGAATTAATCCTGAAAATCACCCTGCTCGGAACACTATCCCTCTTTCTGTTACTCTTGTTTTTAATAAAAAATTTTCTCCGGCTGAAACATTTGCAACACGAAGCACAAAAAACAATCAATAAAATGGATTCCCAGTACCGGGATCTTCAGAGAACCAAGGAAACGCTGAAAGAACAGGAGCAACTCCTGCGAAAAGTGGCAGAGAACTATCCCAATTCTTATGTATCCATTATTGAAAAAGACTTAACCATTCGATTCACCTCCGGACTTGAGTACAAAAAACGGAACATCAATCCGGACCGGTTTGTGGGATTACGCCTGGCGGATATTTTTTCTGATCAGGCCGACATACTCACCCACCATGTACGGAAGACATTTGATGGTGAAGAGTGTGTATTTGAGCATACCATAAACAACAACCACTTTCTTCACCGCTCGGTGCCGCTCTATTCCGGCAACGGCGCCATTCACAGTATTCTTGCAGTAACGGAAAATATCACCGAGCGAAAACAGTTTGAGACATCGCTGAAAGAGAGTGAAGAAAAGTATCGTTCCATCATGGAATCAATGAAAGCGGACGTATATATCTGTTCACCCGATTTTCACATCGAGTACATGAATACCGCATTTATCCAGCGGCTGGGGCATGATGCAACCGGCGGGAAATGCCATGAATCCCTGTATGGACTGGATGAAAAATGTCCGTGGTGTATGCATGAAAATGTGATGAAAGGGGAAAACCGGGAGGCTGAACTGACAATACCGGATAACGGCAGAATATATCATGTTTCCGACTCACCGATTTTTCATACAGACGGGACCATCTCCAAATTAAGTATTTTACAGGACATCACGGCACACCGCAACCTGGAACGAAACTACAGGACCCTCTTCCGGGAGATGCTGGACGGATTTGCCCTGCACGAAACCATATGGAATGAACAGGGCGAGCCAATCGATTTCCGTTATCTGGCTGTCAATCCCGCCTTCGAACGCATGATTGGAATAAAAGAAAAAGATGTCGTCGGCAGGACCACCCTGGAAATTCTATCGGATGCCGAAACAGATCTGATTCAAACCCTGGGAAGCGTGGTATTGAATGGTGACCCCGTTTTTTTCGGGTATCACGCCTCAACGTCGGATCGATACTTCCAGGTCACCGCCTTCCAGCCCGAGTCCGGTCAGCTTGCATGTATTTTCGCCGATATTACCGATATTAAAAGAGCCAACGATGAAAAACAACGGCTCGAAAGCCAGCTTCAACACTCCCGGAAGATGGAGGCCATTGGCACCCTGGCCGGCGGGATTGCCCATGACTTTAACAACATTCTTTTTCCGATTATCGGTTATACGGAAATGATGCTGGGTGAAGCACCGGAAGGGAGTGAACCGCGGGAAAATCTGAATGAGATCCTCAATTGCTCCCTTCGCGCCAGAGACCTGGTCCAGCAGATACTCGTGTTCAGCCGTCAAACCGAAAAAGAGATCAAACCTGTCAAAATACAACTCATTGTCAGTGAAGTCATTAAGCTGATCCGTGCGACCCTGCCGGCAACAATTGAGATCAAACAGCACATTGATAAAAACGCGGGAATGGTGCTTGCCAACCCGACCCATATTCACCAGATTGTGATGAACCTGACGACAAACGCGTATCATGCCATGGAAAACAGGGGAGGAACCCTGACGGTGGAATTATCGCCGGTCCACCTGTCCCTGGCTGACATCAATGGTTTTGACCTCAATCCCGGCACGTTTATCTGTCTTTCAGTCTCTGATACAGGACACGGGATTGAGAAACACAACCTGGAACGGTTATTTGAGCCTTACTTTACGACAAAGGACGAAGGGAAAGGGACCGGTCTGGGGCTTTCGGTGGTTCATGGCATCGTAAAGGCATACAAGGGAGATATTCGGGTATTCAGTGAACCCGGCATCGGATCTACATTTAAGGTCTACTTGCCGGCTATCAAGGCCGAAGTAAAGGAAGTGCCATGCCAGAATCAACGCCCCCTTGAAGGCGGCAGTGAACATATTCTGCTGGTGGATGATGAGGCGCCGATTCTCAAAATGGAAAAACAGATGCTGGAGCACCTCGGGTATCAAGTGACATCACGTACAAGTAGCATAGAAGCACTGGCAGCGTTTCGCGCATTACCTGAGAAATTCGATCTTGTCATCACGGATATGACCATGCCCAATATGACCGGTGACAGACTGGCATTTGAAATAAAAAAAATCAGGGCGGAACTCCCTGTGATCGTCTGCACGGGTTTCAGTAGAAAAATATCCCCTGAAAAAGCAAAGATGCTTGGCATTGATGTTCTCCTCATGAAGCCGATTGTCAGGCATGAACTGGTGAAGGCGATTCAATCAGCCCTTAATAAGATTCATCCGGAATGAATATAGCCCGGTTATTTCACGGGTCGAGTTCGCCGCAGATGCGAGGCGCAGCATGTGAAGCTGTAGTCAATCTACTGCGAACATGCTGCAACAAAGCAGGTGCGGCGAACTCGGCTCGCCCGAAGGGTGAATTTTTTTGGTATAAAATGGCTTTTATTCCGCAAAAACCGAATGACAATTTGTAATTTTGAAATGACTACTAAAAATGACCTAACCTATCGCAATAAAAGTATAAAATAAAATTAATCAAAAAAATTCATGAAATATCCGGGATAGGTCCCGAATACCCAAAAGGAGGATTGCGGCGGAAATGGCACATATTTTAATCATTGACGATGACCAGCCGGTTCGTTTGATGCTTCGCAAAATGCTTGAGTCGGAAGGATATGTGGTAACAGATGCGGCCGACGGAAAAGAAGGCATCAAATGCTATCACGAAAATCCAAGTGACTTGATCGTGACGGATATCATCATGCCGGACAAAGAGGGGACGGAAACCATTGTTGAGTTAAAAAAAGAAAACCCTGAAATCAAAATTATTGCCATGTCAGGCGGCGGCAGAAATAAACCCGATGGATACCTTCAAACCGCCAAACTTTTAGGCGCCGCACGGACCTTTGCAAAACCCATCCGCCGGGATGAATTGCTGAACGCAATTCAGGAATTGCTGGATGCTTGACAAGATACAACCTGCGCCCCTACGCGGCTTGTTTATTCAGCCAGCCCCAGTTTCGATCCACTTCTTGTTGAAAAGCGTCTACAATATAGTTGTTCTCCGGTTTTTGAAGGTGTTTAAACCGTCCCTGGAGAAACATCCATTCCGAAACCGGAATCCTTTTTTCAGGCGTGTAGTTAATTTTATATTGCCCGTCCACCACTTCATATAACGGCCAGTAATTGGTCTCAACGCCCAGCCGGGCCAATTCGACCGCCATGTCCGGGCCGATTTTCCATCCCGGGATGCAGGGGCAGTGGATATTGATAAAAGCCGGACCGTCGACTTCAATGGCCTTTTTCAGTTTGTCGGACAGGTCAACCGGGTCATGAATGCTGGCCTGGGCCACATATGGGATATTGTGCGCCACCATTATTCTGGTAAGATCTTTTTTGCTTCCCCGCCGGCCGGCACTGTTTTTGCCCGCAGGGGTGGTGGTGGTGTTCGCGCCCGGCGGCGTGGCGCTGCTTCGCTGCACACCGGTGTTCATGTAGGCGCCGTTGTCATAACAGATATACACCAGATCATGGCCCCGCTCCATTGCACCGGAGAGGGATTGAAAACCGATATCGTATGTGCCGCCGTCCCCGCCGATGGCGATAAACTTATAGGGCCGGGTTATTTTCCCGCGTTTTCTCAAGGCCCGGTACATGGTCTCCACACCGCTCATGGACGCCCCGGCATTTTCAAAGGCCGTATGGATCCAGGGAATCTTCCAGGCGGAATAGGGGTAAATGGATGAGGCCACTTCAAGGCAGCCGGTGGCATTGCCCGCAACGATTTCATAGCCGTCGGTCACGCGTGTCAGCATTTTTGTGAATATGGGCACCGGACAGCCCGCGCACATTCTATGCCCGCCCGCGAAAGCGCCTTCTCTTTGTGCCATTTGCTGTAAGCTGGGCATATCTAACCTCCTCTGACATTCAGATAATCAAATACCGTTTCCACCTTTTTCGCTTCAAGGTATGATTTGTTTTCTTCAAACAGTTTGTCAATATCTTCCATAAACAGGTCCCGGCCACCAAGGCCGTACATGCGATTATATACCAGCGGCTTTTCAGCCACATCATACAGGGCGCTCCGTATTTCGCCAAAAAGCGGCCCATAGGCGCCCATGCTTTCGGAGCGGTCCAGCACCGTCACCACTTTTACTCCTTCAAGGGCCTTTGCGATCTCCGTATATGGAAATGGCCGGAAGGAACGGATTTTCAACAGACCGACCTTATCGCCTTTTGCCCTTCGCTCATCCACAACCTCCTTGATCTCGCCGGCAATGGAATTGATGGCAATGATCACCCGCTCGGCATCATCCAGCTGGTAAGATTCAAAAAGGTCGTATTGTCGGCCGAAGGTTTTATAAAAATCATCGCTGACTTCCCGGATTACCCTTTTTGCGTGCTGCATGGCCATGTGCTGGGCCCGCTTATGCTCAATGTAATAATCCTGAAGATCAAGGGCGCCCCAGGTGGCGGGGTTGCCGGTATCCAGAACCGGGTAAGTCGCCTGGAACTCACCGATAAAGGCTTTTACCGCATCATCTTCTTCTGTCTGCATGGTCTGGACACAATGAGAAATAATAAATCCGTCCATACAAACCATGACGGGCAGCCGCACATCCATATGCTCGGCGATCCTCGGCGCCATGATCAGGTTGTCATAGGCTTCCTGATTATTTTCGGAATAGAGCTGAATCCAGCCGGCATCGCGCGCGCCCATGGAGTCGCTGTGGTCGGCATGGATATTGATCGGCGCCGACAGAGCCCGGTTGATCAACGTCATTACAATGGGTTGCCGCATGCTTGCAGCGATGTAAAGCATCTCCCACATCAGTGCCATACCGGCCGAACTGGTTGCCGTCATGACCCGGCCGCCGGCGGCGGCCGCGCCGATGCAGGCGCTCATGGCGCTGTGCTCACTTTCAACCGGGATTAATTCCGTATCCACTTTACCGTCGGCAATAAACTGCGAAAAATCTTCAACCACCTGTGTGGACGGGGTTATCGGGAAGGCGGGAACCACATCGGGATTCATCTGGCGCATGGCCTCACTCATTGCCCCGGCCCCTGTTATTGCTACTGTTTTACTCATACCATCTCCATCACTTATGCAGCCTCAGCTGACTTCTGCGATCATCTCAATGACTGTTTTTTTGCCTTTTTTATTCACCAGGCACTCTCTGGCGCAAAGACCGCAGCCCTTGCAGTGAAAATAGTTGATTTCCGCCACTTCCTTGCGCGGTTTACCTGTTTTCGTGGTGCCGTCTTTCAGAATAATGGCGTCTTCCGGACAAAACACCCAGCATGTCAGGCAATTGATACAGTTTTCTGCATCCCAGACAGGCCGGATGGTTCTCCAGGTGCCGGTTTCATAGTATCGGGAGTTGCCCCCTTCCGGCACAACACCGCCCAGCGGGAGTTCCTGCCACTCTTTTAATCTGAATTTATCGCTCATGCCATATCTCCTGCTTCGTAACCCCGGCGCATGGCCGCCAGATTTTTTTCCACCAGCTCCGGGGGAAGCATTTTTGAAAACACCCGTCCGGCTTCTTTAACCAGCTGATCAATAGTAATAATATGATCGCTGGTTTTGGCAAATGCGCCCATCATGGCGGAATTGGGAATGGTTCTTTTAAAGAGCTCTCTTGATATGCTGTTGGCAGGGGTTGTAAAAACCGTTTGCGAATCGGCGTTAAGGCATTCTTTGACCGCCCGGGCCGGTTTTGACGTATTGACAATATAGATCGTGTCAGGTTTTGCCCCTGAAACAATGGCGCCGCTGCCAATCAATGTCGGGTCGACAACAATGACCACATCCGGCTGTTGAATCGGCGTATGAATTTTAATCGCCTCATCCGAAAACCGGTTATACGCCCTTAACGGCGCGCCTCTTCGCTCCGGCCCGTAGTCCGGAAAGGCCACCACAAATTTGCCGACACCCTGCACCGCATCACCAAGGGATTTGGCGCCGGTGACGGTCCCCTGACCACCGCGGCCATGCCACCTGACCTCATAATATTTCGACATCTTTTCCTCCAGTCACCCGGAAATTCATTCACTATTCGGGCGAAACCAATCATACAAGTTCAAACCGTAACCTGTTTTCGTACAATAGATCGAGATGATAATCAATTCTTAATTTTTCAGGCAGACGATACATAAAACGTCCTGGAAACTTAAAATGGCTATTTAAACGTGGCAATCAAGCGTTCCCACGCAGGCGCGTGGGAACGAGAAAGAGGAGAAAAAGGATGGCAGTAAAAAATCCTGCCCAGAGGGTTAGTTTTTGGTATCCCCCTGAAGGGGGTTGGTCCAAATCGAAATCGGGCGGCCTTCGAATCTGGACAGAAAAAAATTAGCCACAGACTCACACAGACGGACACAGACAATGACAAGTGAAAACCGTCTGTGTCCGTCTGTGGTGTGGGGCTGTGGCCAAAAAACAATATCACCGGTAAGCGCCTGGCATCTTAATAGGCATAAAATCCCTGTCCGGTTTTTTTGCCAAGCCAGCCGGCTTCCACATATTTTCGCAATAAGGGACAAGGCCGGTATTTTGAATCCTTAAACCCGTTATACAGCGTTTCCATAATCGCCAGGCAGGTATCCAGGCCGATCAGGTCGGCCAGCGCCAGTGGCCCCATGGGATGATTCATGCCCAGCTTCATCACGGTATCAATGCTTTCCCTGGTGCCGACCCCATGGTAGAGGCAGTAGACGGCTTCATTGATCATGGGCAGCAAAATACGATTGGCAATAAACCCCGGATAGTCATTTGCTTCCGCCGGTGTCTTGCCGAATTTTTCCGCCAGATCCCAGGTCCTCTGAAAGGTTACTTCAGATGTGGCCAGCCCCCGGATAACCTCCACCAGCTTCATGACCGGTACCGGATTCATAAAATGCATGCCGACAACCAGTTCCGGACGGGACGTACAGGCGGCGATTCTGCCGATCGGAATAGAGGACGTATTGGTGGACAAAATAACCCCTTCCGGACATATTTTGTCCAGATCCCGGAAAATGTCAAGCTTCAGGGCTTCATTCTCGGTGGCGGCCTCCACCACGAAATCTGCCCTGGCCATGTTTTTCAAATCAACAGACGTTTCGATTCTTTGCAGGATCGCGTCCATATCCGTCTGTGCGAGCTTGCCCTTCTCCACCGACCGTTTCAAATTAGCGGTGATGGTCTCCAGCCCTTTTTGCACAAATTGTTCTTTAATATCGTGCATAATCACATTGAGTCCGCTCATGGCGGCAACCTGCGCAATTCCGTTACCCATCTGACCGGCGCCGATGACGCCAAATGTTTTGATTTCCATACTCTCTCCCTTTATAAAAACTGCCGTTTCGATGGTTATAAAAGTCTTCTTTTTTCAGGACAACGTCAGGCCATCCGCTTTTTTCAGGACGGCTTCCGATTCGAAAAAACCGGCCACCAGTTCCCTATAGTTATCGGTATTTCTGGTTTTCCTGATTTTCTTCATGGTTTTGCTGCAGGCTTCAAACATCTGTTCAAAGTACCCCCATAATCCCTTCATTTTATTGAGCACATGGGCCGGCCCGTCCAGGGCGGCGCAATATGCGTCAAACATGGCATCATGAAACCGTTTTATTTTCAGGATGCCGTCAATCCGTTCGGTTTTTCCGGTTTTAATATTGCCCGGCAGAAACGGGTCTGCCAGACACCCCCGGCCAATCATCCACCTGTTTATACCGGAAAAACGCCGGGACAACAACTGGAAGTCTTCAAGACGCCGGATATCGCCGTTATAGACAAGGGGAATTTTAACCACCGCCATCAGACGCTCAACAGCATCAAGGTCCACCGCACCGTCATATCGCTGAATGCCCGTTCTGGGATGAATAATCAGCTCCTTCAAAGGGTACCGGTTGAGGTACGGCACCAGCCTGAAAAGATCGTCGCCGGTCTGCCACCCCAGCCGGGTTTTTATTGAAAGCGCCGGTTTCAGTGCGGGGATGGCATGGTCGAGGAACGTGCAGATTGATTCGGTGTGGGGCAGCATGCCCGCGCCCCGTCCTTTTTTGGCCACCGTGGGATACGGGCATCCCAGGTTCCAGTTGACGGTTTCATGGCCCAGGTCATACAGATAGTTGGCCAGGTAAACAAAATCTTCAGGAGACTTGCTCAGGATTTGCGGAATCACCCGCAAGCGGGCGTTGTTCTCCGGCAGAACATCCTTGACATACCGTTCCTTTGTTTTACGGTCCTTTTTGCTGGAGATAAACGGTGCCACAGCCAGGTCAAACCCGCCAAAATGCGCGGCAAACGTGCTCCTGAAAAGATGGTCCGTAAACCCCTTCAAGGGGGCCATGTATAGTTTTTGAGTTATCACTATACTACAATCCTCCAGCAGCGATGAATCGTCCGCCGCTTGCTGACATAGTCTTCCGGAATGGTGAGCGATGTAATTTCTTCAATTTCAGCGACATTCAATCGGTCCATATCCGGTACAAATCCCTGGTGATTTGTTGAAAAGAAGAGGGTCGCACCGTTTCTCATCAACGCAACGGTTGCGGCAAGAAGGGCGGGATGATCTTTTGCGATGTCAAAATCGTGGGCCCCGTCTCTGCTGGTCGAATACGACGGCGGATCAATCACTGCAAGGTCGTACCGTTTTTCTTTTTTCTTTGCCCTGTCAAGGAAATCAAAAATATGCGACTGAATCAGCTTATGTTCTTTTTCCGGAATATGGTTTAAGGCCAGATTCTCTCTGGTCCAGGCAATGGCGGTTTTTGCACGGTCCACTGACAGGGTTGTTCTGGCCCCGCCTTTTGCCGCGTAGCAGGTAAAGGACCCTGTATAGCAAAAGAGGTTAAGAAAATCCCTGCCCGCGGCCATCTCCCTGACCATCTGCCGTGTATTTCGATGGTCCGAAAAAAGTCCCGTGTCAACATAATCATACGGATTGATATAAAACCTCAGGTCCCTTTCCGCCATAACGATCTTCTGATCGGTATGATCAATCCGCTTATACCGGCTGCCATCCTTTTTGCCGGCGTGCCGCTCCTTCAGGTGGAGCCTGTCCATGGGAACGTCCAGCGCCTTTGCCACCGCCTCGCCCATGGCGGGAAGCCATCCCGGCGTTGACTGCCGTCTGGCATATTCGCCCACCACCAGATGTCCGGCATACCAGTCCACAACCGCCCGTATTTCAGGAATGTCCCAGTCGTAAATACGAAAGATCTCAATATTCTGCCTGGCAAACCGTTTCTTCAGATGCTTGAATCGCTTCTTTGCACGGTTGGCCAGCATTTCCGACTGGCGCTGGTTCGTCTCCTTAAACGCTGAATCCGTCACCTGAAAACATCCCGTTGTTCGCTAAAAAAGAAGAGCATTGAGAAAACAGCCCCCACCACCGTCATCGCCTCCACCACCTCCGGGCCCGCTATCGTCACCAGCGCCACTCAAAGTGACCGTTGCAACGGGTTCGTCCGGATCATCGGAGGAAATGGTGACATCGGCCGTGCGGTCTCCGTCAGTTGAGGGGTTAAAGGTTACCGTGATAGTGCAGCTTGCGGCCGGGGCCAGCACAAAACTGTCCCCGCACCCCCCGTCGCCCGTATTCACGGTAAAATCAGCGGTGTTGCTGTTAGCGATATCCGTGACCGACAGGTCAGCATCGCCGTCATTGGTTATGGTAAAACTAACGGCGGCGCTGCTGCTGCCCACATCAATGTCGCCGAAATCATGGGTGACCGGTGTAACACTGATATCCGGCGCCGTTACCACCACCGGGACACCCGTGCCACTGAGAGAAATGGTTACTGAGGACTCGTCCGGATCATCGGAAGAAATAGTGATATCCGCTGTTCGGTCTCCGGCTGTTGCGGGATTGAAGGTTGCGGTGATGGTGCAGCTCTCCGCCGGGGCCAGCACAAAGCTGTCCCCGCATCCCCCGCCGCCCGTATCCACGGTAAAATCGGTGGTGTTGCTGTTGTCAATATCGGTAACCGACAGGTCATCGTCACCGTCATTGGTGATGGTGAAAGTAACGGCGGCGCTGCTGCTGCCCACATTAATGTCGCCGAAATCATGACCCGTTGGTGCAACTGTGATATCCGGTTCCGTGACAACCACTGCCTGTCCCGTGCCGCTAAGAGAAATGGTGACAGAAGGCTCATCCGGATCATTGGAGGAAATGGTGATGTTCGCACTGCGGCTGCCCGCTGTTGCGGGATGAAATGTTGCGGTAATGGTGCAGCTTTCCGCTGGATCCAGAAAAAAACTGTCCCCGCATCCGGCGCCGCCTGTATCCACGGTAAAATCAGTGGTGTTGCTGTTGTCAATATCGGTAACCGACAGGGTGTCATCACCGACATTGGAAATGGTAAAGGTCGTGGCGGCACTGCTGCCCCCCACATCAATGCCGCCGAAGTCACGGGTTACCGGAGCGACACCGATATCCGGTTCCAGCACCACCCCCGTACCACTGAGAGAAACTGTTAAAGAAGGCTCATCCGGATCATCGGAAGAAATGGTGATATCCCCGGTGCATCCACCTGTTGCTGAGGGATGGAAGGTTGCCGTAATGGTACAGCTTGCCGCCGGGGCCAGCACAAAGCTGTCCCCACATCCTCCGCCGCCCGTATCCACGGTAAAATCAGTGGTGTTGCTGTTATCAATATCGGTAACCGACAGGTCATCGTCACCGTCATTGGTGATGGTGAAGGTGACGGCGGCGCTGCTGCTGCCCACCTCAATGTCACCGAAATCATTGCCTGCGGGTGAAACCGTAATATCCGGCTCCTCATCGGTCAGGGAACTGGTCAGACAGGCCGCATAGATATCGTAACCGGGGTTAAATGTTTCCTGAATGCCGCCGGTCACGCCCGGGAAATCATCAGAAGTGGTCTGCCCGGCAATATAGATATTCCCGGAGGTTGGGTGAATGCCCATGGCATAGGGATCATCCCCGCCATTGCCGCCCAGATAGGTGGATTGATAGAGGGTTGTCAAATTTCTATCCATACGGGCAATAAAGGCATCACTGCTGTAAACATGGTTGGGTTGGATGCCGCCGGTGGTGCCGGGAAAATCGTCGGAACTGGTGGGACCGGCAACAATCAACTCCCCGTTGTCCTCGTTAAATGCCAGAAAAACAGGCCCGACTTCATCATCAGTTCCACCCAGGTAGGTGGATTGTTCAAGGTCGGTCAGGCTTTCATTCAACCGGGCGATAACGACATCATAAGAGGAGCTGCCCTGTTTTGTCGTCTGATACCCGCCCGTGGTGCCGGGAAAATCGTCGGAATAGGTATTGTTTGCTACAAATATTTTACCGGTGGACGGCTCCACACTGATACAGGCATAATCCAGTTCTGAGCCGGTTCCACCCAGGTAGGTCACCTGGGTAAAGGCGGTCAGACCGGGATTCAGCCTGGCAATATAGGTATTACGGCTGCTGTCGGATGTTGCCTGAGCGCCCCCTGCAGTAGCTGGAAGATCATCTGAATAGGTATTGCCGACCACATAAACATCCCCGTTGTCCGCATGGATGCATACTTTTGCCCTTCCGCTGTCTGTCTCACTGCCTCCGATATAAGTGGCCTGGTAAAAAGTGCTCAGGTCGGCACTCAACCGGGCCACCACTGCATCAGGATCGACACCTCCGCCTGAAACGGCTTGCGCCCCACCTGCTGTGCCGGGAAACGCATGTGGGGCATACGTATAGCCAGCCACATAAACATCCCCTGAAACAGGATGGATCGCCATACCTGACTGAAAGTCATATCGATCTCCGCCGAGATACGTGGCCTGGCTCAAGGCGGTCAGGTCAGCGCTCAACCGGGCCACGAAAAAATCGGCATCGCCCGCAAAACCGGTCTGAGCGCCGCCGGTTATCCCGGGGAAGTCATTACTATAAGTAGAGCCGGCAATATAGATTTCGCCGGAAGTCGGGTGCAGGGCGATATTGTAGCACCTATCGCTGCTGCTCCCGCCCACATAGGTCATCTGCTCTATGGCTGTCAGGTCGGCGTTGAGCAGGGCCACAAACGCATCATAATTGCCGGCCACGGCTGTCTGATAAGCACCGGCAGTGCCGGGCCAATCATCGGAGTCGGCGTACCCGGCAACAAATACATTCCCGTCAGCATTGAAAATCATATCATAGAGGCATTCCGTATCACTGCCCCCCAGATAGGTGGCCTGAAGCAACGGGTCGATAACCAGGCATTGTGCCGGATCATAGTCCCCGAGAACAAAACCATAGGTCCTGCCCCGGGTCTTGTAGGCTACCTCCACCTGCTTGCGCTCTCCGTCAATCTCCTGATACGCCACCGGGCGGGTATACGCCACCTTCCCATGGGGGGTGTGCAGGATCAGGCGGCCCTGTGCATCGACGGCCAACCGCTTCGTTCCCCGGACATTGACCTCTATTTGAGAAGGGTTGCCGCCGGGATGGACATAAAACAGCTTTTCCACATTATTGCCCTGCGGCTTGAGGTGCATTTCAATGTCCTTGTAAACCCGGCCCAGCGAGACAGTATTATAAGTGGCCACGCTGGTGCGCCAATGAGCGGGGTCATTGCCGATAAAAAAATTGGCCCGTGCGGGACCGGGATCCTGCCCCGTTACGCTCTTGATATGAGCCCCGGCCAGGGTTTCATGGATAATTGCCCCGGCAGCAGTCTTGCCGTTTTCACCATTGATCTCTCCCCTGACGGCCAACACCATCTCGCCCTTTTGGGAAACAAACAGCCGGCCGCCGAATGTATCGGCATAATAGGCCACCCGGCTGTCCATCTGGCCGGTATTCTCGATAAACGGCATATTCAGCCGGGCCCATGTTGATTTATCCGGGTGTTCTTTGGCCCGTGCAGAGCCGTCCGGGCAGAGAAGCATCACCGATACCATCACCGCCATCACTATCATTGAAGGAAAAACACTTCTTATCCTGTTTTCCATCACTTACCCCCCTGAATTAAAATGAATAAAAGACGATCTTATGCGATACTGCCCCCCATATCTCGTACTGCTATTGGACAGCCAAGATTTGACACTGTTTCAAAAGAAAAGTCAAACAGGAACCTGGATTCGGAATAACCATTTTAAATTATGGCATATTTTATCATTCACCCGAAAGACGGACGGACTCTTTGAAATCATTGGATAAACGGGTTGGTTTTTTTCTCAAATCCCACAGTGGAGGAGGGTGTCTGGCCGTAATCATGGCCGGGCCAGACAGTGGTTGCATCAGGGAGGGTGTATATCTGCTCCCGGACGGAAGCCAGCAGCTCAGCTGCCGAGCCGCCCGGCAGGTCGGTGCGCCCCACTGCCCCCACAAACAGGGTGTCACCGGTGAACACATGGCCGGGAGTATAAAGGCAGATGCTGCCCGGGGTATGGCCGGGGGTGTGCAGCACGGTCAGGGTGGTTTTGCCGATGGGAATGCGGCTGTTGTGTGTCAGCAGAATGTCCGGTGTGGTAGAGGGCTTGCCACCGATCACCCGCGAAAAAAAACCGTTGAGCATCTTGCCCAGATAAGGGGCATCGATTTCATGTATGGCCAGCCGGGCGCCGGTTGCGGCGATGATTGCGGCATTACCGGCGCAATGGTCCGGATGCCGGTGCGTGTTAATCACATGGATAACCCGATAACCGGCATCCTTTGCAATGGACAGGAGTTTATCCGTATCAAAGGCGGGGTCGATGAGCGCACATGCTCCCGATGCCGCATCCCCCACCATATAGCAAAATGTCGCCATTTTGCTGAGCCGGATCTGTTTCACATCCATTTTAGAACTTAGAATTCAAGGCCTGTTTCGAGAAAGACCCCATCCACGCTCGTATCCAGCTTGAGATCGTCTTCATCCAGCTTGATGCTTTCGTAACGGTATCCACCGGCAAGAAAAAGCGGCCCGAAAACTTTGTACTTTAAACGGCCGGTCAGGTCATACAGATGATTGTCATCATAAGCGATCCCGCGGCCTTCAACTTCCAGGGAAAGCTTTTTGACGGGCTTGAGCTGGACCCCGGCATAGACCATTGGAACGGGTACGGTGGCGCTTTCCGATTCTCTGGTACCGGTTGTCAGATCTTTTACTTCAGCCTCAAGATCGGCCACTTTTACGTTCAGCCCCAAGTCAATATTCACTTTATTGAATGTCGCCATTTTTAACAGCGGAATACTGTAGAAAAGACCCACATCCATCTGATTCATGGTGAATGTGGACTGAATGGGTGTATTCTGCGTAAACACCTGATTACCGAATTTAAAATTCACATCCTTATCCCCGACCCCCTCAAACTCCATGGGGGTATAGATGAGATAAATATTCGGAATCACAAGAGGCATGTCGATTTTCACACGGCCCATGGGGCGCGTCTCATCCTCCAGCTTGAGATCATTCTCAAAATCAATGGTATCGGTCAGTTCGCTGATCGCCTTATACGACATGTCCCCCTGCACGTCCTGGTCCCAGCCGCCAACAGCCGCTTCAATACCGATGGCATGGGATACCGCCGGTGCCGCCAACAGAACCATCAAGCCGAATATACACATAATTTTTTTCATCTGTCACTCCTTGTATTATATTATTTTCATGATGATCCATTCCGGTTTTAAACGGGCAATGCCCCTAATTTGAATACCACAACAAAATAGAGTTGTAAATGATCTCTTTTTTTGTTAAAAGAAATCTGATTTTTTTCTTAACAACCGCTTCCGGTCTGGAAATTTCACGTGTTGTTTATTGTCACAATGGTGGTGACGCCATCTTGAAATTACTGTTGAACTGATTATCGTGTGACAAATAAGAATCCAAAGGCCGGTCGGCCTGAAGGTATCCAGGCAGGGAAGCGGGTTTAATCAAGATGCAGGAGGTTGCACTATGACAGAGACGGCAAAGCTTGAACTTGACGGCAAGATTTACGAATTGCCAATTATCAGCGGCACTGAAGGACAAAAGGCGATTGACATCCGATCACTGCGGGAGACCACCAATTTCATCACCTATGACCCGGGCTTCGGCAATACCGGCAGCTGTATGAGCACGATCACCTATATGGACGGGAAGCAAGGTATTCTCCGATACCGGGGGTACCCCATTGAGCAACTTGCAGAGAAATCATGTTTTGTAGAGGTCTGCTACCTGCTTTTAAACGGTGAGCTGCCGTCACGTTCCGAATACCAGCGAATCAGCATCATGCTTAACGATCACTCCCTGGTACACGAAGACATGCAGATCTTTTTCCAGAATTTTCCCCGGCATTCAAACCCCATGGGCATCCTGTCTGCCATGGTAAATGCCCTCCGCAGCTTCTATCCGGAACTCATGACCACGGATGAAGCCATGGAAACCACGTTTATCCGCCTGATATCCAAAATCCGGACGATGGCGGCCATGTCTTATAAAATTACCCGGGGGCACAAGGTGATCTATCCCCGGCCCGATTATTCATATTGCGCCAATTTTCTCAACATGATGTTTGACTCGCCGGTAAGACGATATGAACTGAGGGATGAATTTGTAGATGCCTTGAACACCTTCTGGGTGCTGCACGCAGACCATGAGCAGAACTGTTCCACCTCTACTGTCCGGGGTGTGGGCAGCGCACGGGCAAATATCTACGCCGCCATATCGGCAGGCATTGCGGCCCTTTGGGGACCGCTCCATGGCGGGGCCAACCGGGCGGTAGTTGAAATGCTTGATGACATCCGTAAAAATGGCGGGGACGTGGCCAAGGCTGTGGAAAAAGCAAAGGACAAGAACGACCCCTTCCGGCTCATGGGGTTTGGCCACAGTGTCTACAAAACATATGATCCCCGGGCAAAAATCATGAAAAAGATGTGCGACAGGGTTCTGGCCGTGGCAAATATCAGTGATCCATTGCTGGATATCGCCATGGAACTTGAAGAAACCGCCCTGAACGACCCCTACTTCAAGGACCACAACCTCTATCCCAACATCGATTTTTACAGCGGTATTGTCCTGCGCACCCTTGGCATTCCGGAGGCCATGTTTACGGTGATGTTTGCCCTGGGCCGGCTCCCGGGATGGATCGCCCACTGGCGGGAGCTCATGGACGACCCCGGCAAAAAACTCTTCCGGCCCCGGCAGGTATACACCGGCGAACGCGAGAGAAATGTCATCCCCTTTGAGGACCGGTAGTGCAATGTAAAGGAAAACGGTTCATAGAGATTGCTGTAGGCCTTCCCGTTTACAGCACCTATACCTATATCGCCCCGGCCGGTGAGACGGATGCCGTGCTTGCCGGCCGGCGTGCGATTGTCCCCTTTGGGAAAAAGACCGCCACCGGCTATATCCTGGGCGATGCATCGATCCTTCCGGAAGCCGATGTTAAGCCCGTTTGTGATATCATTGACGCGACCCCCCTGTTTCCGGCCACCATGCTCGATTTTTTCAAATGGGTGGCCGACTATTATCTTCATCCGCTCGGCGAAACCATCAAATCCGCCCTGCCGACCGGCGACATCCCCAGGCGGGACATGGCCAGACAAGCCGGCACAAAAACCGCTATCGGCGATGCTGTTAAACCGGATGTGCCACCGGATCTCACACCGGAGCAGGCAACGGTTGTCAGCGACCTGAGCGCCCGGCTGGGGCACGGATTTGACGCCTGCCTGCTGGCCGGGGTGACTGGCAGCGGCAAAACGGAAATATACATGCGTCTGGCGGAAGAAGCCCTTCGCCGGGGGGAGACCGCACTGATTCTGGTGCCGGAAATCGCCCTGATCTCCCAGGCGGAACAACGGTTCAAGGCCCGGTTCGGTGAGAAGATCGCTGTGCTGCACAGCGGGCTATCCAGGGGTCAGCGATGGGCCCAATGGCTGAAAATTCTTCGAAACGAGGTTTCCATTGCCATCGGAACCCGTTCAGCGATTTTTGCGCCGTTTGCATCGCCGGCGGTGATTATCGTTGACGAAGAGCACGACACATCCTACAAGCAGGACGGCAGTCTTCGTTATAACGCCAGAGACCTCGCCCTGGTGCGGGCAAAAATGGCCGGCGGGCTGGTGGTGCTGGGGTCGGCGACGCCTTCTGTCCAGTCGGCCTACAATGCCCGGACGGATAAATTCGCGGTGACCCATTACCTGCAACATCGGGTTAACAACAATCCGCTGCCTGATATTACAGTGGTGGACCTGCGCCAGGTTCAAAAACACCGGGGGGCAAGGGCTTTTATCTCGGATGAACTTTTTCATGCACTGAAATCAACACTGGAAGACGGCGACCAGGCACTCCTGTTCCTGAACCGCCGCGGGTTTTCAAGCTTTCCGGTATGCGCGGCCTGCGGGGAAACCCTCCGGTGCCGGCACTGCGACATCACCCTTACCCTTCACAAAAAAATCAATGCGTATAAGTGCCACTTCTGTGGATTCTCTTTACCCGCCACGGCTGTCTGCAATACCTGCGGGAGCACAGCCATCAAACATTTGGGCATGGGAACGGAAAAAATACAGGAGGCTGTCCAGCAACTCTTTCCGGATAAGTCCGTGGCACGACTGGACCGGGATACCACCACGCGCAAGGGGTCTATTGCAAGGATACTGAAAGATCTGAAAAACCGGAGAATTGATGTCCTCGTGGGCACCCAGATGATCGCCAAGGGGCACGACTTTCCCGGTATCACCCTGATCGGCATTATATGTGCGGACTTGTCGCTGAATTTCCCCGATTTCAGGGCCGGGGAAAGGACCTTTCAGCTTCTGGCGCAAGTCGCAGGGAGAGCGGGACGCGGGGAAAAACCGGGCCGAGTGATCATGCAGACTTACAACCCGGACCACTTCAGCATTATCGCCGCTACACAGCAGGACTTTAAATCGTTTTACGACCAGGAGATCAATTTCAGAAAGGCGCTGGCCTACCCGCCGTTTTCCCGGATCGTGCAATTGAAGATTTCCGCCACTGACCGGGAAAAATCCCGTGACGCGGCGCGGCGGGCCGGTGATGCGTGCCGGGATATGAAACACGGAGACCCGGCATTTGCCGCCGTGGAAGTGCTCGGCCCTGTGGAAGCGCCGATCCCCAGACTGGCAGGCCGTTATCGATGGCAAATACTTATAAAAGCACCGGGCGCCAATCTTCTCAAGCAATTCATCTCCCGGTTGATCAACGAAAATGGCGCAGCCATAAAAAAAGGCAATGCCCGTTTGGTGGTGGATGTGGATCCGTTTTTTATGATGTAGAATTTCACCGCACGAATAAGCCGACATATGACCCGATCAACCGTTAGCAGGAGGTAGTACGGGGCAGGTAAGCCTTTTCCTTGCTCTCACGCTCAGCGTGGGACCAAGAAAATTTTACCGCAGCGGGCGCTGAGAGAAGGGATTGGCCACAGACTCACACAGACGGGCACGGACCGGAAAGAAAGTCTGTGTTTGTCTGTGCGGGTATGTGGCTGAAAGAATCAGTCTGACTACAGCATTTCAATGGCCGTGGCCATGGAAACCCCCCCACCGCCGCAGAGGGTAGCCAGGCCAAGGGTGTTGCCGCGTTTTTTCATGGCATGCATCAGGGTCACCATGATCCGGGCGCCGGTGCATCCCACCGGATGCCCCAGGCCGATGCCTGAGCCATTCACATTAGTGATCTCCCGGTTCAGGCCAAGCTCCTTTTCACACCCCAGGTATTGAGCGGCAAAGGCTTCATTGACCTCGATCAGTTCGAATGCATCCAGTGAAAGGTCCGGGTTGTTTTCAAGCATGTGGTTCACCGCCGGAACCGGACTCAGGCCCATCACGGCTGGGTGGCAGGCACCGCGGCCGGTTGCCTTTATTTTTGCCAGTGGCTGGATGCCCAGCTCCTTTGCCTTGTCAGCGGACATAAGCACCATGGCGGCTGCCCCGTCGTTCAGGCCAGAGGAATTGCCGGCCGTAACCTTGCCAATTTTCGGAATAAAGGCCGGTGGCAGCTTAGCCAGCTGATCCATGGTAATACCCGGCCGGAAATGTTCATCCTTATCAAAAATAACGGGCGGCTTGCCCTTTTTCTGAGGAATCTCCACAGGCACGATCTCTTCGGCAAAATCGCCGTCATTGGTGGCCCGCTCCACGTTGTTGTGGCTTCGCAGGGCAACCTCGTCCATCTCTTCACGGCTGATATTCAACAGATCGGCCACCATTTCAGCGGTATGGCCCATGATATAAGGCTTGCCCTTGAGCGCCTCAATGACCGCCCCTTCCTTCAACGGGCCATCCTCGGGGTGGGGGATAATATGGGAGCCGCAATGCAGCCCCCGAATCAGGGCATCCACAAAAGTGGTATCCTGCAACCGGCATCCCCACCGGGCGTCCTGAACAATATACGGGACACCGGACATATGTTCCACACCACCGCTCAGAATCACATCCGCCATACCCGCCTGGATCATGGCCATGCCGCTCAATGTGGCTTCCATTCCGGAAATACAGACCCGGTTGATGGTGGCGGCAGGCACCGAATCCGGGATACCGGCCAGAAGGGCGGCAATTCTCGTGACGTTCATGGAGTCGGCCGGGTCCAGGCAACATCCGAAACGCACATCATCAATTATTGCAGCATCAATACCGGCCCGTGAAACCGCCTCTTTCATAGCAACAGCGGCAATACGCGACGCGGGCATACTTTTCAATGAACCGCCGAACGTACCGATGGGCGTCCGGCAGGCCGATACGATAACAACATCTTTCATGACATCCTCCTTGTCACAGGGTTGAATTTATATCAGGGTGTACTGTAAAAATTTGATACTATAGTATGATAAGAAGGAGGAGTCAATTCATTTGATGGCGTCAGATTGTAATCACCTTGTCGGCCAGTTGCATGGCGGTAACGATATCCAGCATATTGGTGGTTTCCCCCACGGCCTTGTGCTCAAGCAGATTAAAATAATCCAGGCAGGTGCCGCAAACCAGAATTTTCAGGCCATCGCACTGATACGTCTGCAAATCGGCCAGCACCGGCGAATCTTTGATGGACAGCCGCACACCACTGTTCACAAACACCAGCCGCCACAAATCCCCACCCATTTCTGCAAGGGTTTTAATATAGTTAATCATCAGCTTGCCACCCAGGGTATCATCACCACGCCCCAGACGGTCACAGGTGACCATTACCATGATCTTGGCCGCCTGTTCGGGAGTTGATGAGACCACGGATGCAGCCGGCTGATTTTCACCGGCCCTGCCGGTTATTGTATGGATGCCGCCGTCAATGGTTGTCTCTGTTGTCATCCCCCGGGAATTCAGAAAACGGGTCACATTCTGGGCCGCTGCGTCGTTATCCACGATCACGCTTATAGTGTCGGACTTTTTTTCATCCAGCACCGATCGGGTCTGCAACACTGGTGCCGGACAGGCCAGCCCCCTCGCATCGATTGTTTCCATAAAGGACCTCCATTTGATTACATCACATTATATTTATTTATCCCTTGCATTCTGATGTCAAAACGGAAATATTAATAATACTGTAATATCATATTGAGAAAGATAATAGTATATCCAATGGACTTATGGCGACTGAACATATTTTGTAAGGTGGTTGCGCTGGGCAGCTTTTCAAGAGCGGCTGAAAAGGCATTTATTTCACAGCCAACCGTGAGCAGCCATATCAAGGACCTTGAAAACCATTATAAGTGCAAGCTGATCGACCGGCTTGGCAAAACCGTGGTCCCCACCCGGGCGGGGGAACTGCTCTACCGGCATGCCAACACCCTGCTGGCCATGCATGCAACCCTGGAAGCCGAAATGGCGGGATTCCAGGGCAATATTCAGGGACGGCTGGTGATCGGCGGCAGCACCATTCCGGCCGGCTATTTGCTGCCGGCAATCATCGGCCGGTTCATGAAAAGATATCCCGCAGTGACTGTCTCTCTGATTGCAGGGGATACCAGCCAGATCGTCAAGGACATTCTCAGCGGTGAACTGGAAGCGGGCGTCGTGGGGGCGGCCATCCGGGACCCCCATATCACGCAGAAGAAGATTATTCAGGAAGAGATGAAACTGATTGTACCGGCCGATCACCCGTTAAACAACAATCAACCGGTCTCTCTGGATGATCTGTGCGCCGTCCCTTTTATCACCCGGGAAAGTGGATCCGGCACCCTGATGTCGCTGGGAAAAAGCCTGGCTGAAAAAGGCATTAAAATCGATCAGTTCAACATCGTGGCAGAGATGGGCAACACCACATCCGTGATCCAGGGGATCAAAAGCGGCATCGGCGTGTCGGTGCTTTCCCCCATTGCCGTGGCCGATGAACTGAAGGCCGGTACCCTGAAAGCACTGAGTATCGAAGGCGTATCCATGATCCGTCAGTTTTACCTGACACGGCACAAAAACCGCACTGAATCGCCTGTAGCCCGTGTTTTCCGGGACTTTATGGAAACGACGATTGTTGATAAGCCCAAACAGTAGGACAAAACGGGCCTTCCCATTGGCATTGATATTATTGACATACAGTTTGCCAGTGGTATATTCTCAGGCATTTATGAACGACCCGTACCGATAATACTTCACAAAAGAGACAGTCAAATAACAAATGGGCACTCCCGGAATCACTATCGCAGTCATTGCCAAAAATGAGGCAGACCGCATTGAAGCCATGCTCAAAAGTGCCGCATTTGCCGCTGAGGTCATCGTTGTGGACTCCGGCAGTACAGACGGCACCCAGGCCCTCTGCGAAAAATACGGCGCCCGGGTGGTTGAGACCCATTGGCGGGGATATGCCGGACAAAAGCAATTTACCATGGAACAGGCAACATCTGATTGGATATTGAACCTGGATGCGGATGAGGCCGTGTCCGATGAACTGGCCGGGGAAATCCAGAGGGCCATCCAGCAGGCAGCGCCGGACATTAACGGGTTTTCCATGCCAAGACTTTCAAAATATCTGGGGCGGTGGATACGGCACGGGGGATGGTATCCGGACAGAAAAATCCGGCTGGTTAAAAAGGGCGCCGGGGCATGGAAAGGCGATGGATTGCATGAAACCCTTGTGGTTGACGGCAAAACAGCCAGGTTGTCTGCGCCGATTCTCCATTATGTTTACCGGGATATCTTTGACCAGGTAGCCACAATAAACCGGTTCTCGGACCTCAGCGCCGGAGAGCGCGGCCGGGCCGGCAGCTGGTATGTTCTTGCAGGTCTCGGCCACGCATTAGGAAAAATCCTTGAGTGTTATGTCTGGAAACGCGGCATCCTGGACGGCCTGCCCGGCCTCATTATTGCCGTTAATTCCGCATTTTATGTGTTTTTAAGACATGCCAAGGCCTGGGAGCGGGGACTGGCTGAAAAGGATGAACAATAGTTGGATATTTCGTTTGTTATCATCAACTGGAACACAAAAGACCTGTTGCTGAAGTGCATTGCTTCCATTTATGAAACCGTTGTTGACCATACGTTTGAAATCTGGCTGGTGGATAACGCATCTACAGACGGCAGCGTCGAGGCTGTGAGTGACCGTTTTTCAGCGGTCAGCATCATCCGCAATAAGGAGAATCTCGGCTTTGCCCGGGCAAATAACAAGGCGCTTGAACAGATCAATGGCAGGTATGCGGTGCTGCTGAACTCCGATACCATTCTGACACGCGGTGCCATTGATACCCTGTTCACTTTTATGGAAGATCATACGGACGCCGGCATGGCCTGCGGCCAGTTGTTAAACGAAGACGGGTCTGCACAGAATTCATTTGCCAACTTTCCAACCATCCCGTCCCTGATTTTCAATGAATCATTGCTTCGGCTTTTTTCACCATGGAAGTACAAACGCAAAAAACTCAAATCCAGCGCGCCTTTCCCCGTTGAATCCGGCATTGGCGCCTGCCTTATGGTGCGCAAAGCAGCCATAAGCACAGCGGGCTTGCTGGATGAGCGGTACTTTTTCTTTTTTGAAGAAACCGACTGGGCCCACACCATGAAAAAAAAGGGATGGGAAAGCTGGATGGTACCCACCGCCCGGATCTATCACCTTCAGGGGCAGAGCGTGGGACACAGCCTTAAATCCCGTATTCTGTTTTATGAGTCCCGGTACAAATATTTCAAAAAATGGTACCCGCATGCTTATTCCGTCGTCCCCTTTCTGGTAATGGCCCGACTGGGGGCAAATATTTCCCTCAATGCCGCCGGTATTGTATTGACCTTGGGCCTGGTTAACGGTATGAAAGAAAAATTTACACTCTATTTCAGACTGCTCGCGTGGCATTGGCAAAACAGAAACACCCTGTTTGCACCTGATATGCCAATAAAGAAAAATGATAGTTAAGGGTGACAACAAACTTGCAAACAATATTCAAACCGTTCTGGTCATCCAGATTGGCGATATCGGTGACGTTGTCCTGTCCTTACCGGTTTTACGGGCAATAAAAGAGAATCTGCCGGGCGTATCCGTAATCTATGCTGTCCGCGCCAAAGCTGCATCACTGGCAGAAGCGTGTCAATGGGCAGATAATGTGGTGGCGATTGATACAACGAAACGAAATGTTGCGGGCGCCATAAAATACCAAATGGACTTTTTTAACAATCTGCGGTCCCATCGTATCGACCTGGCCATTGATCTGCGCATGGACCCGCGAGGTGCTGTGCTGGCCTTGCTTTCCGGCGCCCGTCAGCGAATCGGCTTCTTTGCAGAAAATGGCCGGCTGTGGCGGAACCGTATGTTTACTCATTTGTGGAACCCCCGCCCGATTCCGGGGCAGCATATGATTGAATACCTGGTGCGTCTGCCAGGCGCATTCGGCCTTAAAGCGGCAGACCTTGCCCCCCGGATTCAACCGTCTGATCAGCACAAACAACAGGCAACCGCACTTCTTGAAGAAACAGGGATTTCCGAAGCATCGCCGCTCCTTGCCATCCAGCCATTCTCACTCTGGCGATACAAGGAATGGGGGGGTGACAAATACATTGACCTGATAAGGCACTTTACAGCCAAAGACAAGATACAGGTCATTGTCCTCGGCAGTCCCGAAGAAGCTGCAAGGGCCGGTCTGATAGTTGAACAGACAGCACAGCGCAGGGTGCACAGCCTTGCCGGAAAAACATCTATCGGTCTGTTGCCTGCGATACTTGAACGTTGCGATCTTTCCATCGGCGGCGACAGCGCGGGCCTGCATATCGCGGCAGCGGTGGGCACACCAACAATCGCGATATTCGGCCCTTCGGCACCTCATGTCTGGGCCCCTACAGGGAAACGGCATAGAATCATTGATAAAGGGCTTTCTTGCATTCCCTGTAATTTAAAAGGATGCGAGGGGATGGGCACAAGCAGGTGCCTCGAGGAGTTGAGTGTTGGCGAAGTAATTGCTGAAGTGGAAACCGCGCTGAAAAAGGTAAAATAACGTCAGGAAACAACGTCGCTTTATCGGTGCCGATATGATACATTCGGGAACAACTTAAACCTATCATTAACATGGCGGCAATGCGTAAGCTTATCCAATATATTACGGGCAACCGGCCTGCCCAGAATTTTCTGGAACGTCACCTCCAGAAGATGTTAAATCTGATGGGCGTAGGTTCCGGCGTGGATGTAACCACAAGCGGTGAGACAATTGTGATCAAAAAAATGGCCGCCCTTCTTGCGCCGCCTTATCGGATTTTTGATGTGGGTGCCAACCGGGGCCAATTTCTGAATCTGGTCATGTCCGCCCTGGAACCACGCCAGTATGAAATTCACTGTTTTGAACCGGCACATCACGCATATCAATTACTGGAACAAAACCTTGAACGTTCTGAAAGCGATAGAAATATTGTACTGAACAATTTCGGTTTGGGAAAAACTGCCGGGGAATATGAATTATTTTACAATGAACCGGGCGCCGAGATTGCTTCCCTGACCAGAAGGCGGGTGGATCACTTCAATATTGATTTCTCCATGTCGGAAATGGTCAACATCAGCACACTTGACCATTATTGCCGGGAAAAAGGCATTGACCGGATCGACCTCTTGAAAATAGACGTGGAAGGTCATGAACTGGACATACTGGATGCCGGTGCCAGGCAAATGTTTGAAAAAAAAGCCGTCAGGCTGGTCAGTTTTGAATTTGGCGGTTGCAATATCGATACACGCACATTCTTCCAGGATTTTTTCTACCTTTTTAAATCCTACGACATGAAATTGCATCGGATTACGCCATCTGGATATCTTTCCCCCGTCAATGCATATAAAGAGTCGTTTGAACAGTTCAGTACCACCAATTTCCTAGCGGTTCAACAATCACTTTTATCCGGACCATGATTGTCAGCTGACGATGGATGACGCAAAAAACATGACCGACCGCATCAAAAGATTTCTAAAAATCGACACAGCCCTGGCACCCGGCAGGGATCATCATATCGATGCGCTCAAAGGGGCGGCTATCATTCTGGTTGTTCTGGGTCATTCGATCCAGGTGCACGACACCCGATTTGATGACAACCTTTTGTTTCGGATCATCTATTCCTTTCACATGCCCATGCTTATGTTTTTGAGCGGCGTCATCCTTTCCACCCAGTTCGGCTATTCACTCCGCCACTATATGAAAAAAAACGCCATCCGGCTTGTCATACCCTTTCTGACCTGGTATCTGATCAGCTATATCGTTTATGGCGTTTTTCAGGATACCGGCCTGTTGAATTACTTTCTGGGCCTTATGAAATCACCGGGCCGCGGTCTGTGGTTTTTGTGGATTCTGTTTTTAAACAGCAGTTTTCTATTTGCCGTCTTAAAGCTTGTGCGCCATAAAAAGTGGCAGCAATGGGAAAACTATTTTGTTATTGCCGCCATCATTCTTGCCAGAACCGCATCCGAAGATGTGCTGGGACTGTCAGACTTCAGGCAATACTTTCCATACTATGCCGCAGGTTTTCTTGTGTGTAAATACCGCCATGCGCTTAAAGCCAGGCGTAAAACAATTTACGGCGCCGCACTGATTCTCTTCCCAATCCTGGTCATTGCCTGGCGAAGAAACGAATTCCCCGCCTTTTACCCGGTTCTTGTGGACATCCTTAACAACAGAGGACTGCCCCGGCTGATGGTTTCCATCTATAAATATCTTGTCGCCTTTACCGGCATCGCCTTTATTTCATTCATCCTTGAAAGGGCCCGGCAGACGAATGCATATCTTTTTCTATGTTGGTTAGGGACACTGACACTGGACATATATGTCTGTCACGGTTTCTTTCTGAAAGGTTTTGGAACCGGCTGGGCAGCCTATTTTTCTGCCGCCGTACCCGGTCTCATATGCCCACTTGCATTGACGTTACTGGTGATGAAACGCCTCCGGGTAACCCGGTTGCTGCTGCTGGGGGAAAGGCACTGACCCGAATTTTTCAAAACATTGAGATTGATATAGAAGATGAAAAATCAACGGCTTAAATGCATAACGCAGGAGTAAACAATGCCCCATTCGGTAGAATCAATAAAAAGGGATATCGCAGCACTTGGTGAAAAAACCAGAATTTTTGACGGCATCTCCCTTAGCTATGAACAACAGACTCATGAACGCGGCAAACCCAAGGAATACCTGGAACTTGCTCTGGAACTTTTTAAGGCCATCAACGGAAAGACAATTGTTGAAATCGGATGCATGCGACAGCCGCTTACCCATCCTATCACCGAAATGCATCCGGAGTGCTGCAACGACGGTCATTCAACCTATTTCTGGGCAACATCGGGGGCAAATGTCTATTCCGTAGATATTGAAAAAAAAGCAGTGAAAATTGCAAAAAAAAGTTGCAAGAAATTCAAAAACTGCCGGGTAATGAAACGGGATGGCATTAAATTTCTCCACTCCTTTAAACACCCCATTGATCTGCTCTTCCTCGATGCATGGGATGTTATGCCCGGCACCGATTATGCCGAAAAACATTTGCTTGCCTATCTGACCGCCAAACCCAGGCTGAACAAGACCAATATCATTTCCATTGATGATACCGATGTGGGGGGCGGGGGAAAAGGCCGGTTATTATTGCCGGTATTGAAAGCAGACAATTATGAAATCCTGATCCAGGGACGGCAGACAATAGCGTTTATGGCGTCTTCCTGATGCCTGATTGCCAGCGTATGAACGGGTACAACACCAGCGATATCAGTTTTTCCAGGCCAACCCTGAAGGGATTGCCCACGTTCCATTCTTCAAAAGACGCATATTGATACTTCCGGGATAAGCGATATAAGTCATAAGGTGAAGGGAATATGCCGAATAGATGGGCGGCATGCCGTAAAGACATCGCCTGCCGGTATTTCACCATATTCGGAAAATGAGAGTGAATAAAGTTCCCATATGTTTCATACTCACTGAAACCCGCACCTTCCAGATGCTGATCCGGAATAACCTCGAGAATGCGCCACACCCAGTCGCCTGTTTTCAGGGAACCCGGCCTTATATGTTCAATCAGCTGTTTCATCACTTGTGTCGTGATCATCATATGTTCGGCAATGAACGAAAAGTCGGCCGCCCTTGATTGATTCAATAACCGCTGATAGGTTTCAAAATATGGGGGGTGATGCTCTTTCTGTTTACACATGATCACCTTCCCGCCTTGATCAAAAAAACACATCGGCGAAAGCATAATCGTGTCCGCATCCCATATAAGATAATAATCTTTTATCCCCGGCCGGACCGCCATTCCCATTTTCAAAAATTGCTGATAATACCATCCTACCCGATCTGTTTTGACACCCCTTTTTGCAAAATAATCCATAAGAGACTGCAATGAGACGGATGGGATCAGGCTATCTTCATCTAAAATTACCAGATTCTTTTTGCCGGCAAAGGGATTTTTCTGTTGTGCCGCATGGCTTGAAATCAGATAAATTGTTGCGGCTTGGGAGTTTTTTTCCAGGTGCGAAACAACCAGGCGCAGCAACCGGCTGTGGAGTGTTCTGGAAACAACAACAGCATCGTACTTTTTCCCCTTTTCGTTTATTTCAAGCATATACGTTATCCGTTTTTTTCATTGGCGATTTTCCCGATCCGTTCAAAATATCATAACACACTGAAATATTGCTATAAAAATCTTGAATAAAATCATCTTTAATATTTCAGGCTATGGTAAATTGGATAAAAATAGTATATAGAGGGGGACATTATTAATATTATGAGTCGTTTCGATCGTTCAGTGAAAAGCGCCGGTTGCCCATTTTCACATGGATAAATAATAAATGACAGGTTTGAAAAATGGAAGCAAGCAGAACAGCGTTTCATAACATCTCGTATATGATTGCGGAGATTAAAAGAAAAAGAAAGGTCAAAAAAAGCCCGGTCATACATGATAACAGAAATGCCATTCGAATCGGTGCATTTATTTCAATTCCCAAAAATGCGAGCAAAAGCGTTCTGGACATTCTCGAACTCGGTCACAACAGGGATGAAGAGACGACCAGGTCACTGGTGATTTATGAAAATCACCAGCGGGCCGCTGTGCTGGATCGTAAATACGGCCTCGACAACCTGTTTGTCTTTTGTTTTTCCAGAAATCCGTATGACCGGTGTGTCTCCTGGTTTGAGTATCACAAAGATATCGAGCCTTACAAATTTTATACATTTGAATCCTGGATAAAAAACGGCATGCCTCATCACTGGGATATTCAAAACCAGACCAATTATGCCGAAAAAGGACTGTCACCGTTATTGCAGTATAATTTTGTCGAAAATTATAAAGTTGACTTTATCGGTCAAATCGAGAACTTTTCCCGGGACATAAATACAGTTATTGAACGACTGAACACCATTTGTGAAAACAGGGGGCTGCGGCACCGGTTTCAATATACGCCCAAAAGAGTTAATACATCGGAACGGCATACCGATTTACAGCATTATTATACCAAAGAGACCCGAGAGATTGTATATGCGCATTTGAAACAGGATTTTATGCATTTCGGATATGCTCCATAAAACTTTAACCCGCATATTTGATGGTCCCGTAAAAAGTCAATTTTGGGACGGCAAAGTAAAAAGTTCAAGTTTGAGGCGCGCAAATCTCGAGGAATGGAGCGTACTTAGCCGTACGTGACATGACGAGAGATGCAGCGCAACAAAGAAATTGGACTTTTTACGAAGCCGTCATATTTCACGAGTCGAGTTTGCCGCAGATGCGAGGCGCAGCATGCGACGCTGTAGTCAATCTACTGCGAGCATGCTGCAACAAAGTAGATGCGGTGAAATCGGCTCGCCCGAAGGGTGAAATTTTTTGATATAAAACTGACCTGATTCCTTCGAGTAAAAATTACAGTTTGTATTTTGTGAAAACAGACAAAATATACAATAACACCTTAAAATATAATCAAAATGAAACAATTATCAAAAAATTTCATGAAATATGCGGGTTAAAGACATTGATTATGCTTGGAATATTATTGCAAGATCCCGTTATCCGGAACAAACGATGATCTGGGCGCCTGAATGACCGAATGGGAGCTGCGTTGTTAGCCTATGCTGTTTAACTCCTATATTTTTATACTGTTATTTCTGCCAATTACACTGAGTGGTTTTTTTCTTGTCGGCCATAAGGGCAGGCCTGAGATTGCCATGGCCTGGCTGGTGGGGGCGTCACTCTTTTTTTACGGGTGGTGGAATCCGGTTTATCTGTTTATCATCACAGGCTCGATTCTCTTTAACTATTACTGGGGAATGGTTGTTGCCGATCGCCGGACAAAGACATTGCTGGCTGCGGGGATCGCCGCCAATCTCAGTGTGCTGGGCTATTTCAAATACGCCAACTTTTTTGTGAACAACATCAACGCCCTTTCCGGGCTTGATATTTTGCTGAAGCCTATTGTGCTGCCCCTTGCCATTTCCTTTTTCACCTTTCAACAGATCTCATACCTGGTGGATGCCTATCAGGGGAATACCCGGGAATACAATTTCCTCCACTACTGCCTCTTTGTGACCTTCTTTCCCCAACTCATCGCCGGTCCCATCGTCCATCACGGGGAAATGCTGCCCCAGTTCAGCCGGAAAAAAATCTTTCAATTCAACCCGGAAACGCTGTCCGTGGGCTTAACCATTTTCTTCTTCGGGTTGTTTAAAAAGGTGATTATCGCCGACAACATGGCGCTTTACAGCACGCCGGTATTTGAAGCGGTCAAACACGCATACGCCCTCTCTTTTCTGGAGGCATGGGAAGGCGCTATCGCGTACACCCTTCAGATATATTTTGATTTTTCCGGATACTCGGATATGGCTATCGGTCTTGCTTACATGTTCGGCATCCGCATCCCCCTGAACTTCAATTCCCCTTATAAATCAAAAAATGTCATCGATTTCTGGCGGCGGTGGCATATTTCTCTCTCCCGGTTTCTCAGGGACTATCTTTATATTCCTCTGGGCGGTAATAGAAAAGGGGAATCCCGCCGATATACCAATATCATGATCACCATGCTGCTTGGCGGATTATGGCATGGCGCGGCCTGGACATTTGTCATATGGGGCGGGCTGCACGGGGTGTTTCTGTTGATCAATCATGCCTGGGTCAAGGCAAAATTCCGGCTCGGTTATGAGGTCAACAGTTTATTTGCAAGGGGCGGGGCCAGAGTACTGACCTTTTTGGCCGTGACCCTGGCCTGGGTCTTTTTCCGGGCTGACAGTGCCGGCAGCGCCATAGCCATCCTCAAATCAATGGCCGGGTTTAACGGATTTGCCCTGCCGGAAAGATACCTGACCAAGTTCGCTTCACTGGCGGTTCCGCTTCAGAATGCCGGCCTTGATTTTCAGAGACTGGATTATTTCAGGGGGAGCAATGAAGTGATATATATTGCCCTGGCCCTGCTGGTCGCCTGGTTCGCTCCCAATGTTCAGCAGATGACCAACCGGTTTACCCCCTATATTAATATCATGGCAAAAGGCAAAAAACTGCCGGATGCCCCCGGCTGGCTGCGCTGGCAGCCCTCGTTGCGCTGGGCAACGATTTTGATAATATGCATTCTTGCGACGGTTCTTTCGTTGAGCCGCGCGAGTGAATTTCTTTATTTTCAGTTCTAGATAAAAATGAAATTGACTTCTAAAAAATACCTGATGATAAGTTGCACGAGCGCCATCCTGCTACTGCTTATCGTTGCCGCGTTCAACTATATAATAGATCCTTATAATCTGCTGGGGAACAACCGGATGGGGGTATTTTTCTGGAACGAGCGTCAGATCAAAACCGCCATTCTCACATACGATCATGAAGCGGTACTGATGGGATCCAGCAAAACCGGCTATATGGATACGGATGGCCTCAATTGTTACAAATTCTACAACGCCTCCCTTCGGGGCGGTGTACCCGAAGAGATGTACTTTTACCTGAAAGCGTATCTCAGGGATGAAAAGCTGGTGATCATCGCCTTTGATTTTTATATGTTCAACGAACGGGAATTCCCGCTGAAACATATATCTGACTGGGAGGACATACAGTATTCCACTGTTGAATATCTACTCGGCGCATACACCACAGAGGCATCATACAAAACCATAAAAAAATGGCTGAACAACGAACAGATGCATGCCATGGATCCCAATGGCCATTTTATCCATCCGGACGAATTATCCGGCCACGATGACAATGCACCACACCAAGCGGAAAAAGACCGCCGGCGTTATAACCGCATTATTAAGGGGCTGGTTGAAAACCATTATGGCAATTTTGCGTTTTCCGAAAAGCGAATGCTCTATGCCGAACAAATAAAAACCCTTCTTGAAAATAAAAAGATCCCCTATGCTGCATTAATCAATCCACTGAACGAGGATGTGCTCGCCGCGCTTGAAAAAACCGACGCCTATGAGCGGTTTATGCAATGGCGAAAGCAGATGAAAACGGTTTTCCCGGATCTATACGATTTTTCATCGAGTCGTTATTCGGCTCGGGAGGGATTTCACAGAAACGACCCCTATCACTATACCAATCAGACGGGTATCAGGTTCCTTAACGAAGTGATCGGTGACTTCTGTGCCGAAAAGCCCTCGCCTTAACCCGATATTTCACGGCGCGAATGTCTTTTTCAGCCGATATAGCAGATTGGAATCTGACGGCTCTTTTTTCAGTTTGATGGTTCCCGGAGCCTTTTTTTCACCGGACTGCCTTATATCCGTGTTGACGTAATCCGCGATCGTGGCAAACATATTATGTTTATCCAGCACCAGTCGCCGGGATTCCCGTATCAGGTCTCTCGATTGTTCGTATCGTTCTGTTGAAAGGCACATCTCGATGATGTTTACGGCTTCATCCGGCTTAGTGATATCGATGGGGGTCAATGCGCCTTGCGGAAAATACGTATCAATATTGGGGCAACCGTAATAAACGGGATGGCATCCGGCCAGAAACGCATCCGACAACTTTTCCGTCCAATAGTCCGCCACGGCGCTGTTTTCAATGGCCACATGATATTTATAAGGCGCCAGTGCATCCCACTTATCTTCAATTTCATTAATACCCCTGCCGAACAAGTCGATCCGGTCGCCGAAATATTCTTTCAACTGCCTGGCAAAGTCCAGCCGCTGCCGATGTCCCCGGCTGTCGTCCTTTGACGAAACCACAACAGACATCTGCGCTGTCTTGTCGATGTGCCGGATTGCCTTGAGTTCATCGTAATCTTTTGAAAACGCGATATTGGCGTGATCCTTCTGCCGCCTCCCCACGTGCCATGGCAGGCAGCCGTGCCCAACGATTTTATTGGGATGATCCATCTTGTCATGGCAGGTAATTACTGCGGCAAACTGATTTATGAATACCTGCTTATAGGTCCTTAAGGTCGGCGGTTCTGCGGTAATAAAGACAAGGTTCTCCCTGGGGCACACCGCTTGATCTGTTTTCCCGGCAAGGCCTTCGATGACAAACCAGTAATCACACCGCCCCCCTTCGGTATTACACAGAAACCGGCAGTTCCCCCATATCCCTTTCTGCCCCGGCGTCTGGCGCTGAACCGGCCATCCCGGGCATGTCAGTTTAACGGTTATCATACCTATTATCTATTTCCGGGCCTTCATGTTCAGACTCAACCCCATCCCGTAAGGATGAAACCCCGCGCAATTGCTGGAATCGTTAACATCCGGACCGGCAAAATGGGGTTGTAGCGGATATTCCGCTATATCGACAAATCCGGCTCTCTCAAGCTTGCGCGCCAGGTATTCCGGCCAGAAAAACGATTTATGATAGTTGTATTTATGGTCCTGGCCCCCGCCGATCACACCTTGCAGCAACTCAATCTGCTCATCGGTCCATTGCTGCTTTCCGGCGGCAACCATGCATTTTTCAATATCCGGAACAGAAATGCGGAGCACGCCGTCTTTTTTCAATATCGAATAAAACTGTTTCAAATAAAGGGGCAGCAACCGGGCCGGCAAATGCTCCATGGTATGACAGATATAGATTTCAGAGACAGACCCGGGGGGGAAATAATCGTAAAGCTTGTGCAGCTTACACCTGAAATCCACCGCAGGGGTAAAAACCGCATCAATATTGATGAATCCGTGAAGCCTTACCGTTCCGCAGCCCAGGTGAAGGCGATCCGTCTGCTTAAGTAACTGCCTGGCTTTTTCCTTTTTTTTGGGATGCAGATTCACCAGGGAGCGCCGCGGCTTGCTCAGGTTGACAGCCAGGCGGTCAAAAAACCGCAGCAGCCGGTATCCGCTATCTGAGAAACGCCATATGAAGCCCTTTACATTCAATGAACACCTCGCTTAAGTCTATTCAGATCTCATCGTTCCCTGCGCTTCAATGGCAGCGCCACTTCCTGGTGCACACTTTTATTGTTCAGTCCGTACAATTTCTCAGAGTGCACTTGATAACCGCCCTGCCACTTTTCAAGCAGGTCATCCTGATGAAATCTGCCATATCGGTTGTCAATCTCTTTTTGTACCCGGTTGCAGGGAATGTTGACAATCCGTGATTTCGGGTATGCCATCCCCATCCGTGTCCTGAAAAACGGGAGAAACCACTGAAGATGGTCTTCAAAGGTATTGGGGGCGGCAAAAGGGATCAGCGCGGCCATTGTGGCGATTTCCCGCCGGTCAAAAAGATGTCCGTCCACCGACAGCGGGTAAGCCCAATCAAGTTCGCCCTCCGCCCATTGCCAGGACACCATCGCCTGTCCGGCTGCTTCAGTGTCCCTTAACGGGGGCAAGGGCTGTTCCATGTTGACCACATAACAGTGTGTCAGGTTTTTGCCAAGCCGGAGACTGGGCACAAACCGTTCCGTATCCAGCGCCTGCAGGGCCGTCATGTCCACAGGCTCGACAAAAACAATATCATCCACCAGAAAAAGAATCCTGTCAGCCGTCGATGTCATGAGGATACTCAGCAGAGCGGCCTTGAAGTCCCCCATCTCTTTTCGTCCCGCACATTTCAGTCCGGCTTCCTGCTGATCGGCAAATTCGATGATGTCCCGTTTATCCTGGAAAATATCCATCACTTGTGCATACGCGGCACGATGGGCATCCGTTGAAGCAGCATAAAGCACTGTTACCGCCTGAGGCGGCGTCACATGGTCCAGATAGGATGTCAGGAGCCCGTGGAGCTGCATGGCCCGGTCTTTTGAAAATATAATACAGTGGACCGTACCGAAACCGTGTTTGGGCGCCCAACGGGCCTTGCATCGGGCAAAGGATTCGCTCGCGCGTTTTTCCCGGGTTCCCCTTGGTTTTCTTCCCGGGACCAGCGGTTCCACAAAGGATGCGATATCATGACGCAACCGTCCCAGAAACCGGGGCCCTCTGGCATAAAAATCCCTTTCCCGCCGGCAGATTGCCGCCATATTCTCGTGCTCCGGGAATAGCAGTGGCCCTGGATGATCGTTATTCCCTTCAAGAGCAGCCCTGTAAATTTTAAACTTTGTATGATACGCGGCTTTCCGACGATCGGACCGGGACCGGGAATCGATTTTTTTAGAAGGGAGCAATCGATAAAGCACGAGGAGCGATTCGGAAAGCCAGACCTTTCCCAGGGCAGCCACCCGCAGCCAGAACTCATAATCTTCTCCATCCGGGCCACTGAAAAGCGTTTCGTTTTGAAAGCCCGCATATGCCAATGCAGCACGCCGCATCATCACCGTTGAATTGATCAGATAATCCGCCGCCACCATGGTGCGATAAGACACTCGTCCGAACGGCGCTTTCTGAAAGTATCTGGGCATCCCTTCCGCCCGGTTATAATTTCCACCGGCCCAGACAAAAGCGTTGCAGCCCATCATCACATAATCCACATGGTCACTCAAAAATGCCACCTGCTGTTCCAGCTTTTCCGGCAGCCATAAATCATCATCATCCAGAAATGCAATCAGCGGCGCATTCCCCGCCATCATTGCGCGGTTTCGCGGAACGGCAGGGGTTCCGGCATGGGGCCCGGGAAGGTATTGAAACCGTTTATCTCCAAGAAATGGACGTATGGCCTTATAAGTTTCATTGCTTTCACCATCCTCGGCTATCCAGCACGTCCAGTGAGGATACTGCTGTTGCTGAACACTGGCAAGTGTCTCTGTCAGCAGGTCACCGCGTTTATAAGTTGGTATGATAATATCAATCATCATGAGCTGTTTCTAACTATACTCTCTGTTTTCATTCTGCGACGAATATCTCATCAAATCTTAACAAATAATATATCCAGTCATCGGGAGTCGCAATTGTTGAAAAGACGCACCGGCTGTCGTCTCCGGCAATATCGCTATATAATGACGGATTTCAAGACATTTTTCAACCCCAATAACCGCTTTTTGTTCTCTAAGAGCAACGGAGGAGGATTTCCTGCAATCGTTCTTCCTTAGAATGGTTCATTTTTGTAAATAAAAATATCAAATAGTAAACAGCTTTTCGGAGACAAATTTTTTTTTCGGAAAATCGCTCATATTCATGATTTACTTATTGAAATAAAACAAAATATTTAAAAAATGGAAAAAATCAATTCCCTACTTGCAAATCAAAATCAGCTATGATAGATATATATTCTTTAACTCAACAAGAGACACACTTTTTTAAAAAACGGGTATCTGATGCGGATTTATAAGGCAATCAGCTGAAAACTGTGGTTTTTCAGTGTACCACTTAATTGTTAGAAAAATAAGATTCTGTGGTTGCCGCATCAAAGCATATCTTAACCAGAGATAAAGGGCTTTTATGGCACGGGTAATCCCTTTCAGGGGAATTCTTTACAACGCGGACGCTATCAAACGCATCGGGGATGTGGTCGCCCCTCCCTATGATGTCATATCCGAGCAAGAGCAGCAGGCACTTTGCGATCGTCATCCGGAAAACATTATCCGGCTGATTCTCGGAGAACCCGGAGAGAACGCCGGTGACAGTGTGGCCTTTTACAAAGCAGCGGCACAACGATTCCAAAAATGGCGCGCAGAAGGAAAGCTGATCAGAGACGAGGAACCGGCCATCTACTTTACTTCGGTGGAATTCACTATAGAAGGGCAGAATTTCCAGCGGTACGGCCTCATCGCCCAGGTAGGATTGGAACCCTTCGAAAACGGGGTGATACTGCCTCATGAACGCACATCCTCCAAGGTCAAGATCGACCGGCTCAATCTGATGAAAGAGACCTGCGCAAACTTCTGCCAGATTTTTTCCCTCTTTTCAGATGCGGAAAATTTTGTCCTGAACACACTGGAAAGTGCTGTCAGCAATGTGCCGCCGGATATTGACCTTGTAGATGAGAACGATGAACGGCACAAACTGTGGCGCATTACGGATAAAACCGTCATCGCCGAAATCACAGCGGCCATGCAGGATAAAAAACTGTATATTGCAGACGGCCATCATCGCTATGAAACCGCATTGAACTACCGGAAATGGGTGACGGACAGGGATCCGGCCTTTAATGATGACCATCCGGCCAACTACATTATGATGTATATGTCCAGCATGTCTGACAAGGGACTGATTATTCTGCCCACCCATCGCATGCTGACCGGCCTGTCCGAATCCAGCAAAGCCGCATTTATTGATAACGCCGGAGCTTACTTTGATGTTCGGGAAATGCCTTTTCATAAAGACAACCGGGACAATGTAAAAACAGATTTCATTACCGCCCTGCGCGCGGATACCACAAAAAATACCATTGGCGCCATGCTGGCGGGGCGTGATGTTTTTTATCTGTTAACACCAAAACCCAATATAATGGAGGAGGTGTTTGGCAATGATGTTCCCAGCGTTTTGAGAGACCTCGACGTATCCGTACTGACCCATCTGATCTTAATCAAAATACTTGGCTACAGTCAGGCCGAACTGGATGAGGAGAAAGTCATTGACTATACCAGCGACATCCACGATGCAATAACGGCGGTTGACACCGGCGTGTGTGATATCGCCTTCATGCTGAATCCCACAAAGAACGAACAGATGCGGGATGTCGCCGCAGCAGGGGAAATCATGCCCCGAAAGACCACCTTTTACTATCCTAAAGTCCTCACCGGCCTGGTTCTGAGCACCAAATCACCGACTGACAACTAATTTTAAAGTTTTATTAAATCGACTTTTTTAACCGAATTATATGTAATGAGGATAAAAAATGAATAAAAATTATTCAGATGTTGTGAAACAGGCGAAAGATTATTACGACAGCCATGATGCCGATGAATTCTATTACCGCGTATGGGGCGGTGAAGATTTCCATCTCGGTATTTACGAACATGAAGACGAACCCATTTTTGACGCAAGCCGCCGCACGGTTCAGACAATTGCAGACCAGGTCAACCTTGACGGGAACACCCGGGTGGTTGACATTGGCGCCGGATATGGCGGAGCCGCCCGGTATATCGCCAAAACTTACGGATGCAAGGTCTCCTGCCTGAACCTGAGCGAAAAGGAAAACGAACGCAATCGCCAGAAGAACAAGGAACAAAACCTGGACCAGCTGATCGAGGTAATTGACGGCAGTTTTGAGTCCCTTCCTTACGAGGATGAATCCTTCGACGTGGTCTGGTCCGAAGATGCGATTCTTCACAGCGGCGACAAGGAGAGCGTGGTCAGAGAAGTGGCGCGTATTCTGAAAAAGGGCGGGGATTTCGTCTTTACCGATCCCATGCAGGCGGATGATTGCCCCGAAGGCGTCATTGATCCGATTCTGGAGCGTATTAATCTGGACTCCATGGGATCTGTCAAACTCTACCGCGAACTGGCTGCCAAAAACGGCCTGACGGAAGTCACCGTCATTGATCTGGCCAAATACCTGCCCATGCATTACGACCGGGTCCGACGGGAGCTTGAAAGCCGATATGATGAAATTATCGGCGTCATCAGCAAGGAATACGTGGATAACATGTTAAAAGGCCTTGCCCGATGGGTTGAAGGCGGCAAAAACGGTTATCTTAACTGGGCTTTGATGCATTTTAAAAAAGCCTGAGAATCGATATTGAAGAATATGGAGGTAATAAAACAATGAAAGTCCTGATCAGCGATAAACTCGGGGACGCTGGTATTGAAATATTTGAAAACGAGCCGGATATTGAAGTAACGGTCAATACGGACCTGACCCCCGAAGAACTGCTTGAAGAGATCGAAGAATTTGATGCCCTCGTCATCCGGAGCGCCACAAAGGTGACTGCCGAACTGCTGGATGCCGCCAAAAACATCAAGGTGGTCGGGCGTGCCGGTATCGGGCTTGATAATGTGGATATTCCGGCGGCCACCCAGAAGGGTGTTGTGGTAATGAACACCCCCACCGGCAACACTGTCACGACGGCCGAACACGCCATTGCCATGATGATGTCCCTGTCACGGAATATTCCCCGGGGCACCGAATCGCTTCGCAACGGCCGATGGGACAAGAAAAAGCTTCAGGGCCGTGAATTGATGAACAAAACCCTCGGGGTTCTCGGTTTCGGCAAGATCGGCTCTATCGTGGCGGACCGGGCACGCGGACTGAAAATGAACGTTATTGTTTTCGATCCCAATGTCAATCCGGAACGGATTGAAAAAGCCGGGTATAAAAGCGTCACACTGGACGAACTCTTTGAGCAGGCCGACTATATCACCATCCATGTACCCAAGATCAAAAAGACCACCGGCCTTATCAACAAGGACGCATTTGCCAAAATGAAAGACGGTGTGATGCTCGTCAACTGCGCCCGGGGCGGCATTGTCGATGAAGATGACCTGTGCGAAGCGCTCAAATCCGGGAAGGTGGCCGGTGCAGCACTGGATGTCTTTGCCACCGAACCGCCCGGGGAATCGCCATTGTTTGCGTTTGATAATTTCATCTGCACCCCTCATCTGGGCGCTTCCACCAAGGAGGCCCAGCGGAATGTGGCCGTGGATGTGGCAAATCAGATAATTGCCTACCTTAAGAACGGGACCGTGATAAACGCGGTCAATGCACCTTCGGTAACCGGGGAAAAACTGCAGAAGCTCAAACCCTATCTTGAACTGGCCGAACGCATGGGCCGGCTCCAGGCACAGATCATCGAAGGAAAGCTCAAAGAGGTTGCCATCGAATACAACGGCGACTATCATGGTCTCGACCTGAACCCGGTTTCCACGGCGCTTTTAAACGGTCTGCTGGACCCCCTTCTCAAGGACGCGGTGAATGCGGTAAACGCGCCGGCCATTGCCCAGGAGATGGGCATCAAGGTTTCCGAAACCTCCAGCGCCGAACCATTTGATTATCGCAACCTCATGACGGTCAAAATCACCACCACGGAAGGGACGGAAACCGTGGCCGGCACCATCTTTGGAAAGATATATCCACGCATTGTGCGCATCAATGACTTCCGGATGGACCTGAGCCCTTACGGCCACATTCTGCTGATTCTGAGTGCCAATAAGCCCGGCGATATCGGCAACATCGGCGCTGTCCTCGGGGAAGAGGGCATCAATGTGCTCCGGCTGATGATCGGCCAGGAAGAGGAAATCGGGGAGAAGAACCTGATTGTTGTCAGAACAGAAGACCCGGTGCCCCCGGAAGTTATTACAAAAATCGAGGACCAGGATTTGATCAAATCGGTCTGGCAGGTTGAATTCCAATGATGCCGCTTCACAAGACATATCAGCATACGGAGACATGACCGTTTGATCGGATTGTACATATATAAACAAATACAATTGTAAAACACTTAAAGGTAAAACAAGGAGAACATTATGGCTGATTTAGGGAAAATCGCTGAAAGTTTAATAGCTGGAAAAATTGACGAAGTGGAAAGCATGGTTAAAGACGCTGTAGACAGTGGCACAGACCCTCAGGAAGCGGTTGAAAAGGGGCTGCTCGCCGGGATGGATGTCGTCGGCCAGCGCTTCAAATCCGGTGAAATGTTTATTCCGGAAGTATTGCGGTCTGCCAAGGCCATGCATGCCGGCATGGAAATTCTCCGTCCCCTGCTGTCGGAATCCGACTCCAAGAGCGCCGGCACCATGGTTATCGGCACGGTTGAAGGTGACCTTCACGACATCGGGAAGAACCTCGTGGGCATGATGTTCGAGGGTGCCGGCTACAAAGTGGTCAATCTCGGCATTGACCTGAAACCCCAGGTATTCGTAGATGCGGTAAAGGAACACAATCCGGATATTCTGGCCATGTCCGCCCTGCTGACCACCACCATGCCGAAAATGGGCGAAACCATCAACGCGTTAAAGGAAGCCGGCGTTCGAGACAAGGTTAAAATTATGGTCGGTGGCGCACCGGTTACCGCCGAATTTGCCGAAGAAATCGGCGCGGATGCTTACGCGGCCAATGCCGCCAGTTCTGTTGACAAAGCCAGAGCCATCGGCGCATAGCAAGCAGTTCGGCTGGACGAAAAAAGCTTATTCAAATTCGGGGGCCCGCAGCTGTTCCGGGCCCGTATGCCGACATACGAGAGAGGTTTATTATGAGAATGTATCAACCGGTCAATATGACACCGAAAATGAACCAGTCCGTCAATCTGACGCCTCAGTTCCGTGTTCTTTCCGATGATCAGATCGAACAGATCTATTTCGCGGCGCTGGATGTGCTGGAGTCGACGGGTGGTGAGGTTTATCAGGACGAGGCGATTGAGCTGTTTAAAAACAGCGAAGCAGTTGTCAGCGGCAACAGGGTAAGAATCCCCACGTCCCTTGTAGAACGCGCACTCAAGGTTTATCCAAGCAAAATCACCCTGAAGGGTCGCGACGGAAAACGGTCGCTCAAGCTTCAGAAAAACTCCGCCGGATTTGGCACGGGATCGGATCTGCCCTTTACCTATGACAGAAAAACCGGGGAACGCCGGCGTACAACTTACGAAGACGTAAAAATGGCGGGCAAATTTGTGGACTGTCTTCCCAACTACGACTTTTTCATGTCCCACGGCATCGTCAGCGACGCGCCCAACCCCCTCACCTATGACCGCCATCAGTTTATGGCCCTGCTGGAGGGATGTACAAAACCATACGTGGTAACAAGCGTTGACGGCGAAGGGCTGGAGGACATCTGGAAGATGGCCTGCCTTGTTCAGGGCGGCGAAGAAGAGTTCCGGCTGAACCCCATGTTCGTGGCCTATATCGAGCCCATCTCTCCGCTCAAAAATGACCGCACCGCCGTTGAGAAACTGCTGTTTGCTGCGGAAAAAGGGATCCCGGCCATGTACACGCCCTGCCCCAGCTCCGGCGCAACCGCCCCGGCCACCATGGCCGGCATGCTGGTCCAGTCCCTGGCCGAGACCCTGCTTGCCGTGGTCCTCTGCTACCTGAAAAAACCCGGTATGCCGCTGATCATGGGCGGTGTTACGACGGTCATGGACATGCGGACCACCACCTACTCCTATGGCGCGCCTGAACTTTCGCTGGCATCCGCCGCCAATACGGATATATCCAAGTGGCTCGGCCTGCTCATGTTCTCCACGGGCGGCTGCACGGATTCAAAAGTAGTGGACGAACAGGCGGCAGTGGAAGCAACCACAAACCTTTTCTACGCATACCTTTCCGGCGCCAGCCTGATCCATGACGTCGGCTATATCGACAGCGGGGTGAACGCCTCTCTGGAAAGCCTGGTCATGTGTGAAGAGATTATGGGCATGGTCCGTCAGTTCGGCAAAGGCGTCTGCACGGATGAAGCACACCTCGGTCTCGAGGTGATTAATGAAATCGGTCCGGCCGGTGAATTTGTCACCCATGATCATACCTATCAGCACTGGGGTGAATGGTTCCGGCCGCAGCTCCAGGACCGGGCGGACTACGACACATGGGTTGAAGAAGGCAAGAAATCCATGAACGACCGGATCAATGAAAAGACCGAGCAGATTATCAATGAGTATGAAACCGAACCGCTTGATGAAAAGCTTAGCGGTGAACTCAAAGAAATCATTGACGCCGCCGAAAAACGGCACGCGTAAGGATAAGGAGCTAATCATGGCCAGCACACAAACCAACCTGACAGTAAATTTAACCCCTCAATTCTCCATTTTATCGGAGGATCAGAAGGAGGCTATATTTCATGGGGTTCTCAGGACGCTGCTGACAACCGGCGCCGATGTTCACCATGAATATGCGCGGGATATACTGAAAAAACACGGTGCCAAAGTTGACGGCGTCCGCGTCAGAATCCCGCAGAATCTTGTAGCCGAAGCCCTGTCCACGGCGCCGCCGTTTACAGAGGTGTTCGCCTGGGACGGCGACGAAAAGAAGAAGGTCTGGATCGAAAAAGGACGGAGTTATTTCGGCCCGGGACCGACCCCGCCGAACTTCATTGACACGGACACCCTTGAGCGACGGCCTTATATCAGAAAGGACGCCGGGCTTGTGGCCCGGGTATGCGATGCACTGCCGAACATCGGGTATGTGCAGTCTCTGGGGTCTATCAGCGATGTAACCGTTGGCATGGAAGCGGTATATGAATTTGCCGATATGATCCAGAACACCACCACACCGATCATGAACTGGGCGTTTACCCGTCAGGCATGCGCCTATGAACATCAGATCGGCATCATCATGGCCGGCGGTGAAGAGTCGTTTAAAAAACGGCCCAACTTCATTCACTACAGCGAGCCCATTTCACCGCTGATCAGTGACTTCCACGCCATGGACAAAAATATTTATTGCGCGGAAAACCGGATACCGCATGTTTACACTCCCTGCTCCATCGGCGGCGCCACAGTTCCGGCCTCTCACGCCGGACAGATTATTGTGGGGCTCTCCGAAGCCATGGTGGGGGTTGTTGTCTCCCAGCTGATTAATCCGGGCACCTGCGTCATCGTGGGCGGTGTTCAGTCGATCCTTGACATGCGCCGTTCCGTATACTCATACGGCGCGCCGGAGTTGAGCCTGTTGAGTGCGGCCATGACCGAAATGGCTCATTACCTCGGCCTGCCCATGTTCTCCACATCCGGGTGTACCGACACCAAGGACATGGATCCGCAGTCGGCTATTGAGGCGGCCTTCTCCATCAATGCAGCCATGCTCAGCGGCGCGGAATTTGTTCATGACAACGGGTATACCGAATCCGGTATCACCGGCAGCATATTCCAGACTGTTCTGGCAGACGAGATCATCGGCATGGCACGGACCATTCAGCGGGGCATCGAAATATCCGAAGAGACCCTGGCCGTGGATGTGATCAATAACGTGGGCCCGGGTGGTCATTATCTCTACGAAGACCATACCATGAAATGGTTCAGGGAACACTGGCAGCCCACCCTGATGGACAGAAACAGCTATGAGGACTGGGATGCGGCCGGCCGTTCCACCATGAAGGATCGCATCATCGCCAAGACCCGGGATATTATCGATAATTACGAAGGTCCGATCAATAAAATCCCGGAAAGTGTCAAAAAAGATATCGACAAGGTTCTGGAAGAAGGCGAAGCCTACATGGCCCGCAGTACAACCAGGGTGCAGTAGAAAAGCATGCTGACGAACAGAAAAAGATCGAATCATTGGCTGACAGGCCGGTGATTCGATCTTTATTTTCGTAGGTTGGGTTTCGTGCCGCAGCCCAACCCGCAGACTGAAAGCTTTTCCCGATCGTGGCATACAACACATGGAAAATCCGACAACAGATAAGCCCCGCTACCTGCTGGGTATCGACACCGGCGGAACCTTCACCGATGGTGTACTCCTGGATTATCGCACCCGGGAAATTCTTTCCGCCGCTAAAACGTTGACCACTTACGGCGATCTGGCCAAAGGGGTTACCCGTATCCTTGCGTCCCTGGATATCACTGCACCGGAACGCATTGAACTGGTCGGTATCTCCAGCACCCTTGCCACCAATTCCGTGGCAGAAGGCAAAACCCGGAAGACCGGCCTTATCCTGATCGGTTACGATCCCGACCTTATTGACGGATTCGGGCTGGGTGATAACTTTGCAGCTCACAAAGTGGCCTATTTCAAAGGCGGCCACACATCCCAGGGCGAAGAACAGGCCCCCCTGGACCTGGACGGAATAACCGCCTGGGTGGAAGACAATAAAGAGGACCTGGAAGCGATCGCCGTGTCCAGCTACTTCAGCCCCTTGAACGCTTCTCATGAGAACCGGGTATTCGAGACCATATCCCACGTCTCCGACCTGCCGATTGTCCTGGGGCATCAACTCTCAACCCGGCTTGACTCCATCAAGCGGGCTTCCACCGCCTGCCTGAACGCCTCTCTTGTCGCAGTCATGCACGAGTTCGCCGCTGCTGTTCAGGCGGCACTGAATCAACGGGATATCAAAGCGCCTTTAATGGTGGTAAAAGGCAACGGTTCCCTCATGCCCCACACAGAAGCCGTGAAAAAACCCGTGGAAACCGTTTTGTCCGGCCCGGCAGCCAGCACCATCGGCGGCCGTTTTTTTTCCGATGAACAGGATGCCCTGGTCATCGACGTGGGCGGCACCACCACCGATATGGCCCTGATGCAAAACGGTGGGGTTGCCATTTCCGAAGAAGGCGCACGGGTTGGAAAGATCAAAACCGCGGTCCGGGCGGCCCGTATTCGCACCGCTGTCATTGGATGCGACAGCCGGATTTATTTCAACGCCGACCGGGAAATCCTTATCGGCCCGGACCGGGTGGTGCCGCTTTGTCGTCTGGCATCGAATTTTTCCGGTGTCCGCGAAACGTTCGCCGACCTGGCCAAACGACGGGGATATATCTGGAAACCCACCGATCTGGTTTACTGGTTTCTCAACAAAGCACCGTCACCGGACAATGCACACGATAATTCAAGCGACGATTCGGACACCTTTCCGCCGGCAATACACCGGCTTTTCAAGTTGCTGGAAGCGGGGCCGCAGTCGCTCACGGATATCCTGAAGGCCACGGGTGTTCATCATGAAGTTCAGCTCAATGTCGATAACCTGATGCAACGCGGCTATATCGGAATCGCCACCCTGACCCCCACTGACCTGCTCCATGCCAGCGATGAAATGACCAACTGGTGCACGGAAACGGCAAATATGGCCCTGACCGGTATGTGCCATCTTTGTGACAGTGATCCTGAATCATTTATTGCCACCACGCTGGACCGCATTGTGGCAACCATGACCGAGGAGGCCATGGTGTTTCTGGCAAGGGAAAGGCAGCAGCGCCTGCCTGAGTTAATCGACGGCAAATGGGGACAATGGTTCTTCAGCCAGTCCCTGGCCGGGCAGGACACCCTGCTGTCGGTCCGGATCAGCAGCACGGTTCCGGTAATCGGCATCGGCGCACCGGCCGGATATTTTGTCAAACGGGTGGCCGAAGCCCTGAATGCCCGGTTTATCCTGCCGGAACATGCCCATGTGGCAAATGCGGCCGGTGCTGTTGTAGGCATGGTCATGGTCGAGGCGGAAGCCCTGGTCTATGTCAAGGAATCGGGTGAAACACGGAAATATATCGTTCAGGTTGAAGCGGAAAACATCGACTTCAAAGAGGAGCAGACAGCCTGTCAATTTGCCAGGCAAAAGGTAACGGACCAGGCCAAAGAAAAATGCGTTGCCGCAGGCGCAAGCAGTCCGCAGGTGACAACGAAAGAGACCACTGAGGGACCTTTACGGCGTATTGTTGCATGGGCCGTGGGGACACCGGGATTAGACAAACAATAGAGAGGGACTCCCATGACGCAGAAAATCACCCTTGAAGAAAAGATCGTCGACATTCTCACCAAAAACAATATTGCCTATGACGTGTTTGAACATGATCCGGTTTATACCAATCCCGACATGGCCGAAGCGCTCGGCGTGGACGAAAACGAAACCGTAAAATCCATGGTGGCGGAAACTTCGGAAAACAATATGATCGTTATCGTGCTGCCGGGCAACCATCGCATTGACTGGAAACTGACGGCCCGATGCGCGGGAACAAAAAAAATCACCTTTGCCAGGCCGGAAATGGTCCCACCGGCAGTGGGCTGTGAGGTGGGATGTGTGCCTCCCTTCGGCCATGAAACGTCTCTGCCGGTTTTTATGTCTCCGGCCCTGGGATATAATGAATATCTTTATTTCAACCCCGGTGTTCATAACAAGTCATTCAAAATCCGGTTTACAGACTTAAAAACGCTTTGCAACCCTGTCATGCTGACAGGCGGCGGGGAGGATGCATGAAGAAGCACTTCATTATTGCCGCTGTGGGCGCCAATATTACCGGCATTGTGGCACAGGTATCAAAGGAGATCTATGCCGCAGGCTGCAATTTTGGAGATGCCAGCATGACTTTTCTGGGGAACCACTTTACCTTGATGATCCTGGTCACCAGCGAAAAAACAGATGCATACGAGGATCTGAAAACCCGTTGCGATACGCTTCGCAGAGAAAGCGATCTCAGTGTGACCGTCTTCAAGCTGGCAGAAACAGAAACAGCAGAAGTCGCGGCCCCGGTTCCCAATTATGAGATCCGTGTCAAAGGACAGGATCGCATGGGTATTGTATACAGAACCTCTCAACTGCTGGCATCCCTGCGTATCAATATTATCGAAATGGAAACAGCGGTTGAATATTCCAAAGACGACCCCCTTCCGGTTTTCACCATGCGCTCGGCGGTGATAGTGCCGGAGACGGTCAACCGGGAAATGCTGCGAAAGGAACTGGAGGCGTTGGCTGAAAATATTTATGACACGGTCTCCTTGACCCCTGTTCCGGACACAACCAGAGAAATATCGAAAAAAGAGGGGGGGCGATGACAACCCTGACGGTTTTGCCCTTCAAGAAGGCAATTGACGTGCAGGAGGGGGAATCGATTCATGACGCCCTGTTCCGGGAAGGGATTGCTCTGGAAACCCCGTGTAACGGCCAGGGGGTGTGCGGGCAATGCCGGGTCCGGGTGGAATCGCCCGGCGACATCCCGGAGACGCCGCATGAAAATATGACTGAAGCGGACATGGCCGCAGGCGTCCGGCTGGCCTGCTGTCTTGTGCCGGAACGGGACATGACCGTTCATGTGCTGTCGGAGGTTGCCGATGACAGTGAATTTGCCATTCTGGAAGGAGAACCGACTGATTTATTGAATAATTGCGATCCCGTGGTGAGCATACAGGAATCAGACGGCGACACCGTATTGCAGTACGGATCGGATGAAATTCCCTTGACCCGTTGGGAACCCGGGTTTTCCCCCAAGGGCCTTGCCATCGATATCGGCACCACCACCATCGTGGTGAATTTGATCTGCATGGTCTCGGGAGAAGACCTCTCCACTGCATCGTCATTAAACCCACAGATCGGCATGGGACACGATGTCATGACCCGCATTCAGACCGGCTCGACACCTGAAGGGCTGAAAAGCCTGGCCGACGCGATACACGATGGCATAAACCGGCTTATCACCGACACCTGCAAAGATGCCGGGGCTAATCCCCACGAAATTTTGGATGTGGTGCTGGGCGGCAACACCACCATGCTGGAGATCGCCGGCAACATCAATCCCGAGCCCCTGGGCCATGTCCCGTTTACCGTTGACCTGGAGGGGGGAAAGCATTACCCGGCAACGGATTTCGGCCTCACCGGCCTGAACCCGGACGCCCAATTATACATCCCGCCCATTGCCCATGCATTCGTGGGATCGGATATCAGCGCGGGCATGCTCGTATGCAAAGGATTCTTCGATCCAGCCGCCAATGTCCTGTTTATCGATATCGGCACCAACGGCGAAATTGCCCTGCAAGCCGGCGACAAAACCCTGATTACCTCAACCGCAGCCGGACCGGCATTTGAGGGGATGGGGCTGTCCAGCGGCATGAACGCCAGGATCGGGGCGGTGGATACGGTTGAAACCACAGACCACAATGCCCTCGTATTTCACACAATCGGCGGGGCACCGGCAAGAGGCATATGCGGCAGCGGTGTGATCGACCTGACGGCCTGCCTGCTTCGACTGGGGGTGTTGGAGCGGACCGGCCGGATGATCCGGCCCGACCAGGCCCACGACCTTCACGAAGACATTGCTGCTTGCCTTTGCGATGTGGACGATATGCCGGCCTTTGAATATGGCGAGCAGATATACTTTACCCAGAAAGATGTTCGCCAGGTGCAGCTTGCCAAAAGTGCTATCAAAACCGCCGTGGATGTATTTATCAAGGAGATCGGCAATCCCATCGACAAAGTTGTGGTGTCCGGCGGGTTCGGCCATACCCTGAACCCGGAGAGCCTTGCAGAAATCGGCCTGATCCCGGTTGACCTTGCGCCAAAGGTTTCCTTTGCCGGCAATACCAGCCTTCTGGGATGCCGGCGAATGCTTCTGGATGAATCGGCCCGCTCGTTCATTGAAAAGCAAATGGCCGCAGCCGAACACCTTTCACTGGCTGAACGGCCCGATTTCATGGAAGCCTTTATAGAAAATTCGGAATTCCCGGAAAGCGAAGCGGCCTGACAGGCGGGGGATGGATGAGTAAACAACCGACAAAAATGATAATTGCCTGCCGGTCCCTGAAACCGGAGATTGACGCGCTTCTGACCGGGGACAGGACTGCCGATGAGCAGATCGCCGTTGCGTACCTGGACCAGAACCTGCATCGCACACCCGGTGCCATGCCGGGCATTCTTCAAGCGGCAGTGGACGATGTGCCGGACACGGTTTCAACCATCGTGCTGGGATACGGCCTGTGCTCCAACGGCATCGTGGGGGTCATGGCACCGCGGCAGGGGCTTGTTATTCCCCGGGTGCATGACTGTATCGCCCTGTTTCTGGGATCGCGCGAAGCTTACCATACGGCCTTTCAAAAAAGAGCCGGCACCTATTATCTGACCCCCGGATGGATTGCAGAGCAAAAAGACCCCATCGGGTTTATGGAAAACGATTACGTCCCCCGTCTGGGCCGGGAAGAAGCGGCCTGGGGCGCAAAAGAAGAACTGAAACACTATTCGCATATAATTTTTATTAATACCGAGGCGGTAGACGATCCGGCCCCCTTGCGGGAGCGCGCCAGGGAAAACGCCCGGTTTTTTGATAAACAATATGAAGAGATTCAGGGAACGCGGGACTATTTTCAGAAACTGCTGTTCGGTCCATATGACGAAGCAAATTTTGTTCATATCCCGCATGGACAGAAAGTGACACAGAAACCGTTTCTTGATATGTAAAAAACAACAAAGGAGAAATGATTATGCAGATTATCGGAGAACTGATCAATGCCAGCCGGAAGGCTATCGGCGAAGCAATTAAGAATCAGGATGCAGATACCATTATAAAGGTTGCCAGAGATCAGCACGAAGCCGGCGCCGACTTTATCGATGTCAATGCCGGGGTGTTCGTGGGCAAGGAAACCGAATACCTCAAGTGGCTGGTCACAACAGTGCAGGGCGCTGTGGAGGATGTCACCTGCTGCATCGACAGCCCCGACCCCAAGGCGGTTGAAGCGGCCCTGTCGGTTCACAAAGGGACCCCCATGATCAACTCCATTTCCCTGGAAAAAGAGCGTTACGACGCCATGCTGCCCATTCTTGCCGGTAGCGACCTCAAGGTAATCGCATTGTGCATGAGCGACGACGGCATGCCCGAAACCGTTGACGAACGCGTGGCCATCGCCGATAAGCTGGCGAACAACCTCGTTGCCAAGAACGTTCCCGTGGAAAACATTTACGTGGACCCGCTGGTGCAGCCGATTTCCACCAACAGCGCGTACGGCGTTGCATTTCTGGACGCCATTGAAACCATTATGAAAAAATTTCCCGGCATTCATACAGCCTGTGGCTTGTCAAACATCTCCTACGGGCTCCCCGAACGAAAGCTTATGAACCAGACCTTTATGGTCATGGCCATCCTCAAAGGCCTGGACGGCGCGATCATTAATCCCCTGGATAAGCGCATGGTCGCCATGATAGCCGCCGCCGAGGCACTGGCCGGCAAAGACGAATACTGCATGAATTATCTGGATGCATACCGGGCCAAGAAACTAGAGCTATAATGGAGGCAATATGTTTAACGGAAAGAAAAAAATAACCGGTGTGGGGTCCGCCCTGGTGGACATGCTGATCCGGGAAGAGGACACCTATGTCAAAGCCCTGGGCGCGGAAAAAGGGGGCATGACCCTTGTTGAAAACGACTTTATTGAAAAGGCCCTGGAACAAACGCCCCATTCCCCGGAAGTGGTCTCCGGCGGATCGGCCTGCAATACCATCGTCGGCGTCGGCCGGCTCGGGGGGGATGCCCATTTTGTAGGTGTCCTCGGCAAGGACGGATTCGGCGATATCTTTACCAGCGATCTGGAAAAAAACTGTGTCTACCCCATGCTGGCGGTCTCTCAAACACCCACCGGTAAGGTATTGTCCGTCATCACCCCGGATGCCCAGCGCACCATGTTCACCCATCTCGGCGCATCCACGGAACTGGATCCTGCCGGCATTACCGAAGAGACCTTTCAGGATACCGCCATTGCCGTGGTGGAGGGGTACCTGCTGTTCAATCCCGAGCTCATGAAGGCGACTGTGAATGCCGCCCAAAAGGCCGGGGCCCGTGTCTCTCTGGACCTGGCAAGCTTTGATGTGGTGGAAAACTGCAAATCCCTGCTTGAAGAAATCGCGCACACCCATGTGGATATTCTGATCGCCAATGAGGACGAGGCCCGCGCATTTACCGGCCACTCCGACGAAGACAAGGCACTGGCGGCCCTTTCCGAATATGCGGAGATAGCGGTCCTCAAGGTGGGCAAACGGGGCAGCTATATTGCCCATGCCGGCAAAAACATCACCATTGCCCCCCAGATGGTTGACAACGCCGTTGACACCACCGGCGCCGGCGATCTCTGGGCCGCCGGATTCCTATTCGGCCTGGTCAACGGCTATCCCCTGGAAAAATGCGGCGAACTGGCCTCAGCCTGTGGCGCCGAAGTCGTCCAGGTTATCGGCGCCAAAATTCCCGAGGAGGGATGGGAACGCATCCGCAAGCTCCTCTAACCCGAATATTTCATGAAATTTTTTGAAGACCATTGTTTTATTTTATTATTTCATATTCTTATATTACATTTAGCGGTCATTCTAAAATTACAAATTGTAATTTTGGATTTGCGGAATACAAACATGATGGTCTCGTAAAAAGTCAAATTTGGAACGGCAAAGTAAAAAGTTCAAGTTCGAGGCGCGCAAATCTTGAGGAATGGAGCGTACTTAGCAGTACGTGACATGACGAAAGATGCAGCGCAACAAAGAAATTGGACTTTTTACGAAGCCGTCAATCATTTTTATATCAAAAAATTTCACCCTGCGGGCGAGTCACCTTACGCGCATCTGCGGCGTTGGCCGATATTCGCGGTAGCAGTTCAAAGCGAATCCAGCAATCGGAGGGATCGTCCCTGAAATTAACGACTGTCCATTTATGGTAGTAATTTACTAAAATTATAGGATTATTTATCACATCGAAACAAAACAAATACCTATACCGACGATTCGGCATGGAAAACAGATATTGCCAGTAGATGAAATTAAGGCATAAACGGGAGAGATAAAAATGCATAAACTCAAATTAATACTCTGTGCAGTCCTCATATTTACCGCAGCCTGCTCGACGACCCGGAAGTCAAGTGAAATCGGGGAAAGTGGCTGTCCGGATGAGGATTCTTCATTAAAGGTAAAGTATGATATTACTGATGAAGCTATCATTAATGCGAGTCCGGACCTTGTTTTCAACGCAATCATTGATGAAGCCTGCGGGAAAACAAGCTGGTGGATGCCATATCTTTCTTTCAAGCCTCGTGAAGAATCTACATGTAGCATCGGTGACCTCATTGATGTCGTTCTCCATGGTAAATATCCATTGAAGTTCACAGCAAAAACGGCTGAAGTCAAAAGGAATGAAATGATCATAGGCAGTTACATTGAGGGGGCCTTTGCAGGGGAATATGTATGGACACTTAAGGACCTGGGTGACAAAACAAAGATAAGTTACCGGTGGCGTGTTAACCCCAAGGGATTTCTGCTGCGAATGATAGCCCCTTTTGCATCCATTGAAAAAAAACATTCTGCTGTGATGCAGGCAGGATTTAAGAATCTGAATAAATTTTTAGCGCAAAAAACCGTTCATGCGAATAAAATCATTAAAAACAGTCAATCGGGTAAAATGATGTCGGCAGGGAGTAGATGAATCGATGGATTCAATGCCTGGCTTTGCCGCAGGCGCAATGAACTTTGTGGTTGTTGAAGAACTGATTCCTGAATCCCAGCGAAAAAATGAAAATATTGACCTGGTAACCATGACCACAATGATCGGTTTTTCCGTAATGATGACCCTTGATGTGGCTTTGGGGTAAAACCGAAACAATATCCGGTTCTCCCGGACAGCCTCTCAATATGCAATGTGGTCTTGATTTTTTCAGATGACGAACGTATAGTGACGACGAGTCAATTCAACACCAGTGGAGGATATCATGGCACGAATGGAAAGAGTATCACTGGCAAGAAAGCGGGAGTTGGAGCAGCCGGACCGGTTTCTGGCCATGTTTATCGCAACATCCGATTTTGTCAAGAAATACAGCCGGCAACTGGCCATTGGGGTCGGCGCCATTGCATTGATTGCCCTGATCATTGCGGGGAGCACCTATTTCTCGGCAAAAAAAGAGGCATCCGCGTCCGATATGCTGGCGCAGGTAAACCGTCAGTTTCAGGCGGCACCGGACACGCCCCTGTCAGATATAAAAGACCGGTATCTGTCGGTTTATGAAAAATATTCAGGCACCGTGGCCGGAAAGATCGCCCGGATTCAGTACGCTGATATCTGCTACAAAGCCGGTGATCTTGAAGCAGCGGTCGAGGCTTACCAGGATGCCTTGAAGCACTTTAAAAAAGGCTCCATTACCGGCAATCTGCTTTCGGCCAGTCTGGGGTATGCCCATGAAAAAAACGGCGATACGGAAACTGCCATCCATAACTTTCAAACAGTTGCCAACGATCCTGACACGCCGGTAAAGGCTTATGCGCTGTTTAATCTGGGCCGACTCTATGAGGATATCGGTGATATGGAAAAAAGCAGGGAGGCGTATCAAAGGATCGTGTCCGATTACCCGAATTCCCGCGCTGCAGAGGTAGCACGCGAAAAAACCTCCTGAATCCGGAATTGTTATCGTTCTTGTTCCCTTGCTTTCTCAAACGCCCCTTCAATGGCCTGTTTGAGGACCTTGGAACTTGCGGGTTTGCTCAGATATCCGTCAAACCCGCAGTCTTCAAGCTTCTGTTCATCAAATGAGGCGATATACCCGGAAAGCGCATAAATAATAGTCTTGCTGTTGAGTTGTTTGATACGGCGACAAAGCTCCAGTCCGTCCATCCCCGGCATATTCAGATCGGTTATGATCAGGGGGAATGATTCTTTTTCAAGAATTGCAAGTGCCGCTTCCGATGAATCGGCCACTTTAACGGCATACCCGAGCTTGGGAATAAACCGTTGCATGACATCCCGTTGCGATCCTTCATCGTCAATTACCAGAATCTTCTTTTCTGCCATCGCCTTTTTAATCCTTATTACCGGACGGTTTGTCAAACGGTCAATTGATGCGTTGCGGGGCGGCACCTACCCTACCGTCATTTACCGGTCAATACAGGGGCGTACTGCGTGTTCGCCCGATTATCGGGTTAGAGTCAGGGCATAAGGGTTTCCGCAACGGAAACACACCGGTCCCCCAGCATGTTCACATAACTACCCATTTCATTATCATACCAGCCGTAAATCACTGCCTGGGTAACCGGCACCCGGATGACATCCTCTTTCAGGGACGACAACACACCGGCGTCCAGACCGGGCACATTATTCATGTCAATCCGGACTTCAGCCGTCCGGGTATGGGTCTCACTGCCCTCGATTATGGCCGCTGCCCTAGGCGTCCCGATAATATCGGCGGACACGTTCTGTTTGTCCGTGTATAGAAGATAATCATTGGGACTGTCCGCTGCGGTCTGGGCATAAATACCGTTTATGGCGTCACGGTTAATGGGGTTGCCGGCCATCTCTTCCTGCAGGTTGAGCACCAGAATAATTAACGATCCGGTGCATGTGGGAATTCTGACCGATTCGGCGATGAACCCGATCTGCTGCATTTCGGGAATCACGAGTCGAAGCGCCTTGGCCGCGCCGGTGGTGGTCAGAATAATATTGTTAAATACACTCCGGTTCTTCCTCAGGTCTTTTTTCCCCGCCTTGGGCAGGCGATCCAGCACCTCCTGGCTTGACGTGGCCGCATGAACCGTTGCCATGGAGGCGGACAGTACTTTTTTGGGGCCGAAATGATCCAGCAGGGGCTTGATCATATGGGCCAGACACGTGGTGGTACAGGAGGCATTGGAGATCAGCAGATGGTTTCTGGGATCATAATCGCTTTCATTGATCCCCATAACCGTGGTCACGGCATCACCGGGCATCCCGGCCTGCTCATTTTTGATTTTAAAGGGCGCGGACACCACCACCTTTTCCGCACCCGCCTCAATGTGGCCCCGCATGGAGCCTTTGGGGTCATCGGCCGGGACCGTCGGGTCGAGAAAACTGCCCGTAGTGTCCACCACCAGCCGTACGCCATGCGCCCGCCATCCGATTTTCGCGGGGTTGCGTTCTTTTCTCAGAAAACAGACCCGGACCCCGTCGATGACCATGCTTCCCGATGCCTCATCCAGGTCTTCAATAACAGACGTCGCGTTATATCCGTGCAAAAAATTCTGCAGTGAACCGAAACTGGTATCCCGCTCTATGTAATGGGCAATATCCGCAAGTGACGTTCCCGCATCCCGGCCGATATTCACCACGAGTTCATCAAAATACTTGCGTCCCACATGGTGCCACAGCGTCAGTTTGCCGATTCGCCCCATCCCGTTAATACCGAGTTTGAGGGTGCCGTTGCCGTCCATGTTATCACTCCTCTGTTTTTGAGATTGATGTCAATAAAAATTTAACACCAAACCCTGTCGATATCTAATAGTTTTTTGTTTTTAATTGACCCTGATAAACCGTTCCTTCGGAACCGTCAATGCTGATGTAATCGCCCGAGGCCAGCTGTGTATTGTTGAACCAGCATGTTCGCTCCGCCTCATTGCACATCAGATTGCCGCATCCCACAACACAGGTTTTGCCCAAGCTGTGGGCCAGTACCGCCGCATGGGATGAAAGCCCCCCACGAGCCGTCACAAGCCCGTCCGTGGCCGAGATCTCCTGAATATCATCCGGCACCGTATCCCCTCTGATCAGAATCAGTCGTGTATCCGGCTCTGCCAATGCCCATTTGTCGATCTCTGCGAGCGAGAAGACGATCCTGCCGCTCATGGCACCGCCGCCCACGCCAATGCCCTGGCCCAGAAATTTTTCGCCGGACAGCACATCCTCCGGGTCGAATACGGTAAAGCCCCGGCTCTCCCGGATGGTCATATCCCGTGTCTGTAGAAAATAGAGATCCTTTTCCAACGGACTTTCAAACGTAAACTCGATTTCCTGCGGATTCCAACCTTGATCGTAAATCAATACCCCCACCCATCGCTTTAATGCATTATAAATGTGGGGGAAATGGGTTTCAAGGGTAATGTTTGTCTTTCGTTGTTCGGTCTCCTTCTGCAATACCGATATGGGCAATGTACTGACCAGTCCGGCCACCACGTCCTCCCCCTGATTGCCGACCGTGAAATCTCCCCAGAGCCGGATTGTATCTCCCGACAACCGGGGGCTGTGGGTAAAAAACACGCCGCTGCCGGACTGCTGGGAAATGTTGCCGTATACCATGGTCTGAACCGTGACAGCCGTGCCCCAGTCGTCTGATATGCCCACGATACGCCGGTAGGTTTCGGCCTTCTGGGAATACCAGGAATTAAATACACTCCGGATGGTCACATACAACTGCTCAAAGGGGTCCTCCACGACCTTTATACCGGCATCCACAATCAGCTGCTTATAATCAAGGGCAAGCAAGCGCATCTGCTCCCCGGTGAATCCTTTTTTCAGCGGCACGCCACTGCGTGCTTTATGCGCCTTCATCACGGCGTCAAAGTCGTCCCTCTTGACACCAAAGGCCATGCCGTAACATTGCAGGAACCGCCGGTAATTGTCCCAGGCAAACCAGGTATTCTGTGTGTGTTCGGCCAGCCCCTGGGCGATCTCCTCGTTGATCCCCACATTCAGGGCTGTGTCCATCATGCCGGGCTGGGATATTGAAGCGCCGCTGCGGACAGACAAAAGAAGGGGATTGCCGGGATCGCCGAATGTTTTGCCGGTCGCGGTCTCCACCTGCCGGAGGTGCTGGGAAAGCTGCTGCCGGAAGATTTCCTCTGCCGGGGCATAGTTATTGATGATCTCCCGGCACTTGAACACCTCCGTGGTAATGATGAACCCCGGTGGGACGGGGCAATCATACCCCTTGAGACGGATCATGTTCAATCCCTTATTACCCAGATGAATAATGCCGTACCGCTTGACTTCCCCCTGATCGATCCGGGCAATCGACCGGCCCGGGTCGTAATTCAAAAGCTTGTGCAGCATCTCATCCGGCAGGGTGTTGGATTGATGAAACAGCACATTTAAAATCCGGCTCAAAAAGAGGTCCAGTTGCGTCAATCCCAGGGAAAGGGCGATCTTTTCCCGGAAAAAAATCTCCGATATCCGGTGCGTCAGCCGCTCGCGATCAATGGCCCCGTTCTCTTCACCGGCCGGCAGATATTTGGCCAAAATGACCCCGGACGGGAGCCGCCCCACGATTTTGGAAAGGTTCCGGGCATGCTTGTTATGAAAATGATCGGTAATAATATTCTTGACGGCTTTTGCAAAGCGCTTGAATATGTCCAGAAACTGGGAAAACGAAAAACCGCGCGTCTTTAATCCCTGGGACAGCAGATCGATCTGGATTTCCAGTTCTTTGGTTGAGAACCCGTCCACTGCCAGTGCCCGCACAAACAGCTTCAGGCAGGTGTAAATCTGAAAAAAAGAGGTTTTGGTAATAATGCTCAGATCGATATTATCCACAATCTCTTCAAACAGCACATTCAAAAGGGCCTCGATCCGGAATGTAAGGCCGAGGGCATCGAACTTTGTCTCATGATAACTGCCGTACATCGAGGGAATATCAACGGCGATATGTCGCTTCTCATAGATGTTCTGCTGAATATCAAATTGCTCATCAGACAGAATCAGGGCCTTTAACTGCTCCAGATACCCGATAAGCCGGGCCGCCTTCTTTGTGGGCCGGGGATCGGCAAAAGCGGCCTTCAGCCTTTCAATATCCGGAAAATCACCGGTATTAACCAGGTGATCCACATAGCTGTCAATTTCTGTAAACCCGATATTGTATTTCTGATCCAGCAGCTTGTAAAATGCCACCGCGAGATAGGCGCGCCGCCGGTCCTGATCTGACACGTCCGGTACCTGGCCGCACAGCGATTCGGCCGCTTCATTGCTCAGGGTCAGCAGCCCTTTGGGAAGATCGATCCCCTGCTCGACAAATGCCCTGAATATCCGGTTCATCCCATCCACATACACTCCGTCGGATGCGATCTGTTGATACATCTCCGGCGGCACATACGACTCAACGCAGGCCTTGTCCTTTGTCAGCCAGAAATCGATAACCGCCTCCATAAAGGCGATCAGGCGGTTACTGCCCTCCACATGCCCCTGTTTTCTCAAGAAGTGGACAAGTACATCCTTGCGGTTGGTTATTTCATCTATCTCCGTTGAAATATCCCGAAGGCTGCCTTCGGCCCCGATATCGTTGAAAAAAACGGGAAGCTGACGGGTGAGCTGCTTAACCAGATTATAAACGGTAGACACATCCGCATTCAACAGTTCGGTAATATCCCTGGGAAAGAGATCCGTGTCCCGGATAAAAACCCCGCTTAATGACAAATGGATGATCAAGGCAGACAACAGGCGCGACGATTTATGGGGTTTCATCCGGACCAGCCTCAGCCACGTGCGGATATTCTGCAGGTGTGCGTGATTGACCTTTATCTTCCAGTCATCATCCACACCCGCCACCATGGGCGCATGAAAACCCAGATCAATAACAGCGTCGATAAAAAAATCGATCAAATCGGTGTTATCCGTCCGGTAGACACTTTCTCCGATGTTCTGTACGCACGTCAAGGCGGTTTGCGGGAATCGATTGGTCTGCTCCTGCAGGATTTTAAACGTCCGGTTCAACAATTCACGGCTTTTCCGGTTATCTTCACGGGAAATAAGGTAGGTCAGGGTCGCGTTCAGCTCCCGCAGAGATTCTTCATGCAGCGTAGAAAGACCGGGGGTGCTCATGATAAAAAAGAGCGCCATCAGCTTCCAGCGATTTCCCCGGCTGTGAGGCGCCCCCAGATGATATAGGTTATTCGGCAGCCGCCGGTACAAGGCCACAAAATAATGGTATCCCGGAAGTGCAAGGAGTTGTTCACAGGTTTCCGCACGGCCCAGATCGCTTCTGGCGGCAATCTGTTTTAATTTGCCGGCAAGGATACCGATCCGCTGATGGGAAATTGTGTCCAGGTCCGCCTGAATCTGTTGAACCCCTCCCGACTCATCGGACACAGCCAGGACATCGTCCTGGATCTCCTTTCGAAACCATGCCAGTCCGTCCTTTTCATGCTGCCAGTACCGGTAAACACTGCTATAGTATTCAATCAACAACCGGTTCAGACTTTCAAAATCAAAGGCATCGCCCCCTTCCGCCTGTTTTCGAATATCCGCGGCAATATTGTCCAGCTGGTAATAACTTTTTACAAAAACAAAAAAATCATCGGCTGCAAGCCCCCGGATACTGTCAAAGGCAAGGTTGAGCACGGACGCGAATTTGTTCACATCACCGGCAGTGGTTATCTTGCGCAAAAACAAGAGCAGGTTGTCCGCTGCGTCGGTTTTGATTTTTGCTTCCTTGGCCGACTGTACAGCATTGGCAAAAATCTTCACATAGATGCCGGCTGCCTCAATGCCCTTTTCGTGTTTCTGAAGCTGATGAAAATAGTCCAGTGCGAAAAGCCGGGCCTCGTTTACAATAAACTGACGGCTCTTATAAGGATGGGACAATTCCTTTAAAAATACTTCAAACCGTTCCATCAGCCCGTGGTATTTGGCCATAACCTCCCGCAGCACGTAATACCGGGGGTCAATGGAGACATCCACATGATAATCGGCAAGATTGACCTCCAGGGCCTTGGATTTGATTGACATCGTCTGGTACTCTTTTACTGAGAATGATTATAATACACTGCCAGCCGGGCGCCACTCTCCGGCCTGAAGCCGGGACCGCCGCCCCCCGCCATGATCGGGCTGAGTTACTCCCTGGCTGCGGATTCTCTTTCCTTTAAACGTTTAATAAACGCTTTGGCCTCTTCCTCCGTACCGAACCGCCGCCGTTCGATCGCACCGGCCCGTTCGATGGACACAGTCACGGATACAATCTCGCCTTTTTTGTTCTTTTCTTTTAACAATTTTGCTTCGGTCATTGATCTTTCCTTTGAGCTTTCCTTACCTGGTAACATGTTCGGTGAAAGCCGTCACATATGGTTTAAACTGTGCTTTAACTGCCGGGTTCTTTTCCCAGTCATAAAGCCGTTCAAATATCCCCCGCACCCCGTTCGAGGACCGGACCAGGGCGTCGCCCTGCTCTTTGTATAAGCTGACTGCGGTCTGGGACAGGGCGGAGCAGACACTGTCCAGACACCGCTGTTTCAACCGGAACCCGGCACCGTTCTTTGTGGGGTGTAGCATGGATTTCACAAAAATAGAAACGGCATTCCGTGTGGCCGCCATGGGCGAACCGATCTTCCGGGTGGCTTCATACACCATGGCTGCAATCACCAGGGGGCTGTTGTGCAACGAATCCGGCGGCGTCTTATTGGTTTCCCCCAGATCCGCAATGCTCAGGGAGAGGAAATAATCCATGGTGCCGCGCTTGCCATATAAATACCGGCCTTCGTCCTGACTTTCATTAAAAAACACGGACCCGGGAAGATCGGTAAGCGTACTTGGCTGTACGCCGATCCGGTGCTTTTTGCAGAACCTGGCCACCTGAGCGCCGGTATTATCCGTTGGCGAATGGAAGTAGTCATAGGGAAGCCCGAAAATAAACGACCCATGGATGGATATGCCGTGATTCTGGATCAGCCGGATCTTTTCGCCGTAATAATCGCGAACCGACATGCCGCTTTTATCGATATCCCCGACAATGTGCTTGTTGATGTATCGCAGATTACGAATGTCAAGGGACTCAAGCCCGATAAAAAAATGGGTGCCCCCGGACTGTCGGATTTTTTTCAGCAATGCAGGATCGTTTGCCACATCAATGGAGATCTGAACCGCATAGTTGATGCGCAGATCACTTTCAATAATTTTATCAAGCAGGGTCAGCAGGTTTTTTCTGCCCAGAAGCAGGTTATCCGGCGTAAAAAAGAAAAAACGATTGGAAAAATCCACGCCATCTTTCTGAAAGGCCCGCAACTCCGCAATAAAATCATCCGGGTTCCGCATTCTCAAGGCACGCTGTTTTTTGGGTAAGGTGGAAATGGAACAGAATTTACAGGAAAAAGGACAGCCCGTGTAGGGTGCCACCGGATTGATGCGGAAATTCCTCAACGGCAGGTGTTTAATAACCGGTAACCGGTTTAGTAACCCGATGGTTAAGGGATCAATGGGATCGATATTCTTAAAATCTCCCCAAACACCGTCTTCTATCAACTTATACCCGATATATTCCTGTTTCAAGGTATTTCGGCCAAGATCCTGGAAGATCTCCTGCATCACCAGGGTATCGCCGGCCCCCTTGACCAGTGTCACCAGGCCGGGATATGGCGCATGATCCCGAATAAATGTATCCACATCTTCCGGGGTGGTGGACACGTGAATCCCGCCCAGCACAACCGGAATCTGCGCATGATTCAAAACAAGGGCGGCCGCTGCGGCAGCGGGGAAATTGGAACTCATGGCGGTCATGAAGACGGCACGGGGGCGTCCCTGCCGTGATTTCATAACACTGGAAAAAAAGCGCCGTTTACCGTCGAGAAAGACCACTTGATGATCCGGTGCAAGCCGGGCCAGTTGATTCTGAATATAGATGGCGGAATACATTTCAATGGCCAGGGTATCCACCATGGTCATGCGCTGCTTTTCCGTCTGAAAATCGATGAATTCAATAAAGTTTGCCGCGTCTATGCGCCTGGCGTCTTTTCCGCAAAGATAGGAAACAACATCAAGCGGCGTGAGGTTCCGGCCCGGCAGAAGATCCATCAGCTTATAGGTCAGTGGATTATATACAATAAAGTAGTCGGGCATCTGCGCCATTCCGGGTTAGTTTCCATCCATAAATGGCCTTTTTCCACAATCTCCGGATGGGAAGCACCGGATGGTGCCATCCATTTGAAACGGATGACCACGGATTAAAGTCCATTGGACATAATGTGAAGCCTTTTTATTTTTATAGCACAAGGTTATGACGCATTTCAAGCACGACTATGCCGGGGATAAAATACCTGTGGACCTGAACCGACCTGCTGTGATAACAATCTTACGTATATTTTCCAATCGATTACACTGGAGCGTAACAATGGACACGACAACCTGCCGGGGATTTAAATGGAGCGGCATTCAAACCGGTATAACAAAAGAGCAAAAAAAAAATCTGGGCCTTATCTGGTCCGATGTTCCGGCAGCGGCGGCGGCCGTTTTTACACAAAACCAGGTCAAGGCTGCGCCGGTCCTTCTTGATGCTGAGCGTGTAAAATCCGGCCAATGCCAGGCCATTATCGTTAACAGCGGTAATGCCAACTGTTGCAACGGGGATCAGGGCATGGCCGATGCCGTTGCCATGACAACACAAACCGCAAAGGAACTGGGGATAAACGAAGACCTGGTGATGGTGGCTTCAACCGGCGTAATCGGTGCGCCTCTTCCCATGCCGGCCATTAAGGCCGCGATACCCCATGCTGTGCAGGCGCTGGATGGGGACAGATCCCAGGACTTTGCCGAGAGCATCATGACCACGGACAAATTCCCCAAGCTGATCACTACCCGGCTTGAAATGGAAAACAAAAAAACCGCTTCTATCTGTGCCGTGGCAAAAGGCGCCGGCATGATCCGGCCTGACATGGCGACAATGCTCTGTTTCATCTGTACGGACCTGGAAGCATCCGCTGCATTCCTTTCTGAAAGTCTGCGTCTTGCCGTCAAGCAATCCTTTAACAGGATAACCGTGGACGGCGATACCAGCACCAATGATTCGGTATTTATCATGGCAAACGGTATGAGCAACACCGGCATCGAGACGCCCGAGGCAAGAGACCGGTTTCAGACCGTCCTGAACGAGATACTGCTGCGACTGGCCAGAATGATTGTCAAAGACGGCGAAGGTGCCACCAAGTGCGTGGAAGTGGTGGTACAAGGAGCGGCATCTGATCAGGACGCCCGCCGGGCAGCGGATACTGTGGCCGACTCCAGCCTGGTCAAGACCGCGATCTTTGGCGAAGATGCCAACTGGGGGCGGATTATGGCAGCCCTGGGCCGGTCCGGCACGACCATTGACCCGGAACGGATCGACATCTGCTTTGACGATATTCAGCTTGTCAGAAACGGCCTCTGGACGGGATCGGACGCGGAATTGGCCGCAGCGAAAGTGCTGAAAAAAAAGGAATTCAAAATCATTATCGATCTGAAGACCGGTGGAAAGGGCACCGCCGCCGTTCTGACCTGCGATCTCTCTCTTGATTATATTAAGATTAACGCAGATTACAGAAGTTGAGCCTGCCATGCGTTTACAAAAATTTTTATCTGCTGCCGGGGTCTGTTCCAGACGGCGGGCGGAAACTTATATCAAGGAAGGAAAGGTCAAGGTTAACGGCCAGGTCGTCACCCAGCTGGGCACCAAAGTGGCACCGGAAACAGATATTGTTGAATTTCAGGGAACCCGTGTCTTACCAGCGGCAGATAAAATATACATTGCTCTGCATAAACCGGCCGGTTATGTTTCCAGTTGCTTGCAGAAACAGGAGCAAACGGTCATGGAACTGGTGAAAATCCCCGGCCGGTTTTACCCGGTGGGGCGGCTTGACAAAGACTCAACCGGACTGCTGCTGCTGACCAATGACGGCCGGCTGCATCACCGGTTGTCCCATCCGTCATTTGATCATGAAAAAGAATATGATGTGACCGTTGCTCAACCCTTTGACGACAGCGCACTGGCGGCCATGCGCAAAGGGATCCGGCTTTCCGGGAAAAAGACCCGGCCGGCAAAGGTAAAACGCATTGCTGCACGGCGATTCAGCATTACATTGCAGGAAGGGCGCAACCGTCAGATCCGACGGATGGTCAACAAACTTGGAAACGAAGTGGTGACGCTCCATCGCACCCGGATTTCAGCCGTTCGTATCGGTAATCTGCCGGAAGGCGGCTGGCGGCATTTGACAGAAGCGGAAAAACAGGCATTGCTATCCTGACACGGTATTGATATGGCGGGGAAAAATATGACAAACACGCCACTTGCATGGGCTGAAATCGACTTGACGGCGCTGGCAGGTAATGTCACTCGTCTGAAAAACATGGCCGGCGATCACTGTGAACTCATGGCCGTGGTAAAAGCAAACGCTTATGGTCACGGGATTATTGAAGTTTCCCGGACCGCACTGAAAAACGGCGCGTCATGGCTTGGTGTGGCACGGATCGAAGAGGCGATGATGCTGCGCGAAAACGGCATCACGGCGCCGGTCCTGATCTTTGGATATACCCCTGCGGCCTTTTGCCGGGACTTGATTGACCGGGATATTATCCAGACGGTATTTTCTTACGCAGATGCGGCGGCACTTTCCCATGCGACTGTGGGAAACGGCAATAGATTGCGCGTTCACCTGAAGGTGGACACCGGAATGGGCCGGCTCGGTCTTAACGCCGTCTCCACAGACATCAGCGAGGAAATCGCCAGAATCGCCGCACTCCCCGGGCTTGCACTGGAGGGTATTTATACCCATTTTGCCTGTGCAGATGCTTTGGATAAAACCCATGCCTTCAAGCAGCTTGATCGTTTTTCAGCGCTGCTGGCAGTTCTGGAAAAAAAGGGCATCCACATCCCCCTGCGGCATGCAGCCAACAGCGCCGCGCTTATTTCCATGCCGGATACCCGGCTGGATATGGTCCGCGCCGGTTTGGCCATTTACGGCCTTTATCCCTCCGCAGGAACCGACCGAGATGCTGTTGCACTGCGGCCGACCATGACCCTCAAAACCCGGATTATACAGCTCAAAACCGTTCCCGCCGGCTTTGATGTGAGCTATGGCGCAACTTATACAACCCCTGCGCCGACCACCCTGGCCGTGGTGCCGATGGGATATGCGGACGGTTACAACCGGGGGCTGTCTTCAAAGGGAGAGATGCTGGTGAAAGGAGAACAGGCACCCGTGGTGGGCAGGGTGTGCATGGACCTGACAATACTGGATGTGGGGCATATCGATAATATAAATATTGGGGACGAGGTGGTGGTGATCGGCCGGCAGGGCAACGCCGCCATCACCGCAGATGAAATTGCCGATGCCCTTGGCACGATCAATTACGAAGTGGTTTCCGCCATTCCGGACCGGGTGCCGAGAATCTTCCTCAAGTAGTCTCCATCCTTAAATGACCTTTTTCCGCAATATCTGCGTCAGACTGTTGTCAATGGTGAGCAAATGGTGAATTATTGCTTACGGAACTATCATTAGAAAGAAATAATCGTAATAGGCGGCTTGCCGGCATGGACGCGAAGCCGGTTAATCGCCTTCAGTACAGGGCCGCGGGAGACCATCCATCGCTGCAGCCTGTATTTGCCGGGGAAATCCAGCAGGACCAGTCCCAGCACAATCGTTAACAGGCCCTGACCGGGCAGCACCAGCATGATGATGCCCACTGCCACCAGCAGGCCGCCCAGCACATTTTTTCCAACCACCAGAATTGCCCGGATCACGGGATACTGATCCGTCCAGGACGCCTTACGACGTTTATCATGAGAGAAGTAATCATGGGGGATATGGATAATCAGCCAGGGAACAAGAATCAATGTCCCCGCAAAAGTGCCCAGCGAGCTGCCTGCGAGCCACCAGAGCAGGGTTTCCTTCTGCTCAATCCATTCTAGTATCTGTATGACTGACGCCATCCGGCATTATGGCCCTTTATATATTATTATCCAGCACGTTCCGGATCAGCGGCGCCATATCGGATTTGGCCACCGGTTTCATGAGAAAGCCCTTGATACCCATTTCAGCCGCCTTTTGCTTGTTGATACGCTCACTGAAACCGGTGAATATAATAATGGGGATGTCGGGCCTGATGGTAATCAGTTCCCGGGCGAGCCGGTCACCGGTCATGTTCGGCATGGCCATGTCCGAAATCACCAGATCAAATCGAGACGGGCCTGCCCGAAAGGTTTCAAGCGCATCAGTGCTGCTGGTATACGCGGTCACCTGATAACCCAGGCGTTCAAGCATGATTTGTTCGGTCCGGATAACAGCTTCCTCGTCATCGACCAGCAGGACCCTTTCCGTACCAGTCGGCAACATTGCAGCCGTCCCCGTTGATACGGACTCATCATCTTTCTCGATCAAGGGCAGGTAAACGTTGAATGTTGTCCCCTGCCCCAACTCGCTTTGAACGTTTATCGTGCCATTGAGTGATTTGACGATGCCGTAAACAACGGCAAGGCCGAGGCCGGTCCCCTTGCCCTGCTCCTTGGTTGTAAAATATGGATCGAAAATCTTCTCCAAAACCGCTGGCTGTATACCGCTTCCTGTATCGCCGACAGAGAGCACGGCATATCGCCCCGGCGCCATGTCCCTGTCCACCCATTCTGCTTCATCCAGCTGTATCTCTTTCAGCCGCACCGATATTTTACCGCCATCCTCTCCCAGGGCGTGATAGGCGTTGGTGATCAGGTTCATGGCAATTTGATGCAGCTGAGTGGGGTCTGCCATAACCAGTCCGCAATCTGACTGGATTTCCCGGATGATTTCGATATCCGCCGGAATCGTTGCACGGCATAGCTTGAAAACCTCTTTCACTACCTGCTGAACACGGACCGGCATCTCCCTGGACGCGGATTGACGACTGAACGTAAGGATCTGCTGGACAAGGCCACCGGCCCTTTTGGCGGCACTTAAAATCTCCTTTGCATTATCCTGTTCCATGCTGCCAGCAGGCAGATCCTCAATCAGCAATTCGGCCAGACCGATGATGGGGAATAGAATATTGTTAAAATCATGGGCGATCCCGCCGGCCAGGTTGCCAATGGCTTCCATCTTCTGGGTTTGCTGAAGCTGCGATTCCAGCCGTTTTCTGTCGGTAATATCTTCACCGGAGCTGAGGGTGCCGGTGATATTGCCGTAATCATCAAAAATAAACGTATTATGCCAGGCAATAAATTTTTCCCTCCCGCTTCTTGAAATCACCGAATTTTCGATATACTCCACCTCTTCAAGTTGCCCCGCCATCAATTTGTCAAAAATACCGCGAATCTCATTTTTCATGGAACGGGGAATAAAATTGTCAAACCAGTTCCGGCCAAGGATACCTGTTTCATCGTACTCCAATATCTTACATGCCTTCTGGTTGGCAAGGTATACATTGCCATCGGCATCAAGACCGATAAACATAACACCCGCAAGATTCAGATAACGTTCTGCTTTTTCTTTCTGTTGAATGATTTCCCGTTCCGCCTTTTTTCTTTCCGTGATATCCATGGCAATGCCACATAAGGCATAGGGATTGTCATCCAGATCACGCAACGGAAACTTGGTTGATATCACCGTGTGAATACCATCTCTCCATGGGGTCTGCTCTTCTATGTCATGTGGCTTGCCTGATTGCAGCACAGTTAAGTCGTTTTTCCGGAACTGCTCCGCCGTCTCTCGCGGAAAAACATCAAAATCCGTCAGCCCATGGATATTGTCATTTGTAATGTCATATTTGCTTTCAAACATCTTGTTAATAAACAGATATTTACCATCCAGGTCCTTAATAAAGATGACGACGGTGGCGTTATCCAGAATGCTGCGATACTTTGCCTCACTTGCTCTGAGTTCATCTTCCGCCTGTTGCCTGTCGATGAGGTTCCTGGCCAGGATAAGCGCCAGCAAAAGGGCTATTATAAGTGCAACAGCCAGAATCCCGAATGTAAAATACAACGTCCGCTGATATGTCTGATGTATTTTTTTTTCAGACACCTCTTGAACAATGAGCGATCGGGCCTGAAGCTGTTGAACCAGGTCTTCGTGCAAGCGTTTTGATTCCTCATTGATCAGCTTCTGGGCGGTCCTTCGCCTGAAATCATAATGAAGTGCGATCACCCTGGCATAAGTATCAAAATACCGCGAAACGACCTTCTTTTCGATGCCCTCGTTGACCAGAGACTTTGTCATCAGCGTTTTTTGGCTTTGGAACTGCTTATGTAATGCATCCATTTCAGCCGGATGCATGGTGCCTAAGATTTTGAAAACAAGAAGCCGCATACTGGCCAGGCGCTTTGCATAATCCTTTATCCGCAATTGGTGTTCATAGGCTTCTTGCTGTGTTTTCGACAGAGCTTGGATGTTATGATAGGCCACCAGTCCCTGGATAAACAAAAGGATGATAATGAAAAAAAAAGCGAGAATCAGGCGTGTTTGAATTTTTTTCATAGAATGCCGCTGTTATCAGCTCCTTTATTCATTCTTCAAGACATGGAGAATCCATTGATTATCAAATACATCCGGCGGTGTAAAAGGCTTCTGGAGCATGTCATTTTTTTCAAGAAACATTTTCAATGCCTGCAAATAACCGAAAAGCCCGCCATTATTCCGGTTCCGTTCATACAATTCACCGGCATCGTGAATCGAAACATTATCCAGCATGGCGGCAAAATCATCCCTGGTCAGATTCGCCTGTGCCTTGAACGTCCTTTCCTCCAATATCTTATAATATGCGGCCTGGTTATCGGGATTTTGCAGCCAGCGCACAGCCTTGATCCACCCCCGTAATATATTGTGGATATCTTCGGCCGGCATGCGATTAACGGTCCGCCTGTACCCCCACAGACATTCCGGGATACACCCCCTGAAGTCAGCGGATGTGGCCAATACCTCACCATTACCATACTGTATGGCATCAGTGGCCCATGGTTCATAGTTCACAATGGCGGGCAGACGGCCTGCAATAAACTGCTCACTGAGGTCCCATGAATTGATCTCCACGATACGAAAATCCGACAGGCGCAGGTTTACCTGCTGTAAATAGCGATCCAGAAAAAAGAGGCATGAGGGCTGTTTGAGAAACACGCCGATGACGCCATTCTTGTGATAAATCAAACGGTCCCCTTTGTGGACAATGACTTTATCCCCGCCGTGGGACCAGTTGGTTTCCGCAATGGCCACAACCGGCTCGCCCTTCATATAGATTCCCACCAGGGAACCGACCATATCCATGGCCAGATCAATTTTCCGGGCCTTGATTGCCTCAAGAATAACAATGGGCTCGTCGTAGTCGTACACCGCCACATCCATGCCCAGATCATCCCAGAACCCGTTTGCCGCGGCAACATGCAGTGGCGACCACCCGATCCATGCCACGGTTGCAATTTTGTATTGCCGGGCTTCTGCCACGTGGACAATTGCAATAATCATACACAGTGTAAACAATACCGGTTTTAAGAAAGAGGGCATATGGATCTCCCTGATATGTCCTGAGTTCTCTAACCAACAGGTAGTAAACATCCGGCCCTGGAGGGGCCGGTCTCGGCTTCCCCCTGAAAGGGGTTCGTCCAAATCGAAATCGCTATCGGAACCGGCATCAATCGGACATCAAGTTTGTACCGGAAAAACCAACTTTGTTATGACAATCAACATGCTTGCTTGCATGATCGAAGGACGCATCATGCCTGACGTCTTGAACCTTCTGTAATTATTCTGGCGCGGACTTTTCCCGGGTTGGACTTCAATTTAAGTATACCACTTAATTTGAAAATATTGAAACACCTTTGATAAAATTAGTGTCAAGAGCATTGACAGCACCTATTTGTTTTCATACAATAGTAATTAATCGTAGTATCTTCTCTTTTCCAAAAGATCATCTATTACATTCAAAACGATTGGGGCTTTCATAAGCACACAACCGTCCCAGCATTGCAAAAAGCATTGATTCAGAAGGAGAGATAGGCATGATCTCCATGCTCAGACATTCTTATCCCGGATATATCCTTCAGGGCCTTATGGCGTCTGCACTGCTGGCAGCAGTCCTGACATGCACCATGCCTGCCGCTGCTGTGGAAAACCAAAGGCCCGGTTCCGACGACCTTGTTCGCTCGGCTTCGGAAGTAAATTATCCGCCCTTCTGCCTGGTGGACGATCATGGCCAAGCCAATGGCTTTTCCGTTGAACTGCTGCGTGCCGCACTCAATACCATGAATCGCCGGATCACGTTTCAAACCGGCCAGTGGGCGGATGTTAAAAACTGGCTGGCACAGGGGACAGTCGAGGTGCTGCCCCTGGTGGGCCGGACACCCGAACGTGCCTCTGTGTTTGACTTTACCTTTCCCTATATGTCGCTCTATGGCGCCATCGTCATTCGCAACACCACCACAGACATTCACACCCTGAATGACCTGACCGGTCGACAGGTGGCGGTAATGAAAGGCGATAATGCCGAGGAATTTCTTCGGCGGGGAAATCGGGGGATAACCATCAAAACAACCCCGACATTTGAGGCCGCTCTGCAACAGCTTTCCGCGGGCCGCCACGATGCCGTGGTGATGCAAAGACTTGTCGCTCTCCGGCTTTTGCACCAGACCGGTATAAAAAACCTGAACATTCTCAACACACCGCTTGAGGAGTTCCGGCAGGATTTCTGCTTTGCCGTGCAAAAAGGCAACAACAAAATGCTGGCCCTGCTCAATGAAGGCCTTGCGCTGGTAATGGCAGACGGTACCTTTCAGCGTTTGCGAACCAAATGGTTTGCCACAGCGGAGCTGCCGGCCAACACCCGCATTGTCGTCGGCGGCGACCGTAACTACCCGCCGTACGAATTTCTGGACAACAACGGCCGGCCCAAGGGCTATAATGTTGACCTGACCCGGGCCATTGCCGGAATCACCGGCCTTGATATTGAAATCCGCCTGGATGACTGGGCCAAAATCCGCAGCGGTCTCTCAAACGGCCAAATCGATGCCGTTCACGGCATGTTTTACTCGGCGGAACGCGATCTTGAATTCAACTTCAGTCCCCCCCATACCGTGATTGATCATATTGCCGTTATCAGAAAAGACGCCGGCGACCCGCCCACATCCATTGCCCGGCTCAAGAAGATGCGGCTGGTCGTGATGACGGGCGATATCATGCACGACTTTGCCATCGAACACGGCCTGCCCGATTTGCAGACAGTGCCCACCCAGGAGGATGCCCTGGAAAAAGTTGCCACCGGTCAAAGGGATTGCGCGCTGGTGGCCAGGGTCCCCGCCCTTTACTGGATCAAGAAGAACAACTGGAACAACCTGGTGGTGGGCCGCCATGCATTTCTTTCACCGGAATACTGTTACGCAGTGCCCAAAAACCGACAGGCACTGCTGTCACGGATCAGCGAAGGCTTGAAAGTACTGGAGGAGACCGGCGAATACCGGCAGATATACGATAAATGGCTGGGCGTCTATGAACCCGCACCATTCGGCCTTTCCACCGCACTTTACTTTGCCGTTCTGATCCTGATCCCGTTGATCATCCTGCTGCTGGCGATTTACCGGCACTCCCGGTCCCTGGGGAGACAGGCCGCGCAAAGGACAGAAGAGTTACAGTACAGCCATCAATTTCAGCGGGCCCTGATCGCGTGCTCACCGGTTGCGCTTTACAGTGTTGATTTTGAAGGACGGGTGCTGAGCTGGAATGCGTCAGCGGAACGGATTTTCGGCTGGCAACCCACGGACGTCATCGGCAAACCCCTCCCGACTGTCCCCCAGGACAAAGAAGAAGAATTTGCCGAATTGCGTCAACGCGTGATGAACGGCGAGAGCTTTGTCGGCAGGAAAGTCACCCGGAAGAAAAAAGACGGAACCCTGTTCCACGGCAGCCTGTCATCGGCGCCGATCCGGGATCCCAGGGGCAATATTATCGCCATTATGGGGGCAATGGAGGATATTACCACGCAGGTTGAACAGGAAAAGACGCGCCATCAGCTTCAGGACCAGCTCATCCAGGCCCAGAAGATGGAGTCTGTCGGCCGGCTGGCCGGCGGCGTGGCCCATGATTACAACAACATGCTCAGTCTCATTATCGGATACACGGAAATGGCGCTGGAGAAAATTCCAGAAAACGACTCACTCCATCAGGACCTTCAGGAGATTCTTATCGCCGCGGAACGTTCAACGGACATCACCCGGCAATTGCTGGCTTTTGCCCGCAAACAAACCGTCGCTCCCAAGGTGCTGGACATCAATGCAACCGTGGAAGGCATGCTCAAAATGTTACGGCGACTGATCGGCGAAGATATCGACCTTGCCTGGCTGCCGGACAGTGATGTCTGGCCGGTCAAAATCGATCCCGCCCAGGTGGATCAGATCCTGGCCAACCTTTGCATTAATGCCAGAGACGCCATTTCCGGGATCGGAAAAATCACCATCGAAACCGGCAACGTCACCTTTGATGAAGATTATTGTGCCGACCATGCGGGGTTTCTACCCGGTGATTATGTTCTGTTGGTCGTCAGCGATAATGGCCGGGGCATGGATGATGATACCCTGGACAAAGTTTTTGAACCATTTTTCACGACCAAGGGGGTTGGCCGCGGCACCGGCCTGGGGCTTTCCACCGTTTACGGTATTGTCAAGCAGAATAACGGTTTCATCAATGTATACAGCGAGCCCGACGAAGGCACCACCTTCAGAATCTATCTGCCCAGGCCATTGGAGACCCTGGAATCTTTTCAAACTGTGGATTTCACCGATATCCCCAAAAGCCGGGGGGAAACCGCTCTGGTTGTTGAGGATGAACGCTCCATTCTTACGCTTTCCCAGAAAATGCTGGAAAGTCTGGGGTACAGCGTTATTGTCGCCCGGACGCCGGCGGAAGCCATCACCCTGGCCGGCGAATCCGCCCGTGATATCGATCTGCTCATCACCGATGTGATCATGCCGGAGATGAACGGCCGGGAGCTGGCCGACCAACTGAACCTGCTCCATCCCCGTCTCAGGGTCCTCTATATGTCCGGTTACACCGCCAACGTGATCGCACACCATGGTGTCCTGGATGAAGGGGTTCATTTTCTTCAGAAACCCTTTTCCAAAAGGGATATTGCCATCAGGGTCCGGGAAGCACTGGATTCCGATTAAGTATAAAAAACAAATACAGCTGCCCCGCCAGTCGCCCCTGGTGTCCTGTACACTTATTTACAAAATTATCCACCAACCATCTTCTTGATAGTTGAAATTCCTATAGATAACAAACTTTCAACGCCCCGCCACCCCTGCCGGAACAAACCCCTGCACCCAACCCGGATATTTCATGAAATTTTTTGATTAATATTATTTTATGAAATTATTTTAGTGTCTTATCCTACTTTTGGCAGTCATTCCAAAATTACAAACTGTCATTTTGAGTTTGCGGAATAAAAGCCATTTTACATCAAAAAATTTCATGAAATATCCGGGGCTAAACCAATATCAATATGTTATTTCTTGTAATAGCGGTGCGTTTATGATAATCCAACAAGAACTTTTGAAACCGGATAAACAATGGCCAATACATTAAACAGCAAATCAGTAGAAATCCGGATGTATGCACCTCTTCCTGGATATTGAAGAAATAAAGGAAGAGATTAATAAGGAAAAATGAATGAGAATAAAGAGCAGGGAGAAACAGTCAGAGATACGCACATATGATTCAGAAAAATTAAAAAAAAGCGTTTTAATATTCGCCATCCATATGTTCGGACTTGTGATGCGTCATGTGGTGGCATGTGCCGGGCGCAAAAATGGCTACGCAAGAACAGTCTTGCTGACATATGCCCTGTGCCTTTTCGGGCCGACTGTGCTCTTTGCCGCTACCCCGCAGTACATCAATGTTACCGGAAGCCCCAGTCCGGATGTTACGGGCATTTATGAAAAGCAACCGGACACACTCGGTTCCCTTGGTCTCGAATACTGGATGCGCCAGGATGGGGCGTATTATATTTATTCCGATGAATACAACAGCAACTATTTCTGGAACATTGACGATGATACAGATGACACGAATGTTTATTTTTACAGTAGCCCTTCATACAGTGATGCAGGGAACTTTACAACAAATACACCTTCTCCTGATGCAGTAAGCAGTTGGGCCGCCTGTACAGACTGCAGCCCTGCGGGGGCCGGCACGGTGACGGTAGAGGCTTACAGCCCGGGCAGTCCCGAAATTAATGTTCTGGGAAACAGTACAAACATTAACGATGGGGACACAACACCGATCCCGTCGAATGGTACGGCCTTCGGCTACACAGCAGTATCATCCGACACCATATCAAAGACGTTTACCATAGAAAATACCGGCGGGGCGGCGCTTACGCTTGGGGTAAATGCGGTATCGGTGTCGGGGACCGCCTCGTCGGATTTCACCGTTACCACGCAGCCGGCAAGCACTGTGGCGTCGTCCGGGACGACCACCTTTACCATTACCTTTGATCCTTCGGCAACCGGCACGCGCACGGCCCAACTCTCCATTGCCAACGATGACAGCGATGAAAACCCCTATAATTTCAGCATCAGGGGCGGCGGATCAGACGAAACAGCCGTTACGCCCCAGTTCCTTGTCGTATCGGGAATATCCGACCCGTCAGCGGCAAACGGTACGTATGAAAGACAGACGGGCACGCACGGCTTTTTCAACCATGAATACTGGAAGCACGAGAGTGAAGCGTATTATCTGTACTCAGACGAGTATAGTGATGATTTTTACTGGAATATTGACAATGATCTGGATGACAATGATGTCTATTTCTACAGTTATGATGACTATAACGATGAGGCCAACTTTGCCACGCTTACGTCCCCTGATGCGATAACTGACTGGAGGGAATTGGACGGGTCCGGTGCACCCGAAGTAGCGGGTTCCGGAGTGACTGCCCCTGAAATCAATGTTCTGGGAAACGATACGGATATCGCTACCGGGGACACAACACCGCGTCCGTCGGATGATACCGATTTCGGATACATGACGGTGCCATCCGGAACCCTGTCCCACACATTTACCATCCTGAACACCGGCGGCGATACGCTCACCCTTGGCGTGGATTCGGTAACGATCTCCGGGGCCGGCGCATCGGATTTCACCATCACCGCACAGCCGGCGAGCACCGTGGCTTCGTCCGGGACGACCACGTTCACCATTACTTTTAATCCTTCGGCAATCGGCACACGCACGGCCCAACTCTCCATTGCAAACGACGACAGCGATGAAAATCCTTATACATTCAGCATCAAAGGCGGCGGGGTGGACGAAACAGCCGATACGCCACAGTACATTGAAGTATCGGGGATCACCACACCAGCAACGGCAAACGGTATTTATGTCAAACAATCCGATAGACACGGTTATTTTTATCACGAATACTGGAAGCACCAGACTGAAGCATACTATCTTTACTCGGACGCGTATGATGACGGATTCTACTGGGATATCGACAGTGATTTCAATGATGACGATGTCCTCTTTTACAGCGATCCTCAAGCTAGCGTCGATCAGGTTTCCCCGGATATGGTAGACGCCTGGGAAACATATAGCGGTTCCGGTACACCGGCGGTAGAAATTTACACGACCCCCCTTCCTGAAATCAATATTACCGGAAATGGGGTTGACATTGCGGATGGCGCTTCAAGTCCTTCAACAGCCGATGACACGGATTTCGGTTCGGCTGCAACCCTATCCGGGACCATTGCAAAGACGTTTACTATCCAGAACACCGGCACGGCAATTCTTAATCTTGGCGGCACCCCCATCGTGTCATTAACGGGAGATTCGGACTTTTCCGTATCGGCCCAGCCTTCTGCAAGTTCGGTTGCGGCCGGGAATGAAGTCACTTTTACTGTGACATTTGCCCCATCTTCTGACGGAGATCACACGGCCGAAATCTCGATTGACAACGACGATGGCGATGAAAATCCCTATACCTTCACAATTCAGGGGACGGGGTATACGCCTGCCGCCGTTTCCAATGTCAGCGCCGCAGAGGCGGACGGCACTTATGGCGACGGTGATACCATAGACATTACCATTACCTTTGACGATACTGTTAATGTAACCGGCACGCCGCAGTTGACCCTTGAAACAGGGGATACAGACGCGGTAGTGGATTACAGCAGCGGTTCGGGAACGGCGATCCTGACGTTTATATACACGGTGGCCGCATCCCACCGGACAAACGACCTTGCCTATACCGCCACCGCCGCGCTGGGCCTGAACGGCGGGACGATTACGGACAGCAGTGGTCATATTGCCCTTATTGCTTTGCCGGCACCCGGCACTGCCGGCTCATTGAGCGCCAACAAGGATTTATATATTATATCCCCCGGTATTGTAATTGATGAGGATGATGGGCTGTCAGTGGATGAATCGTTATCCGACGATACCTTCACCGTTGCCCTCCGCGCGCAGCCCGAAAATGATGTTGTCCTTGACCTTGCCAGCGGGGATACGGGCGAGGCTGATATCAGCCCGTCTTCACTGACTTTCACATCCACCACCTGGTCAACGCCCCGGACCGTCACCATCACCGGCGTAAACGATTATCTGATTGATGGTGATCAGACCACCACTATTGGTATCGCCGTGAATGATGCCGCCAGCGATGACCATTTTAACGGCCTTTCAGGCAGCGTATCCGTGACCACGACAGACGACGATACAGCAGGTTTTACAATTACCGAAACCGACGGTGATACGATTGTCGAGGAAGCAGGCCCCACAACCGATACCTTTACCGTGGTCCTGGATGCCCGGCCGGATACCGACGTGGTGCTCAGCGTTACCAGCGGCGACAGCACGGAAGCTGCCGTCAGCCCGGCAACGCTGACCTTCACGTCCTCGGACTGGAATACACCGCAAACCGTCACGGTGACAGGTGTGGATGATACAGAAGTGGATGAAAGTGCGGCACATGACATGACGATTGCCGTGGTTGATGCCGACAGTGACGACCATTTTGATTCACTTGCCGATCAGACTGTGGCAGTTACAACAATTAACGATGATTATCCTGAAATCTCCGTGACAGGGACAGGCGTAACAGAGGTGGATGGTTCGACGCTTTCTCTTACGTTTAAGGTCAGTCTTTCAGATTATTATAACGATGGAAACGTGACGGTTGATTATAAAACAACGGACGGAACTGCAGAAGCCGGGAGTGATTATACCGGGATTACTACAACGGTCCTGACCTTTGAGCCGGTCGGGGAAATTGAAAAAGAAATCACGGTAACAGTCCTTGATGACGATATTGATGAAGCAACGGAAGAATTTTATCTGGATCTTTCCAATGCCACCAACGGAACGATTGTAACAGATAGAGCCACCGGAACGATTCAGGACGATGACACCAGCACGATAACGATCAGCGATGTCACCCTTGCAGAAGGGGACAGCGGCGCCGCCAATGCGGAATTTACGGTGTCTCTTGCCTGTGCAAACAGCAGGGACGTAACGGTCGATTATGCGACCACCGACAATGAGGCGGTTGCCGGGAATGATTATTCAGAGGCATCCGGTACACTGACCATTGCCGCCGGTGAAACTGCAGGCACGATCCAGGTCCCGGTGACCGGCGACATCCTGGATGAGGATTCTGAAACCTTCTATCTCGATCTTTCCAATCCGGTCAATGCGCCCGTTTCCGATGCCCGGGGTGTCTGCACAATTACCGACGACGATACAGCCGCGCTGAGTATCGACGACACGTCCGTGACCGAAGGTGATTCAGGCACAGCTGCCGCAACGTTTACCGTCTCCCTGACTGAAAGTACAAAAACCGTTACAGTAGATTACGATACTGCCGATAACACAGCCGTTTCCGGGGAGGATTACACGGCTGTTTCCGGCGGCAGCCTGACTTTTGATCCAGGAGATACCGAACAGACGCTGATCATCAATGTGAATGGCGATCTTCTGGTCGAAGGCAGTGAGTCTTTTGACGTAATGCTCTCATCTGCTGTCAATGCGGATATATCCGATGCACAGGGTGTCTGCCTGATTACGGATGATGATGCGGCGGGCTTTGTTGTCACGGAATCCGGCGGCACGACGGCGGTCTCGGAAAACGGAACAACAGACACCTTCACCGTTGTGCTCACTGGACAGCCGGTAGACGACGTTCAGTTGGGCATTACCAGCAACGATACCAGCGAAGCCTCCCTTTCCGCTACCGCTCTTACCTTTACCACCGACAACTGGGATATCCCCCAAACGATCACGGTAACCGGCGAGGATGATGAACTCCTTGACGGTACAGTGGCAAGCACTATCACTGTTTCTGTTAATGACACGGCCAGTGATGACCATTTTGACGGGCTGGCCGCTCAGACGGTCAATGTTACGACCACGGACGACGAAGTTGACACGGACTCGGACGGAATGCCCGACAACTGGGAAAACGACCATGGATTTGATCCGGGAAGCCCGGAGGACGCTTCTCTTGACCCGGATGGTGACGGCCTGACCAACCAGGAGGAATATACTCAAGGGACTGATCCTGCGGATGCGGATTCGGACGGCGACGGCTACTCGGACGGGGTTGAGGTCGCTCTGGGCAACGACCCCAATGATAACGGGGATATACCTGGCGACCCGTTCGAAATGTGGGTGGATGATGACTGGAGTGGCCTGTCACCGGGGGACGATGTCGGCGGCCATCTCTTTGGATACGACGCCTTTGCCCTCGTGCAGCCGGCCATTGACGCCTCAGTTTCCGGAATCACGGTTCACGTGGCCGCAGGGCAGTACGAGGAAAATATCATCTGGGATATCGACCTTGAAATTGAGGGATCGGGTGTAAATACCGTCCTGGACGGCAATGGGGCGGATACCGTTATTACGACAAACGGCCTGACCGCCGCTTCAAAACTTGAAGGCATTCTGATACGAAACGGGCAGGCTGTCAACGGTGGCGGCATGAACAACATTGGTTCCACTCTTATGCTGGTCAATTGCGTGTTTACGGGCAATACTGCCGAAACTTACGGCGGGGCAATTTATAACGATGCTTCAGATATTTATCTTATCAACTGTACCCTGGCAGACAATATGGCCGGAACTGCCGGCGGATCGATTTATAATACCGGTTCATCACCTGACCTGCGCAATGTGATTTCGTGGGGCAACCAGCCCGATGAAACTGTTGATGATTCAGGCTCGGCAACGCTTGCCAATTATTCGGATATCCAGGGTGGATTTGCCGGAACAGGCAATATCGACAGTGATCCGCTATTCTATAACACAACGCTCCGGGACTATCATCTTTCCCCTGGTTCGCCCTGCCTGGATTCGGGCGATAACGCTGCTATCATCATAACGACCGTTGACTTTGAAGCGGAAGACCGACAGACTGGCGTGTCCATTGACATGGGCGCGGACGAGTATACCGACAGTGACGACGACGACCTGCCCGATTACTGGGAGAAGCATTACTGGCCGGACGGATCCTGGACCGGGGACAACGCCGGAGATGACAACGACGGGGACGGGGTAACCAATGCCGGCGAATACCAGGCGGGTCTTGACCCCACCACCAACGAACCGCCGGTGGCCGTTATTGCACAGGGCCAGCAGTCCGTAGAAGAAAACGTGACCGTCTCTCTTGACGGATCGGCCTCATATGATATTGACGACGGCATCGCGACATTTTTCTGGGAACAAACAACAGCAGATGGTGACCGGTTGTTGACCATTACGGATGCGGACCAGCCGATTGCAACCGTTGACACCCCTCAGGTTGACGAAGGCGGGGAATCATTTGATTTCAGCCTGACAGTGACGGATCCGGCGGGTCAAAGTGACACGTCGACCTGCATTGTCAATATCTCCTGGAAGAATCTCCCGCCTGTGGCAGATGCCGGGGTGAATCAGAATGTCAGTCCCGGGGTCCGGGTACAGCTTGACGGATCAGCATCCCATGACAGTGACGGGCAGATTGTTACGTATCTCTGGGAACAGGTGTCAGGCCAAACGGTGTCATTGGATGATCTATCCAGCGAAAGCCCTGGATTTACAGCACCGGCCCCTGAAAATGCCGAAGCGTTGGTGTTCCGGCTCACCGTCACCGACCAGGAAGGATTACGTGCCACAGACACGGTTCGTATTACGATCATTCCCGGGCCGGGCAATGGCGGCGGATTTGGCTGTTTTATTTCCACACTCCTGGAATAATTTGCAATGGGGTACGCCTGACGTAAACTGAATCAGCTCCCGGAAGCACATAAACGGTCTGTTTTCAAGGACCCATCCAGCGCGACGGTGTTGTCCGTTAATCATAAATCGCCTTGATGTTTCAAATAGATGTATTAATTTCCGGAAGTCGGATCTGGAACGCATTCAAAAAAAATCACGGGATATAATTTTTTTGTTGCAAAATTAAAACAAATGTTTTAATCATATGTATAAAACATTCGTTTATATCGAGAGGCGATTATGGATCAAAAGCTATCGACCAGAGACCGTATTATCGACTGTGCCGGCGATATCTTCGGGCAAAAGGGGTTCAGGGAAACCACCATCCGGGCTATTGCCAAGGCGGCCGGGGTGAATGTGGCAGCGGTCAATTATTACTTCCGGGATAAGGAAGGACTTTACGCAGAGGTGCTGGAGGACATCTTCTCAAAAGGGTTTCAGCGCTTTCCCTCTCTTGTCCCCGAAACCGAGCAGCCCCCTTCTCCGGAAGAGCGACTGCACGTATTCATCAAAGGCACCGTGTACAGGCTTTTAAGCCCCGAAGGATGGGGCGGGCAACGGGGCAAGGGACGGCTGATTGCCCGGGAAATGCTGGAGTTCACCCCGGCATTCAGCCAGGTGATCCAGCGGTATATCCGGCCGCACAAGGATGAACTGGTTATCATTCTTCGTGAAATCGTAGGGGACCGGGTTAACCAGGAGGATATCCTGTTCAGTATTGTCAGCATCCTGGGGCAATGCATTTACTACGTGTACGCCACCTCCCTGATTGAACAGATCGCACCGGAATATGCCCCCCTGGAAGCCCATATTGACCGGATCGTGGCGCATGTGTTCCGGTTCTCCCTGGGCGGTTTGAACGACATTAAAAAGGACAAGGAGGAGGCATGAAAAAACGTCTTCGCATTTTAATCCCCCTGGTGGCAGTCATCGGAATTGGCGTTCTGGTGTATAACGTATTCTTCCGCAATGGTGACGCGGGGGACACCCTTCTCGTTTCCGGCAACATCGAGGTCACGGAAGCCCGTATCGGTTTCAAGGTGCCTGGCACGCTTGACAGGCGAATGGTAGACGAAGGGGATCAGGTCACCAGAGGGCAGGTCGTGGCCATGCTTGACAACAGGGATCAACAGGTCGCCGTGACCCGGGCCGAAGCCAACGTGGCATACAGCCAGTCGGTTCTGGATGAGCTTACCGCCGGTACCCGCCCCCAGGACATCGAACGGGCCAGGGCCGAACTCGAACGGGCTGAAGCGGCATACAAAGTGGCTCAGGTTCGGTTATCCCAGGCCAGATCCGATTTTAAACGATTCGAGGCCTTATACAAAGACAGCGGCATCAGCCGCCGTGAGTTTGAACAATACAAAACCGGATACGAAACCGCTCAGAGCCAGAGCAGGGAAGCCGCCGCCCGCGTGGCCAATGCCCGGGAGGCCCTGAGCCTGAGCAAGGAAGGGCCCCGGAAGGAGACCCTGGATCAGGCGACGGCGCAACTCAAATCGGCCAAAGCCGCCCTGACACAGGCCCGGCTGCAATTGGCCTATACCGAGCTCAAGGCCCCCATGGACGGGGTGGTGCTGACCAAAGCCGCTGAAACGGGCGAATTCCTGACACCGGGGTCGGCGGTGTTCGTGATCGGGGATTTGGCCCATCCCTGGGTCCGTGCCTATATCAATGAAACGGATATGGGACGCGTCCGACTGAAAAACAAGGCCGATATCACCATTGATTCCTATCCGGACAAAATCTTTGACGGGGCGGTCAGCTACATCAGCGATCAGGCCGAATTCACCCCTAAATCGGTGCAAACCTTTGAGGAACGTGTCAAACTGATGTTCCGCATCAAAATAAACGTGCCCAATCCGGACGGATTGCTGAAACCGGGCATGCCGGCCGACGCCCGCATTGCCTGCCCCGCCCCCCGGCATGTAAAATCGTAACGGAGCCTTCGCATGGAACCGGCAGCCATTGTGGCAAAATCGTTAAACAAGCGCTTTGGTGACATCCAGGCGGTTGCCGACCTGTCCCTCGACATTCATCCCGGCGAAATATTCGGGCTGGTGGGGCCGGACGGGGCCGGCAAAACCACCACATTGCGCATGCTCTCCAGCATCATGGATGCGGATTCGGGCAGCGCCGCCATTGCCGGATTCGACGTGGCCACCCGGGCCGCTGAGGTCAAGGACCATCTGGCCTATATGAGTCAGCGCTTCAGCCTCTATCCTGATCTGACTGTCAGCGAGAACATCGCCTTTTATGCCGACCTGTACGGAGTGCCAAAAAAGGGACGCCAGCAGCGGGTGGATGAACTCCTGGATTTCAGTTCCATGAAACCCTTCAAAAAACGGCGGGCCGGGGATCTGTCCGGAGGCATGAAACAGAAGCTGCAACTGGTCTGCGCCCTGATTCATACCCCGAGGGTGCTGCTGCTCGACGAACCCACCAACGGGGTGGATCCGGTGAGCCGCCGGGATTTCTGGCGCATCCTGTACCAGTTGCTGAAAAAGGATGTGGCCATTCTGGTAACCACTGCCTATCTGGACGAGGCGGAACGCTGTAACCGGGTGGGTCTGCTGAACGAAGGCAAGCTCATGGCCACAGGCACCCCCGATGAAATTAAAACCATGATGACAGGCGATATCGTGGCCATTAAGAGTCCCGATGCCTGGAAAATCACCAAGCTGATCCGGGACAATCTTGATTGCCAGAGCGTCAATGTTTTCGGCGACACGGTTCACGTGGTCTGCACCAACACGGACCAGGCTGGTGAACGATCCCGTGACCTGATCGAATCGGCCGGGTACACCATCGAAAGCATACACACAGCCCGGCCCTCCCTGGAAGACGTATTTGTCAGTGTTCTCAGCCAGAAAACCACGGGCGACGATGAAAAACAAAAACACCTGATGGCCGAAGGCCTGTCGAGCCAATCTCTCCAGAAAGACGGCGAGCCTGCGGTACGCGTATCCGGGCTGACCCGGCACTTTGGTGATTTCACGGCCGTTAACGCCATCGGGTTTGAAGTGCCCAGGGGTGAGATATTTGGTTTTCTCGGGCCCAACGGCGCCGGGAAAAGCACCACCATCCGCATGCTCTGCGGTCTGCTGGAACCCAGCGACGGTGGGGGCACCGTGGGCGGATTCGACATTGTCCGCCAACCCGAATCCATCAAACAGCATATCGGGTACATGAGCCAGAAATTTTCCCTGTACGAAGACCTGACGGTTTCGGAAAACATCCAGTTTTACGGGGGCATTTACGGGCTTGCCAACCACAGAATCGGTGAACGCCGGGACTGGGCCATTGAGATGTCCGGCCTGGCCCGGCACCGGAGAAGTCTGACCCGGACCCTTTCCGGCGGCATTAAGCAACGCCTGGCCCTGGCCTGCGCCCTGCTCCATCAGCCGCCCATTATTTTTCTGGACGAGCCCACCAGCGGGGTGGACCCCATGAGCCGGCGGCGGTTCTGGGACCTGATATACGCAATGGCCGATATGGGCATCACCGTCTTTGTGACTACCCATTATATGGAAGAAGCTGAATACTGCGACCGGGTGGCACTGATATACGGTGGCAACATGATCGCCATGGGTGCGCCTGTGGAATTGAAAACCCGGCGCATGAGCGATACCATTCTGGACCTCCGGTGCTCACGTCCCCAGAATGTGGTGCAGGATATCGCTGCGCTGCCTCAGGTCCGTGACGCCGCCCTGTTCGGCGCCGGGCTTCATATCGTGGTCGATAACGCAGACCAGGGCACATCCGCCGTGCGGGAAAAGCTGGAATCCATGGGCATCCGGATTCAAAGCCTGGAACAGGTAACCCCCGGCATGGAAGATGTGTTCATCTCCCTGATCGAAGAAGTGGACCGTAAGAATGCCGAAAACAATGATCAGTGACAAATGAGGACGATAGCAATATGAACATGAACCGTCTTTTTGCCGTGGCGCGAAAAGAGTCCATTCACGTGATCCGGGACTGGCGGAGCCTGTTTCTGGCCCTGGCCATTCCCGTGATCCTGATCCTGTTGTTCGGATATGCGCTCACCCTGGATCTCCAAAACGTTCCAACGGTGATCTGGGACCGGTCCAAAACCTTTGAAAGCCGGGAACTGATCAGTTTGTATGACGGCTCCCCCTACTTTGACATTCTGGATTACAAGGAATCCTATGCTGCCCTTCGCCTGTCCATTGACCGGGGCGTTGCCATGGTGGCCCTGGTCATTCCCGGGGATTTTGCGGAAAAAATACACGGCGGGAAACAGGCCAGTGTACAGATCCTGGTGGACGGCAGCGACGCCAACACCTCCCGCCTGGCCAGCAATTACGCGGAAAATGTGGGCCTGATATATAACACCAGACTCCGGGCCCGGCTCAGCCATTTCGGGACAACCGATACGGTCTCCCCGCCTGTAGAGCTGGTGCCCCGGGCCTGGTATAACCAGGCCTTGCGCAGCCAGAATGTCATCATTCCCGGCATCATCGCCATTGTAATGATCGTGATTGCCGCCATGCTCACCAGTGTGACCGTGGCCAGGGAGTGGGAAACCGGCACCATGGAACAGTTGATCAGCACCCCCCTGCGGGGGCCGGAGCTGATCTTCGGAAAAGTCACCCCTTATTTTATTATCGGGTTCACCGATGTGGTGATTGCCGTTATCCTGGGCAAATTCTTATTCGGCGTCCATATTGTGGGTAATGCCGGTCTTTTGTTTGCCATCAGTGCCCTGTTTCTCACCGGGGCGTTGTTCTTCGGCATGACCCTGAGCATTGTTCTAAAATCCCAGGTCCTGGCCAACCAGATCGCCATCATTGCAGGCTTCATGCCCACCCTGGTGTTAAGCGGATTTGTATTTGCCATTGAAAATATGCCTACGGTGATCCAGGGTATCACCTTTCTGGTTCCGGCCCGGTATTTTATCGTGATCATGCGGGGGATATACATGAAAGGTATCGGGCTTCAGGTGATATGGATCGACGCCCTGTTGCTGTTGGTCTATGCCGGCCTGATGATACGGGTGGCCAACAAAAAATTCAAATTCAAACTGGAGTAAACATGTTCAGCCGAATCAAGCAGATGTTGATTAAGGAGTTCCTCCAGATTTTCAGAGATCCCCGCATGCGCCTGGTGGTCCTGGGGATGCCCGTGATTCAGATGATGGTCATGGCCTTTGCCCTGAATACCGACGTCACCAAAATCCGGACCGCCCTTCTGGACATGGACAAAAGCCCGACCTCCCGGGAGCTGCTTGATGAATTCACGGCCGGTGGCTATTTCCGGATCACCCATGAAGCCCATTCCTGGGATGACATGGTGTCTCTCCTGGATCACGGGGATGTCCGGGCCCTGATCCATATTCCGGCCGGATACGCAAGAGATCTCAAATCCGGTAAAACCGCCCGGGTCCAGGTGATCACCGACGGGACGGACAGTAATACGGCGGCCATTGTCAAGGGGTATTCCCAGCGGATCATTCAGGCCTATTCCAACCGGCTTCTTGCAAAACGACTGGCCGGAAAGGGCATCACCGCCCCCCCGATAGCCATGGAAACCGTAAGCCGGGCCTGGTTCAATACCAACCAGGAAAGCAAGTACTACTATGTACCGGCCCTGATCGCCGTGATGCTCTTTATCTTCAGTATCATGCTCACAAGCATCGGGATCGTGAAGGAAAAGGAGATCGGCACCATCGAACAGGTGATGGTAACGCCCATCCGGAAAATTGAATTTATATTCGGGAAGACCATTCCCTATATGCTGACAGGCTATTTCACCATGTCGGTGATGTTTGTAGTGGCCCGGCTGATTTTCAATGTGCATGTGGCGGGGAATATTCCGCTTCTTTATGCCCTTACCGGCATTTATCTATGTGGCAACATGGGGGTGGCCCTGGTGATCAGCGCCAGCGCATCCACCCAGCAGCAGGCCCTCTTGACGAGCTTTTTGTTTATCATGCCCGGGGTCATGCTCAGCGGGTTCATGTTTCCCATCAAAAACATGCCCGTGTCCGTGCAGTACCTGACCCACGCCAACCCCATCCGCTGGTATCTGGAAATTTTAAGGGGCATCGTCATGAAAGGCGTTGGCATGGAAGCCCTGTGGCCCCAGGTTGCCTGGCAATCCTGTCTGGCCGTTATTTTCATCTTCCTGGCCGCCAAGCGGTTTAGAAAAACATTATCGTAAGGAGACATCATCATGAGGTATCTGTTTCTTTTTCTGGCGAGTTGCCTGCTGGCCGGGCCGGCCTATAGTGAACCGGTGAGTCTTGACGGGGCGATTCAAACGGCGCTGTTGAACAATGCCTCGGTAAAGGAAGCCCGAAGCCTGCAGCAAAGCGCCCGTGAAGGGGTGAAAAAAAACCGGGCGGATTTTTTGCCCAAAGCCTCGGCAACATACAGTTACACCCGCCTGAATGATGCGCCGTTTCAACGCGCCGGGGGCGTTCAGCGCACGGTGGGGGATGCGGACAACTACCACTGGGACATGACCCTGGTTCAACCCCTTTTTACCGGCTTCGGGCTCTCATCCCGATACGGCATTTCAAAAGCCGATGCAAAAATCAGCCACCTGAGCCTTTCGCAGACCGTTCAGGACGTGATCCGGGATGTGAAAACCGCCTATTATGAAGCCCTTCTGGCCGAACGCATTCAAAAAGTGGCCCAGGACAAGGTCAAAACCCTGGCAGCTCAGGAAAAAGATGCCCAGGGGTTTTTCGATCACGGCGTTATCCCAAAAAATGATCTGCTGAAATCGAAAATTGCCCTGGCCGCCGCCATACAGGAAAAAGAAAAAGCCCGCGCCGATGTGCTTATGGCCCGGTCCCGCCTGGCCGTCATCATGGGACAGCCCCTTGATATCAAGCTGTCGCTGACACCGGTAGACACGTCTATCACGTTCACCGTCCCGCTTAAGGATCTGTTTTCCCAGGCGTTGGCCAACAGGCCGGAGCTTCTCATCCTCAACCAGGGACTGTCAAAAATCGAAACGTCGGTCAAAGCTGCCCAAAGCGCCTATTACCCGGATGTTTCCCTGGTGGGCCGTTACGAGCAGAACGGTGATAACCCTGCTGCCACGGACAACGATTTCACCAACGACAGCAACACCAGCGTTTCTGTGCAGGCCAGCTGGACCTTTTTCGAATGGGGGAAAACGCGTGCCGATACGGCCAGGGCCCGGCATGAGGTCAGGGCCTTCAGGGAAAAAATAAAAGCGGCCGAAGACCGCGTAAAGCTGGAGGTCAGGCAGGAAGTTCTCAATCTGGGAGTGCAAAAGAAAAACATTGCAACCGCCGGCAAAGCCCTGGAACAGGCCAGAGAGAACTTCCGCATCACCAAAAACCAGTATCTCCAGCAGGTAACCACGTCAACGGAAGTCCTGGATGCCCAGACCTACCTTGCCGGTGCTGAAAGCGACTATTACAAAGCACTATATGGATATATGATTGCCAGGACCCGGCTGGACCGGGCGGTGGGACGAAAAATCGGGGACGGCCATCTTTACTCTTCCAGACGGTAACGTTTGATCTTGCGCCAAAGGGAAACCCGGTCGATGTTCATCATTTTGGCGGCATGGGTCTTGTTGCCGTCGCACTTTTCAAGCACCCACTGAATGTAGCGTTTTTCCTGCTCTTCCAGTGTCGGGATCTCGCCGCCATCACCCTGCCGGTAGGTTTCCACGGCAAGGTGTCGGATATCTTCGGGAAGATTGTCCGCGGTAATCATGGAGCCGTTCTGAAACGCCAGAGCCCGTTCAATCACATTTTCCAGTTCCCTGACATTGCCCGGCCACCCGTATTGGGTGAGCATCTTCATGGCCTCGGGATCGATGGACTGGACCTCCTTGTTCATCATTTTGCTTTTTTCCGTCAGAAAATGGTGGGCCAGCAGCGGTATGTCCCCGTCCCGCCGGGCCAGGGAGGGCAGATGGATGGCGATCACATTCAACCGGTAAAACAGATCCTGACGAAACACGCCGGCGGCCACATCGTTATTCAGGTCGCGGTGCGTGGCGGCGATAAATCGTACATCCGTGGAAACAGGGTCCACTCCGCCCACCCGGTAAAACACCTTCTCCTGAATGGCCCTCAGCAGCCGCACCTGCATGGAAAGCGGCATATCCCCTACTTCATCCAGAAAAAGCGTCCCCCCGTCAGCGGTCTCCAGAAGCCCGGCCTTCTGTTCCCGTGCACCGGTAAACGCCCCTTTTTCATGACCGAAGAGCTCGTTGGCCATCAGATCCTCTGTCAACGAACCGCAGTTAAATGCCACAAACCGGTTTTGCGAACGGCCGCTTAAATGATGAATGGCCTTGGCCGCCATCTCCTTGCCGGTGCCACTTTCACCGAGAATCAGCACATTGGCGTCCGTGGGCGCAATCTGCCGGATAGTTTTCTGCACTTCCAGCATGGCCTGACTTTTGCCGAGAATAAAGGGCACCTCGCCCGGGCTTTTCAGTGCATCCCGGAGCTTGCGGTTTTCCAGCAACAGCGCCCGTTTGAGCAGTGCCTCTTCCACAACCTTACGAACTTCATCGATTTTATATGGCTTGGCAATATAATGATAAGCGCCTTTTCGCAATGCCTCTACAGCGGAATTGACCGTCGCGTAGCCGGTAATAAGGATGACTTCCGTATCCGGCTGGAGTTCCCGGGTTTTTTCCAGAACCGCCATGCCATCAACCTGTTTCATCTTGAGATCCGTGAGCACCAGATCCACGGGGGTTTTCTGCATGACCTCAATGGCACCGGCACCGCTGTCAACAGCAATCGTCCCATATCCCTCCTTCTTCAGGATATGCTCCAGGTTGTTGCGGGCGATCTTCTCGTCTTCAACAATCAGAATTGTGGCAGAGATGGCTGATCTGCCGTCATTCCGGTCAGCGGCCCGTTCATTCATGGCCCCGTCCCCCCGCGCCAATGTTGTCGAATTCCGCCATCGGGGACCCGTCCTGAACAGCGTCGCCCTCTTCACGGATGGGCAAACAGATGATAAAGGTTGTGCCTTTCCCCTCCTCGCTCTTAACGTCGATCTTTCCCCCATGGCTTTTAATGATGCCATGGGATACCGAAAGACCGAGCCCGGTGCCCTGGCCCACTTCTTTGGTGGTAAAAAAGGGATCAAAAATTTTATCCCGGTCGTGGGCCGGAATGCCGTCACCCGTGTCCTGGACCTCGAGGCAGATGTTGCCGGCGTTCTGATCACTGCGGGCCTGAAGGGTCAGCACCCCCCCGTCCTTCATCGCATGCACCGCATTTAAAATAAGGTTTATCAACACCTGCTGCATGCGCCGGAAATCCATGACTGTCTCAACATCGTCAGGTACATCAACGTTCAGTTCAATAGACCCCGGCAATTCCCCCTTAATCAGCTTGACGCTCTCGGCCACCAGTCGCTTGACTGAAGCGGTTCTGGGCTTGACATTACGTTCCCTGGAAAACTCGAGCAGTGCCCGGACAATATCCCGGGTACGCTCCACCTGAGATTCAGCATCCTGGAGCAACTCTCTGTTAAAGGCAGGATCACCGTTTTCAAGCTCCTCAATCACAATCTGCAGCGATGTGGAGATATTGTTCAACGGATTGTTCAGTTCATGGGCCACGCCCGAGGTCAGCGTTCCCAGGGAGGCCATTTTCCGGCTCTGGATCAACTGCTCGTTGCGCTTGTTGACCTCGCTGATCATGGTGTTCAGGCTGGCCACAAACGCATCGAATTCATCGTTGGTATTGAGCGGCGGGATCTTCTCGTAGTCGCCGGCAGCAATCTTTCGTACCGCCCGGGCAATTTTCCGCAACGGCCGGTTGATCCTGAAAATAAAGAAAAAGGCCACGCAAAAAAACAGCAGAAAGACAATCAGGGCGCCGATAAAGCTGTAAATCCGGGACTCTTTGACGATCCGGTTGACGCTCAACTGCTCCTTCTGCACCATCAACTCAAGGTCCGACGTAATTTTCTGCCCGAGCATACGTATGGTTGCCTGTGTTTGCGGACTGTCCATACTGCTTTCAAGCCGGGTGAGTGCGTCAGTCTGATGCTGATCACGCAGGGTCACAAGGGCGTTTTTATATCGCTCCAGTTCCTCGCTGTAACCGGTCAGATTCTGACTTGAGGTATGGCCCTTGAAGTTTTTGATGATTTCCGCAAGCTGTGCTTCCGCCTCACTGGCATAGGTAATGGCCTCTGTCAGATCGTTTTCATTGAAGTACAGAAAATAATTTTTCTCATAACGGCGCGCCTCAAGGGTCGTGTTCAGCAGGCGGTTTTTCTCCGATATGATATTAAACTTCAGGTGCAGCACGTGATTGCGATAATCGTTGATCAGCCAGTTCACCGCGCCGAGCAGAATCAGCACGGTAAATGCGATGGTTATCCGTTTTCGAACACTTATGGTCATATTTCCCATTTATGCATATGATGGCGGCGCCACTTCATACACCACGTTCTTAATTCCCGAAATGCCGCTGATGGCCTCTGCAATGGCATCCTTTATATCCTGCTGACTCTGCTCTTTCATATGTTTTTCAATTTTTGGATGGGTATACCCTGTCTTACGAATATGGGCCGCTTCGGCATGCACGTGAACATTCCCGTTGTTCGCATGAACAGTCACCGGCAGTCCCGGATCAACCGCATTGGCAATTGCCGCCTTGATCTGGCTGGCCACCGCCAGATCCTCGATGGCCTGCCATGATTCCGGCATCGTCTGAAAAGAATCCATCTGGGCCGTATAACAGATCATCTGGCATGCATCATCAATGTTCAAACTGTTGATGTTGACAATCATATCATACAAATGGGGATCCGTGATATCAATTTTGTAAAGCGCACTGGCCCAGCGGGAACGGCTGGTATCTTCATGGTTAATGTGCCGCATGGCTTCCTTTTCCGAGAGGTTTTGCTTCTCCCGCATAAAAGCGACCCGATCCCTTATATTGGCGATAATCCTGACATTCAGCACATGCTTGATGTCCGGCATCAAGAGGTGGGATGCATGGCCGTGATAGACCAGTTTATCGGCCCGGGCGTAATCCAGCAGTGTGGCCTGGATATATGTGAGGTATTGCTCTTTGCCGCCGGTAAACCGGTCCAGCACCGAGGGCGCATGAACGGACTTGATCAGCTCTTTTTCCGGAACATGATACCGCTGCCCGGCCTCTTCGATGATTGATTCCCGGCTCAGCACCTTATAGCCGAGCATATCCCCTACTTTTTCGGCAACCTCCTTGCCGTGACTGAAGCAACCGCGCGATATGGTAATAATAGCCATAAAAATTTCCCCCTCACTTTCTTTGTTTATCAGTAACGCTTAGAGCGTGTAGAAGGTCCTGTGTTTTAGATCAGTCCCAGTTTCGTTAAATACCGTAAAAGAAATACAGCACCGCCAATTCAACAACCAGAAAGAGCACGGTCATACCCACGCCAGCTTTTGCGTAGTCCACGGTTCTGTATCCGCCGGGCCGCATGATCAGGGCATTCACCTGATGGGTCGGCAGAACAAAGGTATTGGACGCAGAAAGCCCGACCACAAGGGCGGCCATTCGCGGATCACCGCCCGCCATCATGGCCATGTTCATGCACAGGGGCACAAGCAGGACTGTGGCGCCCACATTTGAAATCACAAGGGTAAAAAATGAGGTCATCAGCCCGACAACGGCCAGAAGCACAATGGGGGCGGGATCGCCCAGCAGCCCCAGCACCCGTTCGGCAATAAAAGCGGCCGTACCCGTCTTCTCAAACGCGATGCCCAGGGGAATCAGGCCGCCCAATAGAAAGACCGTCATCCAGTCGACGGAACGGTATGCCTCGTCAATTTTCAATACACCGGTAATAATCATGCCCAATGCGCCCGACATCAGCGCGACAGAGAGTTTTATTTTCAGAAAAATCACCTGAACAAGGGCGATGGTCAGCCACATGAGGGCCAGCTTTGCCTTTTGCGGCCGGAGAATCTCACCTTCCAGGGGCGTGGAAAAGGTCAGGGCCCGGGGCTGGGGGTGATTTTTCAGAATATGAAACCGCTCCCAGGGTCCTTTTAACAGCAACGTATCTCCCATCTGAAGAGGAATGTGTGTAAGCCCCGAATAGTAGATGCGGTTTCCCTTGAACAAGGCCAGCGGATTCACCCCGTAAAGCTCCTTGAAATCCACCTCGCTCATGGTTTTGCCGATCAGTTCGGACCGGGGCGACACAATGGTTTCGGCCATGCCGGCATTGGTGCGGGAGAGGCTTTCTGCAAACACCTCCAGCCCGGCTTTCACCTCCCAGCCCAGTTCTTTTGCCATTTTTTCCACGTTTCGTTTACGCCGGCCCACCACCGCCAGATCGTCGCCCGGTGAAATCCTATCAAAACTTCTGGGGACAAAGCTTTTATCCTTTTTCCCGGCAAAATTGACGGCAATCACGGTCACCAGGAACTTGGCCTGAAGATCCAGCTCATCCAGCCGCCTGGGTTCACCGGCATCTTCGGGCACATGGATCTCCACAACATTGTCAAATGCCCGATAGGCCGCTGCGAGGGAAGACGTGATCCCCTGGTCATCCTCTCCGCTGCCGGCCGGCAGGATAAACCGGCCAAAGATAATAAAATAAAGAATCGCCGTAGCCAGCAGACAGATACCGATGGGGGTCTGGGTAAACAACCCGAAGGGCGCCAGTTCTTTTCCACCGACAGTCATGAGGTCGTTGAGAAGAATGGTGGGGCTGGCCCCCACCAGGGTCAGCGTTCCACCGATAATGGCACAGAATCCCATGGGCATGAGAATCCGCGACACCGGGATATTCATTCGTTTACCGATTCGCTGGGCCGCAGGGAGAAAAAGCGCCGCTGCGCCGATATTCTGCATCATACTGGAAATCACGCCAACGGTACCGCTGATCAGGGTAATGATACGGCTTTCACTCTTGCCGGCAAATTTAATGATCGGCTGGGCCACCTGATTCATCACTCCGGTCTTGTCCAGTCCCGCGCCGATAATAATAACGGCAATAATCGATATGACCGCATTACTGCTCAGGCCGACAAACGCTTCATCAGGGGAAATCAGCCCGCAAAGCGGCAGCAGCACCATCATCAATATGCCCACCACATCCACCCGGACCCATTCAAACACAAAAAGAACAATCACAAATACCAGAACAATCATGGTCAGTATCATATCAGGGGTCATTTCAGGTTGTTCCTTCCTTTCTTCTTTCGAATCATTTTCATGGCCCTATAAAAAGCCCGATACAGAAAAGCGCTGCCCCTCCTGCAACTGCGGCGTACACCAGGTACGCCGCAGTTCTCACGTCATAGAGACCGGTCTTGCAACTCTGACTTTCTACTTTGCCATGACAATTTGATCTTTTTATAAAACTATCATTTAAGGCGGGGCTGTCATCACTCCTTGTTTTCGTGACGAAACATGTAACAAAGCCCCGCGGCAACCAGTATCAAGGCAAGACCTAAAAAAAAATGGAATGTCATTGGTGCCTCCTACCCCTTTAAACCATCGAATAGACATGCAGTTGCTGTTCCGGGCGCTTTTCCTTTTCCGGTCGGGCGGCAACCTGTTCTTTTTCCGGCTCGGAAACGACAAACTCGATGGTGCCATATTCTTTTCCCAGCTCATCGATAATGGCGTCCGTCTCCCCGAACTTGACTGTATGGTTAAAAGTGATGCCCATCTGCTGTGCGGCCGCCTGAAACGACTGAACATTCTCCCGGGACTGATCCTCAAACTCTTTGAGCTTACCACGGGACGGCGCAATAAAAGCGAAGGTCTCCTCCGGCACCGGCGCAATGTTCAGGGCAAGAATATCATAAGTCATACGCTGTGCCATTTCCAGGGAATAGTCAATAATCCGTTGGGAAAATCCACTGCCGTTACCGATAACCAGCAACTGGCCCGGATGTTCTTCCATCTGAACCGCCTCATCGGCAGGCGCTCCCATCGCTGCCTCGCCGGCTTCGGCAAACGTGATGGTTTCCTGGTATTCTTCCATCTTGTCGCGAACCGACCGCCCTCGGGCCATCAGTTTCTGTAATAATGATTTCATACGACCTCCTTTTATTTTTATCTATAATTTATATTTTCACTGAGTCTCTACCCGCCGGGCCACCAGCGGGACTGACAGTCTTTTTTTCAGATTCGATACGTTGGCCCTGTGCTTCTGGCGGCTGTGCCGCTGCAATGCCGGCCGTTCTGTCTCACCGCTTTGTTCGTCGCCTGTGGATGGAATCGTATCATCATAGATCGCCAGCACCACATCCCGGTGCTGATTGACATACGTCTCGATTTCTCTGTGAACGTCACCGCTCCGGACCTTGACGCGGTACTGAACATTCTGTTCGTTCTTTTCCGCAAGCAGGCGTCGGATATTGGCGGCGGCCTCATCCATCAATTCCTTTGCTGTTTCATGCTCACCGGTTTCGGCAAAAGCAGCCGCCATCATGGTTTTCTCCAGATAGTTCCGGGCCAGCCGGGCCTGCTTTTTCAACCGGGTCAACCGTCCCCTGGCAACATCCGGGTCGATTATGTGCAGAATATTCAACTCCGCTTTTATCCGCCGGCAAAAATCAACGGCATAGCCGAAAATCTGCCGGTCGGGCTGCATTCCGTCTATGGCCAGCAATACCTTTCCCATCATGCATGCCTTTCAGATAATGATTACATCCGCATTTGCGGCCGGTTATCTGCCTGAACCCGGGCCGTCTTTTTCTTGCGCTGCTGTTTTGCCGGCTGATCGGATTCGGCCATAAGCTCAAGGGCCGTATCGTGTTCGTTTGCTTCGGCAAAGGTAACGGCCATCATGATGCGTTCCAGTTTTCTGAGTTTTGGTGATGATTTCATTGCGACCTCCTGCTTGGTTAATGAAATTAGTTATGCTTGGCAAAAGAATTAGCAAGGGCCATGCCAAAGTTTAAAAAATTATATAACTATATGATTTTAATAATATTTTCCAACAAGGGCCGATATCCTTGCCACCAATTTACTATTGCAATATGTAACGTTCCGCGGCCTGTTAAAACTTATCATTTATTTTCAATATGTTATTGATATTGCAGAAAATGAACAGCCATTGCATATCGCAACGGCAGTCCTTCCATGCTTATTTTTCCGGCAGATTGAAAGGCTTCACAAAAAGCACCCTCTCAATCACATTGAACACCATTGTCTGCTTGTTACCACATTCAATAGCGTACCGGTCCAGAATCCTCACTTGCAAAACAGGTATTTTCATTGAATAATAGGGCATCAAACATATTTGGCAGACTGATCGAATTAGGGAGAGGACACGCATGGCGCTTTTTAAAAAGGAGGAAAAATCCGATACATCTACAGAGGTCACGGAAATTGAGGAGTGGCGGGAAAAGATCAGTGCCGCCAAGATGCCCGAAAATGTGACTAAAGTCGCCATGAAAGAGCTGGATAAAATGGCCCAGACCAGTCCTTCAAGCGGCGAGTACACCATTGCCCTCAATTATATTGATTATCTGATTTCCCTGCCTTGGCATGCCGCCACAGAGGACCGGCTGGACATCAAGCATGCGGAAGCGGTGCTGAATGAGGAGCACTTCGGGCTGGAGGAGATCAAGAACCGCATCCTGGAATACCTGGCCGTGCGGATCATCAAGCTGTCCCGCCAGTATTCCATTCTTGTGGTAGACGACGAAGTGCGTACCCGGAAAAATCTGGAGCATGTCCTCACCAAGGAAGGCTATCTGGTAACAACCGCAAAAAACGGCGCCGAAGCCCTGGAACGACTGGACACAACTCCGGTGGACATCATTATTACCGATCTGAAAATGGACAAAGTGGACGGGATGGAGGTGCTGGAAAAAGCCAGGGAAAAAGATCCCGGTGTTGAGGTCATCGTGATAACGGGGTATGCCACGGTCACCAGCGCGGTGGAGGCCATGAAACGGGGATCCTTTAATTATATTACCAAACCGTTCAAGCTGGAAGAAATCCGCGCCACGGTCCGCCAGGCCCTGGGCGCCAAAAAACAACAACTCCGCGCCAAAGGCCCTATTCTCTGCTTTGCCGGCCCGCCCGGCACCGGAAAAACCTCCCTGGGGATGTCTATTGCCCGGAGCCTTGGAAAGGAGTTTATTCGCATCTCCCTTGCCGGTGTAAAGGACGAGTCCGAAATCCGGGGGCACCGAAGAAGTTACGTGGGTGCTATGCCGGGCCGGATTATCCGTGAAATTCGAGGGGCCGGCGCCAGCAACCCGGTGTTCATGCTGGACGAACTGGATAAATTCGGCCAGGACGTGAAAGGCGACCCTGCGGCGGCCCTGCTGGAAGTGTTGGACCCCCAGCAGAACGCGACCTTCGTGGATCACTACCTGGATGTCCCTTTTGACCTTTCCGCCGTTATGTTTATTGCCACCGCCAATATCGTGGACCAGATTCCCGGGCCGCTGCTGGACCGGCTGGAGGTCCTGAATCTGTCGGGATATACCGAAGAGGAAAAAGAACGCATTGCCTTTGATTACCTGATTCCCCGGGCCATCAAGGACAACGGCCTGGAAAATCATCCCCCGGTCTTCACACCGGAGGCGGTTCAAGCCATCATCGGCGGGTATACGCGGGAGGCCGGCCTGCGGGATCTTCAGCGGCGCATCGATGCCATCTGCCGGAAATCAGCCCGGGACATCCTCGGACAGGACACGGCGCCGGACGACCTGACAATCGACGCCGATACGGTGCGGGATTACCTGGGGCCGCGTAAATACCACGCGGAGATGGCCCAGGCCGAGGGCAAGGTGGGGATTGCCACGGCCCTGGCTTGGACAGCTTCGGGCGGAGAGATTATCTTTATTGAAGCCACAAAAATGAAAGGGCGAAGCAACCTGATGATGACCGGCTCACTGGGCGACGTAATGAAAGAGTCGGCCCAGGCGGCACTGAGTTATATCCGGAGCAATGCCGAACGCCTTGACATCCCGGAAAATTTCTTTGATCTCCAGGATCTGCACATCCATATCCCGGCGGGCGCTATTCCCAAGGACGGCCCTTCAGCCGGCCTGACCATCGGCGTGGCGCTGATTTCGCTGCTGACCGGAAGACCTGCCAGGCCGGGCATGGCCTTTACGGGCGAAATCACCCTGAGCGGCCGGATTCTGCCGGTTGGCGGGATTCGCGAAAAACTGCTGGCCGCCCGGCGTGCGGGTGTCAAAACCGTGGTTCTTCCGGCCCGAAACGAGGCTGACGTGCAGCACCTACCCGATCCTATTAAAGCCGACATCAAAATCATCCTGGCTGACCAGTTTGACGATATCGTGGATTCGGTGCTGGTGCAGGTCCGGTAGAAAAGGAGATGATTAGCCATATTCAACACAACAAATAAGAGGAGGTAGCATGATCCGGAAAATCTTCTTTGCTCTTTTGTACGCCGATGTTATTGCGCTTTTATATGTGATTATTGCCAACATCATTTACTATTTTACCTATGGCAACACCATGTGGGCAAACTGGCATTATTACAGCTGGGTACAATATGCCTATACCGCCGGCCTCTTTCTCATCGCCGTTTCCATTCTGGAAATCATCAGGGCCGTTATTGCCAGAAAATGACCGTTGTGAAAGGTTTAACGAGGCATCGCGCCGGATACGATTCTTTTTGCGCTTCTGTTCAATCCGGCGTTGCTGGGATACAGCCCGCCTTGCCCAGTCTGAATCGTCGCGGAGATAGAGCATTGCCAATTCATTGAATCGGTGAGCCCGGTCGGCGTCCCCTTTGGCAAGCCAGGCCTCCGCAAGATAATAATAGGCAGATCCGTCACCGGGGTTGATACCCACGGCCCGTTCAAACACCCGGATGGCCTCATCATATTGCTGCTGTTGAAGCAATTGATAACCGGTCTTTACAAGGTTGTGGGCAGCCGCCATTCTGGCATCCGCGGCATGATCTGATTGACCGGGCGGCCCCACCATTTCCGGCGCGGGCAGCGCTGTTTCAGCCGGTGATTCGGGTGCCTTCGGAATCCCGGCACAGGCGCACAGGCTGATCAACCCCGCTACCAGCAAAAGTCCCCGCCCCCCCCGGGCGATTTTTTTATTTAAACAGATCCTTAACCCCATCCAGCATCCTCCGGAACATGCCGGTTTGTCCGTGAATATGACATTTTCTCCCCGGCGGGTTGTCTTCAATAAAGTATTCATCATACGTTTCCGGGCATTGCAGAAAAATCGCGAGCTCGCCACTCTGTTTACACACTTTCTTTTTTATCACACCCGGCGGCATTGTAAACGACTTGCCGGCAATATGGCCGGGAATCGATTTGACCAGTTCCGCGAAAATCGGCAGGGCCGCCCCGGAGCCGGTGGACCAGACAGGATCGCCATTGTCAAACCCCACCCATATCAGGGCAAGAAAATCGGGGGTGTAACCGATAAACCAGGCGTCCCGGTAGTCATTGGTGGTGCCGGTCTTGCCGGCCAGAGGGAAAACCACCCCCTTTTCTCCAAGGGACTGGGCCGTTCCGTCCGTGACAACCGATGTCAGCATATCGGTGACCAGAAATGCCTTTGCCGGCGAAAGCACCCGGTTAATATCCATGTGGCGCTGCACCAGCACATTGCCGGCTTCGTCCACCACATCTTTTACCGAAAGGGGAAACGGCTCGATACCGTCAGCTGCAAAGGCGCAATAGGCCCGGGCCAGCTCCAGCGGGATCACCTCGAATGCCCCGAGGGCAATGGATGGATATGGTTGCATGGGGGTTGAAAAACCGAATTTTTCGGCCAGTGTGACAACTTTTCCCGGCCCGCCGCGCACCACCATGTCCACGGCCGCCCGGTTACAGGACCGCTTCAGCATCTGGCACACCGAAAGCGTCTCTTCCGGAAATTCACCGAAATTTTCCGGCGTCCATTGCCGGTCATCGATCGTATAGGTGGTTTCTGTATTGGACAACAGGTCAGACGGCCTGAATGTATCCAGTAGCGCAGCTACGGCAATGGGCTTAAAGCAGCTTCCCGGTTGGCGGCGGGCCTGTGTGATCCGGTTGAACTGGCTTGTAACATAGTCCCGACCGCCTACCATGGCAAGGATATTGCCTGTCCGGGGATGAAGGGCCACAACTGCTCCCTGAAGGCGCTTTTCGGGATTGTCCCGTTGCAAGGCGGGATTTTCAGCCGTCAGCCGGGCAAGACCGTTTGCAAATGCGTTTTCTGCCGCTGCCTGTATCCCTGTATCCAGTGTGGTATAAATGGAAAAGCCCATACTTGCCAGAATATCTTCCGCGTAAAGGTCGTCAAGCTGCTGGGTTACATAATCCATAAAATAGGGGGCCTTGCGGCTGTACTTTTCAAACCCCACGGTATTGAGCGGCTCTTTAAGCGCCACGGACAGTTGATCATCGGTAATCCATCCCAGGTCATGCATGGCATGGAGTACCTGGTTTCGCCGCGATTTACAGTTTTCCGGATGGGTATAGGGCGAAAACAGATTTGGGCCCTTAATAAGACCGGCAATGGCCCCCGACTCGGCCAGGGTCAGGTTTTCCACAGGTTTGCCGAAATAGAAATAGGCGGCCTCACCCACCCCGTTTATAGCGGCTGACCCTTTCTGGCCCAGATAGATTTCATTTAAATAAATTTCGAGGATTTCATCCTTGGTATAATTAAACTCCAGGGTCAGGGCGATGAACAGTTCGTGAAGCTTGCGCCGAAAGGTCCGCTCCGGGGTAAGGAAATAGTTTTTGGCCAGCTGCTGGGTGAGGGTGGAACCGCCCTGGCGGATTTCACCGTACCGGATGTTGGTATACAGGGCCCGGAGAATGCCCCGCGGGTCCACGCCAAAATGGTCGTAAAACCGGTGATCCTCGGCAGCCATCACGGACTGCCGGAGATGTGCCGGAATGGCTCCCATGGAAACAACGCGTCGTAGTTCCCGTTCCCTGCCGAAAAATTCCATGAGCACTTCCGGCGCCAGTTCCACGAGGGGCAACGCCCCCCCTGTATCGGTTCGCCGGATCAGGCGGATTTTGCCGTCTGCCATGGAAAGAATCGCCGGAAATCCCGGACGATGATTGTCGGGCAGATCCAAATCCCTGAAATAGATCTCCATGTCGCTGTCTTCGACCCGGTACTCGCCTTTTATCCCGGGCGGGCCGGATGTCCGGCGGTATCCCAGCTTCCGCAGTTTTTCTTCAAACCGTGAAAGCGAAAGCGGCTTTCCGGGAAACAGCAGCGTGCTGTCCGCATAAATGGTGGACGGAATATCCCACCGCCGGCCGGAAAAGCGATCCTCAATCCGGCCGGACAGATACCAGCAGTATCCCACCGCCAACGTAAGGACGAGCACAAAACATATGCCGCCCCAAACGATCAGTTTTTTTAAAAAAGAAATCATCATAACAATGAAGACCACACCATCCGAATTCCGGTAATTGCCAAGTTATTTATTATAATACATTCCGCTTGCGCAGAAAAACAGACAATACATTCTGACGGTCTGATGATCAGACGAACAGGCGGGCATTCAGAAGATGTCAGGCAAACCGGGTGTTTGTCATATCAATGCATACCGGCAATCAGCTTATTGATAAGATTGAGGATGGAATAATGGCCGGCGGTGAGATCACAGAGCCGGCTTTCCTTATAAAATTCAGGAGACCTGTTTCATGGAGATCGCATCCAGCGGACAGGCCGCCATACAATCCCAGCACCCCATGCACATGTCCTGAAAAATCATGGGGGATTCAAAAGCACCGTCCATCTGTTTAATGACTTTATGCTCACACGCACCCACAGCCGGGCATATCCCGTTCTCCGGATCGCATTGCCCGGGGTTGCAGATCCCGTAGTCCACCATTGCAAATACTTTTTTTGATTGCATGTTCATTTTAATAATCAACCCGTGTTAACAGAAAAATGCCTTCGCCTCATTTCTCTTTTTATAACAGCGGTGCTATTGCGACTGCACCATCTTTCGAACGGCTTCCATGTATTCATTGAGGCTGCTCTTTGAAATTGCCCGTTCCACCCAGCCGGGGACCAGTCCTGACACCTCGACAACGGGAGCATACCAGTATATGGTCTTTGAACCGTCACCATAGGGCTCGATATACTCAAAACCGCGGATATCCTTGATGCTGGCACTGCTGTCCCTGATGGGAATCTGCTGTTTTTTACAGTCGACAATTTCGTCACTTGTGAGCATTCGCCATTCCTGACTGTATCCGACGCGGTCAAAGGTGACGCGCAGAGTATAGAGGAACGAGAGAATGCCGACCTTCAGTTTGCCTTCGATAAGCGATACGCCGGATGCGATATCTGATACCGGATTGATTACATGAATCGTTTTATAGTATTTCAGGCTTTTGACATAGGGGCCCATAGCGTCCCAGTTTTCAAGGACCTTCCAGACCTGTGCCGGCGGCGCGTCAAGAAGCATGATACCGATGACGCGTTTTCCTTCGCCACCGTCTTTCAACGTGTACCGGTGGGTAAACACCTGGATTTCACCGGATTCCAGCTTTTCCTGATCGCAGGGAACCGTGAGTTTTTTTACTGCGGCCGATGACGTGACGCCGAAGCCACTGAAGAGAAGAAACAACAGGCCGGCCGTCATCAGGATGGATATTTTTTTCATTTGAACACCTTATACCGCCTGAACATCGCCATACCGTATTCTATTTACAGTCTGCCATATTGCCTTCACCACCGAAAGTAAAAAATATCCCTGTTGCGTTCCAATGGGACGTTATTACTCGTGGCGAAGCGCATCAATAGGATCCAGCCGGGCGGCCTGACGGGCCGGGAAAAAGCCGAACACCACGCCCACGGCTGCGGAAAAAGCAAATGCAATAATGATTATCCCGGGGTTGAGGATAAAAGGAACGCCCAGCAGGCGGGAACCCGCACCGGCGGCCACCAGCCCCAGAATGATGCCGAAAATACCGCCGAACAGGGAAAGCACCACCGCCTCGATCAGAAACTGCAGGAGCACATCCCGGGCCAGGGCGCCGATCGCCAGACGCGTGCCGATCTCCCGGGTCCGCTCGGTCACGGACACCAGCATGATATTCATGATACCGATGCCCCCCACCAGCAGGCTTACCGCGGCCACGGCACTGAGCAGGGCAGTCATAACGCGGGTAGTGCCGGTAAGGGCGCCCACGATTTCCTGCATATCGCGGACATGAAAATCGTCATCCTGTCCCGGCTGTATTCGCCGACGCTCCCGCATCAACTGCTCGATATCCGCCTTAACCCGGCTGGTGGAGACACCGTCCATTGCCGATACATAGATAGTTTCCACATCCGTGTCGCCCTGCATTCGCCGTTGAAACGCCCGCAGCGGCATGAGCACCAGGTTATCCTGATCCCGCCCGAAACTGGACTGTCCCTTGGATGCCAGCACCCCCACCACCTGGCAGGAAAGCTTGTTCAGCCGGATCTTTGCCCCCAGGGAATTTTCATTGCCGAACAATTCATCCCGAACAGTCGTGCCGATAATACAGACGGTCCGGCCGCCTCGGGCCTCGTTTTCCGAAAACAGGCGGCCCGCTGTCAGGTCCCAGTCCCGCACCTTGAGATAGTCGTTGGTCACCCCCATCACCGTGGAGCTCCAGTTCCGGTTGCCGTGGATCACCTGGGCTCCCTTGGTGGAGGCCGGCGCCACCGCTTCCAGCCCGAATATCTCCCGGCGAATGGCCTGGGCATCTTCAATGGTGAAATCATCCGCGGCCATGCGCCGACCACCTGGCCCATGAAACCCCTGGCCCGGTCGCACATGAAGCATGTTGCTGCCCAGGGCCGATATTTCGGCCGTGACCTGGGCCGTTGCCCCACCCCCCAGGGTTACCATGGTGATCACGGCGGCCACACCGATAACGATCCCCAGGATGGTCAGAAAGGAGCGCAGCACGTTTCGGCGGATGGCCCGAAGGGCCAAGAGAACCGTCTCCCATATCATGATGCCGGCCCCCCTTCCTGCATATCACCGGCGGCCTCTATTCGGCCATCCAGAAAATTCACCACGCGGCGGGCATATGCCGCCATGTCCGGTTCATGGGTGACCATGACCACGGTAATGCCCTGATCCTGATTCAGGGCCGTGATCAGCTTCATAATCTCGACACTGGTCGTGGAATCCAGGTTCCCGGTGGGCTCGTCAGCCATGAGTACCGCCGGGTCAATAACCAGGGCACGGGCGATGGCCACCCGCTGCTGCTGCCCCCCTGACAGTTCGCCGGGGGTGTGGTGCTCCCATCCGGAAAGTCCCACTGACGCCAGTGCCCCCATCGCCCGATGGCGGCGTTCTTTCATGGATACGCTTCGGTAAACAAGCGGCAGCTCGACATTCTCTAAAGCCGAGGTTCGGGGCAACAGGTTGAATCCCTGAAACACGAAGCCGATATAATGCCGCCGCAGCAAGGCCCGCTGATTCCGGGTAAGGCGTTCCACGGCCGCTCCCTTGAACCGGTATGTTCCGGCAGACGGCACATCCAGGCATCCGAGAATGTTCATGCAGGTGGACTTGCCCGATCCGCTGGGCCCCATGACAGCGACAAACTCTCCGGCATCAATCGCCATGTCAATCCCCCGCAGGGCGTTCATGGTTGCCTTGCCCGTACCATAGGTTTTGGCCACGCCGGTCAGTTGAATGAGCGACGGTTTTTTATCATTGATGTTATGATAGGCGTCCATTTATTACTGTCATTTGTTGTCGCCGGGCCAGGCGTTTTAAGAGTAGCCCTATTCCGCCATGCCGATGGCGCCTACAACCACTTCCATTCCCGGCCCGATATTCCCGCCGGTGATCTGGGTATTGACGCCGTCGGTAATACCGGTGGTCACAACCACAGGGGTTGGTTGTCCGTTTTTCAACACCCAGACCCTGTCTCCCTTGTCAGCAGTCCCATTCCCGGCCCGGGTTCTGCGGTGCGGCGGCCGCGGAAACATCTTGCGGATAAAACTTTTGTTCCGTTCCTTTTCTACTGCTTCGCCCTGTCCCGGCGGTGCCGGCGGCGAAAAACGGAGCGCGGCATTGGGTACCAGAATGGCGTCTTCTACGCGGTTGACCGTTATGTCCGCGGTTGCGGTCATGCCCGGCCGCAACAGCAGAGATTCATTGTCCACCTGCAAGACGGTTTCATAGGTCACCACCCCGCCTGTATTCTGGGCTGCGTAGCGGACCTGAATAATACGGGCCGGGAAGGTCCTGTCGGGATAGGCATCCACCGTAAAAGTGGCAGCCTGTCCTTCCTCGATCAGCCCCACATCGGCCTCGTCTACATCCACGTGCAATTCCATCCGGGCCAGGTCTTCTGCAAGGGTGAACAGCACCGGCGCCTGCAGGGATGCGGCCACGGTCTGGCCCGCATCCACATCCCGGCTCAGTACAATGCCGTTAATGGGCGACCGGATCACGGCCTTGTCCAGATCTGTTTCTGCATATGCCAGAACTGCCGCTGCCTGTTTCACCTGGGCCCGGGCCGCGGTGACATCCGCCCGGGACCTGGCAAAGGCGGCTTCCGCCGACTCCAATTCATAGGCGGACGGAACCTTGCCGCCGCTCAACTCCCTGGCGCGGGAAAGTCTTTCAAACTGTGTCTCTGAATCCTTCAGGGCCGCCCTTGCCTGATCCACACCGGCCCGTGCTGATTCCAGTGCCGCCTGATACCGGGTCACATCCGCTTCGAGCTTGTGGGTGTCCAGCCGGGCCAGCATCTGGCCCACCTTGACATGATCGTTGTAATCCACGGCCACAGTCTCGATGATGCCGGAAAGCTCGCTGCCCACATCCACCTGATTGGTGGGTTCCAGGTTACCGGTGGCACTCACGGTGATGGTAAGGTGATCCCGTATCACGGTCCGGGTTTCATAGCGCAGCTTGCTGCCGGTATCACGGGTATGCCAGACAACCAGACCGGCAATAAGAATCGCTGCAAGCACGCTCCAGATGAAAACATGAAGTACAAGGCGGCCGGGACCGGCCGTCCGGTTCAGGCCCAGTGTTTGCTGAATATCCGCATCTCCGCTGCCGGACGGCGGCGTGGCATAATTGTCAGAATGATGCTTCCGGGTCATTGTCTGTCTCTCCGTCAGTCTCCCCGTCCGCCCCATTATTCACGGCCAGGGATGTCCAGCCTCCGCCCATGGCTTTGTAAAGGCGGACAAGGTTCATCCCCACCGACGCGCGGCTCTGCACCATCTCATCTTCGTATGAAAGCAGTGTCTGCTGCGCATCGAGCAGGGTGTCAAAATCGATAAGCCCGGCATCATATTTGTTCTGCGCCATTGCCGTGGCCTTCCGGGCGGCATCTGCAGCCTTTTCAAGGGATTGTCGCCTGTCCAGTTCCTGGCCATAGGCGGCCAGGGCGTTCTCCACCTCTTCCAGTGCGGCCAGAACCGCTGCCTCATATGCAAGCAGGGCCTGCTTCTGCTGAGATGACGCCACCTTTATACCGGCGCGGATGGCACCGGCCTGAAAAATCGGCCATGAGATGCCGGGACCATATCGCCAGAATCGGCTTCCCGCGGAGAACAGGTCATCCGTGGACAGGGCCTCATAGCCGATGGATCCGGTCAAGGTCAGTTTGGGATAAAGTTCCGATTTTGCCACCCCGATCCGGGCGGTCCGGGCGGCCAGCTCCCGTTCAGCCTGCCGGATATCCGGCCGACGCCGCAGCAGATCCGCAGGAACGCCAACCACTATAGCAGCGGATGCCTGCGGCACCGGCGCATGATCCCGGAGTTCATCATCCAGGCGTCCCGGCTGTTTCCCCAAAAGAACGGCCAGACGGTTTTGGGCTTCTGCAACTGCCGTCCGCAGATCCGGCAGGCGGGCACGTGTGTTTTCCATGGCAGCCCTGGCCTGTTCCAGTGACAATTCGTCATCCAGCCCGGCAAGATAGCGGTAACGAACCAGCTGAAACGTATCTGTTTGCAGGGAAAGGTTTTCCGTGGTGATGTCGAGCCGTGCCTGGACGGCACGGAGATCGAAATAGGTCAATGCCACTTCAGCCGTCAGTGAGACCTGGACATCATTCACCGCTTCACGGCTGGACTGGATGTCGGCATTGGCCGCTTCTAAGGCCCGCCGCTGCCCACCGAACAAATCAATTTCCCAGCCGGCGTCCAGTTCTGTTGCATACGTCGTCCGGGTTGTGTTGCCGCTGCGCCTGCGTGCAGTTGATGCCGAGGTGTCCAGTGACGGGAAAAGGCCGGCACGGGTCACTGTTCTTTCGGCCCGCACCTGGGTCAGCCGTTCAAGAGCGGTTTTCAAATCGAGATTGGCCGCAACGGCCTGTTGAATCAGGCGGGACAAAAGGGGATCATTGAAATTTTTCCACCATTGTGCCAAAGCAGACACATCGGAGGCCGTTTGGACGTTTTGAGCGGGGGTGTGCCATGCTGCAGGCAACACCATTTCAGGTGATTTATAATCCGGCCCCACAGTGCCACACCCGGCAACAACAAGAAGAGCAACCCATATAAAAAGTATTCTTATGAACCTGAGCCTGTGACAGGTATCACTGCCATTCATGTTTGAAACCTTCAAAATCCGCCCCCGGTCTCCTCCATCGCCGGGCATCAAAAAAGCAGTTTACGACCTGGCCGGGAAGATTGCAATGGAAAAATGGGCCATCAAAAATCGACGCTGAATTTGAACGCCAGCCGGCTTTCAATGGGGATTTCATCTTCGTCAAAGGTTTCGGTTTCATCGGCCATGGCGCCGCTGATATCCAACCGGGCCGCCCATAAATTCACGCCCAGACCGGCGGTGTAAACCCACCCGATATCGCTTTCTGAGAGGTTTTTGTAGGTCCCTAGGCGCAGGGCGAGGAACCGGAAGGCATCCCATTCCAGTCCCAGGTGCAGGTTCTGCGTCTGGTAGCTGCTGAAAATGGCATCATTTTCCGTTAAATCCAGGTCAGCGGCCAGGGTCAGGGTGGTAAAAGGAATAAAGGCAACACCCGCGGTCACCTGAGGGTCCAGTTTTACATCGCTGACGCTGACCGGCACGACCTGACCGTTGGACAGCAGGATTTGGTCATACAACCCGTCGAATTTCGGGGAATTGAGGTTTCGGCCCATAATCCCCACGTTAAATTTCCGGAAGCGGGCCATGACGCCCAGGTCTATGCCGAAATTGAGGCTTTCCTCATACCGCGCATCGGTTTCCGACAGCACTTCATCGGCATCGTCATCAAACACGACGACTCTGTTGCCGTATACCCGGCCCTGCATCAACTTGACATTGCCGCCAAGGGACCAGCGGCTATTCAATGCCCGCCCGTAAGAGAGTACCGCCTCGCTCACCGAAAATCCGCTGAGCAGGACCGATGTCCGGTTGTCCTCAAGCGTCCCTTCACCGGCCGCATTTCCCATGGCCGCCAGCAACGCCACCGTGCCGGCAACATCTTCCGGATTAGCACTCTCCTGACTGGTCATGTAATCCAGTTTTTGAATAATTTCGTTATTCGCACCAACCCCGTAGGCCGTTGCCAACTGCTGTCGCTGTTGCGGGGTAAACACCCGGTATGTATACCCGGTGCTGTCAAACCCGGGGAGGACCACCGTATCCAGCCCGTTCACCAGTTCGGCCCGGCTCACATCAAGACCGAGATTCGTCAAATCCAGTTCATAAACCCGGCCGTGGGCCTGGGCAAAGCCCCTCATCCCGAATGCAAAATGGCCTGAACGGCCTGCAGCCCCCAGCGATACATCGGCATTTACGGCGGTATCCGGCGATGATATCCCCTCCAGGCTGCCTGCCAGACTGACCAGTTCCCTTGCCTCTGCCGGGGTATCGATACCATTGCTCAGCCCATCCAGATTAATGTCCGCCAGGGTATCCGCGTAACGGCCAAAATTATTTTCAAGCCGGTAGCCCACGGCGCCGTCCAGATCAACGCCCCAGTCTTTTCGACCGAGGTTGTTGTTATCCTCCGGCATCCTGGAACCATCGGGATTTTGCAGACCCAAAAAGCCAAACGCGGCAGGATTATAATACTGGGCAGACGTATCATCCACGGCTGCCACATTGGCCCCGCCCATGCCCATGGCACGCGCCCCCACAAAAAAGGTATCCATTGCCGCGGCCGGCAGTGCGATAAGCCCCATGATCACAAAAATAAATATTCCCGATACGGTTTTATAAACCTGCCGATATTGCATAAGCATGTGTATTCCTCCCGGTGATGCGATAAATAATTTTCATCCATCAATGGCCTTTTTGCGCAATATCCGCGTCAACCTTCGGGCTTGCTTGTGCGGCGCACATCCCGTACGCCTGGCTTAATCCCTCGTTTTCCTTGATCTTACGCAAAAATTCGCATTTATGAATGACGGCTTCGTAAAAAGTCGATTTTGGGACGGCAAAGTAAAAAGTTCAAGTTCGCGGCGCGCAAATCTCGAGGAATGGAGCGTACTTAGCCGTACGTGACATGACGAGAGATGCAGCGCAACAAAGAAATTGGACTTTTTACGAAGCCGTCAAACTTAACCACCTAAAAATCAGGCCTTTCCTTTCACATTAGTTTCTGGTAAATACAGATGTTGATAATTTCCCATGCGTAAAAAAGCATCCATGAAAAGATCAATCTGACCTGCCCAGTACCCGTCGGAACGATATAAGAGGAGATTTTATGAAAACCCGCGCAACAGAACTATTCGGCTGCCGATACCCCGTTCTTCTGTCGGGCATGACCGGCATCAGCAATCCGGAACTGGTGGCGGCTGTTTGCAATGCCGGAGGGCTGGGGATTCTGGCCACCGCAGACCTGAATGCGGAACAAACGCGCTCAGCCATCACTGAAATCCGAACCAGGACAGACGCTCCCTTTGGCGCCAACGTCCCCCTGATCATCCCCGGTGCCGAGGAAAAAATTGCAATTCTGATTGAAGAAACGGTGTCGGTGGTCAATTATACACTTGGCAAGGGAGATCGGTTAATTGCAGCGGTTCACCAATATGGCGGTCACGCTGTGGCAACAGTCACCAATGCAAGCCATGCCCTGTCCGCCCAGAAAAGCGGGGTAGACGCCCTGATCGTGACCGGCCATGAAGCTGCGGCCCATGGCGGGGAGGTCACGTCTCTGGTGCTGATTCCTCAAATTGCAGACAGCGTGTCAGTGCCGGTGATTGCCGCCGGCGGCTTCGCCGACGGCAGAGGTCTGGCCGCGGCCCTGGCGCTCGGGGCGGATGGTATTGCCATGGGGACCCGGTTCATGAACACAAAAGAGAGCCCGGCCCACGCCAACATGAAGACCATGAGCAACGAAAGATCGACATCCGACACCATCTATACCGACAAACTGGACGGCCTCCCCTGCCGGGCCGCAATATCACCCGGCGCCACGGCACTGATCAAAGACAGGCTGTATCTGCTCAAGGCCGTAGCCAACTCCCGGCATGCGGCACGGGCCTATGGTTTCCCCTGGATAAAGGCGGTTGCCGGCATTCTCCTGGCCGGCGCTACCAGATCCCGGCAACTGGCACGTATGGCCAATGCCTATAAAGCCATTACCCTGGCCATTGATGAAGGAGACACAGAAAAGGGGCTCTTTCTTATGGGCCAGGTGACCGGACTTATGAAGGAAACCCTTTCCGTGGAAACCGTAATGAAAAATGTGATCACTGAAGCATGCGTGGCACAAGACATGTTAACGAAAAAGATGGGCCAACGAAACGGGGATTCGGGCTGAAGATGAGGCATTAAAGGCGAGCAGCGGTATCGTTATTGTTCATAATACCGCAAGGCTTCCGGGAGTAACTTCCGGATTTCCCTGATACGGGTTTTGTCCGAAGGGTGAGTACTGAGAAGCTCAGGCGGTTTGCCCTTTCCGCTGCCATCTGCCATACGTTTCCAGAAATCCACTGCTGTTCGGGGATCATAACCGGCCATGGCCATAAAAATCAGCCCCAGATGGTCCGCCTCTTTTTCATGGAGCCGGCTGTATGGCAGCATCATTCCGTATTGTGCGCCAAGGCCGTAAGCGGCCATCCATAAGGAACGGGTGGTTTCCGGTTGTTCGGCAAGCGCCTTTGAAAAGGCAATCCCCCCCATCTGAACAACCAGTGACTGGCTCATCCGTTCGCTGCCGTGCCGGGCGACCGCGTGGGCGATTTCGTGGCCCATGACCACAGCCAGCCCTGACTCATTCCCTGTCATGGGCAGAATCCCGCTATAAACGACAACTTTGCCGCCGGGCATGCACCAGGCATTGACCGCTTCGTCCTGCACCAGGTTGAATTCCCATTGATAACCGTCCAGTTGACCGGACATGCCCTGCTGTGCGAAATAGCGCTCAACCGCTTTCTGGATGCGCGTGCCCACAGTTTTCACACGCCGGGCATCGGCATTGTTGCGAATAACCTTGTGTGACGAGAGAAATTCATCATACTGCTGAAAACTCATGGAGCGCATTGACGATTGGGGAATAAGGGTTATCTGGCTTCTGCCCGTTACCGGAACAGTTGAACAGGCGGTTATTGCCAGCATACAGGCCATCACCACGATCAACAGAATCGATTTTTTCCCCATATGAAAAGGCCTCCTGACACCCCTGCCGGTTTCTTGGCCGGGTTTTTCGATTTTACAAAAAAGATTCTATCTGCTGTTCCAGCTTATTCCTTGGCGGTGCCCCAACCTGGGTATCCACGACCTTGCCGTTCTTCACAAAAAGCAGTGTGGGAATACTGCTGATATGATACATGCCGGCCGTGCGGGGGTTTTCATCCACATTGAGCTTGACGATTTTCAACCGCCCCTGGTAAGTCCGGGCCAGTTCATCCAGAATAGGCCCGATCATCTTGCAGGGGCCGCACCACGGCGCCCAGCAATCAACCAGTACGGGAAGCGTTTCACCCAACACCGCCCGGTCAAAATTATTATCCGTGACCGTAACCGGCGAATCGGGATATGCCGGCAGTAACGCCTTGCATTTCCCGCACCTGGGCCCCTGCTGCATCCTGTCCAGGGCAACCCGGTTTCTGGTCCCGCAACCGGGACAGGTGATAATGGTTGTCCGGTTCATTATTCGCGCCTGCGTGATTATAGTGTCAAAAAATTTACCAGATTTCAATCGTATATGTATAAGATAGGACTTTTGACAAAACCGTCAACCTTTGACGCGTCATAACAGGCCCCAGAAAACGGGAAAAACCCGGAGAAAAAAGATATTCTGTCCGGACCCGTTGTCAGGGACTTGATATTCGACTGAATTTCAATAAAATGAGCAATAGCGGAAATCTCATAATCAGGAGACCCAATTATGCCGATACCGGGAAATTTGTTAACAACCGCCATGGCGGTGATGCCACACACGGAGGTGGACCGGGCCATGGAATACGCCCTGTCCCTGGATATCCCCTTCTGGCCCCAGCTGCCCCTGCTCAGCTATTACGAGGATATGTATGTTCAGGCGGCGGAACATTTTCCGGGGATTGTGCTGGATGTGGCAAACCGGAAGCTTTCCTTCTCCACGGACAAATTCATGGCCGAGCTGGGTGATTACATGGCCGCCATGGACAACCCGGCAACCTTTGATGTGAGCCGGGACTACTCAGCGGTCTACCACCGGTTTCTCGATCTGGATCTGAGCGACCGCCCCGCCATCCGGGGACAACTGGAAGGGCCTGTGAGTTTCGGATATAATGTGAACAATGAGAACGACCGGCCCATCCTGTTCGACGACACAGTTCGGCCGGTGATGTTCGAATTCATGGCCCGTCGGATCAATGTCCAGCTTGAGCGGTTGGTGAAGAAAAATGCGAACGCTTTTATGTTTGTGGATGAGCCCGGACTTCAGTTTCTGTTTTCCGCCATGTCCGGTTACAGCGACATGCAGGCCAGGACCGACCTGGATGCCTTTTTTGCCATGATTGACCGGCCCCGGGGAATCCATCTGTGCGGTAACCCGGACTGGGATTTTCTGCTCGGGCTGGACATTGACATCCTGGCTATGGACGTTTACACCAACGGTGACATTCTGGCCGCATCGGCCAGAAGTATCAAGCAGTTTCTGGACCGGGGCGGGATTCTATGCTGGGGAATCGTGCCCACAAATATGGAACCCTTTTCCGCGGAAACCATGGACACCCTCACCACCCGACTGGAAAATGTCTGGCAGCGGCTGGTGGCAAAGGGTGTGGACCGGGACCGGATACTGGCTCAGGGCCTGCTCTCGCCCGCCACGTGCTGTCTGGTGAACCCGGATATCGGCATCACCGTGGAAAAAGGGTTCCAGACAGTCCGTGCCCTTTCGACGCATATGCGGGGAAAGTATCAATTGGGGTAAAGGGTATATGCGTTCCCACGCAGGAGCGTGGGAACGCATATCACTATGCTCCTTCCATCATGGCGGCGATATCCGCTTCGACCGTGCCGATGGGTTTGATGTTGAACTTATCCACCAGCACGCTGGCCACGGTGGGCGAAAGGAATCCCGGCAGGGTCGGACCCAGACGGATTCCCTTGACGCCCAGGTGAAGCAGGGCCAGCAACACGGCCACGGCCTTCTGCTCATACCAGGCGATATCATAGGAAATGGGCAGTTCATTGATGTCATCCAGGCCGAACACCTCTTTCAACTTCAGGGCAATCACAGCCAGGGAATAACTGTCATTGCACTGGCCCGCGTCAAGGACCCGGGGAATACCCCCGATGTCGCCCAGATCGAGCTTGTTGTACCGGTACTTGGCGCACCCGGCCGTAAGAATTACCGTATCCGCCGGCAGATTTTCCGCCACCTCGGTAAAATAGCTCCGGCCTTTCTGACGACCGTCGCAACCGGCCATCACCACAAACCGCTTGATGGCGCCGGACTTCACCGCCTCAACCACCTTGTCAGCCAGGGCCAGAACCTGGTTGCGGGCGAACCCGGCCACAATCTTTCCGGATTCGACCGCCTCGGGGGGGGGACTCTTTTTCGCAGCGTCTATCACCGGAGAAAAATCCTTTGTCCCGCCTTCCGGCCGGTCCGCGATATGAGCGGCGCCCGGATAATTCGCTACACCAGTGGTAAACAGACGGTCCAGGTAGGTATTATCTTTTTTGACGGGTATCAGGCAATTTGTCGTCAAAAGAATGGGACCATTAAACGATTCAAACTCCTTGTTCTGGTGCCACCACGACCCGCCGTAATTGCCTGCAAAATGGCTGTATTTCTTAAATGCCGGGTAGCAGTTGGCCGGCAGCATTTCCCCGTGGGTGTAGACATCCACGCCCGTGCCCTCTGTCTGCTTGAGCAGCTCTTCCATGTCCTTGAGGTCATGGCCGGAGATAAGGATGCCGGGATTGGGGCCCACACCGATATTAATATCCGTTATCTCGGGATGACCATATGCCCCGGTATTGGCTTTGTCCAACAGTGCCATGGTGTTGACGGCGGTCTCACCAGCCTTCATGACCAGGGCGATCATCTCATCCACAGAAAGATCCTTTGTGGTGGAAGCCAGTGCTTCCATGAGAAACCCGTAAATTCCGTCGTCTTCATGGCCAAGCACCGCGGCATGCTCGGCATAGGCGGCAATCCCCTTACAGCCAATAACAAGCAGCTCCCGCAAAGACCGTACATCCTCGTTTTCGCAGGCCGTAATCCGCAGGGCATCGGACATGGCTTTGTCTTTAATCGACTGATCGTCCCGGGCCGCCCAGGTAGCGCAATCCGGCAAATCACTGGTGTCGCCGCCGACTTTCTCACGTAGGGCATCCCGCACCTTCAGCCCTTCTTTAATCCGCAAAATTATATCCCCGTCTTTCCATGCCACATTGGTGACAGTGGTAAACAATGCCTTGCACACAAACCGGGCCGCCGGCTTATCCACTCCGCTTGCTTCCTGTAATTTTTCACCATAAACCGCAATGCCTTTACAGACATAAATCAACAGATCCTGAAGATCCGCCGTTTCTTCCGGCTTGCCGCAAACACCCTTGACAGTGCATCCCTGATTTTTTGCCGTTTCCTGACATTGAAAACAAAACATGGTGGCCTCCTTTTATTGTTGTCGTTGAAAAATCTGTTTCAATTTGATGGCTTCAGCTTAACCAAAAGGAGAGGAACAATCCTTGACCTAAATCAATTCATGAATTTTTTTTGATGGACTACCAGAAGACCCAGTTGCCGGTGGCAATCACATAGATGCCAAGCCCCAGGTTGGTAACAGCATGGGCGATAACACATCCGCGAATATTTTTCTGGCGAACAACCAGCAGGCCGTAGACAACCCCGGCGAACATCCCCTGAATCCACCGGTTATGCTCCAGGCCGAACACGACCACGACAGCAATAAACGAAAACCAGGTAAAGGTGCCGAGCGCGACGTTTTTAAAATCCGTATGAACGAGATATCGCTGCAGAAAGGAGCGCCAGAAAAGCTCCTCCATAACCGGCACCACCAGAGCCGCCCCCAAAAGACGTACGCTGATAATTGCCGGCACGAGTGCCGGCGAGGCGCCCAGGGCATATGGATCAAACCCGGCATCCATACCGATCCGGGGCAGAAATGCTTCGGGCAGAATCCATGCCGGCAACACCAGAAGCCCTGCAACAATCGCAACCAGATATCCGGTCCTTGACAGGCCGGGGGCAAAATCGTCCCTGTAACAAGGCCACCAGTACCACAACAGTGCGCCCACAAGAACCGTTTTGACAAAATAAAAGAGATGCGCCGCTTCCGGGAACCAGCCCGCCGGCACCGTGAGGCCAAGGAACAGGCCAAATGGCAACACATAAGGCACCCACGGATGTTTCAACAACGCCGTATGGCCATCCAGCGGGCTCCCGTTGAGACTGTTTCGACAAACTGGCATCATATCCCCGGCGATAGAAAGAAAAGGATCATCGATTCGCATTACTATAGATAATCGTTCGCCGGAATGCAATGATAATTCAGATGGATATTTAATATTTGCCTATGCCGACGCCACCCGGTTGCGCCCGAGGGACTTGGCCCGATACAAAGCCCTATCGGCCCGCTGCATGGTATCGTCAATCGTGTTGTCGGTACCTTTCAACACCGTCAGGCCCACACTGACATGAAATGTAAGAGAGATATCGTCCTTCACAATGGTTTCGGACGCCACTTCACTTCTCAGGCGCTCAGCCACCTGTAAGGCTCGCCTCAGGCCGATTTCCACAAGAATGACGGCAAACTCTTCACCGCCGATTCTGCCGAGAATATCGTTATCCCTGAGAATCCCCATACAGGTCTGTGTAAATGCTTGCAGTGCTTCATCTCCCACATGATGCCCGTATTTATCATTGATCTTCTTAAAATGATCGATATCGATCATCAAAAACGACAAGGGCCGCTCATAACGACGGCATCGGCTGAATTCTGCTTCCGCCTGGGCCATGAAGCTGCGCCGGTTGCTCACCCCGGTCAACGGGTCGGTGGCGGCCAGCTTCCGGATCTGCCCTTCCATCTGCTTTCGTTCCGTGATATCCCAGCACACGCCGATCATGCGCACCGGTCGCTGATCGAAATAATATTCCGTTAATGCGGATACATTCATATAGCGTACCTCGTTGCTGGGCAGAACAATCCTGAACTCCCGGTTAAACTGACCGCTGGTCTCAATGGCCCGTTTGAGAGCAGATTCCACGTCATCAATATCCGCCGGGTGGACGCGGTTGTGCCACGCATCATAAAACCCACTGAACTCATCCGGATGGACCTGATACAACGCCATCATGCGATCATCCCAGACCAGTTTGTCCGCCAGGATATCCCATTCCCACACGCCGATTCCCCCGGCCTTTGTGGCCAGCCGAAGGCGCTCCGTCACTTTCTGGAGCGCCTCCTGAGCCTTGACCCGGTCGCTTACATCAACACACACAAGGGCGATGGACTGGGGGTTGCCCGCGCCGTCACGAATCAACGAAAGGCTCTGATCTGTCCATATGGCATGGCCGTCTCTGCTGACCATGACCCGTTCCGCCCTTTCGGAATCCACCTCTCCCCTGCCGAATCGCTCAAAAAGGCTTGCCACCCCGTCGGTAAAATCGGACCGCAACAAATCCATCAATTTGAGGCCGGACTGATTTTCAAGATCTTCTATACTCAACATCTCTCGGAAGTTACGGTTGGCGCTTTTGAATGCACCGTTTAAGAACAGTAAGGCAATACCGCTTCCCGCATTGTCGAATATGCCCCGGAACTGGGCTTCCCTCTTTGCCAGCGCCTCCTCCGCCTTCCGTCTCTCAGTGACATTCATATGTGTGCCCACCATGCGCACCGGCTGCCCATCTGCATTCTTCTCCACCACTTTTCCCCGGCTGAGAATCCACTGCCAGTCCCCCGAAGCCGTGCGCATGCGAAACTCGACGCCAAACGATGTTGCCTTGAGGAAATGTTCACCAATCAGATCCTCCACGCGCAGCAGATCGTCCGGATGAATAAGGTTTCGCATGGACTCATATGTCGGTTCAAAAGCATAGGGGTCATAGCCCAGCATGATATAAAACTGGGCGCTGAGAAACAGCTCATTTTCCACAATGTTCCAGTCCCACATGCCGTCACTGGTTGCATCAAGGGCCATGGAGAGCCGTTCTTCACTGACTTCCAGCAAAACCTGGGCGTTCCGCTGTTCGGTCACATCGGAGATAACCACCACCGCCCCCTCATACTTCCCCGACACATCCAGCATGCCGGAAAGTGATACCATGAAATAAGAGGTTTTTCCGTAATGTTCGGTTTTAAATTCCCAGAGCAGGGCCTTGCCGGTATCTTCCTGTGCCGAGATCACCACAGTATCAAGCCAGGGCAGCACTTTGGCCAGAGGCTGCCCCACAACGGTCATGCGTGACCGGTTGTCTGCCTCCCCCTCTGATATTTGCGAAGGCGACATTTCAGAATGCAAATAAAAACTTTCACCGGGTGTATCCTGCAGCTGCAGCAACCGGGCTGCCGCCATATTGAGGTTAACGATCAACCCATTTGCATCGAGAATAAAAACCGGGTCTCCTATGCTTTCGAACACCGTCAGGTAACGGTTCTTCTTATTGGTAAGCGCGCGATTAGCGACCTGAAGCTCCTGAATGATCTCTTCCCTGGGGATACTGTTCCATTCCGACGACAGGGCGATCTCCAGAAGATCAAAACAACGCACGACAAAACGGCCAAACCGCGCCCCCTGTTCGGGATCTTTAACCTTTTCCCGGATCAGGTCCTGGTAGGTCTGGCGGTAATATTTCAACAGCCCCAGAAACATGGCCAGACTGATCCCTCGTGTTCGGTGCAGCCGGGCTTCGGTGACCCCGAAGGCCGCAACCGGATGCGTGGTATAGTCCACATCCGGCCAAAATTCCGGGTGTTCTTCTTTCATTGAATCAATTGCCTGAACAATGGCTTCCGTCATACCGCTGATGGACAGGCGCCACGCTTCCAGCAATGTGGAAGTGTACTTGGCATAGCCCTGCCGCTTTGCATAGTAAAGGATCCGCTGCATCAGCCATGCTTCATTTGACAATAAGAGGGCCTTTAACGAGTCCATCTTCGGTGTTCCTCATACAGAAATTTGACATGACAACAGCGTCATCAGACGAACGTATTCATCTGTCAATACAACAGAGCAGCCGGAGAATCGAGCTGTTTCCAAAGGGGATGATATCGTATTGTAAATTAAAGGGATATTTGATTATTCTACCACGAATTGCCGCTCGAGGCAACTTAAATGCTTTCTTCTGTTACACCAGGCCTTGACGACTTGTCTTTTGTTTATATAAACTCTGGACAATTTAACGAACAATTAACAGGTGAGGGCCTTTTATGGGTACTTTTGTTTACCGTTGCCACCGGCAATGCCATATTTTCATTGCCGCTGCATGCATCATCTGCCTCTTCTGCGGCGGGTGTACACCGTTCTTGAACAGTTTTTTCAATAATTCGTTACCCCCCACTGAAGGGACAGTGACACTGCCCGGTCTGTCAGCACCGGTCACGGTTCAACGGGACAGCCTTGGGATTCCTTTTGTTGACGCAAAAAATCTGGATGACCTGGTCCTGGCCATGGGGTATGTGAATGCCTGTGACCGGTTCACGCAGATGGAAGCATTCCGACTGGTGGGCCAGGGCCGCCTGTCTGAAATGCTCGGCAAAGCCGCTCTTGAGATGGATATGTACCTTCGCGCCCTGGACCTGACAAAATCGGCCGACATTTTATGCCAATCCGCCTCCCCGGAATTGATGCACCTGTTGCAGCGTTACAGCGATGGGGTGAATGCCTGGATGGCTGAGGATAACCTGCCCATGACCCTCAAGCTTGCCGGCCACACCCCTGAAAAATGGGAACCCATTGACTCGGTTTCCGTTTTTGTCATGCTCTCCCTGGCCCTGGCCCAGAACCTTCATGAAGAAATTGATATTTTGAATCTGGCCGGCGCCATCGACCCGGGCAAACTGGCCTGGCTGACCCCGGTCTATCCCGATGAACCGCTTCCCTTTGAAGAGATGAAAAAACTCGACGGCATTGACCTGAGCCCCGCCGCTCAAGACCTGCAAGCCCTTTTTTCCACGGCCGCCCGAGCCAGCCGACTGATTGTCCCCACGGCCGTGGCATCCAACAACTGGGCCATCGCCGGCAACCGCACCGCATCCGGCAGGCCGATTCTGGCCAATGATACCCACCTGCCCATCAGCCTGCCATCAAACTGGCACATGATGAAACTGCGATGCCCGGACCTCGAAGGGGCCGGCGTATGCCTGGCCGGCGTGCCGGGCATCATTGCGGGCTATAACCGTCATATTGCAGTGGGCATGACCATGGTCATGGCCGACAATCAGGATATTTTCCTTGAAAAGCTTGAACACCGGGATGACGGGCTTTATTATCTTCACAAAGGTCAATGGCGGAAAACCGGAACCCGGACGGAAACCTTCAAAATAAAAGGGAAAAAGCCCGTCACCATAACGGTTCATGAAACAGTTCACGGCCCCCTTATGAACAATATTCTGACCCACTCCCCCCGGCATATGCTGATGCCCCATCCCCCGGCATCCTCTCTGGGAATTGCTGTCAGATGGGCGGTTTTTCAGCCGGACCACACCATGGCGTCCTTTTTCAACATCATGAAAGCCAGGTCAGTGGATGATATCCTTGCCCACACAGGCGACAAAACCTCCATCATCCCCCTCAACCTGGTCATGGCGGATCAGGACAATATCGCCTGGCAGGTCACGGGCCGTTTCCCGTTGCGCAAAAACGGGCGGGGCCTCTGCCCGTCGCCCGGATGGGCCGGCGAATACGACTGGGAGGGATTTCTCGACCCGGCCCGTCATCCCCGGGCAAAAAATCCGGAAAAGGGGTATGTGGGCACTGCCAACAACCGGACTGTACCGGCGGATTTTCCCTACACCCTCTCCTCCTCCTGGTACTATCCGGACAGGGCGCAGCGCATAGACCAGATGATTGAAAGCGTGGAATACCATACCACGGAAACCGTCAAAGCCATGCAACTGGATACCCGTTCCCCCTTTGTGCCGGCCATCAAACAGGTGCTCCTGGGCGATCCCGCGGCTGAAAAAATGACAGCCGCATGGATGGACAACACCCATATGCAAAAAGCCGAAACAGGCTTGAATGTGCTGCGGGACTTTAATGGTGACATGCGTGTTGACTCGGCCGGCGCGGCATTTTGCGGCGCCTTTCTGTCCTGCCTGGCCCGAAACCTGTTTGCCGATGAATGCGGCGGCACGGACACCCTGGCATGGGAATCCCTGCTGGAGCTGTTTACCATGTCATACTCCGCCCTGCACGACCATTTAACAGACCGCGGCCGCCAGAGTCCTTTCTGGGACGACATCACAACTGAAAAAATTGAAAAGCGCCATGAGATTCTGGCAAAGTCGGTCGTGGACGCCGTGACCCTGCTGGAAAAACAATGCGGTCCAACCCCGGACCACTGGCAGTGGGGCGACATCCATCAGTATGCCTGGATCACGGACGCCACCCGGCTGTCCGAATATATGGGGTTCTTCAAAAGAACCGGCATACAGAGCGTATCCGGCTACTTTGACCGCGGCCCCTATCCGGCGCCGGGCGATCATACCACCTTGAATGTGTCGGCCTATCATCCGGGCAAAGACTTTGATGTGTGGCTGATTCCGGCCATGCGGATTATTGCGGACTTCGGCAAAGACGAGCCCCTGATCGGCATCAACAGCACCGGTCAGATGGACAACCCGGCCAGCCCCCATTACGACGACGGCATTCAGGCCTGGCGAAAAGGCGAATACAACGCTTTTCCTTTTCAGGAAACCCAAATCCGGCAGCATTACGATAAGGGGGTATTACTCATTCCGGAAGACAGGGCAACCGCACCATAAGTAGTCCCCGTTATTGCCGGGCAAACCCGGACGCTGGCATGACGCCGCTCCCTTTTTTCATTTCATGGGTCATGGCCATCAGTCCCGCGATACCTTGCTTTGATAAGGCAGCGGGCAGTGCAAACAAGTGACTTTTGCATGAACAATCAGACGCCCCGAATCCCCTGAGCCCCCCGGGTCCATTGACCGGCATCGCCTTTTCTTTTAAAACATCGGCGATTCGACACTCTTCGTCCTTGTCGGCCGCTTTGCACAGGGCGGTTTGCAATTTAACAGATCGGCCCGCCAGAAGATAATCAATATGCCACCGGATCCGCTTTTCCCTGCGAAAGTGCCGCTGCAGCCGCTTTTCCAGACCGGTCTAACCCGCTTATTTCACGAGTTGAGTTCGCCGCAGATGCGAGGCGCAGCATGCGACGCTGTAGTCAATCTACTGCGAGCATGCTGCAACAAAGCAGGTGCGGCGAAATCGACTCGCCCGA
>JAXHTY010000011.1:0-122179 GCA_034189905.1 Thermodesulfobacteriota bacterium
GCAAATCTTGAGGAATGGAGCGTACTTAGCAGTACGTGACATGACGAAAGATGCAGCGCAACAAAGAAATTGGACTTTTTACGAAGCCGTCATATTTCATGGATTCATCATCTGGTACGCCCCCAATATCTTTAAAAACTGGCAGACCGGTTTCATCTTCGCCAGCGTCTGCTTCACAACATCATCATCTGCATGGCCTTCCAGGTCCACAAAAAAGAGATAGCTCCAGTTTTCATACTTGGCCGGCCGGGATTCCAGTTTTAACATGTTGATGCCGGATTCGGCAATGGGTTCTAGGGCCTTAAAAAGCGCGCCCGGCATGTGGGCGGTGACAAACATGATGGAAGTCTTGTCATTTCCCGTACTGAGGACGTTCTCTTTGCCAATAATCAGAAATCGGGTGGTGTTGCGGACAAAGTCCTGGATTTTCGATGCCACTACCTTCAGTCCGTACAAACGGCCGGCTTCACTGCCGGCAATGGCCGCGGCATCCGACTCCTGAAGCGCTTTTTGCGCGGCCTGGGAAGTGCTGTTGCATTCTACCAGCTCAACATCGGGCAGATGCTTTTTCAGCCACCCCCGGCACTGAGCAAACGGCTGGGGATGGGAATAGATCACCCTGATATCGTCCAGCCGCCCGGTTGCCGACATAAGGTCCTCGGAAATGGCCAGATATTTCTCGGCACAGATGTTCAGCGATGATTCGGGAAACAGATCCAGGGTGTGATTCACCGACCCCTCAATGGAGTTTTCCACCGGCACCACCCCGTAAGTGCAGGTCCCCTTTTCCACCTCTTCAAACACATCCCGGATGCTGATCTGCGGAATAAAGGTATCATTGGGGCCGAAAAATTCCATGGCCGCTATATGGGTAAAGGTCGCTTCCGGTCCCAGGTATCCAATCCTGCGGATATCCTGAACCTGGCGGGAGGCTGCCATGATCTCTGAAAATATCCGGCGCAGCATGGTGGTATCGAGCCGGCCGGCATTCCGGGTGGTAAGGGTCTGCAGAATTGTTTCTTCCCGCGCCTTATCCTGGATGAAGCTGCCGGTTCGCCGTTTCTGTTCCCCGATTTCTGCCGCAATATCGATCCGCCGGTTCAGCAGATCCAGAATATCGGCGTCAATGGCGTCGATGGAAGCTCGCAGCGCGGCAATTCGCTGGTCTTTGTCATTGTCTGGTTGTTCCATTGGGTGAACCCCTTTATTGCAAGCTTTGTTACCGCTCCGTAATCGTCTCCTCGATCTTGTAACCGAAATGGCGGCCACCGGCCTCCAGCGCAACCAACACCTTGTCGCCGGGTTTAAGCGCCACTACGGAAACAGGCGAGCCGTCCGGCGCAGTGAGCCTTATGGTTTCGGCGTTCTGAACGATGGTGGTGACTTCCGTCCCATCAACCGTTGCTTTGACCAGCATGAGGGGTCGTTTCTCGATCTTCAGCCGGCCCACCACACCGTCGGTCACATTGCCGTTAAAATCGGTGATAAAAACAGGATCGCCGGCGGCAAGTTCGGACAGATAACGGGTTTTTCCGCCGGGCACACGGGTATAGGCATGCACCGCTCCGGCATTGATACGAAACGGCCGGGGAGAGACATAGGGATTTGACACACTTTCCGAATGGATCAGAAATAGCGCACTGCTGCTGTTGCCCACCAGCATGCCCTGGCCTTTTTCCATGGATGTGCAGGTGTCCACACAGACCCGGTCACCCATGCCAACGGGTAAAATCTCCGTCACCTCTGCGGTCTGCAGGGGCACGGTGTCCACCTGGCGGCGTATGGCCGAGAGCGTATTCTTCAGCTCACCGGGATTGTCCACGTTCACCAGTATATGGCCGACCCCTTTTTCCAGAATGCCGAAAGCGGTATTGGCATCGTCGGCGTTGGTTACCTGGGCCACCACATTGACCTTGCGGGCAATCAGGTTTTCCAGAGGGATAATGGTCCAGTCCGTACACTGAAGAATGACGGTCTTGTCCCGTGAGAGAGCGAGAATCTCCTCTTCATCTTTACCGCTGGTGATTTCAAAGAAGACCACATCTTCGCCCAGCTTGAGGTCGCCATCTTCGGCAATGGTTTCGATTTTCCCAAGCGCCTTGACCTTGTCCGAAAATCCCGGCGGCACCAGTATGCCGTCTGCCCCGCCCTCAAGTGCGGTGGTTACCATCTTCTTGTCCCAGGGGTCCACGTTTACCCATATTTTGCGCATTGAACCGCTCCTTTGTGTAATATGATCATCCCAGCATTTTCAGGGCATCTTCCACTGATGCACCTTCGTTCACAACCGCTGAAATTGCTTCCACCATAAGTGTGGGATTGTTGTGCTGAAAAACGTTCCGGCCGATGGAGACCCCTGCCCCGCCGGCATCGATGGCGCCTTTCACCACTTCCAGCAACTCCCGGTCAGACCCCATCTTTTCGCCGCCGGCAATCACCACAGGAATCAGGCAGCCTTCCACCACCTCCCTGAAGGATTCCGGGCTCCCGGTGTAGGAAACCTTGACGATATCAGCGCCCAGTTCATCGCCGACGCGTGCGGCATGTTTGACCACAGACACGTCATATTCATCTTTTATTTTCTCGCCCCGGGGATAGACCATGGCCAACAGCGGCATCCCCCATTCCCGGGCTTCGGCGCTGACCCGGCCGAAATCGTTGAGCATCTGCTTCTCATCCACATCGCCCAGGTTCACGTGGATGGAAACCCCGTCCGCCCCGAGCTTAACCGCCTCTTCCACGCTACACACCTGAGTCTTCGAGTGGGGATACGGTGAAAGGCTGGTGGAACCGGAAAGATGGATAATCAGACCGATATCTTTTCCTTTTCCCCGATGGCCCTTGCTCACCAGGCCCTTGTGCTCCACAACGGCATTGGCCCCCCCTTCAGCCACATACTGAACCGCAGACCGGATGTCTTTCACCCCGTCGATGGGCCCGACCGAAACCCCGTGGTCCATGGGCACGATCACGGTCTTGCCCGTATTCCGGTTGATTAACCGCTCCATTCTGATTTTTTTGCCTAAAATTGTCATCCTGTTCCTCCATTTCGCAAACCTTCCCCCGAGACCGGCCCGCGGTTTTCAAATAAAAAAGCCGCGGGGTTTTTCTGTCCGCCCGCGGCTTTGTTTGCTTTTTTGTTTGTTTCTGTTCAGCGCACCACAGGCAGACAGGTATAATAAAAATACCAGAAATAAAAAAAATAAAATCTGCCTGTCTTGTTGTGTGCGTCCATTATATTCTGACTTCTGTTTCCGGAATCTTTTTATCGATCTTTTTTCAACATAAAAGAATTGATTACACAACAAAAAATTAAATGTCAACAGCTTTTATGCAATTTCTTATTGCTCGAAACAGAACTCAATGGTAAACGTTCCCTTTTCCGTCTTATACGGCACGGCAATCACGGGCAGGCCTTCAATATGATCCACGGTATGGCCTTCTTCCATTAAAACCTCGCCGGGCTTGGCGACCAGGGATTTGCCGGCTTCGGCAAGCTTGGTGGTGACCTGGCCGGCAATCATGTTGGTGACTTCACCGGCGGCATCCTTGATTTCATCGTTCAACTCGCTCATCTCCTCGCCGAACATATTGGAGACAATGCCCAGGATGCACTCTTTTGTATAGGTTACTGACACGCTGCCATTAAACTCGCCGGAAACCGTCAGCATGCAGGTAATATCCCCCTCGGGCGCATTGGTGGTTTTGCGGTAGGGCTCGACGATCTCCGCCGTCAATGATGCGCTTGTTTGGAGCACGTACAGGGCCGCGTCGATAAAGGGGTTGAGGACTTCAGATTGCATAATCTACCAGTTAACAGGCAGCCGGACTTTCTGTTTCGCTTTATTGGTAAACAGCAGATGCCCGTTTTCCCTGCCATAGAGATAAAGATCTTTGGTGAGTTCCACATCTTTTCTACAGTATTTAATTATATCATCGATCCGCCCCTGCTGCCACCACAAAAGCGCCTGTAAACCGTCAGCGGTCTTTTGGGCCCCCAGGGTGGCGCCGGCCAGGTTGTCCAGGGAAAGCCGGTACCCAAGGGTTTTGTGGGCCTCTTCCAGCAAATCAAGTGTGGGCAGGGAGGTGAAATCAAACGCGCTGTAGCCGGTGAGCACACGATTATCAAACCGCTTATTGTTGAACCCGATCACCAGGTCCAGCTCTGATAAATGCGCCACAAATGCATCCACCTGGTCTTCCAGATAGTCAAAGTATTGGTCGCTGCCGGCATCATAGAGGACCACGCAGCTGATGCCCATCAGGTCGGCCCGGTGCCAGCCGCCTACCTCCTTGGCGGACCGCTGGGTTTCAATATCAAACACACCGTACCGGATATTCTTTTGCCGTCTGGCCGGGGGCAGTGACGGCTCTTTTTCATCCACCGGATTGAAAATGGATTTTAAGCGGGGCACCTGGCGGGAATCTTTGCCGGCAAGCATCCTGTCCAGTACAAACACGGCGCAGCTTTTGTCAATGGGGCGGTTGCCGGACCCGCACTTTGGCGAATGGACACAGGACGGGCACCCGGTTTTACAGGGGCATTGAACAATCATGTTGCGGGTAAATGCCAGCAATGATTCGGCCTCTTTGTATACCTGCCGGCTCAGGCCGATACCGCCGGACACGGCATCATAAACAAAAATAGCCGGGTTTCTTGTCTTTGGGTGCATGGGCATTGAAATGCCACCGAGATCGTTACGGTCGCACATCACAAAAAACGGCAGTACGCCGATAATGGCATGTTCCACGGCATGAATACCGCCCATAAAGTGCCGGTATTCCTGTTCTGCTTGCTGATAAACAGAAATTGGGATATTAAACCAGATGCCTTCGGTTTCAAATATCAGGGGCGGCATATCCAGGGAAATAAAATTCATGCGCCGTTTGCCGTAAAGCCGCCATTTTTCATATCCCGTGACAGTCTCGGTCACCCGGAGACGGCCGGTGCATACGGTGACCCCGGACAGACGCCGTTCCTCGTAGACCGCCAGGATATCCGTATCTTTGTCCGAGCGGGTCTTGGTGTAATAATTGACTTTCCGGGGCGTGACCGTCACGCACATTTCGCCGGTGTCCAGATCTTCAACCACATAGGTCCGGCCATGATGAAGATAAACAGCACCGGGATGGGCATCCCGGTATACCCGGATACCATCGATCTCTCCGATATTGTCATCGGTCTCTGAGCAGATAATATTGAACCGGTTGCCCACGCCCCGCAAATCCACCTCCCGATGCGGGGCCTTACGGACCCCATACAGCATCTCGCCGTCCTCGCTCCGCAGCAGATCACCGCTTTTTTCCAGACGGGCGACAGCCGACCGGATGGACGCCTCATTAACAAAAGACTCATTCATATGAATCGGTTGTTCTGCAGCGGCGCAAATCAGGTGTTTTTCCAAGATAGCGCGGTTATCCGGGTTAATCACGGCGGATTCGGGCGGCCGGTTCATGAATTCGGCAGGGTTGTTCATAAAATACTGGTCCAGGGCGTCTTCGCCGGCCACCATAATCATGGCCGATTCCTGGCCGCCCCGGCCGACCCTGCCGGCACGCTGCCAGGTGGCCATCACCGATCCCGGATACCCCACCAGAATACAGAGGTCCAGGTCGCCGATATCGATGCCTAGCTCCAGGGCGCTGGTGGAAATCACGGCCAACAGCTCTCCGGAATTGAGTTTGGCCTCGATGTCCCGGCGTTCAGACGGCAGAAACCCCGCACGATAGGCGCTGATCACATCGGCAAACCGGCCGGACGTTTCCGCCCATATGGCGATCAATTCCGTCAGCTTACGGGATTGAGCATACACAATGGTGCGAAGGCCGCGGTGCAGGGCAGCCTTGAGCAGTTGAATGGTGGTTGCAACAGGTCCAGTCATGGGATTCATGAAAACAATGTGGCGCTTGCCACGGGGCGCACCACTGCTATCAATCGTTGTGACCGGAACGCCGGTGAGTTGGCCGCACAATTCACCCGGATTTCCGATAGTGGCCGAGCTTGCCACAAAAACAGGATCACCGCCGTAATGGTTGCAGATTCGCCGGAGCCGCCTGAACACATGGGCCATATGAGATCCCATAATACCGCGATAGGTATGAATCTCGTCAATCACCACAAAGGCGAGGTCCTGAAAAAAGGCCTGCCATGAATTGTGATACGGCAGCATGGCCAGATGCATCATATCCGGATTGGTCATGATCACTGCCGGCAGGTTGTTACGGATTTTCTTGCGTGCATATGCAGACGTGTCCCCGTCATAGATCGCCCCAGTCATTGTGTCGTTCATGCCCGCCGCCTGCGCGACTTCTGAAAAAGCCCGCAGTTGATCCTGGGCCAGGGCTTTTAACGGAAAAATATACAGGGCTTTTGCGTCAGGCGTTTTTCGCAGTTTTTGCAGCACCGGGAGGGTATAGATCAAAGTTTTGCCGCTGGCAGTGGGGGTTGAGATCACAACATTTTCCCCCGCATTAATGGCGGTGATCCCTGCAACCTGATGGGTGTACAAACCCTTAATGCCCAGGGTGGAAAGCAGCTGTTTCAGGCTGTCATCGCCGCTGTCGAACGGCGTGACGATCCGGGACGGCACAACCGGCAGGGTCTCATGAAACACAATTTCACCGGACATTCGGGGGGCGGCTATCAAAGATGCGATATACTCTTCAACGGTTCCTTGTGCCGCTGTAACCGTATCGGGACCACCGTTGGTGACAGGCATTTCTGCTGTGTCGACAGGCAGTCGTTTTTTACCGCTGTTTGCCCTGATTTTCATTCTTGGCCTGTATTCAAAAAACCCTTTAACATTAACTTAAAAACCTGTATACGTTATACGACAGCTATAACAAATTACCAAAGGAGATTCCAATGCGCGGTGCTTTTTTTGTTGTCATCGTAATCGCCTTGCTCATCGTCACTTTTCTGGTGGTTAAAAATCTTTCCACGGAAACGGCGGACGGCACTACCAAAATGGAAACCATTCAAAAGGCAAAGGACACAGTGAACACCGTTGAGGAAAAGACAAAGGCGCTGAGTGACAGAATCAATGATGCCACAAAGGGGATCGATCAGTAAACAGCGGATTAAGGAGTGATGACGATGCGAAAAAGCAGTAAGATTATTGTTCTGACAATGATTGGCATATTATCCGGGGCAGTATTCTGCTGGGCCCAGAGCGCCAGCTTTAACCTTGGCGTGAGTTCGGAAAACATCCGTGTCGACGGCCAGGTCGAGATGGATTACGGCCGTTCTGTTCTTTACGCAGGCGCCGGAGGCCTCTATATCGAGGACGACTATACCCTTTACCACCTCAAAGGCGGTCTCAAGCAGACCCTGTTTGCGCCCGCCCTGACCCTTGGCATGGGGTTTAAAGGGGTGATGGGTGAAGCCGAGGTTTACTATCACGACTATGATATTACCGCCATCGGGTTTAATGTCCTTGGCGAATTTGATTTTGCAAGAACCCCGGCTGCTGTTCCGGTTACCCTGAGCGCCGATATCGTGGCGGCGCCGGATCCGTTAAGTTACAATGATTGCGGGGAATATATCGAATACACCATTGCCGCCAGCGTCAACATTATCGACAATGGGGCAATCGTGGCAGGTTATACGAAGATTGAAACCGAACTGAAGGCAAACGCGTTTGAGTTTGATAAAGACGAGGATTCGGTTTTTCTGGGATTTCAGTTGATGCTGGACATGTAGTAAGTTGTGAGATTTGAGGGGTAAGGGGCCGGAATGGCCCCCTTACCTCTCCCCTTTCAAACGCAATACTCAGCTCTCACCTATTCAACCAGTCTGGCCATGGCATCGGCCACGGATGCAAAGGCTTTCGTAACCGGAGAATCCGGATTCTGTTCCTGGTACGAGATGCCCGCATCGCCGCATTCAACCATCTTTGCATCAAAAGGTATCTCACCGAGAAAATTCACGCCCGTGGCTTCTGCCGTTCGCTTCCCGCCGCCGCTGCCGAACAGATCCACGGATTGGCCGCAATGGGGGCAGGCAAACCCGCTCATGTTTTCAATCAGGCCAAACGCCTCCATCTTGACGGTTCGGCAGAAGTTGATGGATTTACGGATATCGGCAAGGGCCACTTCCTGCGGCGTGGTGACGATGATGGCCTTTGCTCCGGGAATCACCTGGGCCACGGTCAGGGGCTCATCGCCGGTACCGGGCGGGGAGTCGATAATAAGAAAATCCAGTTCACCCCAGTCCACATCCCCGATAAACTGCTGAATCACCGAATGTTTCACCGGTCCCCGCCAGATAATGGCATCGTCCTTACTCTGACTCAGTGACTCAATTGAGATGGCACCAAGATTGTCCGAATATCTGACCGGTAACATTTTCCGGTCTTTGGTGACGCCCGGCATCTCTGTAAGCCCGAGCATGCGGGGAATATCAGGGCCGTGGATATCCACATCCATCAAACCGACCTTGTAGCCCTTATCGGCGAGCGCGATGGAAAGGTTGACCGAAGTGCTGGACTTGCCCACCCCGCCTTTTCCGCTCATCACAATGAATTTGTGCTTGATCTTATCCAGCGACTGTTTGACAGCCTCGGCAGGATCATTTTTCTGCTGCTGTTGCTGCTTGGTTCCGCATAACGAAACCCCTTCCTGTGTTTTTGCCATTTTCACTTCCTTCCTTCACATTTATTTTAACAATAATCTGCAGTTGTAAAAATACACTCTCTTCACCATGCAAACGCCTTCAATCAGATTAACCCTATTCCGGCAATGGTTCTGCTTTTTCCCGGCACGCCGGGCATTCCGGTATATTTGATACGGGGTTTCCGGAAGTCCATTCAGTCTGGCACTTATCGCAGATCAGCTTAACGCCGCCACCATCCACTGTCTGGTATTCACCGCCTTCAATCCGGATTGCCATGCCGTTCACCAGCGCATCAGCAACCGACTTACGGGCCTTTTGCACAATTCTGCCGAACGTGGCCCTGGAAACGCCCATATGTTTACCGGCCGCTTCATGTGAGAGGCCCATTAAATCCGCAAGCCGCAATGCCTCATATTCATCAACGGTCAGCGCAACTTCTTTCAGCTGCCGCAAGGGAACTCCCCGGGGCTTGAAATACGAAACATTCGGATCACAGATAATATTTCTTTTTTTCTTTGGCCTAGGCATCGCTTTTTATGAGCATATACTCAAAAATATATACGTATTTCTTTTGTTGTTGTCAAGCATCATCCAGCCCGGTGTTAAGATACCGAATTTTATTGAAATATCAGGTGTTGCCGGCAAGTATTTTCTTAAACCCTTCCCGCTCTTTAGCCAGCGCCGCCTCGAAGGTGGTTGTGTTACGGTAGTCAATGCGCTCTTTGATGGTCAGAGCCAGTTCGTAATGAACCGCACAGAACTGACAGGCAATCTCTTTTGTCCGATCCAGAAGTGCCGCAGGAGCGACAACCTCGTTTACCAGGCCGCATTGAAGGGCTTTCTCCGCAGTAATCGGCTGACAGGTCAGCGAGAACTGTTTTGCCAGACGCTGCCCTACAGCCTGCTGCAAAAACTGTGTCATGCCCCAGCCCGGATGAATGCCCACTTTTGCGTGGGTGTCGATAAACACGGCTTTTTCCGATGCGATTAAAAAGTCGCAATTCAATGCCAGCTCAAACCCGCCGGTTATGGCATGGCCATTCACCGCACCAATGACCGGTTTTTTACACTCGGCCATCACCACTACCATGTCCCTGCCATCCCCTCTGGGGTCGATCAGGTTATCCGTGGCCAGACAGTCCAGATCCAGGCCTGAACAAAAGGCCTTACCATTGCCGGTAATAATCACCGCCTTGATGGCATCGTCCGCAGCTGCCCTGTCGATACCTTCATACAATCCCCTTAAGAGCGCCTCGTTGATCGCGTTTCGCCGTTCCGGCCGGTTCAACGTAATAACGGCCACACCCTGGTCGACTTCAAACAATACGGGTTCATCCATTTTATTTCTCTCCCGGTTTTCTATTTTTCGAATAAATTTAATACAGCACCGATTGTCACAAACACAAGCATTTGTGTAAAAAAAAGTACACCTACCAGAAATCCTTTTTCCGCCGGAAGGCCAAAAAGGGTAAACAGATATGCATATGCCCCTTCACGGACACCGAGCCCGGCAAAAGAGATGGGCAGAACCTGAAGAAGCAGCACCAACGACCCCATCCATGTCGCCTCCATCACACCAAAACCAAGCCCCAAAGATTGGAATAAAAAAAATATCCTGCCAATAAAAAAAATCTGCCAGCAGATAGTCAGTATCAGCATCAACCCGAGGAATATTATGGACCTGTCTTTTATCGCCAGGTCTCCCCAGAACCTGTCATCCGGCTGTTTGGCGTTTTTCTTTTTGATAAAATTTTTAATTGTTTTATTGACTGCGTTCTCGAAAGAAGGTGCCATGAAATAAAAAAGGCCGGCTAACAATAAAATGCCCAGAAAACCGACAATCGGCAATATCCGGTCACGAAGCGCCGCAATCTGCTGGTTATCCGTATAGAATAAAAGCGGGACAATACCAAACCCGAATAATACCAGCAAAAAAAGAATGCGCTCATATACTGTGGCTGCAAGGAAAAACCGCTTCCCCTGCTTCCCCCTGGTTACCTTGAACCACCGTACCGCCTCAGGCCCCAAAGCTGTTGGCAGAAACAGCGCGTAAAAACGACTGATAAAATGAATTGAAAGAATCCGTAACACAGGCAACGACAGGCTGGTGTCGCGGATCAACAGACGGTACTTACAGGCCATGAACCAAGCCCCTGAAACAGCAATTCCGGTGGAAATGAGATACATGCCGACATTCACGCCGGAAAAAGCCGAACAGACGATTTGCCAGTCAACTTTAAAACAAAAATATACCAGCAACAGGCCCGACAATGACATTCGAAGTAATAGCTTCAGCATGTAAACCCTATCTACCAGGGGGTTGTGGCCAAATAGCCCAGCTGTTGCAGCATGGGAGTCAGGATCGGTTTAATTTCTTCAATTTCGGGAGGGGCAAATGCCGTCTGCCATTTATTGAAATTGTTGACCTTAAGGGTCGGCAAAAATTGAAAGAATGCCTCATCAACACTTACATCCAGAAAATTCATCAGGTCGACAAATATTCTTTCCGGCTGGGTAAGCATATCTTCATAACGGAACTGCAGCCGGTTTGCTTCAGGGATGTCATCCCAATGCTGAAGAATTGAGGAGACACATCTCTCCCATTGCATTGCATTGAATTGAAGAAGGGTATAACGTTGTTTGGCATCCTTCCAATCAGCGAACTGGGGCCCCCACCCCACCTCTCCGTTCCACCGTAGGCGGTTGAGATGCCGGGTCTTATTAAAGATATTCCCCCGCGTCTCAAAATATAGGGCCCTCATTTTATCGTCAATAAAGGGCTGGCGTTCCAGCCATTTAGTGATGGTTTTAAAGGCCTCTCTGTAATTGAATTTCTTCTCCCGCCCCTGCCCTTCGACGATCGACATTCGTCGTTGCCATTCCTTATGTATGGAAAGTGTTGCATCTCTTCCATCCCGAATAATATGAACAAATTTGGCATTGGGGAATATATGCCGTATGAACGGAATTTTCAGGCTGTTCCGGGGGGACTTGTCAATAACCACACGACATCCCCTGCGTTTTTTATATTTTCTAAATTTATTATATATATATCGAGAAATCGCTGGCGTGCAGTCCATCGCCGATCTGACATCATCACGGGCATTGCGGAATTTCTTGTCCCAAATAAAATAGGGTTCATACCACTGAGCAATATTATCATGACCGTCAAGTATTTTGCCCAGTATTGTCGTACCGGACCTTGGCGAACCAACGATAAAGGCAAACGCATCATCGACCATTGTTATCTCCACCAGTTCTTGACAACTATTTTCGCAAAGTTCAGACCGTATCTCCAGTTTTTCCCTTTCTTACTTTTTCCATATTTTCTTTTCTTAATGGTGACGGGTGCTTCCCCTATACGAAATCCCGTTTTCGCCGCATTTATCAGCAATTCACTGGTATGGTACTGATCTTCATCAAGATATATCTGTTTAATAACTTCAGTTTTAAAAGCCCTAAAACCGCTGGACGGGTCAGTAATACGCAGCCCCGTCAACCGGTTTATAAAAAAACTGAAAAAGTAAACCCCTGCGAGACGAAACAAGCTGTCTTTTTCCCTCCTTCCGATGATTCGGGAGCCAATGATCACATCGTACCGATCCTCTGCAATGGGCCAGAGTAAAGACGGTATCTCATCGGGGTCATGCTGACCGTCTGCATCCATGGTTATGCATATCTCCATCCCCGCCTTCTCAAGTATGTCATAACCCAACCGCAATGCAGCGCCTCCACCCCGGTTAACAGGCAAACGGATTGCAAAGGCGCCGGCAGATAAAGCCGCATCATACGTCTTGTCTTCACTCCCGTCATCCACTACAACGATGGCGATCTTCCGGCCATTGATATCTCTTGGGATGCGTGGCAGTAAATCCCGAAGGTTTTCTTCTTCGTTATATGCCGGGATAAGCACGGCCGTATCACATCCATGAAGCGTGTCGTCAATATTGTCCAGAAATTTCTCGATACTCATGGCACGCACAAAACGGTCAAACTGGTACTTCTGTTTGAGGAAAGATGCCCGCATAAATAGTACGAAAAACCATAAAAAGGACACGGCAAGAATCAAAAGTGCCAGCAATCTTCCGCGTTCTGCATCTCTGAGGGCAAGCATTCCCTGCAGGATATTCACAATGGAAGGGTCAATAGAGAGGGCAAAAAGAAAAATACCGGATACACAAAAGAAAAAAAAGTTGAGACGATTCCACTTTTCCCCACGAAATACCTTGAAGCTCATGAGGAACAGAATGATTCCCAAAAATAACCCCAGTATTCTGAGGTTTGACATAAAACCCTCCAGGCAATTGAATTTTTTTGATTATCCTAATGATAAAACCGGACAAAGTCAAACCAGAAACAAAATGAATCCTTTAAAAAAATTAAATTCTCTGCAAGAAGTCCAAAAACAACATTAAGAAATAAATTTAGCCTTGTTTTTCTACCAGTTATCGTGTACTTTTTTAAAGGCAAGATTTTACTTTAAAACCGTATTCTGAGTTTTTTTTGAAACCGACCAAAGGGGTTTTCATGAAAAAGATACTTGCTGTTGATATGGATGCCATTACACTGAACATCATATCAAGCCTTCTGACCGAGCACACCACAGATTTTGAAATACTGACCACGGACAAAATGGAAGAAATGCATGATATCTTCAAGAGCCTCTCCATCGACGTGGCCATCATGGACCTTAACAAACCTTCCACCAATGACATCGAAATCCTCAAATTCATCGCAAAAAACTTTCTCAAAACACCGCTGCTTGCAATGACGGCCTTTGAAACCATCGAGATCGAATCCGCAATCAAATCAATCGGCTCCCTGCAATATTTTGAAAAACCCGTTGACTTCAAGGAACTGGCAGACAAAGTTGCAGAAGTACTGGAAAGCAGTGTTAAAGGTGAAATTCACGGTATCAGCCTTGCCTCGTTTCTGCAAATGTCCGAGATGGAAAAGACATCCTGTGCCCTTAAGATCAAAACCGGTGATAAAGAAGGCCGCCTTTTCATGACAAAGGGGGCTTTGATAGCCGCCGAGGCCGGCGAGTTGACCGGCAAGGAGGCGGTATACGAAATACTCAGCTGGGACAGTCCGGTTATTGAAATAGAGGATGCTGAGCCCACGAAAAAAAGAGAAATCAGCACACCACTGATGAGTCTCCTGATGGAAGGCCTCCGTCAAAAGGACGAAAAAAGCGGACAAATTGACAAATCCAAAATATCCGCTCAGAAGGCAAGAAATATCTCTATTGTCTCAAGCGCCGAGCGAATAAAGGATATCGAAAAAACAAAAAAAGCCGCTGATACTCAAAGCGATCTTACAAGGACCACGGGAACAGATGACAACCTTGAGAGCATGGCGGCGCAGGGTAAAATAACCGACGCCGGTAAACTCCTGAAACGGAAACGGAGGACTACCAATGTCATTAAGGTCATTGCCGGATTATTAGTACTCGCCGCATTGGCACTGACCTGGCAGTTTATGGTTCAACCATGGCTGACCCAGCGCGCTTACAAACAAACCATCGCGTCAATTGAAGAAGCCGGCAATCTACAATCCAAAATCAATATTATCAACGATTTTCTGAATTCCAATCCGAAAAGCCAACACTTATCAGAACTCCAGTCAATAAAGGCAGGCATTGAACGGGAGATGGAATCCCGTGCCTTTGATCAAACAATAGAACAGGCCGGCAATCTGCCAATCGACGACAACTACCAGCGAAAAGCCGAGGCCGTTTACAGCGATTTTCTGAAACAATACCCGGACAGTGCTTATCGGGAAGAGATCGAAAAACGCATTGCCACAATTCCGACAATCATCGATGATGCAGATTTCAGGGCACTCATGAACATCCCGGAAAATGAATACAGCAAACGCCTTGCCGCTTATCAGCAATATCTGGAGACCCATCCGGATGGTGATAATGCCGCCAAAGTAGAGGAAATGATTACCCGGCTGGGCAGTAATATTTACCAGCATATCAAAATTAAAAAAGAAACATGCGACAAAGAAAAGAAATGGGAGCCTTGTATAAAACTATGCCAGTATTTCATTAAAAATTTTCAGCAGCATGATAGGTTGGATGATGTTAACGAACTGCAACAAACCATGGAGGAACAGCGCGACCTCATCAGTCTGACCCAGCAGGCCCAGGAAGAAAAAAATGTTCAGGCGATCAAAAAACTTTACAGTCAATATCTTTCAGAAAACCCCGAAGCGTCGATTCGACCAATCCTGGAGAAGAGGATCGCCCAAATCAACCGGAAACAGGAACAGGAAACAACATGGGAGAACCTACTCGCCTATGTAAAGAATAATAACAACAGTATTTTCAAACGAACGGACCGGATGACGCAATATGTCAATAATAATCCACCACCCGCATATCAGAAAGAAGCAAAATCCATACTTGCCTGGTTGACGAAGGAAAAACAAAAAGAGCTGACAAAAATCGCCCGGCAGAAGGCCCTTGAAGAAGAACAAAAAGAGAAACAGGCTGCGCTTGAACGAGAAAAGGCGGCCATCAGAAACCGCATGGAGCAGTCCGGGGGACGGTTTATTGAAAAAACGCCCGGCACCATAACGGACACCAAAACCGGACTGACCTGGTGCATGCTTGACTCGACCGTGATAACCGAATCCTGCATGGATTACAAGGCGGCACAGCAATATGTCAGCAATCTTGATACAGGCGGATTTAAGGACTGGCGGCTACCCGATCCCAGTGAACTCATGGTTATCTATAACAGCCCCCAGGGATTCCCGGATGAAGGGGCTCAATGGTATTGGACGGCAGATGTCTTCACTGCTGCCTGGCAGAAAAAAGTCCACACCGTGGTGCCAAATCCCAGTGGCACCTGGGTCAAATCAGAAACACCGGTGGACGAATGCGGCGCCGTCAGGGCCGTAAGACCATGAAACACTGGCTATGGCAAGAGATAATGCCTCAACTATATTGTGTTGTGGAAAACAGGTGAACAGGAAATGTCAATGATATTGACAAAAATTGTAACTGCATTCCCTTTCTTGATATTCCGGATAGCGCTCCTGAAGCAATAGACGCTGTATCTTTATTGATTGCTGGATCCCGATGTCAAGAACGGTATATTTTTTGCTTTTAAAATGAAATAATGAAAATGTCAGTTTCACAAACGATAGAATAAAAATATGCAAAAAAAATTCGCCATTGCATTTTGCGTTATTGCGGCACTCTGGATCGCTTTTTTAACCTATCGTCATCTTAAAAACAAAGATGAGGACAAATCATTTACAGAGGAGTCTTACAACCAGATGACCGAGTTTGCAAAAAAAAGCCCAAAAGCAGGATTAACAAGAATGGGTATGGCGATTAAAAACTATTACAGGGATAATGGGAAATATCCCCCATCCCTCACCGAATTGCATCCCGACTATATTCAGGACAAAAATTTTATCGAAGATATCAAATGGCAATACACACCATCAAAGGATAATTTCAGACTGGCAAAAACAGTCGAGGTAAAAGGTCAATTGAGAACCGCCTATGTAACCAGCGACCTCTATCCGCGAGAACAAGGAGGAGAAACCCGTGTGGCCTCCCGGACAAGCGGGAGGTCCGGTTCGTCTTCAAAGACGACCGGCACGCGTGCCGATTCTGCATCATATGTACCACCGGAAGCAACAACACGTGAGTTAAGCAAAGAAGAGCTGCAAAAGATGAAAAGTGAATTACTCGCACAACTACATGCCGGTGGGGCGACTGTTGCCACAGACACCTTGCCCGATACAGAAGAGACGACCATACCATACCCATTATATACGCCCATCGGTGATGCCCATGAAGTGAAAAACATAAGTGACTTTGCGCTTGCCTGGAAGAGCCCCACCGGCGCTCTGGGGTTCGGTAATGTGAACTACCCTGAACCTGACCAGAATCGTATTTACCACGATGGTAAATGGTTTAGAATGGCACACTCTCAAGAGGAGGAGGCAGGGACGGAAGGGGCTCAAAACTTAGCTGTCAACACATCACAACGCCCGGATATACCCGCTAAATTCAATCAAAAACATCTTGTTTGGAAAGATCCGACAGGCGCCATCGGGTTTGGCAACATTATGTATCCCGATTCCTCCCGGTACATGATTTATCAAAAGGGCCAATGGATTGATGTGGCTGATAACCAGGTTGCTGAGGAAACCATGGATGTGAGCAAGGCAAACGTTTTCACTGATCGGGAGGGAGTGCTTCTGCGTCAAGCCGATACTTTTTTCACATGGAAAGCAACAGGCGGCGCCTTGGGATTTGGGAACATCATGGATCCTTCTTCCTCCTTAACCGCAGTCTACACCAATGGTCGATGGATTGCCACCAATCAGAACTCGCTACCTTCATCTTCTCCTGATGCTGGGACAATCGACCCATCACCCAACCACATGCCGAAAGAGCAGTTAACCGAAAAATACGGCCAGAAAAATCTCACCTGGAGGGACAAGAATGGCGTCATCGGGTTTGGGAATGTCAATTATCCGGAAGAAAAAAATATATCAGTTTACGGAGGTAATGGCACATGGCACGAAACAGATTAAAATATAGAAGCGACAAACTGCACGAGATCATTCATACCAGCGATGGATTTACTTTATACGAAATCCTTGTTGTCATGGCCATTATTGGTTTACTGGCTCACATGGCTATGCTTTCTTATGTAGACACAATGGGCAAGGCCAATGATGCCACGGCCATATCAGATGCAAGAAATCTGGTGACTTTGGCCACTGACGCATTTGTGGATCAGGAATACCCGAATTTTTCGCATGCACCAGGAGATGGCCCCAAAGTCGGCCTTAAAGGCGACGGTTCTTTTGTTTTTGAGCTTTCCCCGGGTGTCAAGGCGCTGGTTTTTGGTGCTCCGGCAAACCTTGGTCATGGGTATATGGAGGCTTATATCTATCATGCCAAAGGGACGAATGACCCTGCCGATCCGATTGGCTGCGGCAAGCGGGTCTTTATGTGTTGTGTGGATGAACAGGCCGGGGAAAACCTCATACCTTCGTTTTAAGATTGTTCGACTGAACTCCCAGGACACGGCAATGACTGCCTGGCGCCCGACAACCTTTCGGGTCAACTTTCATCCGTCGCATTAATAACCCGCCATCGACCTTTTTCCTTCCAGGTAATCCCCTTGACATCCTGCCCCTTCCGAACGAAAATAGCAGCAATGTAATATCTTCTAAAATTTAATAGGGGCCACTGACAATATGCCTGTTTATGAATATACTGCCATTAATGCCAAGGGCAAAACAGTTTCCGGCATAATCGATGCGGACGGCGAGGTGGCCGCAAGAGAAAAACTGCGGGCACAGAAAGTCTTTCCCGCATCCATTAATGAAGCCTATGATGAAAAGGAGAAAAAAGGCGGACTGCATATCCCCGCCTTTCGTTTGTTTTCCGGCATCAAGGCCAGTGAACTGACCATGACCACCCGGCAGCTTGCCACTCTGGTAGGAGCCGGGTTCCCCCTGGTTTCAGCTATTTATGCATTAATTCCCCAGGCCGGCACACCGGCATTAAGACGGGTGCTCTCCCGGCTGAAAGACGCCATTGAGGAGGGGAATAGTTTTGCAGACTCTCTGGCGGGATTTCCGGAGATCTTTTCGCCGGTTTTCATCAACATGGTCCGGGCCGGCGAAGCATCCGGCACCCTTGAGATAGTGCTCGAACGCCTGGCCGAAATCAACGAAAATCAGCAGAAACAGAAAAATCAGATCAGATCAATTCTGGCCTACCCGGCCATTATGAGCGTCCTGGGTGGCGCGATTCTTTTTTTCCTTTTGACTTACATCGTCCCGCAGCTCACTACCATCTTTTCTGACATGGGCCAGGCATTGCCCGCACCAACACGATTTATTATTGCGGTCAGCGATTTCTTGAAAGCCTACTGGTGGCTGCTGCTGATCTCTTTGATTGCGATTTATATCGCATTTAAGCGTATCCGAAAAACCCCCCGGGGAATTTACACAACAGACCATTTGCTGCTAATGCTTCCGGGCATCAGCACCCTTGCCCGAAAAGTGGCTGTGGCCCGGTTTTCTGGCACACTCGGGTCGCTTCTTGAAAACGGGATTCCCATGCTCACGGCACTGGATATTGTAAAAAATATCGCCGGCAACGTCATTATCTCCGATGCTATCCAGGAAGCCGCCGAAAAAGTGGAAAAAGGAATGGGACTGGGCGTCAGCCTGGAAGAGACCGATCAGTTTCCCCATCTTTCCGTTCAGATGATCAAGGTCGGGGAACAAAGCGGTGATCTCGAGGACATGCTGAAACGGACAGCTGACGTTTTTGAAAATGAAGTGGAAACCACCCTGGTGGGCCTCACCTCTCTGCTGGAGCCGCTGATCGTGGTCCTGATGGGGGTCGTTATCGGATTTATCGTTCTGTCCATCATCCTGCCGATTTTTGAAATCAACCAGCTGGTGGGATAAAGCCCCATCCAGTCTCGGACTTTCTATGAAGCCGTCATCTTTGACATTCATGACTGATTGTGGTATATTTATATTAAAGAATTAAAGATTTTACCGGTCAGACACCTCCTCATACGTATTCAGTGCAAACACCCTTTTCTGCGTTTCCCAAAAATTCATGTGACGCAGAGTACCGTTCAAAGCTCTAATCGGTGATGGATATGAAAATCAGCTATTGGGTGCCGCCAATGTCTCACCGCCGTTCACAGGCGGGCTTCACCCTCATTGAAATGGCAATTGTCGTTATCATTATCGGTATTGTAATCTCCATCATGGCGGGTGTATTGCCCACCCTGATTCGCACCGGCAAGATAAAGCAGGCCCAGGCCATTCTCGAGAAGACAGACTACGCCCTTGAAGGATACATTTCCGCCAATGGCCGCTGCCCCTGCCCGGATACAGACGGTGACGGCCGGGAAAACCGGAATGACAGCGGCACAGCCGACCCTTCGGACGATACCTGTGACAATTATGTGGGAGACCTGCCCTATCTCGATCTGGGGCTTACTTCCGGCAACGACAATTGGGACAACCCCATCACTTACGGGGTGTATGACGATTATATCACCACCAGCACATCCACACACTGCAGCCGATTAAGCGCCTTTGTGGCAGCGGCATTTGATAATGCCAAACTCCATACAACCACCCAGGGCGGCGATTCCACCAATCAGGCATATGTCATTGTCAGCGGCGGCCCAAAGGACCTGGATGGCGACAGCGACTTTCTTGATGATATGAACGCAGACGGCGATGTGGAATTCGAAGTGCCGGACCGGATGATTACCAACGTCTATGACGATCTTGTCCGGGCGGCTTCATTTTCTTATTTAAACGGACGGCATTGCACAGGCGGCGGGGGTGGTGGTGGCACAGCTCCATCTGGTGTGGAAAACACCGATGCCCTCTGCAGCGACGGAGTGGACAACGACGCGGATGGCAGAATTGACTGTCATGACCAGGATTGCTGCGGTACCGGTTTGACCGTCTGTTCGGAGTGCCCCCCATCAGACGATGTACAGGTAACGGAAACCCCGGACCCCTTCAGCGGAACTACCGGGGATGAGAGTTTTTCCCATACGTTCAATGCCACCGGCGGATCCGGCTATTATTACTGGTATGTTGATTCAATTTCTCCCGCCATCAGTGGACTGGACACCGGAGATATACGGCTGACCGGCACCCTGTCCGGCACATTGAATGTCTGTGCCGGTGACTATTCAGTGACGGTAACAGCTGAAGACCGATATGATGCCACCCGAACCGACAATCATACCTTCACCCTTACCATTGAGAACGGCACCCTGGCCATATCCCCGGCACCCCAGGGATTTGACGTGGATACCCGGGAATTTTCACAGGAATTCAGCGTTTCAGGCGACCATGTTGGGGACTTCATCTGGTCTGTTAACTGGCAAAGCCCAGACCCCGGTGGTTTTCAAATCCTTTCCTTGAATGGCACGCAGGCACGCCTTGAAAAAATTGACACAACCACGGCCGGCACTTTTACCTTCACGCTCACGGCAACAGACAGTTCATGCCCGGACAACACGATCACCAGTACCAGCTCATATACCCTGAACATATCCGGGGATGGTGTCCTGCTGCCCATACCCGAAGGTCTTGAAGCCACATGGCGATTTGACGGCTGCGATACCTGGTCTGAAGGTACTTATAATGTCACCAATGCGCTGGGGGATGCCACCTATAACGGCGATGCCAGCGGCGGGGTCATGCAGATCGGATCCGGACGCATATGCCGGGCTGCCGGGTTTGACGGCAGTGACGATAAAATCATCAGCCCTGTATTAACAGGGGACGATATCATGGTGTTCACTGATGTGGTTACCCTGGCCTGCTGGTTCAAAACCCCGGGCGGCGGCGGCAGCCATCCCCGGTTGATCGAGTTTTCCGATGAAAACGGAAGTTATGAAAACAGCACGGCCATCTGCTACGGCCCCGGTGATGGCCAGTTACGGGCATGGGTCACCAGCGAAGACGGCACAAGGGGCGGAGAAGTTTCTTTTACCGGTGGCTATAACGATAACCAGTGGCATCATGTGGTCTACACTTATTCGGCAGGCAACGGCGGTATCCTGTATGTGGATGGAACACAGGTGGATGCAGGCACCAACAACCCCACAACGGATATTCATGACGCGGAAACCTTTGCCATTGGCGGTTACTTTCCCAGTGACACATACGGGTTTGCCGGTTTGATTGACGAAGTCCAGGTGTTTTCCCGGGAATACCTGCCGGACGAAATAGATGAATTGTACACCGCTTCCCGCACCACCTGCGCGGGCGATTGTTACGCCAATGCAACAGGACAATGGAACATGGATGAGGCTGCATGGACCGGCGCATTGGGCGAGGTTTCAGACGAATCCGGCAATGCTCTGCATGGCAGTGCACAAAACGGCGCCACCACCACCGGCGACGGAAAGGTATGCCGAGCCGGCCAGTTCACCGCCGGCACACACGGCATAGAAATCCCTGACAACACCCTTCTGGATTTTGACGGCCATCCATGGACCGTTGGCTTCTGGTATTACATGGATGAAGCATCAACCGAGGCCTGGAACCAGGTGTATGTCAAGGGGAACGGCAGCCGGCGCAACCATGCCATGTGGCTGCGACCGGGATCAGGACGCATTCACTTCCGGGTGGACCCCGGGAACCAGGGTCTGGATTCCAGTACCGCACTCACACAAGGCGCATGGCACTTTATCACCGGTATTTACGAAGCGGAAACCCTGAGTCTTTATATTAACGGGCAGCCGGATCAGTCCGCCACAGCCACCATGACAGCCGCCAGCGCGAACAACGATTCCCTGTATATCGGCCAGAGTCCCAATTATGACACCATCCAGTCACGAATCGATCAGTTCGTGCTCTACGACCGTGCACTGGCCCACAATGAAATCGCTCAGTTGATGAACGCCGAGGACACCTGCCCGCCGGATATTGTTGTTATCACAACGGAACAACTTGACCCGGCTGTGCTCGGCCAGGATGATTATGAATTTACACCTGCCGCCACGGGCGGCACCACCCCGTATGGATGGGAAATTGTCTCGTCCGATATCAGCGGCCTGGCCATGGATAACACCACCACCGGCCACCTTTGCACCGGCAGCGGCTGCACCCCGGCTGTTTCCGGTGAAATCGATGTTTGTGCCGACACCCATTATGTGACCCTGAGAGTGGAAGATGCAGGCGGCGGATTCCATGAAAAAGAGATTCCCATAATGGTTTCCAACAGCAGCCTGAGTGTTTCACCGGCACCATCGTTGCTCACCTGCGACACCGCCACTTTTTCGCTATCCCTGACGGTCTCCGGCAACCGGATCGGCAACATGGCCTGGAATGCAATCAACTGGCAGGGCAGTGATCCGGGAGGATTCGAGGTGGTTGCAACCGGGGACAATACGGCAACATTCCGCAAGACTGGCTCTTCATTCACCGGCACTTACCAGTTCAACCTGACCGCTTTTGATCAGTCCTGCCCGGACAATTCGGTAACCACCGGCTATTTCACCATTCAAATCAGCGGCAGTGGTGCGGACACACCCTATTATGCGGGCCTTGAGAGTCAGTGGTTTTTTGACGAATGCGGGTGGGACGGCACAACCGGTGAAATATCAGACTCGGCTCAGGGTTCCGCCAATGACGGAACGGCTGTCAATGGCGCGGATACCGGCCCGGGAAAGCACTGTAATGCAGGCTATTTTGACGGTGTGGACGACTATGCCGACATGGGCGATATTCTCAATGATGTGCTGGGAACCGGCAGCAGCGCATTTACGGCCACCGCATGGATACGACCATACTCTTTGACAACTGACATGACCAACCATGACACGGCAAACTGTTTTCTGGCCAAAGCATCGGACGGGGATAACGACAACCTTGAAATCGGCGTCAATCCCGACGGCACGCTCCATGTTTATATTGATACGGAAAACAGCGATGCCTATGCCGATTTCGGGACGGCCGGTGACATTGTGCCCGGCCAATGGGCCTTTATTGCCGTGGCATATGACGGTAACACTGTAACCGTGACGATCAACGACAGTGAATATGCCATCACCAACGTCTGGAACAGCGGGGGGGAACTGGATGATGCCACCGGCTCGCCGCTGACCATAGGAAGCACGCAACACACGGACAACTACTTTCACGGCAAAATAGATGATGTACGTATATATGACACGGCCCTGGACACATCCCGTGCCAGCACCCTTTATACCCTGACCCGTAATTGCACGGGTGCCTGTTACCCGGAATCCGTGATCGGAACACCTGTGGGAGACTGGCGGTTTGATGAATGTCTTCTTGACGGCACTGCCGACGAGGTTACCGACTCAAGTGGTCAGGGAGCGCACGGTACAGGATTCAACATGGATGCCGATGATACCCCGGCACGGTCAACCGGCCTTACCTGTCACTGCCTGGCGGTAAATCTGGGCGGTACGACCGATCAGTATGCCACCTTGGGCAGTACGGCCTTCAACAACCTGAACGACTTCTCATTGTGCCTGTGGTTCAGAATCAATGCTCTGTCCTCTAATCTGAACACCCTGTTTTCCGGGGCCAGTGCCGCGGATGCCAATACCATGATTCTTGCACTGAACAGCACTGCAGATACGTTCCGCACCTACCTGAACGGACCGCAGACCGGCAACTTCCCCATTGGCACCGATCTTGATGACGGACTGTGGCACCATCTGGTCTGGACAAGGGATATCGGCAGCGGTGCGGAAACCATCTATATCGACGGCACACCACTAAGTGATACAGACGGTGATGCGGATTCATCGCCCCTTTCCGTTGATCCGGGCGGTGCCATACTCGGACAGGAACAGGACAATGTGGGGGGAGGATTCGTCGTTAACCAGATTTTCCAAGGATTTATTGACGAGGTGCGCCTTTACAACACCGTGCTTTCTCAGTCTGAAGTAGATCTGCTGCACGGGTTTACTCGCGAATGCGAAGGAGGCTGCTACAGTGCCGCAGCCGCGTTATGGCGGATGGAGGAAAGTGCCTGGACCACGGGAGCGGCCACCGTGCTGGACCGCATCGGCGGATATGACGGCACCCCGTTCGGCAGCGCGGCAGTGGACGTGACAGGCGGGTGCACATCCGGCAGCTTTACCAACAACGACAGTTTCATCAGCATATCCGGTCTGCCGGTATCCCTAGCTGCGGGTGACAAGACAACGGTCTGTTTATGGATGCGCTGGAACGGCAACAACGCCGAGATGCCCCTGGGCTTTGCCAGCCGGTACGACCTTTATCTGCATAACAACCGGTTCGGCATCAACACTGCAGGCGGTGATATTTATGGCGTGGATATTACCGGCGGCGGCATTGAAGACACCTGGCATCATGTGGCCGCAATCTTCACCAACAATCCGGCAACACCGGATGAAAACCAGATTTATATCGACGGCGTGCTCCAGCCATCGGCACTGCTGACCGGCACCGTCAACAGTCGGGCAGTCAGTGCCGATCTTTATCTGAGCGGATGGGATGCCGGCGGCTCATACAAATATGACGGCCTGCTGGATGATGTGGTGCTTTACACCAGAGGACTGTCAGCATCGGAAATATACGCTGTAATGCAGCTTTCCCATTCCTGCGAATAATCACAAAAGCAATTGTTCACATGCTGATCTTGCCGATCAGATCATAGATGGGCAGCAGCAGGCCGATGATGATGATGGCAAAGAGGACGCCGGCCAGCAGAAGCACAACGGGTTCAATGGCCTTGCCGATGGTGGCGACAATCAGAGAGAGTTTGTTCCGGTACTCTTCCGCCACCATAGTAAGCTGTTCAGTCAATGATCCGCTCATTTCACCGAAGTTAATCATCCGGACCACAAAGGTGGGGAATATCACTGCATCGCTGAACGCCTGAGAAATACTGACACCGCGCGTGAGGCTCTGGCGCACCACTTCCATTTTTTCTTTGTAAACCTGGTTTCTGACCGAGTCCCGAATGATATCCACGGACCGCAGCAGGTCCATACCTGACGATATGAGCAAAGAAAAATATTCGGTAATAAAGGCCAGATTTGAGGCGGTCAATATATGTTTTGCAACGGGCAGGCGAAGCAGCGCCATATCATAGGTTTTTTTGATTTGACGGTTCCTTTTCACCCCCACCGCACTTGCAATGATAAAGATAAAAAAGCCGGCAATAATGGCCCCGATGTTGGTTTGAACGAAGTTGGAGACGTTGAGCAGAAATACGGTAATGGGCGGCAGCGTAACATCCATCTCTTCAAAGAGCCCCACAATTTTGGGCACCACATAGTAAAACCAGAACAAAAAGCCTCCGAACAGAGCAAACAGCACAATGGCCGGATAAAACAGGGCCTGCTTTGTGTCTGAAACAATTTTCTGAATATTTTTCAGATGCCCGGCGGCATCCTGCAGCATTTTGTCCAGGTTTCCCGTCTCCTCACCGATCCGGATCAGGTGAATCACCGTATCCGGAAAAATCTGGGGGTATTGCCGCGCAGATTCGGAAAACATACTGCCATGCTGAAGGCTGCTCACCATTTCCTTGAGGTTATCCCGTATTTCGGCAGACTCTGTGCTTTCAGCCGCTTCATCCAGAGCCGTGGTCAGCACCACGCCCGAACGCAGCATCAGCGCCATATTGGACAGCAACTCGGCCTGATCATTACGGGAGATACGTTTCAGGAAACCACCGGTGCCGATCTTAAGAAAAAGGCCGGCAATATTGGCCAGCTTCCGCACATACAGAGTGGTATTACCGTCCCGTTCCAGGTAGGTAATTGCCGATTCCACATCGTTATAGGGCAGCTTGATTATTCCCGAGGAAACACTCCCGGCCTGAGTGATGAGTTTGTAGCGATAAAAGTTCATTGCTCTGTGTATCCCTTGTGTTGCCAAGTGTTCGCAGGGCCTCTTCAGTTGTGGTGATGCCCATCTTAACCTTTTTTACAGTGATATCGAAAATGGAAGAACCGGTTTTGTGTTGCGTTTTTGCGAGAATCTCTCCCAGGTCCGCTTCTTTTTCAATCAACAGGGAAACCTCGTGGTCGATGGTGAGAAATTCGTAAACCAGGGTTCTGCCCAGGTATCCGGTGTTTACACAGGCCTCACACCCGGACCCTCTGTAAAGCTCTTTTATATCCGGATCTCCCAGATATTCTTTTTCCCAATGGGCCGGGACATACGCCTCCTTGCAGGCGTTGCAGACTTTTCTGACCAGCCGCTGACTGACCACGCCCAGCAGGGAATCGGCAATAAGATAAGAATGAATTCCCAGATCCTTCAGCCGGGGGATGGCGCCAATGGCGGAATTGGTATGAAGCGTGGAAAGGACAAGATGCCCGGTTGTGGAAGCCCGGAAGGCCGTTGTGGCAGTTTCCTTGTCCCGGATTTCCCCCACCAGAATAATATCCGGGTCATGGCGGAGAAAGTATCGGACAGCGCTGGCAAAGGTATACCCGGCCTTGTCATTCACCTGTGTCTGCCGGATCAGGGGGATGTTGTATTCAATCGGATCTTCCACGGTGATAAGATTCTTCTGCAGCAGATTCAGACATTTGATGCCTGCATACAGGGTAGTGGTCTTTCCCGAGCCGGTGGGGCCGGTTAAAAGAATAATGCCGAACGGCTCTTTAAACAACTGCTCGATAATCTGAATATGGTTGTCAAAAAAACCCAGCTGCTGCATGCCCATGATGGTGCTGTCCGTTGGCAGCACCCGCATGGCCACGTTTTCGCCATGCGGTGACACAATGGTGGAAACCCGGAAATCATAGGTTTTATTCAGTATAGTGGCCCGAAAACGGCCATCCTGGGGAAGCCGCTGCTCCGCAATATCCATCTCGGCCTTCATCTTGATGCTGGTGACCAGACGGCCGAGCTCAACGGGCATCACCAGCATGGGAATCATCACCCCGTCCACACGGAATGAAATATCTATGGAATTTTCCATGGACTGAATATGGATATCCGTGGCCCGGCTTTTCACCGCCAGATGAAGGATATGATTAATCAGGTTATCCAGGTTGCGGGCCATTTCCGTATCTTTGGCCAGAACGCTTACTTCCCGGTCGATCAGCTGTTCAACCGGATGTTCGAGAAAATAATAAAAGGTGTTGATGGCGTTAATTATCTTGTTGCGTTCCGCAATATAAAAAACCGGATTGCGGCCGGTCTGTCGCCTGATCAACTGATGCAGTTTTGGATCAGACGGATTGTTGGCCGCAATTTTAATATTGTCCTCTTCAATACCCATGGGCAGAAAATTGTTTGTCAGGCAGAGGTTCTTATTGAACAATTTCAAGACATCATGGCGGGGAACAATTTCATCGGTATCAACATAAGGGACCGCTTCCTGACAGGCAAGGGCGGTAACCACCTCAAACTCCGTCACAAACCCCATCCGCTCCAGAATCTCACCCAGCTTCTCTTTGGTGAGTTTCTGCAGACGAAGGGCGTAGCTGATATGATCTTCGGTGATAATACCATTCTCTTTCAACAGCACCCCGAGTGGTTTTTTCTTACTGGTATCTGTCATGATCTATCTCCGATATGAATAAAGCATGAAAATGGTCTGCGGGTCGGGATATCCCGTAATATCAATTCCATTGGCTTGCTGGAATTCAACAATCGCTTTCATCAGGTGCTTACCGACAATATCGTCGATGCCGCGCCTGTAGAACCCCTGTTCCGCCAGCAGCACCTGCAGCCGGCGAATCGCATCACTTCTGTAGCCGTAATAAAACTGGGCCACCGTCAATTCCGGTCGCCACAAAAGATAGTGAGATGTCTTCCCGGCACCCGTCACCGGGTATTCAAGGATGGCATATCGATTCCATACACGGGCGGGAAGAACATCAAAAGAAAGCAGTGCATAGCCTGTCTCCCGTAATATTTGCGACGTCACTGAATCTGTCGTATCGGTCTGCAATGCATTCACAAGACGCTCGGTCTGGCCCCGCACTTGATAAAACCCGAGAAATTGATCGACTGTATGTCTGAGTGCCGGGACATCAGCAACGGCTATTTCGTTCGCTGATGACGGATTCATCATATCCGGCGTACCTGTCGGCAGGATATGATTGCCCTGCATGGCTGATCCGGGCTTTGGGTCGTCAACACCGTCCCATGGCGGGTGTGTTTCATTCTGCCGCGTCCCCGCAATCCCGACACGTTCCGAATATCCGTACCCGACACCGGTTTCACGGTAAGGACGTTTTGAGAGGCGATCCGTCTGCATTGGCCGCCGGATTGCCGCCACGCCCGGCAGCCACTTGATATTCACGGCTGCCTGTACAAAGGATGAGGCCCGGTTGAATGCACCGCTGTAATGGCCGGCAAACAGCATTGCCACCAGAAGCAGCGCGGCAAGGGGCATCATGTCTGGCCGGGCAAGCCACAAGGATCGTCGATCCGGCACATCATGATACGCCTCTCTGACATGACGAACAACAATCTTCAGCGTTCCGTGGGCAAACGCCGCATACAGACACCGATCCGCCAGGATGTTCACCTTTCTGAAATTCCCTTTGGTCAGGCGATATATGCAGTGGATGGCGGACCGGGTGAACCGGAGCATGTCATTGCCGCCGGCTGAATGGAGCTTAAACTGAATATACCGGCCAAGCTCTTTCCGGCTGAGGGGCCTTGCTTCTTTTTTGATATAGATCCGGCTTTTTAACTGCCGTAACGACGGAATATCCAGGTTCTTCAACAGGCCGTACTGCCCGACCAGCAACACCTGCACCAGCTTCTGGCCGCCTGCCTCAAAATTGGCAATCAGACGGATATATTCGAGGCTTTCCGGGCTCAGATTCTGTGCGTCATCCACAACTATGGCGCAATTCCGGCCTTCGGCATTCCGGTCGGCAATAAACCGGTAAAGCACCCTGACAGGGTCTTCTGAGCCGTCGCCTCCTGTTTGAATGCCAAAATCATTATTAATTTCATGCAGCAATGCTTCGTTTTGATAGGCGGTGTTAAGCACCAGGGACGTGGCAACACCGTTGGTTTCGAGGATTTCGATAATATGCCGGCTGATGGTGGTCTTGCCCAGCCCGATGTCACCGGCCAGCACAAAAAAGCCTTTTCTCGCTATCATGCCGTGGGCGATTTCCCGGATAATGGCATCAATATGCCCGGATATATACATATGGCTGCTGTCCGGCGCCAGTGGAAACGGATTTGCCGTCAGCCCGAAGAAATCCAGGCAAGCGTCTGCCGTCATGATGGTGCGGGAATTCATAGCTGCATCACCCCTGTCCAGTTTTGATCTGATGCCTTGCGCCCGGTTATACGCCCTGTATCCATACCCACACGGCCGTCCACGGCTTTATCAATCCATTCAAAGAGGCGTTCCGGCATTCCGTAGATCACAATTCTATCGGCCAGTCCCAGCAGAAAGACATTTCCGGATATGCCGCGCAAGTCCACGGCTTTATAACGATACGTAAATGGGTAACGGGTATTGGATGACGGAACCGCTATATCAAGATCAGCCATGGCAATGCACAATCCCGTCATATATTCTCTGTGGTTGTTATTTGCAAACACGGGATATCTGCCCCCTTTTGATGAAAATGCATTTAATGCGTTCTCCCATTCCATCAGCCATTGACGGTAAAATTGCTGGCAAAGCGAATAATTAATCAAGCGGATACTGCCGGCGAGGAGAATCACGACCAGTGCCGTATATAAAAAAAATACCAGGACACGCTGGATGGTTTTGGTTAAAAAAGAAATCACATCATTATCATTATCGGGTTCGCCTGATTATTCCATTAAATAACGGATTAGGGTATCTGCTCCATGATCCGCATCAATTGCGGATCAGACGGATAGAGCGCCATGAGGGTCTGCAGCCGGACTTTCGCCGCCCGGATACTGCCGGTCCGCAAATCTATAATCGCCATGTTGATGCCGGCCTCAATATCCTCAGGCGTATCCTGCAATACACTCTCAAGGAGTTGCCGGGCCATCTGGTAGTCCTTTGAAAGAATGGCCTGATAAGCCCTGAGTTTTTGAACATATTCACTGGACCGGCCTTTTATGGCAGATAATTGATCGATCAGCACATCCGCGGTTGCCACATCTCCGACTTTCAGGGAATCGTGAATGGTGGCAACAAGCTTTTGAATATGGCGTCGCTGCGCTGCTGCCTTTTGGTAAGCCGCCAGGGCCTGATGCCGGGACGATTCAACATCTTCGACTGCTGAGTCCGCATGTCGGCCTGATGACGCCTGTTTTGCGCCAATCAATGGGGTTGCCATCTGCCGGACCAGGGCCGGATCCGCCAAAGCGACCGTTTCGGTCAAGCGTTGTGCTTCCCTGGGGGGGGCTGACCGTTCTGTTGCAGGCGATAAAATATCGACCGGTGCCGTATCAGGCGTCTCGCCGGTTGTCTGTTGTTGAACAGTGTCGGACTTTTCTTCCGGTTGCAGGACGGCATTGTGACGTCCCTGTTTTAATCCAACAACCCGTTGTTTTTCCGGCAGATAGAGTTTTCCCGTTTCCACGGACGGCGGCTCAGGGATGGCGGCTGTTGACACTACTGCCTGATTCTCAGGCGCCAGAAACATGTCAGGCGCGTCCGCCGGGATGGCGGCTGCTGCATCAGCCATCACGGGTGAATCAACCTGCGATACCGGCACCCCTGCATTATCTGTCTGCTGAGTAACCGGTGTTATACTGCTTTCCGGAGCCCTGTGCGTGGCGGGACGAAATTGTCTGCCGGCATAATCCACTGCCACCATCAGCCCCAGCCCCAGCACCACCATCACACCAGTCATTGAAAGAATCGAAAACGGCGACAGAAAAAGGCGGCGCATGGAAACGGCGTTCCGCAGCCTTGCCTCAGGTTCCGGCACGTTTCCTGTCGGCCCGGTTTGCTCAAACTTCTTCATTGCATTGAAAATAACGCTCATATAATTGAGACATTCAGTATAATGGCCAGTTCACGGTTTTCTGTCTGCTCATAGATATTTTTAAACAATCCGCCCAACAACGGGATGGCGGACAGATAAGGCACCCTTTTTTTCTGTTCGGTTTGATAGGTGTCCATCAAACCGCCCAGTACAATCACATCGCCGTCGTTCATAACAATTGTCGTGCTGATCTCCTTGATATTCACACTGGGCAGGGCGATACTCTCACTGCCGGCGCCCACCGCCTCCAGGTTCAGGCTGGACCGATCCACATCGCTTTTAATGGGATTGACGAGTAGTGAAATCCGCCCGTTGTCCTCGATAAAGGGCACCACACCGAGAATCAGCCCGTCAAACACGGTGGAAACTTCCACATCGGTCTCTTCGGTCCGGTCGTCGCCGGTGCCGGTAGTGGTGGTTTCAATACTTTTTTTGTAAGTAAAAGAAGTCCCCACGCTGATCAGGGCCGGTTTGCCGTGCTTGGAACGGAGAACGGGGTTGGAAATCACCTGTGTATCCCCGAAGGCTTCAATCGCATCCACAGCCGCTTCAGAGATATCCACTTTACTGTTTTTATGACGCATCACCAGTCCCTGGCCGTAACTCCAGGATGCTTCGGTGACAGCGGCATATGACGCTACAGAGTCGCGGACAACATTCCAGTTGATTCCGTACTGGAACTCATCCGACAGGCTGACCTCAATTATCCGGGCCTCTATTAACACCTGGCGGGCCATGGACCGTTTCAGCCGATCAATCAGCCTGGCCACCGACCGGATCACCGCCGGTGTATCCTTGATGTAGAGGGTGCCCGCTGCCCGATTGATGGTACTTTTGCCCCCTCTTGACTGGAGCTGCTTAACCATCTGCTCAATGGTGTCATAAGGATTCCCCTTCCGGCTCCATCCGCCGGAAAGCTTGAAACTGCCGGAAAGGCCACTGGCCGTTTCTGTTTCACCGGCTCCCAGGACATCACCACCCACATCAAAACTGGTGGTGGTATCGGTATCAAGAAAATTCAGTGATATAATCCGTTCATCATAAGGCTTTACCCGGATAACGGTCCGGTCGATCCTGTAGTACAGGTCATACATATCCAGGACTTCTTTCAGGACCTCACTTGCCGGAACATTCTCGAAATTAAGCGTCAGGGGCTTGTCGCTGATATCGATCGCGGGATCAATAATAATATTCATGCCCACAGAACGGGACAGGGCATACAGCATGGTTTTCAGATCCTCGTCTATCATGGAAAAAGAAACCGCCTGGTCTTCAAGCGGATTGTATCTGGGCATAACCGGTGACACCTCAACAGCACGTGCCCCTTCTGCCTCAATTTCCGCCAGCAGTGCTTTCTTGTTTTCAGCCAACCGCCTGGACTGGGCCTCCACCTTTGCCTGAAGCAGCGCATCGGCCGGTTCCGGGGGCTCATTCCGGACAGGCTGACGGGCACAGGAAGCCAGTATCAAGAGGCAACCGGTTAGAACAATAAACAACCTGTCATTCATTTGAATCACCCTCTCTGGTATCATTTTCATTCAAGGCCCGGGCCATGGGAACCCATACCTGCCCCCAGGGCTTTTCAATCTGTACCCGGTCTTTTTGAATCTGCCGCACAACGCCGCCGTCCGGCAATGTTTCATTGACGCCATACAGAGTACCGTCAATCAGGCAAAACCCGCTTTTCCCCGCAGCAAATACAAGGGTCAGGCGATAATCTGCGGTTTTCGAATAGTTGGCAGCGGGACGCCTGCGAAAGGTATGGGGTCCCGACGTTGAATGAATCGGTGCGCCGCCGAATATTCGCAAATCCACAATTCCTCCGACCTTTTCTGAAGGGTACGCCAGCGTATTCATGGTTTTCGTTAATCGTTCCGCCGCCTTTTGCTTATCCGGCGCCGGTATATAGATGTCGGGAACAGGTGGGAAATTGCGGCGCGTGGCTTCCCGGGTGGATAGGGGTTGATGCCCTACCCCATAGCCTGCCGCTGCAACCATTGCCAGGCAAAAAATCAAAACGGGCATACTATCTTTATACTTCTGCTTCATGGGAACGCTTTTTCCAGTGTCAATAAGAAATCGGAAATATCAATGGTTGTATTGAAACGACTGTCCGTAATCCGGAATCCCTTTTTCTCCAGGTCCAGCAGAAACTGCTTATAGCTTGAGTGGGCTGCATCAAAAGGCACGGCAATCCGGCCGGCCAGTGTGATCTTCAACCCGGTTCTGGCATAATCGAGGTTCAGGGATTCAAATTCAAGCCCCGGAAAACTGACATCCGACAACGCATTCACAATGGCCCTGTAAGACGGAACCGTATGACAATAGTCAAGATCCTGAATAAATGCCAGTGTTTCTGTAAACGTTTCAGCGCGAACCCCTGCCGGCTGATCAATCACGGCATTGTCAATCTGATCGGCAAGCTGCATGGCATGCTGTTGAAGCGCATCCGACCGGTCCGCCAGCAGAAAGCCGGCCACAAGCAGAATGACTGCGGCCGCCACCATGGCACAACTGGCCACGGGTGCCGTCTGCCTGGCGTACCATGCCATGATTTCAAATAGCGGGGAAACACTATCCCATGCATGAAGGCCATCCACAGCATTGAAAAATGCCGTCTCATGGCGATCTTCCCCTGCAAACACCTCCCTCGTCTCCAGTGAGATAACCGTCTTGCCTTCCGGCGCCAGGCCCGGCGGCAGCAACATGCCATCAACCCATGCCAGGGGAATAATCGATTCAATATGAATCCGGTGATTGGCCTCAATGGTGCTCAGATCATTGATAACGGTCTGCCACAACCCATTGATCTGATCCGCCTCCGCATCAAACGCTACAAACCGGTCCGCATAGTATATCTTTCCGCGGGATCCCACGATCACGTCGGCAAACCGGTCGTGCTGAAACACCACTGCAGCCGGTGATTCGTCTTTTACCTTGCTCAGCATAGCCATCAACAGCCTGTAAACAGGGAAGAAAAGAACGTTGCACGCCTGATTGCTGACCACATTCTCCATGTAGTGGGTATAAACAGCCGCCGGCATGGCGGTAAACAGCATGGTGGTGGCATTACGGCCGGCTTTCTGCTTCCAGAGCGGGATGACGGTAACCGGGCCGTCAAATTCACCCGATTCCTGCAAGCGCTTTTTTACCATTACATCGGCATATTTGGGCGGCGTGTCAACGGTCATTATCTGGGTAACACTCTCCTGAAAATCGGTGATCACCCAAAAAGGGCTCTTGCCGCCTGTTGCCTGAAGATCCGTCACCGGTAATAACCGGTCCGCCGCCAGTTGAACAAGGGCGCCATTGAGCTCCACAATGTATGTTCGATTATTGGCTGTCATTGTTTTCTTGCAATAAACCGCCCGCTTAAACGGACCTTTACCGATTCATCCGGCTTTCCGCCCGATGTAGTGCCGGATGGCTGTTTCGGGGGTTCCGGGGCGGTGACGCTAAGGGACTGCGGATTGAAATAAAAAGCATCCGTGTTGGTGCATTGGGCCAGTATCCGTTCCAGATCCTGGTAAGAGGCGTCGGTGTCAAAATTGACTGTGTATACATGCCATTTTTCCGGGACCAACCACAATTGTGAGGCCTTTTGGTAAAATTGCGCTGTTTTGTCCAGAACCAGCCGGTTCCGCGTGATTTCACCGGTTCGAATCTTTAGAATGCGAAACCGCCTTTCCAGCCGTTCAACTCTTTCCGTTGCCTGGCAATAATCATTATAAACAGTGAAAAAACCGTGCACTGCGGCAAGAAAAAACACGGCCGCTATCATGGCGGTGATCGGATGTCGAAGGATTGTCATCATCTCAGCTCAGAACTCCAGTAAAAACAGAATAGCCGAGTTGGCAACAGATGCGGCATCTGCGTCCGGCCATGCCGCAGTTACAATTGATGCGGCTGTATAGTTGGCCGTATACCGAAGATTACCGGCAGTGCCGTCCATGGTGCCATCCACCACCCGGTCCCACGCCATTCCCAGATCATAAGGGATGCCGTTGGTGCTGTAGATGCGGATAAAATTGCCGAGATTGGTATCATTGTCAAAGGCGAGCTGAAGTGTTCGCCGGATCCCCTGGGAGTCGGTATAAGTGCGTTGCAGAATGGAGCCGGTAGAACCCTGGGCCGGGGGGTCAATCCCCACCATGTCGAGTTGCCCCTGAATGTTACCCTCCGAAGCAACACCGCCGTTACCGCACTGACCGTCCCGGGTCGCGTTATTATCACTGGCATCATCCCCCAATATCCAGCCGGTACGGTCGTAGTAGTTGTTGTAGGTCAGCTCCCACGCCTTGAGGTATTTTGTATAAAGCTGCTTTTGCTGGGCGCTTTTCATGACATCCTTGCCTTTTACCACCGCGCCGATAATGATGCCGATGATAATCAGCACAATGGCAATTTCAATCAGGGTGAACCCCTTGTTATTGAACAGCATCATCGGCTTTTCCTGGGTATGGTTCATGTTACCCTCCTGTTTCTGCGTAATAGTTGTTCTCATCCATAAACAGTCTTTTCCCGCAATATCTGAGCAAAACTTCAGGCCTGCTTATGCAACGTACATCCAGCACCCATCAGATCAACCAATTGTTTTTTGATCTTTTGGAGAAATTTGCATTTATGAACTGGAAACTTGAATTTGTATCTTTCCATAAAATGGATGAAGACTAACGCCCTGATAAAGGTATATAACATTGCCCCCCTGTCAGGAGACGGTGCAGACACGTGTGACTTTTTGCTCGGAGACGTTCAGCCCAGAGGCATGCAGTGGATTACAGACGGTCGGCCAAATCAGTGTGATTTTATACCGTCATCATTGGAATATTCTGGAATAAGAATAAATTCTGACAATTATCATACCTTATTCAGCAGAAAAAATCAAGAAAAGAAAGTTGGACGGGGTCGTAAAGAATCCTGGCACAGATGGGCCGGCTTTGAATTACCTCCTTGAACGGGGGTCGTCGAAATCGAAATCAGGATCAATGCCGTTCGACTACGACTACGGTTACGACAACGATTACGAAAATAATTTTAAAAAGGGAGACCAAGGGAAACACGGATGGCGGATGGCCCCTCAGGGACCTGATGAAGATCTCTTAAAAACTGATCGGACTGATAGCGATTGTGTTTATGGGCTGCGGAAATAGAGCCATAGATATTGCCGGCATAAAATCCCAGTTCCACGCTGGCAATTATGGCTCCAAGGGCCTCATTGCCGTTGTCAAACGCCTCATAGGCGGCAATGATCATACCGGCATTGAACAGAAAGGCGACCAGGGCGTCCTGGTAACGATTGGTATAGAGATAGCCCGCACCCGGTATCACTGCAAGACCCCCGGCCAGACCGGGGCTTTTCATGGTCGCCGTCAGCCCGTCCGGATCATACTGCGCCCAGTCAAGATGGACCAGCAGGTCGGCAATACCATATTGCTCCCTGCCGGGGTGGCTGATATTAAAAAAAGCAAGCCGGGCATTTTCATATGCGCTTTCTGTCAATGGCCTCGCGGTATCCAGATTTATCCAGCCGATTTCGTGCCAGGCCCTGTCTGTGATGGCCGGATCGCTTGTAACCTCAAGCAGGGCTTTCAGATTCGCCACGGCACGGGCACTGCTTCCCATGGCGGTATAACACCGACTGGCCATGAAACAGGCCTCTATGGAATATTCCCCGGCATACGTCGCACCAGCGATACGCTCGAAATATACCACGGCGGTTTCATAGTCTTTTTGTTTGAAAAATGCCATGGCAATACGGAATCGCGCATATGCCGCACGATCATGATCCGGAAAAAAAAAACGGAATTTCCGGTATTCAGTCACGGCATCACGGTATGCCTGAATATCATAAAAATGATCCGCCAGATCCAGTTGCCTTGTGGCATCGATTTGCAGCGGCTGGGCAGGCAGGCACGGAGGAAAAGCAATCAGCCAGATGAGGACTGCAGAACAGATCACGACCGGTGAAACATCATTTTGAAGAACTTTATTCAGACCACCAGAAATCATTATTCTCCACAGGGTCAAAGCATTTCAGAGCCCCCCCCACCACCACAGGCGGCGAGACCCGCAATTCATCCCGGCCACATCGCATCAGCCGGTCGCAGGTCATGATCCATCCCATGATCAGACCGTGCTTTTTAGCCGCATCATGGCTGTAATGTGAGCACGATGGATACATGGGGCAGCGATCCCCGTCGATCGGGGAAATGTATTTGCGAAATACCCCCAGTGCCCCGTCAACTGTATCACTATCTGCAACCGATTCCGATTGCGGGGATGAAGAAGAAACAGACCTGTTCACATCTCCCTCCCCCCCGGAAGCCGGGCCAGCCAGGGCCATCAGCATCACTACAAAAAAATAAATTATTGTTATGCAATTATTCATCGTAATCGTAGTCGTAGTCGTAATCAAACGGCAGCCGATTATGACTACGATAAAATCAATCTATCCATCCCGACTTAACCTTCAATGGGACGGCAGCGTATTGAGCGATGGCATCTGACGATTTCGATACCGATTTCGATTGTTGTCGGGCTCTGCTGAGAACGACATATACTTTTCAATCACCGCTGAGTAACACGCAGCACCTCGGCTATACTGGTCACCCCCTCCAGCACTTTGCGAATACCGTCGTCCCGAAGCGTTGTCATGCCCTGCCGAATGGCCGCCGCTTCAATCCGCCCGGAGTCATGGGTGGTAAGAATCATCTTTTTTATATTTTCATCCAGCACCATGATCTCAAAGATACCCACCCGACCGCTGTAGCCGGTGTGCAGGCACTGGGAACAGCCTTTCCGCCGGTAAATCACCCTGCCGTCGAACTGGGCGGGGGGGGCGTCAATACTCTTGAGTGCCTCTTCATCCGGTGTGTATGCCTCCTTGCAGTGCGGACACAGAACCCTCACCAGACGTTGGGCCACCACCGCAATAACCGACGACGAAATCAGAAACGGCTCCACACCGATATCCACCAGCCTGGTGATGGCACTTGCCGAATCATTGGTGTGAAGGGTGGAAAATACCAGGTGACCGGTCAGGGCCGATTGAACGGCGATCTCCGCCGTTTCATGATCCCGGATCTCCCCGATCAGGATAACGTCAGGGTCCTGCCGAACAATCGACCGGAGCCCCCGGGCAAAGGTCAACCCGATCTTCTGATTCACATGAATCTGGTTAATGCCGTTGATCTGATACTCTACCGGATCCTCGATGGTGATAATATTGATATCGGGTTTGTTAATGGTGGACAACGCACCGTAAAGCGTGGTGGTCTTACCGGAACCCGTGGGGCCGGTTACCAGGATAATCCCGTTTGCGTAATGGATCAGCCGGTTGAAGAGATCATACTTATCAGCCGGCAGCCCCAGTTCCTGGAGCTCGAGCATGGCACTGGACTTGTTGAGCAGCCGCAGGACCAGCCGTTCGCCGGCCGTAATAGGAATCGAGGAGACCCGGATGTCGATCTCCTGGTCACCGATGCGGACTTGCAGCCGACCGTCCTGGGGGAGGCGTTTTTCCGCAATATTCATGTCCGCCATGACTTTGATGCGGGAAACCAGGGCAGGCTGAATACGCTTGGGCGGGGTCAGAAAGTCATACAGAATCCCGTCCACCCGGTATCTGATTTTAAAACTGTCCTGATATGCCTCGATATGGATATCGCTGGCCTGTGCCTTTACCGACTGGGCAACAATATGGTTCACCAGCTTGATAATCGGCGCATCGCTGGCATCATCCAGCAAGTCCGCTGTCTGGTCGATTTCCTCGATGATGTCTTCGGTGCTTTCCATGTCCCGGACCAGTGCCTCGGCCGTGCTTTCGCCGGTTTCATAAAGATAGGCGATTGCCGAAACAATGGCGTCCCGTGTGGTCAGCACCAGTGCAAACTCATCCACCGCAAGCAACCGGACCAGATCATCCAGAGGATTCAGCCGGGAGGGATCATTCATCGCGATCACACATTCCCGGGTCTCACCCCCGTTTCCACCGGTCATCAACTTAACCGGCACCATACCGAATTTCTTCAAAAAAGCCGATGGGACGTCAGCGGCCAGTTCGCGCACGTCCTCCGATGGCATCACATCCGGATCAAAAGGGATACCATACAAGACAGCCCAGGCGGATAATAACTGGCTCTCGGTAATGATCTTACGCCGCACCAGCAAATCCCCGATATTCGGCCGTCCTGTTTCAACGAGCCGCTGAATTTTCTCCACCTGCTGCTCCGAAATATCAGGGCTGTCTTTGAGAATTTTTAAAAGTTGTGTACTCATTGGCTGAGACCTGTTATTCCGGTGTATCAGGCGCCTGTGGTGCCATTTGTTCATCCGGCTGGTCAACAACAGGGCCGGAATCAATCTGGGTATCGCTTTCCGGCTGATCCATATTCAATGAATCATCACCCGATGATTGCCGGTCCGGCTGATCCGCATCAGTTTTTTCAGCCTTTTCGGCTTCTTTCGCTGCCGCTTCTTTTTCCGCAGCCGGATAAAGATTTAAGGTTTCCTTTCGCAGGTCTTCCAGGTGAGATTTTTTATCCTGGAAAACACCATCCGCCTCTTCAGCTGTTTTGATGACATACGGGGTCAGAAACACGAACAGGTTGGTTTTATCCGAGGAATCAGAAAGGGTTTTAAACAACCAGCCCAGACCGGGAATATCGCCCAGGCAGGGTATTTTATACTGTACCTGGGTCATGCTGTCATCTATCAGACCGCCGATTGCAATGGTGTGCCGGTCATGCACGATCACATTGGTCTCAATGGTTCGCTTCAAGGTAGCGGGCCGGTCGGCCGAAACTGTTGTGAGCTGGTCCAACCGGGTAACCTCCTGGGTAATATCCAGCCGGATCAGCCGGTTTTCATTAATCTGCGGTTTTATTTTAAGCGTTATGCCCACATCTTTGTATTCATAATTGCTATACGTGTCCGTGGACGCGGTAGTGCCGACCTTGGTGAGATAGGCAATGTTCTTGCCCACGGTAATGGTGGCTTCCTCGTTATCCGTGGTCATAATCTGGGGAGTTGAGAGGAGATGAACATTTTTATCCTTTTTGAATGCCTGAACAATGGCGGCCACATTTGGATACAAAACCCCGCCGATTTCAATAGCCTCGCCAAAGGCGGCCACAGAGAAACCCGCCGGCAAAGACCCAACGCCTGTGGGGGACAACACTCGCGCAACATTGGCGTATCCGCTGTCACTGCCACCACCGAATCCGGCCCCGTATCCGCCGTTCCGGTCTTCATAACTGGCTTCACCCATCAGGGCCCATTCCACACCCAATTCAAAATTTTTGTTCACATTCACTTCTGCAATGAGGCACTCGATATACACCATGGAACGGGGGATATCAAGTTTCTTGATAATATCCTCCAGAATAACAAAATCATCCCGCTCCGCCATGATGATCAGACTGTTGGTGGCGGCGTCGGCGGTAATGTTGACATCCTTTGATATTACCGGCGCCTTGGGCTTTCCCTCGCCTTGTGTCTGCTGTCCGGGCAGTGCCTGCAGTACCGTGGCCAGCTCTTCGGCATCAGCATTTTTCAGATAATAGACATGAATCCGCTCTTTTCCATGGGGGACCTTCCGGTCCAGCATTTCAATCAGGGCTTCCACCCGCTTGGTCTCCGCTTCGCTGGCCAGTAAAACCACGGCATTGGCCCGGTCGTCAGCCACCAGCTTAACCCGTTCGGACACTGGCTCCTTATTCCGTCCATGATTTGAATCCCTGAAAACCGTTTCAAGGATAGGCACCAGCTTGGAGGCATCTGCATAGTCCAGAGGTATTACCGATACCTGCCGTCCGATACCGGTTACATCAATAACCTTCAAAATGCTCATCAGTCGCTTAATGTTGGAATAGACATCCGTAAGAATCAGCATATTTGTGGCATCATAGGAAAGAATTACGCTATCCTTTGACACGAGGGGCGTGAAAAGCCGTTTTATCTGGTCGGCATCCGCATATTCCAGGGGAATAATCTGGGTTACCACTCTGTCTTCGGGATTTTTCGCCTCATCGGCCAGCCGGGTTTCAATGCTTTTTGAACGGGCGTCACTGGATTTTACGATTTTAATAATCTCACCCGCTTCAACCGTAGTATACCCGTGAACTTCCAGAACCGATTCAAACACGCGATACGCCTCATCAACGGATATTTTCGACGGCGAAATCACCGTGACTTTATCCCGAACCGTTTTATCCACCACAAAGTTCTTCCCGGTTATTTCGCTTATAAACTTAATAAAAACGGTAAGTTCAACATCATTAAAATCCACAGACACGGTTCGTTCGTCCCCGGTGGCATTCTCATCGCCCTGCATGCCGGCTGCGGACGGCTCCTCAAGGCTCCGGCGGCGTATGCCCCGGTCCGGTATACCATTTCTGGCAAGCAGGGCTTCATTCTGACTGATCCGTTTCAACGCCACTTTGTGGTCAATTGATGCTCCGGACCCCGCTGCCCACAAAAAATCGCCGCCGCCCACAATCATGAAGCTGGCGACTGCAGACAATATCCAGCACACCACCGGCCTTTGCCATTTTTCTGTTTTTTGCCGTTCCATCCCTGCCCTTCGATTTAAAAACCGCATCTTATGCCACCTGAAATTGTCATCGAATATTATATTGAATGAATTCTCTCCTGCCATTGCGCTTCACCTCAAGCATCACGTCAGACTCAGAACTCATACTGCGATAAACCGCCATGCAGTCATCCACAGTGCTGATCTGTTTTCCGTTGACCCCCACAATCACATCCTTGCTTTGCAGCCCCATATCACTGAAAATCGATCCCGCTGCCACACTGTCCAGACTGAGACCGTCAGGCTTACCATCGGAAAAGTGAGGACGAATACGAACCTTTCGCATCAGGTCATTTACATTGTCAAACGCTGTCTCGACTTCACTCCGGTTAAGGGTTACATTTCTCACCCGTCCCGCCCTTGACCCGCTGCGGGAAAGCGGCGGACGACTGATTCTGTCAGCCCGCCGCCGCTTTTGATGCCCACCCAGGCTGGCCAGGCCTTCTTCCATTTCCAGGACCTCATCGGTGCCGTTGATGGTCAGGACAACCTTTTTGCGCAATATCAGCTTGACCGTGGCGCTATCTATGGCATCCCCCACTTTGTAGAGATTCTGATCATGTTTCCGTGTGTCTTCTATCACGGCATAGGAATCATCGCCCATTCCCGCGATAGTGCCCAGCAGTCTGAGATCAAGGTCCGTTTTTTTCAGGCTGTCAACATCAATCTCCGGCTGTGTTTCTTCCTCTACGACAGACGCGGCCTGGAAGATATTCCGGGATGCGATGGCCGAATACCCCTCCGGCCTTTTTCTGCCGGATGATTGGGATGACCGGGAATCGGCTTGTTCCACCACGGCGACGGGTGTATTTGCCGCCAGTATATTCCCGGTAACGGCATAAAAAAGATCCACCCCGGCATACACCGCCATGGCGATCAGCAGCATGTTGATCCCCACCACCAGCGGTTTTAGCGTATCGTTATTTATCAGCCCAATCATGAGACAACCTCTTCTACCTCACGTCTATCTTATGCCGTAGAACTTACTTCATTGAGAACCCCGGTTCGCCGATAGTGCCGTTGATCCGCACGGGGAAACCCTTTTCCCCGGGATCTTTTCGTAAAAACAGATCCACGGGCAGAACCTTACGCAATTCCGAAATAAATCCAGAATGGGGTTTAATAAATCCTTTTAAATTTAAAACACTTGCCTCATAGGGACGTCGCAGGCGGATGTCACCGGTTAACTCTGCATCGACCTGAGGCCCGTTTGCCGCCAGCCGCTCCACTGTAACCTTTCGCTCATCACCTGTCAGCGCCCCCGTTATGCTTTCAAATCTCAGGCTGTCAATGCCGGGTATCCGGCCGGCAAGGGTCGCGGAGGCTTTCTCAATATCGAATTCCGATGCGAATGTATATGCAGGACCTTTTAACGTACCGGAGAAACTGCCTTTCACACGGCCCGTCAACGGATAATCCAGCAGATCTTTCAGTTCCTCAATGGCCGCCAGGTTGATACCGGAAATTTTAGCGTTCACCACACTTTCGACACTGGGTGTATTCGATGTCATCCGGCATTTACCACTGACCGTACCATCAAACATCTCAACCTTAAAACCAAAAGCCGGGATGCCCCTGAAGAATGCGAATACAGCGGGGCTGAACCTTGTGTTATCCGATTCAACCATCGATTGATTCTGATAATAAACCGTCACATCCTGCATGGTGATGCCCGGTGGCATCAATGACGGCCTCAGGCTACCGATTTCCATGGATATATCAGGATCTACCCGCTGAATATTCCTGACAATGAAAGGCCGGACCGTATCTTCGGGGAACAGGATCACCAAAAACAGTACCGTCAGAAAGACAACATAGATGGCGTAGGCGATAACTTTTTTCTTACCCGACATTTTCAGCCTTTAACGGTTTCCACTTGCATTAATACATCCACCCCGCCGGCGGTTTTTTCCTGCCGTGTGATTGAGAGCCGTTTTACAAACACCATGTTGGGAGAGGTCTCAATCATGCGAAGATATCCCACCAGGCGCTCCAGATTCACCGCATCCAGCTTCATCTCCACTACGGAGAGTTCCTGGCCGGCTTCCCCCGCACTGGCGGTGGACGGTTTCATATAAACAATATTTCCCTTTACACCGGCCCTGCCGGCAAGGGTATCCAGAAATGAAAACAGCGTAAACCCGGGTTGCCTGGACTGAAAACGGGACGATGCCCGGGATGCCTGCTGCCTGATAGCTTCGTATTCACGCTGCAGAGCGGTCATTTCGCTCAATGCCAGTTTCTTTTCAACAAGCGCACGCGCCAGCGCTTTCTGCTTGCCCGCTAAGGGGAAAACAATCAACCGGATCATCAGAAACACAAACACGGCTGCCGCGCCAAACAGCAAGACATAGCGCTCCCGGGGATTGAGACTGTTGATATAACTTCTGATTCTGTATGTCAGATCATTGACTTTCACTGCAAGGTCACCCGTAGTTTAAAATGAACCCGGTTGTCGGCCCTGTCCATGTTTGCGGATGTGATTTCAATGCTGCTGAAAAAAACACTCTCTTCAAGCCGGTTCTTTATGGTATCCACCGAATTAAACGCATCCGTATGACCGGACAGCACCACATCATCCGGACCGGTCACAAACCGACTCACCACCACATCCAGATCCTGCGGAATGAGCCGGCTGATTTCATTAAGGATATCTATAGCATAAACACCCCGGTCCATATCGTCGGTCAAACCGCTGTTGGCCTGCAACGCCTTGATACGGCTTTTCATCTGGGCCACAGGGTCAACGATCTGCTGGACATCGGGAAACGATTCCTGGAATATGGCATTTATTCGGGCTTCCATTTCACTGACCGTCTGGCTGGCCTGATGCAGTTCATAGAAAAATCCGCCCCCCACCAATACCAGCACCAGCAGGGCAAGAATGCCTGTTTTTGCAAAAATATCGATGAACTGACGCCATTTCCGGGTAATGGAAAACTCGCCTTTTCGGAAGTTCAGAAGCGGGATCTCTGCTTGTTTCAACAAAGCCAGACAGAGGGCCACATCCATCCTGCCTGCCTGCCATTGCAGATCGGGACGGCCCGTGCCCAGCATGGCGGTATCTTCGGTCATATTCATCGGCATTGCCGGTAATGCCAGATCCTTTTCGATCATTTTTGCAAATGGTTCAGCCGTGATATCATTTCCGGTCACAAATGCCCGTTCCGGCGCGCCATTACCGGCCCATGCCTCCCGGCAGGCAATCAGGGTATGACGAATCTGCGCGCCGATTTTCCGGAAAACGGCCTCGTCATCCATACCGCCCTTGATCTGAAATGAACGGACAAACAACGGCAGGCCGTCGTGGATGGCGGCAATGGTCCCGCCCCGCTCGTCTGCGTCCACCAATATGCTCTTGTCCTGATAAGTTGACAAAACAGCGGCGGCAGCATATCCGCGAGGGATTATCATCGACGGTTCCAAGCCCACCCGGGAAAACCCCTCAATAAAGTTGTTCAGACGGTCTCTGGCTGTCAATGCTGCCAGTACATCCGCGCCATCGTCATTTTCCTGTGAAGAAGGGCCGACCACGAAATCGATTACCACCTCTCCAAGGGGAAACGGCAGAAGCGGCTCTAGTTCAAATGCAATGACCTTTTCAATCTTCCGTCTGTCGGTAAAGGGCATTCTTACAATGCGATACGAGACCCAGTCGTCCGGCAATGAAGCCACACAAAAGGCACCGGTGACATCCACATAACGCTTGATCGCTTCCACTGCATCGGCCACACACTCCCAGCAATCACGGTTGGCAAGTGGAATGGACGCATGGGCCTCGACCCGGCGTTCACTGCCATAAACGCCGGCAAATACCGCACATACATCGCTGCGCCGGATATCTATGCCAAGGATATTACCGTCCATTTATTTCCCCATAACATATAAGGATAAAACAATTTATCACTATACCCCATTATGATTGCCACTTCAATACACGGCAACGCCATTTACCTGATTCTTCATCTTTTTCTCTTTGTACAACAGCCGTGGCGGTCACCGCTGTACCATTGAGCACCGCTCCGGCCTCAATCTCGAAAATATCGCTGGAAACGGTGATCAGACTCGCATTAATCGCCAGTTCACTGCACCCGGGAGCACTTTTATACCATGTGGGACTGGAGAGGTCATGCACAAAATTTCCGTTTGACATTTCTTCCCTGAATTCACAAATATCAACGGCCAGATGATTGTCTTCCAGTGGCAGTAGCGCAGTTACCACCAGCATCGGCGCCGTATTGATATTGATGGCGCCAGGGAACGTAAAACCCTTTCCCTGCGCCACTTTTACCATGCCGGCGGTTGTCACCCATTCAGAAACACCATACAAGGCACTGACTATGTCAAAAATCTCCGGTGAAAGACCTTTTACCAACACCAGTTCGCTCACATCCACCACCGGTCCGTTGCGACATGTATAGGGTGGATCAAGTCCTTGATAATATTCCGACTCCGCACCATCCAAGCCGGTAATGGCATCATCATCTCCGAAGTCCAGCCAGTCTTTTACTGCGTTGATAATGGTCAGCGGCTTCACCTGGTCTTCTTCACCAGACATCATTTCTCCCAGATTCACCGTTTGCAGCAACTGGTACCACATCGCTTTCTGGACCTCGTTAAACTGCTTGCCTTCCGGGTATTGCACCAGGGCGTTGACCTGAATCCTGCCAAGCAGATCATGTATGGTCAGGCTGAGTTCACCGCTTTCAAAGGGATACGCCTGCACCGCTTCAGCAAGATAAGCGCCATCCGCCCAGGATTCCTGGATGGAGTCGATTTCGGTATCATTTTTATCCTGTATCAGAATTCCCATGCCGATATGGATACCAGACGCCGCCATATTGGACAACCGGACTCTCGTTTTAAATACCGATGCATCGTCAATGCCTACCCGCACACGACGATTGAGCTCCGTGACCACCACAATCAGCAGGGTGATTACCATAATGGTAATGATGAGCGCCACACCTCTGTTATCATGAAACAGCTTGCGCATAAAACCTGTCACTGTTCTATTGACTTTCTGTATACCGGCAATGCCACCAATGTCTCAAACCGCCGCGGCGCTTCACCGTCTTTTTCCAGAACCAACTCTATCCGTACGGCCCGGGGAGTTGCATAATCAAACTCACGGGAATCCGAATCCCAGTATTCATATTCCCTTTCCGTTTCATCATAAAAGGTAAACCGCAGGGCCTTTACATGCTCGCACAACACGGGATCATTGCCGTCATCCATTTCATCCGAATCGACCCGCATAACCGCATCCCGTCGCATCAGGACCCGCCCGCCGGTATCGGTTTCATACAGATAATATCGGATTCTGCCGGCTTTCGCCGGTATCTCACTGCCCAGCGGAAGGTGGGAAAAAGCCACAAAAGAGAGTTCTGCATCATCCCCATAGGACAGATCCGCCAAAAATCGATACGGATCCGGATCGTCGTCAAAATCAGGCGGTTCATACGCTGGCGGCAACGTAACGTAGACAGACCGTAAATCTTCGGTGATCCGATCCATGCACACCCGCGCCGCCTGATAGACCGAAATCCCTTCTTTCACTGCGCCCACGTTTGAAATCAGCAGATTGAAGGAACCGAACAACAGCGTAAACACCACAGCTGACAGGGAAATGGCCACCAGTATTTCCATCAGGGTGAAGCCGGCATGGGCATTTCTGCGCTGAATTTGAATTTTCAGGCTTTTCGTCATCTTTACTGACTATCTTTTCTGAGATTTGAAATTGGACATCGGGCATTCGCCTCCGCATTCCAATCCCCCAATAATTTGCTCTTTCTCATAATTAAGGACTTTGATCATGCTTCTTTTTTACTCCAGAAACGCATACCGACGCAATGTATACGTCTGTTCACCTGCGTTCAACGTCACCGTCACATCAATCTGCTTCATATCCCGGCCCGCATTTCCCAATACATCCGAAGCGGCGTTACTGATCGATACTTCCCACGCATATTCACTATATTCGTCGAAATCACCCATATAAAGCCCCTCGCTGCCATGCATGCCGTTAACCGCCTCATCCATTTTTTCCTGCGCCAGCATCGGCGCCACCGTATAAAACCGTGTGGCCGCCTCCGCTGTAATCGTCTGCGAAAACATATGAAAAAGCCCCGTAAATACCAGGGCCAGAATGGCCATGGCAATCATGATTTCAATCAGGGTGAACCCGGAACGGGTTTTTCCCTGCTTGCTCCGGATTTTCAGGCCTTGCGTCAACATTCCCTGCAAGCTTTCCTGTGATTTGAAATTTGAAACTGAATATCTGAAATTCATGGCTGTTTTCCAATTTCCAATTTCGAATGTTTTACAATCATCTCCAAAAGCATTCTTCGCATCCATGAAAATAACGGCCCACCGTATGATGGATTGATGAATATTTAGTTAAAATTTTATTCAAACATCCAATATCCGTCAAAAATTTTCACCTCAGCCAGAAAGGGGGCAAAATAGTACGACACCCGGTCATCGCCATCCAGCAGATGAATAACCGCCCTGTCGGTATAGCCTTTGGGGTAAAAATGAATGATGCCGCTCCCCGTACGAACGACTTCTCCCCCGGGAAACGCAACATCCAGCAGCTGCATATCATCAGGAACCTGACAGGTCACCGTTGCATCGGCCTCTTTCTCCAATGCTTCAGAATCCCGCATTGTATCCAAGTCTTCTTCACCCGACATATCCGATTCCGCATCCATTGTTTCCGGCATGGCCATCAGCTTGTTCTCATCCAGATCCACCACCATCAAATGGGGTTTCTGGGTTTCCACGGCACGGGTTCGAAGGGAAATGGCCTGAACGATAATCCACCGGGATATTTCATCACGACCGTCGGATGAAAGAAACCCGGATAGCTTTGGGAATGAAAAAAAGAGCATAACGGCGATCAATGCAACAACCACAATCAGCTCAATCAGTGTGAACCCGAGGTTATTTGATGGTCCAACAGGGTTGAGCAGCGATATTTTGGCAATGTCGGGAGAGGGATCAGCAGAATCATCAGAGGGGGGAGCCTGACAATATGTCCCGGAAGCTGCAAGCAACAAACACCGTCCTATCATTGACAGTCTCGTGTAAAAATCACATTGGGATGGCAACGTGAATAGATCACTCTCCATTCATGGTTCGGTTGGATCTTGTAAGTCGTGTCCAAAACGGCATGAATGGCATGCTACAAAGCCGTTTCACCAAACCGGCCGGTCACTCAAGTTCCCAACTCTTGATATCTTCGTTGATGCCTTCCCCACCGGGAGCGCCATCAGCGCCATACGAGACAATGTCAAAATCATTATGTACGCCGGGGGACAGATAGACAAAATCGTTTTTCCACGGGTCAGTAGGCACCTTTCCCTTTTCAATATAACCGCCTTCCCGCCAGGCATTTGTATTGCCTGTGTCCGGTTTGGCAACCAGGGCTTCCAGACCCTGTTCTGTGGTGGGGTATGTGCCCATGTCGAGTTTGTAAAGTTTTAACGCCGTCTCCAGTGCCTCAATGGTCATCCTGGCTTTCAGCTGTTTGGCTTCGTCCGGCCGCCCCAGGATACGCGGTCCCACACTTACCGCCAGAATGCCCAGAATAACCAGCACCACCATCAGTTCGATCAGGGTAAACCCGGGGCTGAACCGTTTTGTTCTGTTTGGTATGTTATATAGAAAATCAGGCATCAGAGAATTGCCCTTTCCCTCGTTATGACAAAAAAAGGGCGTTTAACCCCGCAAACACAGACAAGTAAACACCCCTCTGAAAATCGCACCAAAGGAAACTCAGATATATGGGTTGTTTTGGTTAATCGTTTATTTTCTCCCGCAAACCTTGAGAGCACTTGAAGGTCACAACCCGCCGGTGATCCAGCATCAAATCTTCACCAGTTGCAGGATTTCTTCCCTTTCGGGCACTTTTGCTCTTTACGCAGAATTTTCCAAACCCGCTGATCATCAGGTCTTCACCGCTTTCGAGGGTCTGTTTGATAATTTCCAGAAGGTCTTCAACCAGCTCATCACATTTTTTTCTCGGAAGTCCCGTCTCTTCCTGTACAGAATCAATTATTCTGCTTTTTGTCAACGTCATATGCCGTCACTCCTTTAAAAAATCATTCCACTGATTATATCGTTATGCCCTGAATTTGATGCCTGTATTCAACTGTCTGATATAGATACGATTAAATAAAACCTTTGTCAAGAGATTATGATTTTTTTAACATTAACTTAACCAAAACCGGCTGCATCCAGTATTTCATGCCAGTCCGGCATCCCAGTTCCAGTGCCCCGGCCGGCGTTTCAGGGGAATATGACCGGGCAACGGCTCCATTATGTGGACAAACATCCGGTAGCCTTTCTTCTCAAGTTCTTTCTCTTTATCGCTCAGATCCACCATCCAGTCCGGATAGACCCAAAAGCAATGATCGTGATAAACCGCCCAGGCATTTTCTTTTCTGGGACTCGAAAACAGGCGCTTCTCCTGAAATTCATCGGGAAGGGTCCGTGACAGGCACAGCGGCCAGTTTGCCTTGATAACAATGCCCACCGGCAAAATACTCTGGCCGGGCAGTGAAACATAATCGCGACTCTCAAGTTCCGGGCTGACGACTACCCCGGAAAAGCCCATTTCCTCTAATATCCTGATCGACAGTCCGTTGGCCTGGTTACAGAACGGCCCTGCCCATATTTCAAATTTCCGGTCGGCCCGGCATGCATCAAAAAAAGCCATCTGCCACGGGGCGTTAACCACAAACCGGCGGGCGCCACGGGTAATGATGGCTTGAAGGCTTTTTTCATATGCCGACGCATCACTCTCCCAGATCACCGGGGGCAGCCACCACCAGTATCGGGAAAGGCTCTTCAGGGGCAATCGTTCGGCACTCTGCGGGGAAAACCACAAGCCTGTATCCCTGCCGCGCACCGGCGGTGCCTCGATCACCCGGGAAACAATAACTTCAGTAACCGGTCGGCGATATCCCCTGCCTCCTGGTACCTTGGGCGACTTATCATCCATACGGACCTGAACCGCCGGTATTTTTGCCAATGCGGTTTCAAGTTTTTCAATCTCTTCAGCAAGCCCCGGTTCAAGGCGGTCAATAAGAAATACGGGCACCCCTTTGGCGGGGTGTTTTCCGGGCAGTTGGATATGTAACCGTCCCTTTTTGGGCACAAACCGCTGAGTCCGGTAAAGCCGGTGTCCCGGCTGATCCTCATACCCGATACGCAGCAGATCGCCGGCAAGCAACATCGTCGTGGGCACGACATAACTGTTTTTTCCCCCAGCGCGAACCCGGCCCACCATCAGGCCGGAGCCGGTTTGATCCCCGGTGTTGGCCGGTGGAAACGAGCGCTGGGGCAGAAAATTGTAATGGGTCGTCTTCCGGCCCAACGCCTGTTCCAGATATCCCAGGGCAATCTGTTTTGCCTTTGGATCGCTTCCTTGATCCCGCAACAGCTTATAGGCCGTAGTGGTGTAATACACATAGTGGGGCCCCTTTTTCCGGCCTTCAATCTTCCAGGCGGTTACCCTGGGAACTGTCAACAGGGTTTTGGCCAGCACATCCACTGAAAAATCAAGACAGGAGAAAAAACGGCCGGATCGTTTTCCGGTTGTATACGTCCGTCGGCAGGGCTGTACGCAACGCCCCCGTAAGCCGCTCTTACCGCCCATGTAACTGCTCCAATAGCAGCGGCCCGAGACCCCGTAGCACAGGGCACCGTGAATAAATACCTCAAGTTCCATGTTCGCCGGACAGGCACCGGCGGCCTGCTTGATTTCATCAATGGAGAACTCCCTGGGCAGCACCACCTTCTGCACGCCAAGGCTTTGGATGATCTCAAGAGACTTGGCAAACGTAACCGCCGCAAGCGTAGACAGATGGACTTCCCCCTTGTACCCCGCCTGTCGCGCCAGCTCAATAAATCCAAGGTCCTGGATTATTATGCCGTCGGGCCTGACATGCCGCGTCAGTGCACGAACAATCGAGAAGGCCTGTTGCACCTCATCCGGTTTTATCAGGGTGTTGAGCGCCACGTTTACGCGCACCCCATTGTCATGGGCAAAAGCGGTGAGCCGGGCCAGTTCGTCGGGGGTAAAGTTATCCGCGGTCATTCTTGCGGAAAAATCTTTCAGTCCGCAGTAGACGGCATCCGCACCGGCGGCCAGAGCCGCCATGAACGACGCATGGTTTCCGGCCGGTGCGAGAATCAATGGTTTATGAACATCTTTGGTTTCCATATGAGGTGGAATTATACGCTTGATTGTCCAAGCCGGCAAGTGATATAACCGACACATATGACTTTCTGAATATCGGTAATGGACCTATATCGAGGATATTAAGCATGAAAATAGCCATCAGCGGTAAAGGCGGCGTGGGCAAAACCACCCTGTCAGCCTTGTTGATACGGGCGCTCAATGATGAAGGCAAACGCGTACTGGCCATTGATGCAGACCCGGATGCAAATCTTGCTGCAGCCGTCGGTATCCCGGATGCAGACGCCATTGTGCCTATTGCAGAAATGAAAGAATTGATTGCTGAACGGACCGGTTCCCAGCCCGGCACCATCGGCGGGTTCTTCAAGTTAAACCCAAAAGTAGACGATCTGCCGGAGTCGTTATCCGCCAAACTGGAAAACATCAAACTGATGAAGCTGGGCGGTGTCAAGGGCGGAGGGGCGGGCTGCATATGCCCGGAAAGTGCCTTGCTCAAGGCCCTGATTACCCATATCACCCTGCTGCGCGACGACGTGGTGGTCATGGACATGGAAGCCGGGCTGGAACATCTGGGCCGGGCTACGGCCAGTGCCGTGGATCAGCTTATTGTGGTGGTTGAACCCGGCAGGCGAAGCATTGAAACGGCCTTGCAGGTCAAGAAACTGGCTTCGGAAATCAACCTGACCCGCGTTTCGGTGTTTGGCAACAAAATCCGCAGTGAAAAAGACGAAGCCTTTCTGCGGGATCACCTGCCCGATTTTACATTTGCCGGATTCATGCCCTATAACGAAGGACTGGTGGATGCGGACCTTTCCGGCACCTCACCTTACGATGCAACCCCTTCCATCAAAGAAACTGCCCGGGACATTTTAAGCAGGATCAAGCCGTCGTGAGTGAAAAACCAGACCACCACCGGGGCAAACGAAAGCCCCATCATCGTCGCAAACCTCCGGCGACCGGTTCCAAGAAAAGATCCGGGCAGCGGCGTCTCAAACCGGGCAGTGATCCGAAACTGAAAAAAGTATTTTCCACCATCGGCATTCCTGAGCCAACACCCTTTACGCCCGACCCTTTTCAAAAAGAGGCCCTTGAGGCCATTAAAAACGCTGATTGTATTGTCACGGCGCCAACGGGTGCCGGTAAAACCTGGATTGCCGAGCAGGTCATCGAACGCATGCTGAAACAGGGACGGAAGACATGGTATGCCTCTCCCCTTAAAGCCTTAAGTAACGCCATGTATACGTCCTTTTCCAGATTGTTTGGCGGCGAGAATACCGGTATCCTCACCGGCGACAGAAAGGAAAACCCGGGTGCACCGGTCATTATCGGCACGACGGAAATTCTGCGAAATCAATTGTACGATGCCATGTACAGCGGTGAAGACCTGGATACGGATTTTGTCATTCTGGATGAAGCCCATTTTCTCGGTGATACGGAACGGGGCGTGGTCTGGGAAGAAGTCATGATTTACCTGCCCCGGCGCATCCCTATGCTGCTGCTGTCGGCCACTATCGGCAATCCTGAAGAGATTGGCGGCTGGCTCTCCACCATTCGGAACAAAGCTTGCCGTGTGGTACGGGAGACCAGGCGACCGGTGCAACTATACCCCCTCATCCTCCATCCATCCGGCACCCTCTTCCCGCTGCTTTCCGGATATGGGAAACCCGGGAAACCGGGCATTTACAAAAAAACGCTGAACCTTATCCAGGCCAAAAATCAGCCCCGTCTCGCACCGCCCCACCGGCTGCCGCCCATGAACGACATTCTGCGGATACTCCGGAAATACAATTTATTGCCGGCCATTTTTTTTATGAAATCGCGGGCCGACTGCGATAAGGCCCTGCCCCTTTGCGATGGCCATGCATTGCAGCAGGACCCTGACCGAGAACAGAGGCTGGCCGCCAGGGTGGATGAAGTGGTCGCGGGAACCCCATATCTGGCAGAACATAAACAGCTTGAATTTATAAAAAAAAGTGCCGTTGCGGCCCATCACAGCGGACACCTGCCCCTCTGGAAAAAATGTGTGGAAACCCTGATGAACGGGGGGTATCTGGATGCCGTGTTTGCCACTTCAACGGTGGCGGCGGGGGTGAACTTTCCGGCCCGCACCGTGGTAATACTGAATTCGGACCGGTTCAACGGCAAGGAGTTTCTGCCGCTGTCGCCCATTGAATTTCATCAGATGACCGGCCGTGCCGGCCGGCGGGGGAAGGACAACATCGGCTTTGCCCTGTTGCTGCCGGGTAAATTCATGGACATCCGGCATATCGCCAAACTCACCGGCGCCAAGCCATCGGCCATCAACAGCCAGATTAAAATCAATTTTTCCATGACTCTCAATCTGCTGCTCGGCCATTCGCCCGCCCAGGTAAAGGAAATGCTCAAGCACTCCTTTGCCCTGTATCAGCATACCCGGAAAAATCCCGCTGCTGCTGATGCTGAAACCGCTGTGGAAGCCGGTTATCTGTGGCAGGAATTTTTACGCCACCTGGAATTTCTGCAGGAGACCGGTTATGCCGATAAAAACGGCCACCTTACCGAAGACGGCGCATGGGCTTCCAAACTCAGGGTGGACCATCCCGTCATGATTGCCGAAGGATTTCGCCGCGGGCTTTTCCCGGCAACCGACCCGGCCCTGCTGGCCGCCGTTATCGCCTCTTTTGTCAATGAACGCCAGAACGACGACAACGCCAATGTCCGGAAAAACACCTCTAAAAGACTGAAATCCGCTTTCAATCATGTTAAACACCAGATCACCCCGTTTACGAAACATATGCGAGAAAAAGGATTCCCCCCAACAGATCTCTATCTGGCGCCGGCCCTTACGATTTACCAGTGGGCCGCCGGATACCCGTGGGACCGGGTGGCGGCGGAGGCGGATATTGAAGAAGGCGATCTGGCCAACCTGGTCTTCCGGACAGCTGACAACCTGCGGCACATCGCCAATTTGTTTGATATCTTTCCCGACGCCGCCCGAAGCGCCAATGAGGCGATTGCACTGATCATGAAAGAACCGGTACTGTAATATAAAAATCCGTGCGAGGCCGCTTTTAGCATCCATAAAACATTGACCGGCAGGAATATACCGATAGATACAAAAAAATGAAATGCAAAATTGGGCATTCGAAACACATCCGAATATTTAATCTTCCCATGATCAGAACAAAAACTGTATCATTCAATCAAGCAGGCCTGCGCCTTACCGTTTTTTTACTGTTTTGCTGTATCTATTGCTGCCCTCCGGCCCATGCCTTTACCTTTAAAGTGGCGACTTATAATGTGGAAAACCTGTTTGATGCCAGGACAGACGGCACCGAATATCCGGATTATGTGCCGGGTGGCCAAACCGGCTGGACAAAGCCAATGGCAGACAGAAAGGCTGCCAACATTGCAAAGGTGCTGGCTGCGCTTTCCGCCGGGATTGTGTGTCTTCAGGAGGTTGAGTCGGAGCGCGCCCTGAAGCTATTACTAGACCAGTTGCAAAAAAGGAACAAGCACTATCCGTATCACGCTATCGCCCAACAGAAAGATGTTGCCGTAAGATGCGCCGTGATCTCCCAATTCCCCATCACAAACACACGGGAGATCGATCCCGGTGCGGGGCTGCGCGCCATTCTGGAAGTTACCGTGATTATCCGCAACCAGCCGTTGATCATCTTTGTCAATCACTGGAAATCCAAAACCGGACCGGAAAGCCGGCGCGTTGCCTGCGCTGTTGCCCTGAAACGCCGCATCGACGATATTCCACAGGAAACGGATTTTGTCCTTGCCGGGGACTTCAATGCCAATTACGATGAGTACAGGACATTCCGGAATTCGCAAAAGCTCAATGACACCGGCGGAATCACGGGCATCAACCACATTCTGGGCACCCTGGACGGAAACCGGATGATCACCGAACATAATCTCAAGAATTCAGGTCAGGGGCTTTACAACCTCTGGCTTGAACTGCCCGGTACAAAGCGGTGGTCTCACAACTTTTTCGGGAAAAAAGGAAGCCTGGACAGTATCCTGCTGCCGCCAGCCCTTTACGACCACCAGGGGATCTCTTATGTAGACGATTCATTTAACCGGTTTGCCCCGGATTTCCTGTTTCACAACCGGGCGCTGTTCCGCTGGCAGCGCAAAGGCCACGGACGGGGGTTTCATCTGGGCAAAGGGTATTCGGATCATCTGCCGGTGTTTGCCCTGTTTTCAACTGTCTCTGAAGACTGAATGCCGTCAATCCCGCCCCGGTCATTATGTTGTGTCGCCAGCGGCGCCAGCCAATGGTGCTCGGCGAACCAGGATACCGGCAATAATCGTCGTTACCAGCGTTGCAAGGACCAGCCATGGCAGGACATCAAAATATGTTTTCAGGCCGTAAAAAATGGGTATACCAATGCCCAGCAGACCGCCAATAATGGCCCCCAGCCCATCAAACACAAAAAGGGTCAGCAGCCCGGCCTCAAATCTCAATACTAAAAAAGAAAAACAAAACCCGCTCCCGGCAATCATGAGCAACAAACCCACAAAACCTGAATATGTCTGCCATGCCATGATAAAGATTAACAGAACACCCATTACCGCCAGGGCAGTTAAATAGGTCCAGGCGGCCACTCTCAGATTGGCGCAGCCCCACAGCAAAAGAAATACAGAGGACCCCACAAAAAATGCAGTCAACGGATTGACCAGATTCATGATGAACCAGAAAATAATACCATTTTCCAGATAGATGGCATTGATCCCGATGAACATACCGGCCAATGCAAAAAACAGTCGATCCCATGAGAAGCGCCTGATGGTATGGTTTGGATCCTTTTGGAGAAACCAGACTATCCCGGCCCCCATAATAACACTTACCACTACTATTATAAAAAAAGATTTCAGGTTTCTTACCGGCACCAAATTTCCGAAAAAACTCTGATACCACGGTGAGTTGGCCGTCAGTACAACACCTTTGGGAGAGACTTTTTGAAAATTAAAATAATAGGCATTAAATCTTCTCAAATGTGTCAGGGCCCGCTTGCTGAACGTTCGGGGGGGAGACTTCAGCGAGGCCACCAGCATGAAGTGATCAAACGGTTTTGAAGGAATAATAAAACCGCTCACATTGAATCCGACGGTTTTCATGGTTTTGGCAAATGACCGGAATAAACTACCATCTTTATCAATATCCTTGAAAACGATTAATTCACCGCCGGGGTTTAAATGATCACGAAAAACACGAAACGCTTCCTGCGAATGAATATGCTGACCCGGCTCAAAAAACGATTTCAGAATAAATGCAAACGATTCCGCCGACGGCAGCACAATATAATCAAATGTTCGGTCGCTTTCACGCATATATTGGAGGCCATCAGCCGCCACGGTTTCTACGCGTGAAAGATTATAAAGATTGCCGTTTGTCCAGGAGAACTCATTTTTCAATATTTGAAATATCTCTGGAATAATATCAATCGCTACAACCTTTCTGGCGCCTGCCGCAATCGCATGCGCCACCTGCTTGCCACCGCCCGCTCCGATAATACAGATATCCGCCTCTTTTTTAATATGTTCAAAAATAATATTATCAAACAATCCGTCACTCAATGCGGGCGATGTCTCCCAGATGGGAAATCCATCATAACAACAGATGATGCGATCTGTGGCTAAGGGAGATGCCGGTTCATGATGATGAATAAACGCCAGGTGGCAATACTTTCCCCACAGCGATTTCAGCAGGGTTGTTTTTGTATTTTCTGTTATGCCCGTCTTATCGGTCACCGGCATGGATTGAATCGTCTGTATGACCTTGTCGTAGTAAAGCAACTTTGTGAAGCGTGTTTCATACCGGCCGACTGCAAACCATATCGAAAGGCAACAAATCACCGCTACCAATAAGATCACAGAGTTGATCCGGGGACTGACAAAATAGAGTGAAACAAGCGCAAGAACCGGAACAAGGGCAATTGTCTGTAACAGCCCGAAACAGGGTATAGATAAACTACCCAGAATAAATGCGCCCAAAAGTGAAGAGATGGTCAGAACATAAAAGAATGGACGCATTCGATGATTGGCAAGAACCAGTTTAAAACTGATATACTCAACCCCTCCCCAGACGATGAAAAATGGAAGGGATATTGCCGTTAAGGTCAAAATTGTCAGCATTAGTGAGCTGATATTCAGTGAAGTGAAAAAAATACCGGCAATTGCTTGCCAGAAGTAAATTCCGGCAACTCCCGTCATCAATATCCCGATGCCGGAAACCGGAAGCAGAATCAAAGCGAGCCTGAATCCGGTTTTCATGCTCCCGATAAATCTGGAAACCAGCCATGCGCCAACGGGAAACCCGATACCAATATAAAGTACAAAAAAGGGCACACTGACACTGATAAAACCTAATATGCGGTACAAACAGTAAGATAAAAGCGCATACCCCAGTCCCAGGAAAAAGAGTGAGACAATGAGAAAACGGTCGGAGCATCCTACCGTTTCGCCGGGGTTGTTCAGCGCCATTTTAACCGCCATAACTTATTAAATAATTAAAGGATGTTGCCAGTTGACTGTCTTGTATATTATTATCGCTGCGAAAAAGCAAGCACTTGATTAAAAAAGAGGCAGACACATGAACCAAAATGACAATCCATATTTATTCTTGATAAAACACACCAGAATTATTAAACTAACCAAGCAAAATGCATGAAAACACAGCACTGTAAACTTTCGGGAGATCCTGTATGAGAGAACGGGAACAGTGGAAAAACCGGTCAATCTTCATCATGGCGGCTGTGGGATCGGCCATCGGGCTGGGCAACATGTGGCGGTTTCCCTATATTGCCGCACAAAACGGTGGGGGTGCGTTTCTGGTGCCATATATTATTGCCCTTCTCACTGCCGGCATTCCCCTGATGATTATCGAATACGGCCTGGGGATTCAGACCCAGGGATCCGCTCACATCGCCCTTGGCAGCATCAAAAAACCCCTGCGTTTCATCGGCTGGTTCGCGATTCTCAGCGCCCTGTGTATTAATATCTATTACTGCATGGTACTGGGATGGACCTGGAATTTTCTGTTTGATATACCGGGCCTGGCCACCTGGGGGGCGGACATTGCCGCCAGCGAAGATCATTTTCTTCACACCATCCTTAAATCTTCCGGCGATCCGTGGCAGTTTGAAGCAATCCACTGGCACCTTTTAGCCGGTCTGCTGATCACATGGGCGGTTATCTGGGCAATCATCAAAAGCGGCTTGTCCAATATCGGCAAGATCCTGCTTTTTACGGTGCCCTTCCCCGTAATTCTTGTGATCATACTGCTGGTCCGGGGCGTAACGCTGGAAGGGAGCGCCGTGGGCCTTAACTACTACCTTGCCCCGGAATGGCACCTGTTAAAGACCCCACAGGTCTGGCTGGCTGCTTACGGGCAGATATTCTTCTCCCTTTCCCTGGGATTCGGCACCATGATCGCATATGCGTCGTTCATGCCAAAGGATACCGAATTGCCCAATTCTGCTGCCATTACATCCTTTGCCAACTGCTGTTTCAGCTTTCTGGCCGGTCTGGCGGTCTTCAGCATACTGGGATATTTTGCCGTGACCACCAACGTGCCCATGGAAGAGGTGACAAAGAACGGACCTGGCCTGGCCTTTATCGTATACCCTGTGGCCCTGGCCAAGCTGCCCATCTGGGTGAGCTTTTTCGGGTATCTTTTTTTTATTGTGCTGCTCCTGCTCGGTGTAGACTCGGCATTCAGCCTGCTGGAGACAGTGAGCGCCGCATTGTCTGATAAATTCGATTTTTCACGGACCACTTCCACCACCATCACTGCCGTATTCAGTTTTGCCGCAGGCCTGCCCCTTGCCACCAGTGCCGGGCTTTGCTGGCTGGACATCATTGACCACTTTCTCATGGCCTATGTCATCACCTTTGCGGCCATTTGTGAATGCATTGCCGTTGGGTGGATATACGGGGCCAAAAAATTTACCCGCGATGTCAATAAAACCGCGGAAATTAAAATCGGACCGATTTTCTCGATACTGATCATGGTGGTGACGCCGCTGGTGCTGTCCTGTACTCTGGTAATGTCATTTATTGATGAAATCAAAAATCCTTACGGAGGCTATCCCCTGTCCGCCGTGCTGGCCATTGGCGTGGGCGTAATCATTCTGATCAGTATACTGGCGACAATCCTGTCGGTGACAGTCACAAAGAACGACAAAGATTATGGCATTGCCTGACCGGATTTGATGGCTTTCAACATAACGATTATAAAAAAACGTAAAGGGAAAACAAACTGATGGAAACAACCGCCGTTGTCATGCTGATCGCCGGTTTTGCCCTGTTATACGGGGGGCTGGCATGGTGTATCGGTATTGCATGGTATCACAGCAAAAATCAGAGCGAATAGATTCCTTCTGTTTTGGAGGCTGACATGGCACTTTATCTTGTCCAGCATGGCAAAAGCCTGCCCAAAGAAGAAGATCCCGAACAGGGACTTTCTGAGACCGGGGAAAAAGAGACCGCGCGAATTGCAGAGGTTGCCAGGGGATATGGCGTTGCCGTATCGGTTATTCATCACAGCACCAAAAAACGGGCTGCCCAGACAGCCCGGTGCTTTGCCGATGCGCTCTCACCGCTGAATGGCATTCAGGAAATTACTGGCCTTAAACCCATGGACGATGTCAAAACCATGGCCGGAACCATCAACTCACGGGACAACCGGATGCTGGTAGGCCACCTGCCCTTCTTGAGCCGGCTTTTATCTCTGCTTATTACCGGGGATACCGAGAAACCATTATTTTCCTTTCAAAACAGCGGTGTCGTTTGCCTGGACATGACAGAAACAGGCGACTGGGTTATCAAGTGGACCCTGATGCCACATATTTCTTGACTTTATCACTTACAGGAACGTCACAATATGCAAAAGAATACCCACATCCGGTTAATTGTTCGGCCAAATAATTTCTGGTATCGTATCAATCTAATCTGCTTCCTTGTTTGTCTGGCCATTCTGGCGTTGCCGCTTTGCGTCTCTGCTGAAGTCACAAAGGCGGTTATCTATCCCAAGGGGGCGATTCTGACGGAACAAGCGCGATTGTCAACGGGTGAGAATCTCTTTTTTATTCCCGCCCAGGCCCGTCCGGAAACATTGACGGCACGCCTTGGCGATAATCAATTTCGTATCGCCGCCCTGACCCGGGAAATGGTCACAACCGCTCCTTCGAAAGTCATTGCAGCGCTGGAAGCAGCACTGGAGGAAAAGAACCGGGAGAAGACGCGGATTGAAGACAAGATCAAAACCATATCCGGAAAAATAGGATTCTGGGAAAATCAGATTGCCCGGGAATGGGAAACCGCTGAGGATGCCATAAAGATTGCCGCGTCCCTGGAAGCCCCCCTTGATGAAGGCTACAAATCAAAAACCGATCTTCAGGCGGATCTGACCGACGTGGAAAAAGCGATTCAGGAAATCAGAGAAAAACTTGCCAATCTCAGGGGCAGCCAGCACCGCCAGTGGGAAATCCGCATGACACTGGCCGGGCCGGATAAGATGCAATGCCCTGTTACCTATTCCTATTTCTTTTCTGAAGCCGGATTCAATCCGTTTTACCGGTTAAATGCCGATATGAAAAAAGATGCGATTGCCTTTTCATGGAATGCCGATATCTGGCAACGGACCGGCAAGGACTGGCAGAACGCAACCGTTATTCTCACTACTGCCAGACCCGCATTTGAGCTGGCCCCGCCCGATCTGCCGCCCTGGATTGTCAGGGAACAAAAGCCCGTGTTTGCCAGAAAAAACCTCATGGCCGATAGCGCCCATTTTGCCGGCAAAGCCCAGGCCGAGCGCACAGCCCTTCCTGAGCCGTCAGAAGAAATCATTCAAAAAACCACGCGACAGACCACCACTGAATGGCATCTTGGCAAACGGGGCATCCCGGCCGGCGATCCCCAGCGTATACACATCGAAGACACCACCCTGCCCGCCACATTCGTTCACCTGCTAAGACCATCAGAAACGGAAAAATCCTTTGTCCGGGCCAGCATCGATCTGGACACGCCGCTTCAGGCCCCCCGGGGAAGAGCTATCTTCATGATCGACAACACCATGGTCGGCCAGACCGTCTTTTCCCTTCAGGCCCAGGAAGCGGATCTCTTTTTCGGAACAGATCCACTGGTGACCGCCAAACGAAAGCTCATTGAAAAAAAAGCCGGCAAGGAAGGGTTCATTCGCAACGAACAGACCCATCAACTCGTCTGGGAAACCGCACTTGAAAACGCCCATGCATACCCGGTCAACGTCCGGGTGGAAACCCCGGCCCCACAGGCCCGGGACAAGGCGATTCAGGTAAGCCGCAAGTTGACGCCGCCACCATCAGAAATATCATCAACGCATGATACACTGATATGGGAACGCACCATACCGGGCGGCAGCACTGATCAAATCCGGGAAGACATCACAATAACGGCCCCCTCTTCCATGAACCTGGACATAGGGTTATAGGATGCAGCCAGACCATATTTTTCCGGTTTTGCCCGACCTCTATTTAATCGAACTGGCACCGCCGGTTAAGGGGTTTGACAACTTTATCGGGGTGTGGGCCCATACTGCCAGGCCCCGGTTTATTGTGGATACCGGTCCGTCCGTGACGGCAAAAGCACTGTTAACCGCCCTGGCCAAAATCAACATGGAAGCACCCGATTACGTCCTGCTCACACATATCCACATGGACCATGCCGGGGCTGCCGGGGAGATTGCAAGGACATTTCCCGATGCGGCCATTGTATGTCATGAAAACGCCATACCCCATCTGGTAAATCCGGAAAAGCTTCAGGCCGGAACAGTGAAAACCCTCGGGGATATTGGCCGGGCTTATGGGCCCATGCTCTCCGTTCCTGAAGAAAGGATAGTAAATGTCGCAGGGCTGAATCTCAGCGGACTGACCGCCTTGATGACCCCTGGTCATGCACCGCATCATGTGAGCTTTCTCACATCAGACAGCATCCTCTTTGCCGGAGAAGCCTGCGGCGTGAACATTCAGTTCTCCGGGGACAGCATCTACATGCGGCCGGCGACACCGCCCCGTTTCAGGCTTGAAACAACCATGGCAAGCATTGACAAACTTATTCAGGCCCAACCGGATATAATCTGCTTTGGCCATTTTGGCATGCAGCTTCATGCCGTCACCCTCCTGAAACAACACCGGGACCAGCTTCTTTTCTGGAAGGATATGGTGGTCGATGAGCTTGCGGCAGGCAATGACAAAAACCTGACAGAACGCTGCGTCAACCGGCTTTTGACGGAAGACCCGCTGTTAAGGGGCCTGAATCAGGCAGAGGCATCCATACGTGAACGGGAGCGGTTTTTCATTCACAACAGCATTCAGGGGATCGCCCGATACATTGTCAGTGACGACCATTGAGCAGATGCTGAAGATTTTCACGGGCCTTTTCATAACCGGGGTTGATCGACAGGGCCTTTCGCAAATGTGCAACTGCCGTATCCATATCACCTTTTTGCACCAGAACAATCGCAAGGTTGTTATGCACCTGGTACAGAGACGGATCAATGGACAGGGCTGCCTGATAATGGCGAATGGCCTCATCAATCCCCCCCATGTCCGCCAGCAAATTGGCCAGGTTGCTGTGGGCTTCCGGATAATCGGGATCGATTGCCAAGGCGGTTTGGTAGTGCATCAATGCCTGTGCCGGATCACCTGCCCGGGATAAGGCAAGCCCGAGGTCATGATGCGCCACAGCATCTTTCGGGTTGATATCAATCGCTTTATGAAAGGCCTCAATGGCCGGCCCGGTCTTACCCGCGTTAAACAAAACTTCGCCAAAGTTGGCATAGGTTCGTGCAGAACCCGGATTTATGGCAACCGCGTGCCGGAAATAGTGCTCACTGTCCTTCCAGTGTTTTGTCTGCGTCCAGGCCATTGCCGCGTATAACACCAGCATCGCGGATATTACAATATAACCGCCGGCGGCTTTCAATCTGTAACGTGCCAGAAGGCCCCCCACGCCCCAGACGACGATCAGGCAAAGGCCAATCACCGGGACATAGGCGTATCGCTCGATGATCAGCTGCTGTTGCCCGATACAGATACCAAGATGCGGCAGCAGGGAAACCAGAAAAATAAACCCGCCGGTCAAGAGGTATGGATATGGTTTCCGTTTGCCAATCACCAGTGCTGCCAGCAGGCCCATCGCAACAGCAGCACCGGCAATCAACCACAGGGACCGCAGATGGGCCTCGGAAACGGGCGGTGTATACAAGGGCAGCCCGGTCGGCAGGAAAAACTTCCATATATAGGCAGCCAGAGAAACAAATCCATTAAAGTAGACCACTGGATTCAGTCCGTGATCAATCGACGGGGCTGCAAAAGAAGTGGAATGAAAAAAATAAAACGTTCCCGTTACCCATAAGGCGGATATCAGAAAAAACGGCAACTTCTCGACAATCAACCGGCGACAATGCAATCTGTTGCCGGCGGCATGACCATAACGGCCCAGCGGCCAGTAGTCCAGGATCACCAGGAAAAGGGGAAAATAAATAACCGACGGCTTGGAGAGCAGACCCAGAAGAAAACACAACAAAGCCAGGCAGTAAAACATCAAGCGTCGGGTATTGACATATCCGGCATAAAAACCAATGGCAACGACAAGAAAAAGGGTGCTTATAATACTGCTCCGGCCGGCAAGCCAGGCAACGGAAGCGACATTTAAAGGATGCACGGCCCAGAGCAGCGCAACCAGAAAACTTCTGAAAGGTGCCCGTGTCATGATTTGCAGCACCAGAAACAGCAACACGCCGGTTATGCCGTGCAGCAGCAGGCTGGTCAGGTGATGCCACTGCGGATTAATGCCGAAAATCGTGTAATCCAGCAGATAGGTGGACATGGTCACGGGCATCCAGTAAGGAACATGGGCCGGGGGGGATGTTAATATGTTTATAATATTTGCAGAAAATGACCCTGTAAATGCTTTCAGATAGATGATGGTATTGATATCATCCGCCAATACAAGGGAAAATCCGGTTGTCTGCCAATAAACGGCGACAACGCCGACGATAATGAGTACACACCCGATACCCTTCATCCTTAACCCATTGCACCGGCCGTTCAGATCGATGTGCTTCACCATCCACCCTCATTTATTTCACTCATTCCCAGCCGCCATCAGAATATGTATCAGTTTTCCAAACATGGCTTCCAGTTTTGCTTCTGCGCCCTTCGTCTCTGTTGGAGAGGAGAAACCGGAATCCAGTTCTTGAAATATAACATCAAAGCGGGACCGCGCAGCTGCCTGATTTGTTAAACCCTCAGCCGGCCGCACATACTGCCCGTCTTCAAAAAAATAATTGCACACGCCCGGTGCATCGGAACGACGATAGGGCCAACTCAGCTTGAGGTCGGCCATAAATGTTCGCAATGCCTGTGCCGAGGATGGCCTGGAAAAGTCCCCTGTCTCTATGGGCCGGCCCAGACATGTTTCCAATTCAGAAAATAAAGCAGTCAGCAACTTTCGTTCGGTCAGAATCAGGCCGTGCAGATACCAGTGATCCATGCTCTGGCGTATGACGGTCAACCACCGATCCGGTAACTGCCGGACGCTGGGGCAGAAATAGGTGCGGCAGGCCATACCCCCGTAGTAACTCAATCCCCGCCAATCAATGCCCTGATTCCCCCTGGCAAGGGGATGGAGCAGGCATCCCACACGCCGGCCCGCATCCTCAATCACTCCCAGATACGGACAGTGATGAAATTTCGGAAATGGCCGTTCCCGGGGCTCTGCGGTCATGACCCGGTCCTTGAACGTCTCGATGCCGGCCACAGTTCGCGGTACCTGCTCAAACCAGCGGGTCCGCCTGGCCAGCATAGCATCGAGAGCCTCAATGCCGGGATCGGCCACATTATAAAGACCGCAACAAGCGCCGCAGGAGACCTCAGGTCCCACCTGACAAAGATATACGCCAACATTTCTGGTATCAATGGAGATCATATCATACCAATGGCCTTTTGCGACACCCAGCCAATCTTATCATGACCGAACCGGACCCGGTAGTATCCCTTATTTTCTGTTTCAACGGTTACCTTTGATCCGGCGTGCAGCACAAACAATTCGGTAGACAGGTCGGAAATGCCGGATTTCACAGAGACAGCCGCCGGCAACACGACCCCTTTGGACCAGAAACGTTCTGCTGCCATGTTGAAACCGGCTGTCCCCCCGGCGATAATTACTATTATCAAACCGGCATAGAGCAAGCTTTTTGGCATATACTTCTTAAGAACCAGACGCCGGAACAGGCCGGCGGCAAACAGGGCATTAAAAACAACCGCCGTCCATACCAGAAATCGTTGACCGATCATGTCTCGCCAGAAAAAGAGCGCGTGCAAAACAGCATTTTCCTGAGGGGTTTTATCCACCATCAATGTGCGGGCATGGGAGAGGTTAAAGGCAAGTTCCGGGTCATTTGGTCGTAATGGTTTGGCCCGTTCATACCATAGAATGGCCCGGCCGACATCACCCGCCTTGAACCAGGCATTACCCGTATTGTAGTAGAGCTTCCCGTTTCTTATGCCTTTTTCAGCAATTTCCGAAAAAGTTTCGGCAGCGGCCTGATAGTTGCCAGTTTCATAATTGTCCACGGCCTTCAGATATAGGCGGGAAACGTCCCCGGCCCGGGCATTTCCGAAAAGCAGCCCGACAATCACCAGTGTCATTATTGATTTAATAACTGTTACGTTCATGCAATCAGCCTTCGAACAATCCTCGTTGCAGCTGCCAGCAGATCCGCTGCTGCCCGGTCATCCATGGTGACACCGCCAAACCTTGCAGATTCAACCCGATCCAACACTTCCCCCACTGTCTCGATAAAATCCGGTTTACACCCGGCCTGAGCGAGCATGGCGGCAACTTCCTTATGTGTAAGGGACGCCCCTTGTTTACCCGCTTTGGCAAAAATAGCATAAATCAATGCCCGGTATAAATGGTCGGCCAGATTGACGCGGTCATTGCCGGCGGATTTCAATTCTGTTCGTGCCTGCCGGGCCATCATCCGCGCCGGGGTTGTCGTTATTCGACGACGACTGAAAAAAACTATCAAAATCGCCAGCAACAGATATGGTGCCAGGAGCATCAGCACAAAAACCACGGGAGCGATTGCTCGATGGTTTTTCAAAGCGTCCATATCCGGTTCAATTGAGAAAATATCCTTACCGGTAAAATCAACCGTTTTCTTTTGAACACCCGTTTCAGCGGGTCTGCGCTTGCCTTCATACACATCCAGCTGGGTAGCACCGGGATTTTCATTCACCGCGATGGTAAACATCCGGGTGGTCTCTGTGATATACCGTTCCTGATCGGTATCAAAATAGGTTAATGAAAAAGGGCCAATTGTATAGGTTCCCGGCGTCAGCGCCACAAGTGCCGCTGCAAACTGCTTGCTGCCGGCCACCCCCTGTTCGGTCACATCAATATCTTCCACCGGCGCATCCTTGTAAACCTTGAAGGTATCGGGCAACCGAAGGTCGGGCATGGCAGCATCCTGAATATTGCCCCGGCCCTGAATCATGATCGAAAGGTTACAGGAATCCCCCTGAGCCAGGGTCGTCGGGTCGACAGACGCCGATATATCAAAAGCGCCTACCAGACCTGAATAATCCTTACTTCCGGAATTGGTTGGCAGCGGACGCACCGTTATCTCAACCGGCGGGGCATCGACCATGCTCGGCACCATCCGGCTGTCATTAAAAAATGAATTAAAGGGGAACCGGCTGCGCCCGGACACCTGCGTTATGACTTCGCACATGATCCGGGATTGACCGACCTGGTATGTGCCGGCCTGTTCCGGTGTGAGAATGTAAACCAGTTCGGTCACATCATACCGCCGATCATTGATGATTTTTGCATAGGAACGGCTTTTATCCAGTTTCCGGGCGTCCACCCCCTCAAAAACCGGTCCTTTGCGGAGTTCGGCATTGCCAATCCGAACAGCATTATATAGCGCAAGCCGCAAAACGATCTGCTGGCCCACATAGGGCGATGTATCTGAGACATCCACCCGTGCAAACACATCCCGCTGCGCATCGATCGTTGCTTCATCTCCCGCCTTACGAACCTGAACAGCAATCAGCTCTGTGTATAATGTCTTTTGCCCGATGGTTACCGGCAACGGCGGAATCAACAGCCGTCCCTGCTTTTCCGGTACAAGGGTGTATCTATACCGGACCTCCCTGGACGTTTTCCCGTTAATAATGGAATAATTCTGGGAAGCGTTGGTGGACAGCACCTCAAAATCCCTGATCCCCGATGTGTTTATTTGGCCGTCAGCGCCCTTGATCTTCACCGTCAATGTAAGGGTTTCGCCGGATGACATTGTGGTCCGATCCACTTCCGCCTTGACCGAGAGGGTCTCGCCGAAGCCGGGCATAGCTGCCGGCATGGCCCACAACAACACCACAAGAATCCATATCAACCGGCTGTCTGTTATCCAACCGGCGATAAAGCATTGGTGCTGTTTTCTTTTGATATCACTCATCGTTAAGTATAATTACCCCTCTACACTCCTATCACCAGTCTTTTTCAACCGTTTCACCTCTATACACCGGCACCATCGCAGCGCCCGGCTTGTCTTTCAAACGATTTAACCGGCGTTCTGTCCTATCAAGACTACCGACACTCTGAGTTTGCTGCTCCCCGTCGTCTTTCTTTTGTCCAGCGTCCTTCCCTGCCGGATGTTGTGGCTGCTGTCCAGGTGGCTGGTTGTCTTCGGGTTTTGTCGACGGCTGCTGCTGTGCATCCTTTTTCTGATTGTCTTTCCCATCAGCCGCTTTGTTTTCATCACCATTCTCATGCTGCTGATCTTGCTTTTCTTGCCGGGACGAATTGCCGTCCTTGTCTTCATTCCTGTTCTTTGAATGATCCCCGTTACTCTTCTGTTGCTGCTGTTTCTGCTGTCGAAGAGCCTGCCTGGCAAGTTCGAGATTGTCCTTGGCCTCACGGTCTTCGGGATTCAGTGCCAGGGTTTTTTGGTAGGCGTCAATGGCTTTCTGATACTGTCCACTCCGGAAATGGCTGTTGCCCCTGTTATAAAGGCTTTTTTCCTTAAGGGCACCATCCGTTGCAAGGGAGAATGCTTTTTCATAATGGCGTTGCGCTTCGTCATATTGTCCTGTTTTATAATAAGCATTGCCGATATTGTAGTATAATGAAGGATTATCGGGATCTTTTAACTGGGCATCAATAAAATGCTTTAACGCCTTTTCATAGGCACCGTTCCTGTATGCGTTCCGCCCCTGCTGAACGTCTCCGTAAACAGTACCGGCATGGGCGGTTGGCGCGCCACTGGCGAGCATTGCCAGTACCGGCAGAATAAACAATCCGCGTTTTACAGGCGGCATCGCCATGGCAATACCCAGGCACAGCAGCCCCAACCCGACAAACCACTGGAATCGGTTTTCCCACACCCGTTTCTTTCCACTTTTAAGGGTCGCCGCAGTCATCGCCGTCCGTATATGGTCGTGATAAATCACATCCAGATCCATATCACCGGCAACAGACCGGACATATGCACCGCCGGTAATACGGGCAATATCCTTGAGAACTGCTTCATCCAGACGGGTAAGGACGATCTTGCCGGACTTATCTTTTTTGAATCCCTTGCCGTCACCGGGCACAGGCACCCCGGATTCATGGCCCACACCGATACAAAAAACCTTGATGTTCTGGTTTTTGATTTTTTCCGCACTTATTAAGGGATCTCCGCCGGCGGTGTGTTCGCCGTCCGTTATCAGGATAATCGCCCTATCCGCCGGGCTTTGGGGATCAAAGGCCGACAGCGATGTATCCAGGGCCGCCACCAGATTGGATCCTCCCACTGGCAGATACCCGGGGCCCAGTGCTTTTAAAAAGATCTGAAAAGCCGCCTTATCCATGGTCAGTGGACATTGGATAAAGGCATTACCGGCAAAGGCCACAAGACCGATCCGGTCGCCGGCAAGAATACCCAGCAGATCAATAATTTCCCGTTTTGCCCGTTGCAGCCGGCTTGGATCAACATCTCCGGCCAGCATGCTTTTGGAACAGTCCAGGGCCACCACAATGTCCACGCCTTTTTGCTCGATTTTTTCCCACCTGTAGCCGTATCGGGGACCGGCCAGAGCGATCACCAGCAAAACAAAAGTGATCATTAGCAGCAGCGCCCTGAACCTCCGACGCCGATCGCTTGCCTGTCCGGTAATGCGTGAAAGTCCTTCATCGGTGGCGTATCGACCCAGTATGCGCCGGCGACGCGCCCGGCCAATCAGGTAAAGGCCTAAAAGCAGTAACACAGCCCATATCCAGAGTAATATGTATGGGTATTCAAATGTCATGGCACTTCCAAGTATCGGGTATTTTCCAGCACTGTTTGACATACAATCAATAACAGAGCCAGCACCACCAGCGGAAAATATAGTTCACGATAGTCTGTGTATTGCTCTACCGGCGTCTCGGTTTTTTCCATCTGATCGATGGTCTTATAGACCTTACGCAGCGCTTCGGTGTTCTCTGCCTTGAAATAAGCGGCACCGGTCTTTTCTGCGATCTGCCGCAATGTCTCTTCATCCATGGACACCTTTTGATAAATATATTGCTGGCCGAAAAGCGGATGGTCTACAAGAAACGGCGCCCGGCCGTCACCACCCACACCAATGGTATATATCTTAACCCCTCGTTTTTGCGCCATGCCGGCCGCCTCGTCGGGCTTCAGGGTGCCGGCATTGCTTTCACCATCGGTTAAAAGAATAATAACATTTGACTTACTCTCAATGTCCTGCAGCCGCTTCAAAGAGATGCCGATGGCATCACCGATGGCCGTGCTGTCGCCGGCCGCACCAATTTTCAGACGATCAAGCACATAGGCAATGGTATCATAATCGCGGGTTAACGGCACCTGAGTAAAGGCGTGCGTACCGAACACCACCAGGCCGATCCGGTCACCCGTTCGTTGCGTGATAAAATCCGACACCACGGCCTTGACAGCCGCCAACCGGTTTACCACTTCCCCTTTTGCTTCAAAATCGATGGCCGCCATACTTTTGGAGACATCCACGGCCATCACTATGTTGACCCCGCTGGTCAGGGTCTCCACCTTTCGGGTTCCCCATTGCGGTCGTGCCATGACGATTACCAGCAAGGCGAAAACAATATACCCCAGCAGCGGGGGCAGCCAGCGGGTGCGGCTCCAGAATGAATGGCCCAGCCCATTGACCGGATCGGTGGTAGATATGGTCATGGCAGGATTTATCCGTTTTCTGGCCCGATAAACCACCAGTACCGGTATTATCACCAGTAACATCAAAAACAAGGGATCGGCAAACCGGAACATTGCTGCTTACCCTTCCTCATCGGTTTCCGCTGAAGCAGGCGTTGTTGCCCCAATCATCCGTCGCACCAGTTCCATATGCTCACACATATGCGTTTTATCGCAAGGTTGCCTGGCAAATTTGACTTCATCGGCAAACCGGAAGAATCTTTTAATATCCGAAAACATCGCGGCGTCAATGCGTTTTGTCGCCAATGCGGGCAATAATTCTTCGGTTGTCATTTCAGTGGCAGGAATGGCGAATCGTCGTTTTAAATACAAGCGAAAAACAGCGGAAAGCCGGAAATAATAAACCACAGGTGACAAGCTCCCGGCTTTTTCCAGGTCGGCCAGCAGGCGGTGAGCTTCCGCTGACGGGGACTCATCAATTGTCGCCGCCACTGTTTCGATCCCGCTGTTATGCGACCGGCGCCGGATCCACCATATCAGCAGTCCAACCAGTATCACAGCCAGAAGACCGCCGCCAATGCCGTAATAGACAAGCGGATTCACCCCCACCTGGACAGGTGGACGGATATCGTGAATGTCAATCATGTTCTATTGCATCCTTTTGGATCGATACCTGAAATACCTTGCCAATGCATCTGCTGCATGGGTCTCTTTCCGGGCGGCCCGGTCGGCATATATCTCAATACAGTCAACACCACAGGCTTTCAGCGTATCAAAAACGGCTTTGCGTTTTGCGAAAAGTCGGCGCTCATAAGCATCTCGCAACCCTGCATCAGACGCATCAATCACCACACGGCGGCCCGTCTCCATATCAGTCATACGGATAAGCCCGCCCGCCGGCAGCGCGTAGTCGCCATGATCGGACACAAATACACTCACCAGTTCATGTTTTCCGGATACCGTACGTAAGCCCTGTGTGCTGTCGTGGGAAAAAAAATCGGAGATCAGAAAGGTTACTGTTCGTCCGGGATACACCCTGCCAAGATAGGCCAAGGCCGCCTGAATGTCCGTTCCCCGATATTCAGGGGTGTAGGTAAAAATCTCCTTAATCACGCGCCATATATGGGATGCCCCTTTTTTCGGGGGAATATATTTTTCCACCCGGTCCGTGAAGAGAATGGCGCCGACCCGGTCATTATTCCGGATAGCGTTAAACGCCAGAATTGCTGCGGTTTCAGCCGCCAGATCCGTCTTTCGGATCATGGTCGTTCCGAACCCCATGGAAGCACTCACATCCACCAGCAGCATGAGCACCAGTTCCCGCTCTTCCCGGTAAAGTTTTACAAACGGGCGGCCCATGCGGGCCGATACCTTCCAGTCAATGGTTTTCACGTCATCGCCGATGGCATACGCCCGAACCTCTTCAAACTCAATACCGGTACCCCGGAACACGGACCGGTAACTCCCGGCCATCATGGTATCCACCATACGGCCGCTTTTGATATGAATCCGCCTTATCTTTTTAATAATTTCTGCTGAAAGCATGTATTGACCCCATTATACCGCAAGCGGTCTGCAACAGAGCAGATGCACTCAAGGCGATGCGTGAATATCCCGGTTATGGCACCTCCACCCGGTCAAACACCCGATCAATGACCTGGTCTGTGGTGATATCTTCAGCTTCGGCTTCATATGTGAGAATAATCCGGTGGCGCAGGATTTCCGGTGCAATGGATTTGATATCCTGGGGCGTTACATAGGGTCGGCCCTGAAGCAACGCATGGGCGCGGGCAGCCAGGCTCAGAAAAATAGTGGCACGGGGAGATGCGCCGTACTGGATATATTGGGCGGCATCTACCTGGTACCTGGCAGGATCACGGGTGGCAAAGACAAGATCCACAATATAATCCATGAGCTTGTCCTCCATATAGATATCCTTAACCAGTTGTACCATCTCATTTAATTGCGCCGGGTTAATAACCTTGCTCACCGTGGGGGCTGCTTCGAATCCCACACGGCGCATGATCTCTTTTTCCTCATCCCGACTGGCATACCCCACAACCAGTTTGAGCATAAACCGGTCTACCTGGGCTTCAGGCAGCGGGTAGGTGCCTTCCTGCTCTATGGGATTCTGGGTGGCAAGGACCAGAAACGGATCAGCAAGAGGGAAGGTTTCATCGCCGATAGTGACCTGCCGCTCCTGCATGGCTTCCAACAGCGCTGATTGAACCTTTGAAGGCGCCCGGTTGATCTCATCAGCCAGAATAATGTTGTTGAACACGGGCCCGCACTTTACCGTAAAATCACCGGTCTTTGGGAGATACACTTCCGTTCCCACAAGATCCGCCGGCAGCAGGTCGGGTGTGAATTGAATCCGTTTGAAGGAGGCATCAATGGTCTGAGCAAGGGTTTTGACCGCACTGGTCTTGGCAAGCCCCGGCACCCCTTCGATTAGAATATGTCCCTTTGTAAAAAGTCCCACCAGAAGGCCGTCAATCAGTTCATGCTGTCCCACGACCACACGCCCCATCTCCTGCCGTATCCGGCTGACAACCGAATGGGCATCTGATACCCGTTGCTTTAAATCGTCCATTACCACAATCGCACCTCCATTTGCATTTCAGCAAGAACAAGCCACAAGCAGTGATGCTAAAAAATAGAAACTAAACTTTGTGATGTCAAGTCTTCGAATAAAGGGAACGTATATATTGCGATATTTGCTTTGTTCTGGTATCCATGATAAATTATAGTATGTTAACAAAAAGCCGGACAGCAGGATGCCATCTATGACATCTCACACTCATACACGAATGCTCACCATTTCCGCCTGGCTGCTTTTTTTTTGTTTTTCCAGGGCATTACCTGTTTACAGCGCATCTACTGACGTCACCATAAAAAAGACCTTTTTAACCAAGCAGCCCAAAGATACCCTCGTCTATTTTGAGTCTGCCGCCTTCAGTCCGGACAGCACTCATGTCGCCTATGTTGCTGTCAGCAAGAAGGGCATGCGGGTTGTGGCGAACCAGTCTGTGGGAAACCTGTACGATCACATTGCCAAAGACTATCCAGTATTCAGCCCCAAAAAAAATCGAGTGGGATATATCGCAGATAAAAACGGCAACCATTTTGTGGTCGTGGACGGCAATGAACATCCCGGGTATGACGGGGCATGCTGCCTTGATTTCAGCCCGGATGGCAACCATTTCTGGTATATTGCGCAAAAAGAAGAAAAGCAGTTGGTCGTATTTGACGGCCGTGCCCTTGCAAATTACGATATGATTGACCGTCAACACGGGGTGATCTTCAGTCCTGACACGAAACATATTGCTTATATCATACGGGACAAGGCCAAAAATGTAGTCCAGGTTGTTCTTGACAACAAACTGGGACCGGCCCTTGACAGAATCACAGAAATTGCGTTCAGTCCGGATTCCACTAAACTCGTTTATTTTGCCGTCAAAGATGATGCCTATTATATTCTTGAAAACAATGAAATAGTAACCGGTCCCATTGACAAGGTTGAAGCCCTGACCTGGCAACCGGGTAGTGCCACCTTTGCCTGTATGGGTATTAAAACCGGAAATTTTGTGGTTATCAAGGGGAATAAAGAGATTAACGCGGGAAGTTACAACGTCAAAACAATCTTTGACAAAGGAAAGGGCTATACCCCCATGCTTCCCCAGACCACGCCGCCCGTGTTCAGCCCGGATGGCAGCCGTTTTGCTTATACAAAAATGGTTGGTGAGCAGTATCAACCGATTATTGACGGTATCGCCAATCCGGCATTTGATCTTGTGAGTACGGTAACTTTCAGCCCGGATTCAAAACATTATGCGTATATCGGCATTAATCAAAACCCCTATGTGGATAAACAGGTGGTCATTCAGGATGGGAAAAAAGGGCCCACATTTCAAAAAATAGCATCACCCGTCTTCAGCCCCGATTCCAGCCATCTTGCCTACCCGGCGTTTTCCGAAGGGAGCTGGAAGATGGTATTGGATGGCAAGTATAACAATTCATACGATGCTGTGGGAGAACCGGTTTTCAGTGATAACAGTAACCAAATGGCATACAGAGCACTTTCGGAACAGCGTTGGCGCATTGTCCATAAGGATGGCGCCTCACACAATCTCTATGATGCGGTCAGCCCCCCTTCTTTCAGCGCCGGCGGCAAGCACCTGGCATATTATGCATCAATCCGGAACCGTATAATGATGATTGTGGATAACCGTGAGCAGGGGCCATATCTGGATGTAACCGGGCCCTTCTTCAGTCCGGACGGTACTCATGTGGTCTATCTGGCGAAATACCCCCCGGGCAATGAAAGGGAGGGCGGTGCCATATGTGTTGTAAACGGTAAACAGGTTGGCCGTTTTACAACTTATATGCCGGGGCTTCAGAATCAGGTTGTGTTTGACACTCCCGACCGGTTTCACTTTATTGCCGGTTTCCTCAATCAAAAAGATCAGATTTTTGAGATCTTCCTGTTAGAAATGACCATTAACAATGAACAATAGCAAGCCATTGAAATCCCGTTCCAACATTCTAATCTCCGTAGTCGTCCCCGGATATGCGTCTATGATTATGATCATCCTGCTGCTGGGTGGCACCCAATTGATTTCCATAGGCGTTATCAGTGAATACATCGGCCATCTGTTTATTGAGGTAAAACAGCGCCCCCTGTTTATTGTCCGCGATATAAACCCGCCCAAAACGCCTTCAGATTCGGATGACGACTAAAGAACCCAGCAATCAAAACGCCGTTGCCGATGCCCTGCATCTGCAGCGCACCCTTTACCAGTCCCGGAATCCCGCGAGGCGCTGGCTGCATCTGAGCCGTATGCAGTGGATTATGGAAAACGCACTGACATATGGGGCCTCTGTGAAAGGGCCGGTGGTGGATGCCGGCGCCGGGTGCGGTGCCCTGCTGACAAGGCTCTGTGAACGCTTTCAAACGGTTATCGGCATTGACAGGGAGCCGGCGTTTCTGAAGGATGCCGGCCGAATTTCCTCCCCGGGTAGTGGCCACGGATTATTGACTGCCGGCGATCTTCGTTCACTCCCGTTCAAAGACGATTTTGCCGGTCTTCTCATCTGCTCGGAGGTCTTGGAACATATCAAGGAAACACAGGCCTGTCTGGACGAAATTTTTCGTGTGCTGGCGCCTGGCGGTATTTTTATTCTTTCCACGCCACAGCCATTCAGTCTGGTGGAAGTTGCGTGCAGAATTGCCTTTTCACCGGTTTTACTGCCATTGGCCAGGCGAATTTATCAGGAGCCGCTGCATCCAACCGGCCACATCAACCTGATGTCCATGAAAACCATCAAGCAAAAGCTCACCCGAACCGGTTTTATCATTGTAAAAATTCATCAATCAGGCTTTTATCTGCCTGGTTTCTCTGATATCAGCAGCATTCATATAAGCACCATCACGCGTCGGCTGAATGTCGCACTTGCCCGTACCCCTCTTGCGCCCCTCCTCTGGACCCAGTTTTTTGTTGCCAGAAAACCCGGGCCATCTGAATCCAGCAGACAATCAGAAAAATTATTACTCCCATGAGGCTCAACAGCGTGACCGTATCAGCAATTTTCTGGGTTGCGGGCTTTTTAAAGGAAAACGGCTGGTAATGCGTAAAGGCCATCACCGCTGCTTTCTCATTAATTGTAAAATGGGTGCCAGGCACACAGCCATTCACCTGGGGGAAGACATAGCAAACCGGATTTTTCAGGTTGAAATGCCCGTTGGTCTCTTTTAAAACCGAACCCGGTTCAAGGGTATTCAGGGGAAATGTCTCAAGCGCATATCCGAACATCGAGTCATAACACAAAAGCTGGGACTGGCCATATGCAATGGCATCGTTCCGATAGACCGGCCCGCCGATGCCGCCCCTTTCATTGATACACACGCCAATATCAGTAATTGCCGGCTCAAACAACTTTTTCTTAACGCCGTCATATGCATTGACAACCCACATCGGGGAATAGGATTGATTATAATAATAGGTCTTATCCGCCCGGTAGTTTACCAAAAGAACACAACCTATTCCGACAACCGAGATCAAAACCTGTCGTCGTTGGAAAAACGGCAACCGCTGGACAACCATGCCGGTCAACAAGACAATTACCGGAATATACATACAAAACCATCGGGTGCACTGGGTGCTGCTTTTGATTAAAGGCACCTGCTTTAAAAACCGGTTCCACCACGGTATGTATAGATTCAAAGCAATGGGCAACAGAAAAAGCAGCAACACCAGAATGAGGACCAGTGTTCCACGGGCAGTTATTTTTGACCGGTTTTTCGTTCCCCGATATATCAAATAGGCAAGCCCCACAACCAGTATAACCAGCGGAACAAACGATATGCCGAATTCGAACTCATGGCGATAGAGGATCAGCTGCATGTTCACCATGGATGCCTGGGCGTGTTTCCATGCCGGGTAAAAAAACAGCGACTTTCCGAGCACCGTTATCAGATCAGATACACTTGTAAACTGAGGCAATGGATAATGGGTTCGGGGCAGTTGATGCAGAAAGTGCAGCACTGCCGAGACTTTGGCGGCTGCCAGCCCCGTCATGACCATCAAAGCAATAAAAAGCCTTGCAACAAGAACACGAATCCGGAACCGTTGACCGGTAAACAGGCCGGCTGTAAGACACACCAGGATGATGCTCAAAAAAACGGGCGGCAGGACGGTCTGAAGCCCTGAGTAGAGCATATACCCCAGGAGTACACCGGTAAAAACCCCGTAATAAACAGATTGCAGCCCATGCCGTTTATCTGCGTCTTCCACAGGTGCCAACAAAAGCAAGACACACCATGGCACCAGCATGAACGCATGATAGGTCAAATGCCCGACTGCCAGGCGATATGTATAGAACCCGTTAAACAGAAAAAGTACACCACAAAAAAAAGCAACCATAACACTGGCGGCAAAAATACGGCGGAGGAGAAAATAGAACCCCCAGAACCCTGCAGCCGCAAAAAGGATAAACGTCAATGCCACGGCATTGAGCGGATTTGTCAAAAAGGTCAGAAATTGTGGCACGGAATAGTAGAAATGAATCGGATGGGGAAATGCCGGCACCCCACCGCACATTGCCGGTGTGAACCAGAAAACCCGGAAAAGCCCGTTCTTTCGAAACCAGTAATAGCCGTCCAGCAATTGGGGTAACGCAATGCCATAATCATTGCCCATGCTGTGCTGGGGGTTATAAAAAAAGTTCATAAACAGGATAAAGTAAACCAGAATTATCCCGAAACCGGCACAGCCGACGATATATCGCTTCCATGGAATCCGTTTGATGATCTTTCGCACTATAAGCCTCAGGAAAACAGGGTCGGACTTATACGAAGTCATTGCTGTTGCGCTTTTGCAACATTTATATTACCTTATAATAACAGATAAACATGGGAATAACAAAATCTAACATGTTCACATCTCTAAAAAAAACATTTCATAATCATACATACACGGCTCTGATCGTGTTCCGGCTGGTTCAGCAAAAAAACATCACCATTGGCAAAAGCATTAAAGCATTTGCCAACTTTCTGGCCTGCCTGTTGCACAGGCCCCCGCGATTTTATCCCGCTGTGCTTCAGTTTGATATTACCAATACCTGCAATCTGCATTGTACCGGGTGCCCGACGGGCCTGGGGGTCCATAGACGACCACCCGGATTTATGCCGCTGGAAAATTTTACATCCATCATTGATGCGGTCAAAGGGACAACAGCCCTGGCGGTATTATACAACTCCGGGGAACCGATGCTGCACCCCCGTTTCACTGATATGGTGGCTCATCTGTCTGCCGCCAATATCGCATCTATGGTGAGCACCAACGGTCATTTTATCGATACACCTGAAAAAGCTGAAACCCTGATTAATGCAGGATTGACTTTGATCATCTTCTCCCTTTCCGGTGCTACCCAGCAGACCTATGAGACGTATCATGTAGGAGGCAGACTTGATACTGTTCTGCAAAGTATCTCTCTGTTAAAGGCCGCTAAAAGACGTCTGAAAAGCAGAACCCCCGTCATCCTTGTACGCATATTGCTCATGCCCCATAACCGGCATGAACTGACTGCCATGAGAACGTTGGCCCGAAAAACGGGCGCTGATATCACAGAGACCCGGGTAATACGGTGGCACACGGAACTGGTTGCTTCAACCGAACAAAAAAATGATTGTTCCGGCGCTTTAAGGCTGAACCTTCGAAACAAGGTCTGTCAATGGCCATGGTTGATTTCCGTTATCAACTGGGATGGTGTGGTGGTACCCTGCTGCTTCTTCTACCTTGATATTCCGGAAATGGGCAATGCGTTTACAACCGGCGGTTTCAAAGGGGTATGGAACGGGGCGAAATACCAGGCATTCCGCCAACAGATGGGGTGCGGGAAAAACACAATCCCCCTGTGTCGGGAATGCCCGGCAGAAACCGGCTTTCAGACCACATTCAGCGAACAGGATCGCACGATCCGCATATTTCATGAAATTTTTTGATAATTGTTTAATTTTGATTATATTTTAAGTTGTTATTGTACATTGTGTCCGTTTTTACAAAATACAAACTGTAATTTTAGTTTGAAGGAATAAGGTCAATTTTATATCAAAAAATTTCACCCTTCGGGCGAGCCGATTTTACCGCACCTGCTTTGTTGCAGCATGCTCGCAGTAGATTGACTACAGCGTCGCATGCTGCGCCTCGCATCTGCGGCGAACTCGACTCGTGAAATAACCGGGTTAGCGGTTTTATAAGAACCCGCCCGTCTTATTGCGGACAGTTTTTGCAAAAAAAGGATCGGGACGACACTTTTTGTTCAAAACAGTGCCAAAGTTTGGCAAAAAGGCCGCCCAAATCTCTGTCTGGGCACATATCCCATTGAAATTTCGCTGAAATTTTCTTTTTTTATTAACCTATTAATTTTTCAGGTTTTTATTCATTTTGACACGTCGACAGTCGGCTTTTCGAACGGTGTGACTTGATTTTTTTAAGAAATAATATATTGATAATATTATATATATTATTTATATACATCAGACTGATCTGAATTTCACCGGATATGTCCCCTTGCCCGCATTTTTTTTGCATATACTATTTACTGGACAGCATAATACGTTAATAACAAATGACCTCTCAAAAAAAGGAATGAAGAGATGCTGAAACGAGGACCTTAACAGCTCTGCAGTGCGGGTTTCGAGCGCCTTGCTGGTTTTAGGAGGTGATCACGATGAGACACCCAAACAAAAAAAGATTAATATTATTGGTTGTAGATTTTGTCATGGTTGCCATTGGTATTACCTTACCCCGCAACCTGAACGCCTACGTTTTTTTAACCCTTTCAGAGCCTGCCGCATCTTATTCCACCAGCTTCAACACAGACTATCATAACGGATCATCCAGCCACAAAGTCAGATTTACCGGTATTTATTATAATAAAGAAAACCACGGTATTGTGTCCCGGTATTTGAAAGCGCTCTCCCTGGAACTGGTGGAAAACAGTTCCTGGTATGTCGCCGACTATGATGAATCCAATAAATACGTTGACAGTGATGCCCGCGCAAGCTGGATGTATCAGGAAATGCTTATCGGCGGAGAAAAAGTATCGGTTGCCCGCCTCATGCGTGACCAGGCTGTTGCTGCGTCCTGCCGGGCAGCTGCCGAAACGTTTAACGCCACCCGGTTGGGCCGGAGGATCAAAGCATTGGAAAAGGTATTATCCAGTTATTTTATGATTGAATTCAGCAAAGGCAAGGATGAAGCGGCCGCGCATCTCCACCTCCCCGGCGACACGTCAATGCCTGTCGAGACGGCTGAAAAAGCGTACGGCATCTCATTGGGGTCATCTTTTTATTCAAGCACAGATTCGTTAGAAGGCAAATACGCCCTGGAAGTTGAGGCGGTGTATCACTCCTGTACCCTGAACGCACAGTATGACGTTGGCAGCGATAAAACAGGATTCCTTTTTGAAAACAGGATATTAAACAAGGCTTTAGGCATTAACGCTTCCCTTGCAATGATAAAGGAAGCAGATGAACCGCCGGCGTGGGTATTTCGTGTTTCTGGGAAGCTGTAACCTCTCAGTGCTACATATTCGGCCCCTCAGGTGCCAGCAGCTTAAAGCCCAGGGCGGGATCGTTCAGACGGGTTGCACGGGTTCCGGTTATCTCAAATAAAACAATCTCCATGATCTGCCACACAACCACGCCACTGCGAATACAGCCGGTGAAGGTTTTTCCCTTCCGGCCGCATGCCATGTGCATATGGAGCACCGGCTGCCCCGTATCATCCGGGAACAGGGTGCCGGTGCCGGATATTTCATGAACACCGTCAAGCATATGTTCCATGGGCGTGACGGGCCGTTTTCCCCCCTTCTCCGGGCCAACCACCAGCCGGCTGCCGATATCAGCCCCGCCCACGGCAATAACGGCTGCGGCCGGAATGTCATGGACCCGGGCAAATGCTTCGATCTCTTGATGAACAATCTCCCCCTGCTCCAGTCGGAGAATAAATGTCCGGCCCTGCCGAGCCTCAGAATATTGCATGATTGCCTCTTATTACCGGTAATTCTTATAATCTATCCCATACTTTCCGGCTTTGTAGGAAAATTTACGCACCGTGGTACCCAGCATTTCGGCTGCCAGGGTGATGTTGCCCCGGGTATTTTTCAGGGAATCGATGAGCATCTCCTGCTCCACAGATGCCACGGCATCCTCCAGGGTCCGCGTGGGCAGCGTACCGGATTGCTCACCGGTTTGCAGTGTGGGCGGCAGGTGGTAGCTGTGCAGCACCCCGCCGTCGCACAGAAGTACGGCCCGTTCAATACAGTTTTCAAGCTCCCGCACGTTCCCGGGCCAGTGATAATCCATCAGCATATCAATGGCCGGGGTTGACAGACGTTTAATCTTTCGATTGTTCTCTTTGGCATATTTTTCCAGAAAATACTCGGCCAGCAGTGAAATATCGGTCTTACGCTCCCGCAGCGGCGGCAGATAAACCGGAAATACGCACAATCGATAATACAGATCTTCCCGGAAAGCACCCTCTTCCACGGCTGATTCAAGGTTTTTATTGGTCGCCGCAATCACCCGGACATCCGTCTTGATCGTGCGGTGGCCGCCAACCCGCTCAAATGCCCGCTCCTGAAGTACCCGAAGCAGTTTGGCCTGAAGATCCAGGTCCATGGAGCCGATCTCATCAAGAAACAAGGTACCTTTATGGGCAAGCTCGAATTTGCCCTGCTGCTGCTTAATGGCGCCGGTAAACGCACCTTTTTCATGGCCGAACAGCTCGCTTTCGATAAGGTTCTCGGGAATGGCCGCGCAATTGACCTTGATAAAGGGACGATCCGCCCGCTGACTGTTGTAGTGAATGGCATTGGCCACAAGCTCTTTCCCTGTGCCGCTTTCCCCTCTTAAAATAACGGTTGCATTACTCTGACACACCCGCGAAACCATCTGGAACACTTCGCGCATCTTGTTGCTGTTGCCAATAATATTGCTGAAACTGTATTTTCGCTCCAGTTCATCCCGAAGTCGCTTATTTTCCCCTTCCAGACGTTCCTTTTCTGCACGGATGTTTTCAAGATTGATCACATGCTGGGCAATCATGGTGGCCACCACCGAAAGTATCTTTTTCCCGGCTGACAAGGAATAGTCAGGTTCATAGGGCTTATCCACACTCAGGGCGCCAATGACCTGCTTGCCTTTTTTAATGGGCACACAGATAAAAGAAAAATCTGTTTCATCCAGTTTGCCCCGTGAGGCCGTCCGATTCAGAAACCGGGGTTCCTTGCTGATACGGGGAATGGCAACCGATTTGCCAGTGCGAATGACTTCACCGATGACCCCCTCTCCCACTTTGTATTTTGCCTTTTTCATGGCATTGCGGGAAATACCATGAGCAATCTCCATGCTGATCTCATCCCGATGGGGATTTAAAATAGCAATATTGCCTCGCACCATCCCCATCTGCTCTGCTAAAATGCCCATGACATTGTATAAAGGCTTTTCCATGTCAAGCTGCTCGTTCAACGCTTTGCTGATTTCATAAAACAGTGTTATTTTTTCTATCTCTTTCATTTTGCCCTCAAGCCAATTAACATTTTTGTAAATAAATACATTCCCTTTGTTATAAAATCAATACAAAATTACAATTCTGATAATTTTATTTTCAAAAGTTTACAAAATTGTTATTTATACAATCTACCATTCAGTAAACTCAAAAATATAATTTTTTATATCAAATAGTTAAATATTTGGCACACCCTTTGCTCTTATATTTTAGATTAAACTGAGAGGCCCATATGACCCAGACACAGACCGCCAAGACCATCACTGCTCCTGATATGCTGTCACCGGCCATGAAACGGCTCTGCAAAGATCGGGACCGAGCCATTGCCGCCTTTCTGGACAAAGGCCGGATAAAGCCATTTCTTTCACGTCATACCGCCATACTGGACCAATACTTTATTGACAGCTTTGAAAAAAGCATGGTGGGTCCGAAAATGCAGTTTCATAAGAAACCTTATGCCATGATCGCGCTGGGTGGATACGGCCGGCAGGAACAGTGTATTCACTCCGATATTGACATCCTGGTGCTGTTCAAAAAACAGGTGCCCCCCGAATCCGAGGCGCTGATTCGGGAAGTGCTGTACCCCCTGTGGGACATGGGGTTTGAGGTGGGCCATGCCACCCGGACCCTGAAAGAATGCATGTCCCTTGCCGCAGAAGAGACCGATGTATTGACCGCCCTGCTGGACGCCCGGTTTCTGTGCGGCATGTCCACCCTTTACGGCGAACTGCGGGAGCGCCTGGACAAATACCTGGCCGGCAAACGGGCGCGGAGTCTCTGCAAAAAACTGGTCCTGCTCAACCAGGAGCGTCACGACCGGTTCGGCGACTCCAGTTATCTGCTGGAGCCCAACCTGAAAGAGGGATGTGGCGGGCTGCGGGACTATCACACCATTCTGTGGCTGGCCCGGATTCAACATAAACTCATGCAAACCCGGGATCTGGAATATCTCGGTATCCTTTCCCATGACGAATACCACCGGCTGGAAAAAGCCCTCTCTTTTGTGTGGAAAACCCGGAACCATCTCCACCATCTGACCCGGCGAAAATATGACCAGCTTTATTTCGAGCACCAGGTCAACATTGCTGCTGCTTTGGGGTTTAAAGGGGTAAAGGGGCAATTGCCGGTGGAACGTTTTCTGGGGAAACTGCACGCGGAAATGGAATATATAAAACAAATGAACATGGCGGTTCTGCTGGAAATGGGCGTTTCCGGGCGTTCTTTTACCGTTATTCGCAAGCCGGCCATTCGAAATACGGATGTGCCCGGGTTGTATGTGGATCGCAACCTGCTGGGGTTTGTTTCGCCGGAGCATATACTCAATGAACCGAACCTGTTGATCAGAATATTTGAGGAAAGTGCCCGGCTGAAACTGCCGCTTAGCGCAGAGGCCCGGCGACTGGTCAAGGAATTTGCACATCTGATCAACAAATCCTTTCGCCGGGACCCGGCCAATCTGCAGATTTTCGAACGCATTCTCGTGACACCCACACCGACTTACAATGTTCTGAATGAAATGCTAAACACCGGATTTCTGGAACGGTTCATACCGAAAATCAAAACCATATCCGACCGGATTCAATACGACGGATACCACCTCTACCCCATCGACAGGCATTCTCTGCGGACCGTAAAAACCCTTAAGGACTTTTCCGCTAAAGAAAACGCCGATGACCTGACACGAAAACTGTTTAAGGAAATCGGAAAACAGAAAAATCTGCTGCTCTGGGCAGCCCTGTTGCACGATATCGGCAAGGGAGAAGCCGGTCATGGCCATGCGGAAAGCGGTGCCAAAATCGCCACACGAATATTGACCGATTTCGGCTATACAACAGAAAAAATTGACACTGTTGCGTTTTTAATAAAAGAGCATCTCTTTTTGATAAAAACCGCTACCCGCAGAGACCTGAACGACGAAGAGACCGCGATTTTCTGTGCCCGCCGCATTAAAACAGAACAAAGCCTGAAAATGCTTTACCTCCTCACCGTGGCCGATTCCATGGCCACCGGCCCCAAGGCATGGAACGACTGGACTGCCGAACTCCTTCGGGATCTTTTTTTTAAAATATTGAAGATACTTGAAAAAGGAGAGCTTGCAACAATCCAGGCGGTCACGTCTGTGAAAAACAAGCAGCAGGCAGTGCTCGACGGTGCGGCATCCGAATATGAAAAAAGCGAACTGGCAGGCCATTTAAAAATACTCTCCCCCCGGTATCTTTTATATACCCCTGACCACGCCATCATTGAGCATATGCGCCTTTATCGGCAGCTGAACGACAAAGCATTTACGTGGGATATTCAGAAAAACGCCGACTCCCAGACCCGGACCGTGACCGTATGCGCGCCGGATCGGCCGGGCCTTTTTTCGAAAATTGCCGGCATACTGGCCTTAAACGGATTGAACATTATGGGCGCGGAGATATTCACTTGGAAAAATAATATTGCACTGGATGTTTTTGTGGTCAGCCCGCCGGCCGACCTGTTGTATGAAGACGATCGATGGCGCAAAACCGGCGATGATTTGCAGGCGGCACTGGGATCCCGGCTGAATATTACCGAAGAACTGGACGCCAACAAAAGCAGTCGCTCCCGTCAAACCCCTTATGCCACCCGGCCGCATCGCATTACTATGGATAACGATGCATCCAGTTTTTTTACCATTATCGAGGTCATTACCTATGACCGCCCCGGCCTGCTATTCGATATCACGGATGTCCTGTTCCGGCATCAACTGGATGTAAAACTGGCCAAGATCGCCACCAAAGTCGATCAGGTTGTTGATGTGTTTTATATCCGGGATGTGGAAGGTCAAAAAATCGAGAATGCCGACCTGATGGAAAAGGTCCGCACCGGTATTGAGGCGGTGCTTGAAAAAACATCGGCAGAACAATAACCCCTTTAATCACTAACGACTAAGAAGGATACAGGAAAGGAGGCAAGAATGAAGATCAAACATTTTATCTACACAATCATTGGAATCCTGTTGCCCATCTCAACTGCTTTTGCGGGTGGTGGAATGGATACCGGCGATACAGCCTGGATTATTGTTGCAACGGCTCTGGTCATGATGATGACCCCGGCAGGCCTGGCGCTTTTTTACGGGGGAATGTCACGTCATAAAAATCTGCTCAACACCTATGGCATGACGTTTGCCGCTTATTGCCTGGGCAGTCTGGTGTGGGTCTGCTGGGGCTATACACTGGCTTTCGGGCCAGACAAAGGTGGGTTGATCGGTGGATTTGATTTTCTGTTTTTAAAAGGCATCGGCACCGACAGCCTGTCCGGCACGATTCCCACCTCTGTTTTTGTTCTGTTCCAGCTCACATTTGCCGCCATTACCGTGGCCCTGGTGCTGGGGTCCATCGTGGACCGGATGAAATTTTCTTCATGGCTTATCTTCTCCCTGCTCTGGCTCACCTTCATCTATTGTCCCATTGCGCATTGGGTATGGGGCGGTGGCTGGATGGGAGAAATGGGCGCTCTCGATTTTGCCGGCGGTAACGTGGTTCACATCAACGCCGGTATCGCCGGCCTGGTTCTCGCTCTTGTGGTAGGCAAAAGAGAAGGCTTCGGCAGAGACGCCATGTTCCCCTCCAGTATCACATTGACCGCACTGGGCGCGGCCATGCTCTGGTTCGGCTGGTTTGGCTTCAACGCCGGCAGTGCTCTGGCGGCAGACGGTATCGCCGGATCCGCCTTCCTGGTTACGAATACTTCAGCGGCAACCGCAGCCCTGGCCTGGATGTTTGCCGAATGGATGGTCAGTAAAAAACCTACCGTCCTGGGACTCGCGTCGGGTGTTGTAGCAGGACTGGTGGCCATTACCCCTGCCGCGGGGTTTGTCAACCTGCCGGCATCGCTCATCATCGGCCTGGTGGCCGGCCTGCTGGGATTCTACAGTGTATCCGTACTCAAACACAAAATCGGCTATGATGACTCGTTGGATGCGTTCGGTGTTCACGGTATTTGTGGTATCTGGGGGGCCGTTGCAACGGGCCTGTTTGCCAACCCCGCCATCACCGAAGGGGCGGCCGGGCTATTCTACGGGAACCCCAAACAGGTTGTCATTCAGATAATTTCCATTATTGCAACTATAGGGTTTACGGCAGTGGGAACAATCGTTATAATCTATATCACTAAAATATTGACCAGCGGCCTGCGCGTCAGCCGTGATGACGAAATTATGGGGCTGGACAATGCCATTCACGGCGAACGGGCATTTGAACTGGATTGATTGCCGTTTCAATAAACAATCATAAGGAGATTCACCATGAAAAAAATCGAAGCCATCATCAAGCCTTTCAAGCTTGACGACGTTAAGGAAGCGCTGAACGAGATCGGCATCACCGGTATGACCGTCGCAGAAGTGAAGGGATACGGCCGTCAGAAAGGCCATACCGAAATTTACCGCGGCGCGGAATATCAGGTGGATTTTATACCAAAGATTAAGATCGAAATTGTTGTCCAGGCGGACATGACAGACAAGGTAATTGAGACAATCTGCGACGCCGGGAAAACCGGCAAGCTTGGAGACGGCAAGATCTTCGTTCTGCCGGTGGAACAGGCTGTCCGTGTTCGCACCGGTGAAAGCGGCAAAGACGCTATTTAAAAACTGCAATCCGTCGGGCTCAACCCGGAATCTGGAGAGCATTGGCAGTCCGGATTCCGGGATTGACCGACAATAACAATCCCTCCCTCATTTATCCCCCTCCCCGCAATTAAAAACTTGAAATTTTACAGCACAATACCGTAATATACAAAGACATTCCCGTTCCGATAGACACCTGTAAAGCTGAACTCTCTCATACAAGCTTCCACGCGGCGCTCTTAAGATACCAACCGAATCGACACCTGCCCAGTTAAAACGAATCCATCAATCCTTGACGGCTTCGTAAAAAGTCCAATTTCTTTGTTGCGCTGCATCTCTCGTTATGTCACGTACGGCTAAGTACGCTCCATTCCTCGAGATTTGCGCGCCTCAAACTTGAACTTTTTACTTTGCCGTCCCAAAATTGACTTTTTACGAGACCATCAATCCTTCTGCCATTGGAGAAAACAGTCTTTATCCCCGCAACGGCTGGTGTCGTATCGAGCAGAAGATGCCCTTAATGAATATACATAAATGTAATTAATTTTATGCTCTTTAACAAAATTGTATTAATGATTTAACTGCCTCAAAAATTTATAATTTATTTTTTATATTGATATCAAGTATTTATTAAAAAAATAATCTATATCAGGAAGCTGGCATTGGCATTGCAATAATGAAACTCAGATGGATCACGCAGCCGGTTGAGATCAAACAAAAGCTTTTATTGACAAAAGGAGGACAACTCATGAAAAAAATCGAGGCCATTATCAAACCCTTTACCCTTGATGACGTCAAGGTCGCGCTAAATGAGATCGGCGTCACAGGCATGACCGTGACCGAGGTCAAAGGCTTCGGCCGGCAGCGCGGGCATACGGAAATCTACCGGGGAGCGGAATATCAGGTCGATTTTTCGCCTAAGGTAAAAATTGAAATTGTGATAGATGCCGATAATCTGGACAAGGCAATATCGGTCATCAGAGAAAAGGCCCTTACCGGAAAAATCGGCGATGGAAAAATTTTCGTTTCGTCGGTGGAAGAGGCAATCCGCATCAGAACCGGGGAAACCGGCAAAGTGGCGATATAAAGGAGGACATAATGAAACGAAGAACACTATTTTACCTTATGATCTGCCTGTTAACAGGCAATGCACTTACAGCCTGGGCCGCGGACGCACCGGCAACACCTGAAAGTAACATGGCGGCCATTGAACTGGTTCAGACCCACGCCAATTACCTGTGGACACTTGTTGCGGCGGCAATGGTCTTTTTTATGCAGGCCGGATTCGCCATGGTGGAAGCCGGATTTACCCGGGCCAAGAATTCAGTCAATATCATGATGAAAAACCTCATGGACTTTTCAATGGGCACACTGGCTTTTTGGGCCATCGGCTTCGGTATCATGTTCGGTGTATCCAAAACCGGCTGGTTCGGCACATCCGGTTTCTTTTTGAGTGATTTTACACCGGACGGCGACCCATGGGTGCTGGCATTCTGGATGTTCCAGGTCGTCTTCTGCGCCACGGCAGCCACAATCGTCTCCGGTGCCATGGCTGAACGCACCAAATTTATCGGCTACATCTGCTACAGCATTGTCCTCAGCGCCATTATTTACCCCGTATTCGGAAGCTGGGCATGGGGCAGCCTCTTTAACGGCAGCGGCTGGCTGGAAGGCCTTGGCTTTATTGACTTTGCCGGTTCCACGGTGGTCCATTCCGTCGGTGGCTGGGCTGCACTTGCCGGCACCCTGGTACTTGGTCCGCGTCTCGGTAAATACGGAAAAGACGGCAGCATCAAACCGATTCTGGGCCACAACATCCCCCTGGCCGCGCTGGGTGTCTTTATCCTTTGGCTGGGCTGGTTCGGATTCAACCCCGGCTCAACCACCACGGCGGACACCAGTATTGCCATGATCTTTGTTAATACCAATCTGGCCGCCGCAGCCGGCGCAGTTCTGGCAATGCTCGTATCCTGGATGAAATTCGGCAAACCCGAAGCCAGTATGAGCCTGAACGGCGCCCTCGCAGGCCTTGTGGGCATTACAGCCGGTTGCGCCAACGTGTCACCGGGCAGCGCCATCCTTATCGGCGCCATCGCCGGTGTCATCGTGGTCTTCTCCGTGCTTTTCTTCGACAAAATAAAAGTGGACGACCCGGTCGGCGCCGTATCTGTACACGGCGTATGCGGTGCATGGGGCACCCTTGCGGCCGGTATTTTCAACATGGGTGGAACGACTGCCGGTATCATCGGCGTCCAGTTGCTGGGCATTGCGGCCTGTTTTGTCTGGACCTTTGCCACGGCGTTTGTCCTCTTTAAAATCGTCGACCTTACCATCGGCCTGAGAGTCACCCCTGAGGAAGAAGTTGAAGGACTGGACTTCATTGAGCATGGCGGCAACGCTTATCCGGATTTTGCAACCTCTGCTTACAGTCAGCAGTAAACCCCAAAACCATTGACCAACCCCTTAAAAAGATCCCGCTCCGGCGGGATCTTTTTTTATTTGCCATCGTCCCCTTCCATTTTCACTGACATCTTCACCCTTGCCAAACAGACTGCCCAGGTATTATAATTCAAAAATGTTTGTATTCGCCAACTACTTAACACATAGACTATCGTTCAATGGATATCAGACAACAGGCAATCGACGTACTGAAAACAGAGGCTGACGGCCTGCTGGAGCTGGCCGGACGCATAGACGCCAACTTCGCCTCAATGGTAGAGATGATCTGCGCGTGCAAGGGCCGGCTTGTCATCAGTGGCATCGGCAAATCGGGCATTGTGGGCCAGAAAATTGTAGCCACCCTGAACAGCACCGGCACCAGGGCCATTTTTCTCCATCCCGTTGAAGCCATGCACGGCGATCTGGGCATGGTAAGCGCCCGCGACATATTTCTGGGACTTTCCAACAGCGGTGAAACCGAGGAACTCATCAACCTGTTGCCAACAATCCGGGATATCGGCTGTAAGATCATCGCCTTCACAGGCAATCCGGCTTCCACGCTGGCCCGGCAGAGCGACATTGCCATTGATGTGGGTATCACCCGCGAGGCATGTCCGCTGGGGCTGGCCCCCACCACCAGCACCACAGCTGTGATGGCCATGGGCGACGCCCTTGCCGTGGCCCTGATCAACAAAAAAAATTTTCAGGCAAGCGATTTTCAGAAGTTCCATCCCGGCGGGGCACTGGGACAGCGGCTCGCCATGAACGTCTCCGAGATCATGCTCGCCGGGGACGCCGTTCCCAGCGTCACCACGAACACCCCACTCTCGTCCGCTTTGCAGACCCTTGACCGGATGGACCTTGGTACCGTTCTGATCGTTGACAATCACAACCTTCTTGCCGGCATTCTCACGGACGGGGACATCCGGCGGCTGGTGATTCAGGGTGTTGACTTTTCCGGCATGGCCGTGGATGCGGTTATGACCGCAGACCCTCTGGCCATTTCCCCGGATCGTCCGGTATTTGAGGCGCTCAATCTTATTGAGCATCACCAGATAACGGTCCTGCCGGTGATTGATGAAGAAAAAAAACTTTGCGGCATTCTCCACCTGCATGATATACTGGGCAAAGGTGCATTCAAGTTCAACGGCAAATAAAAAGCCCTTCTTTAAATCCCGCACTGGAAAACGATAATGAAACTCGACCTCACGTATGCCGACACTCAGGTTGAAGCCCTTGGGGAGCCCAAAGTGCTTTCCCCGATTCTGAAGGAAGACAATATTGACCCGGAAAATGATTTCACCGAAGATACCGATCAGGTACTGATTAACGTGGTGCCGGAACTGGTGGAGGAGTTTCTGAAAAAACAGGAGCGCCCGCCGGCGTTTGAACTGGCCGGAGCACGCAAAAAAATCTTTTTCGACCCCAGCAAGGTCCGCTGTGCCCTGGTCACCTGCGGGGGCCTCTGCCCCGGACTTAACGACATCATACGGGCCGTGGTGCTTGAACTCTATTACCGGTACAACGTGAAGAACATTTACGGTATCCGTTACGGACTGGAGGGGTTTATCCCGGAATACGGCCATGACATCATGGATCTTACGCCCGATATCGTCAGCGGCATTCTCAACATGGGCGGGTCCATCCTGGGATCATCCCGCGGCCCTCAAAGCATTGAGGAAATCGTGGATTCGCTTGAACGGATGAGCGTTGGCATTCTGTTTATGATCGGCGGTGACGGCACCTTGCAGGCCGCCACCAAAATCGCAGACGAAATCACCAGGCGGAGCCTGAAAATCAGTGTTGTGGGCATTCCCAAAACCATTGACAACGACATTTACCTGATATCGCGTTCCTTTGGTTTTGACACAGCGGTGGATATTGCCACCGAAGCCATCAAGGCGGCCCACAATGAGGCCGAGGGATACCGCAACGGCATTGGGCTGATCAAGCTTATGGGCCGACACTCCGGCTTTATTGCAGCAACAGCGGCACTGGCCAGACAGGACGTCAATTTTGTCTTAATTCCGGAAATCGATTTTGACCTGGAGGGCGAAAGTGGCCTGCTGACTGCTGTTGAACAACGGCTGGAAAAACGAAAACATGCGGTCATTGTGGTGGCGGAAGGCGCGGGACAGAAATTTTTCAAAAATGAAGAAAATCTTCGTGATGCTTCCGGCAATATCAAATTAAAGGATATCGGGATATTCCTGAAAGATCGCATTATTGCCCATTTTAAGGCAAAGGGCATGCCAATCTCCCTGAAATACATCGATCCCAGTTACATGATCCGCAGCCTGCCGGCAAATGCCAATGACAGTGTATTCTGTGGATTCCTGGGAAGGGATGCCGTGCATGCCGGCATGGCCGGGAAAACCAAACTCATCGTAGGCCACTGGAACAACCATTTTGTGCATGTGCCCATGCCGGTTTCCGTGGGCAAACGCAAAAATGTCACCCAGCACAGCAAGCTGTGGCGAACCGTACTGGAGGCCACCGGGCAAGGAGGGTTTATAAACCACAAGGGTTGATGGCGTCACCACAAAATAGTACGGATTTACGTCAGAGATATCGACGAACAGCCTTTATATAATTACAAGTCCGAATAATCACACAACAGCCGGACATGTCTTTCCGCAGCCGTTGAACTCATCTGTATTACCGTCTTTGCGGCATTTCCCATCATCAGTGCCTTCTCCGGATTGGCCAACAGTTCAATCCCGCGCGCAGCAAGATCAGAAGCGTCTTTGATTTCCATGCCTCCGCCCCTGCTTTCCAGCATTTCCTTTGCCTCCTTGAAATCATCCATGAACGGACCATAGAAAACCGGAATCCCCCAAGCCGCCGGCTCAAGAATGTTCTGCCCCCCCAGGGGCACAAGACTCCCTCCGCAAAAGACAAAACTGGCAATACTGTATAGATTCATCAACTCTCCGATGGTGTCGACGACAATAACCGGCCGGGCTTTCTCCCCCCTCTTGACATCGGCATCTATTTCTGTGAGCAACCGCCATTCAAGGCCTTCCTGCCTGAGAAGTGCTGTCACCGCAGGTATCCGTTCAATATGGCGCGGTGCCACGATCAAGACTGTTTCGGGAAATTGTTCACAGATTTTCCGATACGAACGGGCGATCGTTGCTTCCTCGTTCTGTCGCGTGCTGCCGGCGATAAATACCGGCACATCCGCACGCAGTTGAAGACGCCGGCGCAGCCGGGCCGGCACCTCATCCTTAACGATCTCACTCAATCCGTCATATTTGGCATTGCCATTGACAAACACCCGATCCGGCCGTCCCCCCAGCGCAATGATCCGGTCAGCATCGGCTGCACTGATCATACTCATCACATCCACATGAGAAAGAATCGCCCTGAAAAATGATCGAAACCGTTTATACCCACTCTGGTTCCGTTCGGAAATCCGGCCATTGAGAATAGCTGTTACCATACCCCTTTTTTTGGCCTGAACAAACAAGTGGGGCCATATTTCGGTCTCAAGTACCACAAACACATCCGGGGCAAGCGTGTCAAAGGCCCTTTTTACAGGAAAGATAAAATCGAGCGGCACAAAAATACAGGCGGCATCGCTGCCAACGGTCTCTACGGCAAACGCGTGGCCATGGGCGGTCATGGTGGAGAGAATAACGGCACATTCGGGAAAGGCCTTTTTAAAAGCGGCGATCACAGCAGCCGCCACCCGCACCTCGCCAACCGATGCGGCATGAATCCATATCCGCGGCGTTCCCGGAATATGTTCCACGGCGACCGGATATCGTCCAAGCCGCTGATTCAGGCAATCATTGCCCTGCCTGGCAAGCCGCATATAAAGCCGGACAAATGGATATGTCAGAGCATACACCATCGCACCGGCAAATGTATAAACCATATAAAGTGGATGAATCATCCATTATTTTCCTGATGTTGTTGAATGATCGTCACCGACTCGAATTGTCGTCTCCTGATTTTCAGCAATGGCAATTTTTTATGGACTTCACCGGTTTCATCAAACGCAGTCATGCCCGTGACCCCGGGAAAATCTTTCAGCATGCCCAGGCGATTCCTGATGGAACTCCGATACCGGACATCGGGATCGGCAATGATATCAAAAAGGATCACAGCCGAATCATAAGCAACCGCCGGAATAAATGACGGCGCAGCATCATAGGCGTCCCGGTATGACCGGCAGAAGGACTGAACAGTATGATATCCGCTGCTTTCCCAGAATCCCGTGGGCATCACTGCCCCTTCGGCATAGCGGCCGGCTATTTTGGGAAGTTGATCCGAATGCCAGAGATTCGTTCCCACAAAAAGCGTGTCCACAATATCATAATACGCCAGCTGAGGAAGGATCAGACCGGCATTGGAAGGGCCGTCCGGCACAAAGATCGCATCAAAATCGACAACCGCCTTTTCCGTTTCTTCTTCTTCTTTCTCCTGGGGCTCGTCCCGGTCCTCTTCCGCTGCCGGTTCCTCTGCCGGGGTTTCTGGCGCTTCTTCATCATACGGTGCCATAAACGACTCCCGGTAGGCGGTGATGGCCGGTTTCAGCTCTTCGGGGATGTCGTAATAAAGCCCGACCAGTTTTCTGATGGGGCCGGCAAAATCCGTTTCTCTGGGATTATAGGCTTCAAATCCCACGATTTCAGCATCCCTGGCGATCACATAATCCCAGAACTTATGAGCAAAAACACGACCGTAGGCCTCGTCGGGATAAAGCACGGCAAAGCGGCTCATACCAAGAGTCTCAACGGTATAATCAACCAGAGCCTGAACCTGCATGTCCGGGGTGAGAAAATTTCTGAATACATAGTCGCCAATGGCCGGGATATCCTGCTCCTGGGTCAACGCGATGATTGGCACGTGCCGTTTCTGCGCCTCCAGAATGGCCGATTCCGAAGTTATGAGTGGGCCGATAATGGCGGCCACCCGTTCGGCTTCAATGAGCGACTTTACAGCTGCCACTGCCTGCGTCTTATCGGAACCGGAATCCCGGATGGCCAGTCGCACCGCCGGTCGTTTTTCGCGTCCGGTCTGTGCGGTCAGGAATTCACGAAAGGCGAGTTCTATACCGTTCAGTGCCTGTTCACCAAAAACCTTGTATTTGCCGCTCAAAGGCAGGACACATCCCACTGCATATCGATCATACAGTGACTCTTTTTCTATAGAGCCCAGAAGATGCCTGGCCTTTTCGGCATACCGGTTTTCAGGAAACTGATCGATGAATCCCGATAACACCGCCACAGCCCGGTCGTATGCCTCCCGTTTCATATACTTTTCCCCCAGGAGGCATGTCAGGTAACCCCGGTAGTCCAGGTCCCTGATGCCCGACAACAAAGACTGAAGACTGTCCGGCGGCATGGCGCTGGTGACCTGATCCAGCTTAATCAAAATTTTGCTTCGATTGTCTTTATCCACTTTCCGCAGGGCCGATATAAACACATACGCAGCATCCATGGGCCGGCCCATCGCGTCATAAGCATCACCGACGACGGCATATTTTCTTGCCACACAATCATCAGAGACCGTTTTATCGTCAATGGTCTGGGCATAATCCAGGACTTTCTCATACGCTTTTTGATTATACCAGGTCACCAGGATACTGATCCTGGCATCTTCCACAAAGGGACTTTCCGGAAACCGGGATAAGAGCATGTTGTATCGTGTCCGTGCCGCTTCATAGTCGCCTTTGACCGACAGAATGACGCCGGTTTTCATCATGGCCGCCGGTGCGCGTATGCCTTCCGGATATTTTGCCAGATACGATTCATAAGTATCAAAGGCCTTATAGTAATCCCCTTTATTAAACAATGACTCGGCCCTGTTAAACAAATCATCGCCGGGTGCCGGGCGTTCCTTCACAACCCTCGGGGCACACGCCGCGATCAGAATAATCATCACGATCAACAATACCGCATATAGCCAGTTTTTCCGCTTCATGGTCTTAACGCTCCTGTTACGCTTCCACAAACCGACGGATCACGGACCGGATCTTGTCCATCCCTCCGGTTTTATCAATCCACTTTATCCCGGGATCAGCCCGAAACCAGGTGAGTTGTCGCTTGGCATATCGCCGGGTATCCCGTTTCAGGGTTCCCAATGCTTCTTCCCATGACCATTGACCCGTCAGACAGGAAACGACATGACGGTAGCCAATGGCTTGCATAGACTTCAGGTCCCCGGCATACCCCATGGCAAGCAATCCCCTTACCTCATCCACCAGTCCGGCAGCCATCATTGCATCCACCCGGCGGTTAATCCGGTCATACAGAAACTCCCGTTCTGTATAAAGACATAGCTTAAGGGCATCATACCGGCTGCCTGTAAACTGATGGGCCTTTTGGTGTACAGACAGCGGCTTACCGGTCGTTTCATAAACCTCAAGCGCCCGGACAATGCGGAACACATCCCTGGGGTTGATCCGCCGGGCAGCTTCCGGGTCACAAGCTTGCAACCTGCCATGAAGCCGTTCCGCGCCATTCTGTTCGGCTTCACGGGTCAGCCTTTTCAAAACTTCATCGTTAACAGACCGTTCCCGGAAAAGGCCGTGCAGACAAGCCTTTATGTAAAGACCCGTTCCGCCGACTATCAACGGGAGTATACGCCGCTCATGCAATTTGTCAATTTTTTCCCGTGCCATACGGGCATATTGACCGGCACTGAAATCGGCATCCGGGTCCACAATATCGATCATATGATGGGGCAGCTGCCTCATCTCTTCGGGAGTGGGTTTTGCCGTCCCAATATCCATGTACCGATAAATCTGCATGGAATCGGCACTCACAATCTCGCCACTCAATTCGCTGCCCAGCCGGACCGCCCATTCGGTTTTTCCCACCCCCGTGGGACCGCAGATCACAATCACTTTTTGCTGAGGCGGATCATCCGGCATTGTCGGCCCCTCTGCCCCCGCCATGCTGGAATGACGATAAAGAAGAACTGCCCTCCAGGTATGAACCGGTAAAGGTTCGGCAGTGTCCCACCCGATAGACGTCGGGCAGCGCCTGCCGGATCACCGTGGCCTTGTTTTCCGGGCAGGTAAACAGCAGTTCATAATCTTCACCGCCCCGCAGCACCAACGACGCCGATTCTGCCCGGTCTCCCCGGCAGAAATCTAGCAGTGCCCCCGTAATAAGTGCCGCATCAAGATCAAAAACAATCGTCACATTGGATGCCTCTGCAATATGCCGGGCATCGCCGGTCAACCCGTCGCTGATATCCATAACACAGGCCACCTTATTGCCGGCCAGCACCCTGGCGGCGTCAAACCGTGCGCGGGGACGCTTAAACCGTTCAATAAACAGATCACGCCCCTCTGTCTCTTTTGCCTGCAGTGACAACAGGCCGGCACGCGCAAGACCCAGCCGGCCCGTGCTATACAAGCCATCCCCGGGACGGGCCGCAGACCGCAATGGCGGTTTAATGTCGGGCATCTTTCCCACTGCAAACATATCCAGCGCTACACATGGCCCCCCGGAAATATTCCCGCCCCCCAGGGCACACCCATACATGGCCAAAGCCTTGTCAAGCCCCTGATAAATTTCTGTTATCATATACTCACTGACGTTATCCGGCAGTGTCAGGTTGACAAACATGGCTACCGGTTCGGCGCAGGCAGCGGCCAGGTCGCTCAAGGTCACGATGGCCGCCTTGGCGCCGACCTCGGCCGGTGTCTGCCAGGAAAAATCAAAATGCACCCCTTCCACATGGGCATCGGTTGTAAAGACCGGTCGGTCGATACACCTCAGTACCGCCGCATCATGCCCTGGCGGTACCACCCAATCTTCCGGGGAAGCGGCCTTTACACTGTCCATGTTCAAAAATGAGCGGATCAGGCCGAATTCATCGGACCATGGGTGTCGCAGTTCCATGGGCTGATTTTTGATACCGCAGGCCGTGGCCAGTTTTCGTGCACTGGATTCAGGATCTTCCGCACGAGAAACCCAGCTGATGACCGCCACGCCGCATGCTCCCGTTTCCAGACAAGCAGGGGCCTTATCAGCCGTAATGCCGCCGATGGCGACCACCGGTTTTTTCGATTGCTCTACGACAGCCCGTAAACCATCAATAGCGATCACCGGTTTGGAATCCTTTTTGGTGGCAGTGGCAAAGACCGGCCCCGTGCCGATATAATCACACGCAGCAATATCGGTTTTCGCCAGCTCCGCCGTTGTTGATACGGAAACACCGACAACGGTTTCATTGCCCAGAACCTCCCGCGCAATGGCCGGCGACGCATCGGCTTGTCCCAGATGAACGCCATCCGCGCCAACCGCTTTCGCCATTACTATATCATCATTGATGATCAACGGTACATTATTGGCCCGGCATATTTTCCGGATTTCCAGGACCTCGCCATATTGCGCCGGTGTAAACGATTTGTGCCGGTACTGGATCATGGTGGCCCCGCCGCAAATGGCCGTTTGCACCTGCCTATCAACCGCCAACGGACTGCTGTCGTCAGTAATGAAATAGAACCTTAGTTTCTCTTTTAGAATTTCCGGCAGCATAGATTAATCTATTTTCATCTTCTCTAATAGCAAAGTAGAAGGTCCAAGAGCGAGGCGTCGGTGCATCTCGATGAATGGCGCGTACTTGGTTGTACGTGACATGACGAGAGATGCACCGCAACAAAGCTATTGGGCTTTTTACGAAACCATTTCAGGCGTCGCCGAAAAGCTCCGCCCAGGACAGAAAGGTCTTCACCTGTTTTTCGCCGTACTTCTCCATTCCCCGGACCACATCGTCCACGGTCTTTTCAATTTCCATGTGTTCCCGGCTTTTGGAAAAAAACTTGTCTGCATAGGCGATGATAATTTCTTCAATGGACTCGGGCTCCATATTACGCAAGGGCAGGGGCAGGCGTTCCTTCTCAATCTCTTTGGCGCTCAAACCAGCACCCACGTGGCGCTCACAGACCAGGGCATGCTGCGGCAATCCGTTATCCTCCAGCATTTTACGGCCCAGTACGCCATGACAGATATAAGGATGAGCGCCGTGACAGCCAAGATCGGGGGCATCCACCTGAACAATCCCGATGTCGTGCAACATGGCCGCCTCTTCAATAAAGGTTCGGTCCGGATTGTGGGAAGACACCCGATCCGCCAGTTGCAGGCACTTATCGGCAACCAGCCGCCCATGGGTCGTCAGCACCCGATAGGCGCGGGAGGATGGCTGAAAGTGAGCGTTGATGATTTTTTGCGGCGCTACCCGTTGCTTCAGATTATCTGCGGTGTTCTTCATGCGTCAGCACCTTGAGATTCACATTTACTGCAGAAGAACTGCATTGATAAAGGGATCGATGTCGCCGTCCAGCACGCTGTTCACATCTCCGATTTCCAGATCCACGCGGTGATCCTTGATCTTCTGATAAGGATGCAACACGTAGGAACGGATCTGATTCCCCCAGGCGATATCGTCTTTCTGATCATGCATCTCCTGCATTTTTTCATCCTGTTTGGCCTTTTCCAGCTGATGAAGCCGGGACCGGAGAACGTTCATGGCAATTTCCTTGTTCCGGGCCTGGGATTTTTCCTGTTGGCACTGAACCACAACGCCGGTAGGAAGGTGGGTGATACGGACGGCACTGCTGGTTTTGTTTACATGCTGGCCACCGGCGCCGCTGGCACGGAATACATCCACCCGCAGGTCTTTTTCGTCAATATCGACTTCAATATCCTGCTCCATCATGGGACAGACAAACACCGATGCAAAAGAGGTATGCCGCTTGCCACTGGCGTTAAACGGCGATATTCGAACCAGCCTGTGGACACCGGTCTCATTCTTTAAGTAGCCGAATGCATTTTTCCCCTGTGCTCTGAATGTGGCACTTTTGATGCCGGCCTCTTCGCCCGGCTGCACGTCGATCATCTCCAGCTTATAGCCTTTATGCTCAACCCATCGGGTATACATTCGCAACAGGATCTCGGCCCAATCCTGCGAGTCGGTTCCGCCGGCCCCGGCATTAATGGAAACAATAGCATCTGCAGAATCATCTTCACCGGAAAGCATCAATTCTATGGAAACGCGTTCAAGGGCGGTCCGCATTTTTTTAATACGCGATTGGACCTCTGCGGCGGCGTCCGGATCGTCCTCCTCCTCGGCCAGTTCAAACAGCACTTCCGTATCTTCCACATCCGCATGGATGTTCTGAAGCATCTCGATTCTGGCAGACAGCGCAGAGCGTTCTTTGAGCAGTGCGGCGGCCGCATCGGGATCATCCCAGAAACCGTCTTTTGTGGTCTCCTTCTCTATATCGGCCAGTCGTTTCTCCAGCGCCGGGATGTCAAAGATAACTCCGGAGCGCTTCTATCCGCTCATAGAATTCGTGAATGGACTGCTTAATTTCCCAAGCGTTGTCTATTGCCATTGGTGCCTCCCAAAAGAGAATTTTATGTGGTATTATACCTGTATCGCCGCCATAACACAAACACCATTATCATCAAACACAAGATCGCAAACACGTTTCCGACACGCGTGTAAACTGACGTCAGAAGACATGCCGGGACATCTGAGGTCACAACTGCTTCTTCGAACAACGGGGTTGTTGATCTGATCCGGCCGGAAGGCCATACAAAACCGCTGATACCGGTGTTCGCAGACCGCACCAGAGATCGCCGGTTTTCCACAGCCCGGAAAACGGTCATGGAAAAATGCTGCCAGGGTGCGCTGGTGCGGCCATACCACGCATCATTGGTAATATTGACAATAACGGATGCCCCGTTCCGTGTCATCAGCCGGGCCGATCCGGGAAAAATGATCTCATAGCAGATCTGCACGCCCAGATACCAGTTACCCATCTGCACCAGCCGACCCTCGGTCCCCGGAGAAAAATCCCCTGAACCGAAAACGATTTTTTCAATAAAAGGAAACCACTGCCCCATGGGGATATACTCGCCAAAGGGAACCAGGTGAATTTTATCGTACCGGTCTTCCACTTTACCGTCCGGACCCACCAGGTAAGCACTGTTGAAAAACGCCAGTGTATCACCATCTCTTTCAAAAGAAGGCGCGCCCGTCAACAGATATACGCCCATCTGCCTGGCCTGCCGTTGAATCATGGCCGTCAAATCCTGCTCATACCTGAAAAAAAACGGCATGGCTGTTTCCGGGAGAATCACCAAATCGGGGGTCTCTTTGAAAGCGCTTTGACAGAGTTCAAGATATTTCGTTACTGTCTCCTGCTTGAAGGAATCCTCCCATTTTTTATTCTGGTCGATGTTTCCCTGAACCAGGGCGACCTTCCGGGTCGGTACATCTGTAAGATACCGGTCAATCATTCCCAGCCGCCATTTGCCATATCCCCAGGCCCCGCCCATCAGCGCCAGTGTCACCAACCCCGCATAAACCACCTGCCGGCCTTTGGGATGAACCGAATGCCAGGACAGCTTCATTGCCCACATCAAGACAGAAAAGATGACGGCGTTCACCAGCACAATCAGAAAGGAAACCCCGTATACACCGGTAATATCGGCCAGCTGGATCAGGGGCAACCGCATATACTGGGAATAGCCCAGCAGTTCCCAGGGGAATCCCGAAAGTAAAAATGTCTGCAAATATTCAAGGCCGACCCATACAAACGGTGCGGCAAAAACACCTCCAATGCCTTTCCCGCGAATCCCGGTGATAATAAAGGTAAAAAGCCCTACGTAAAGAGCCAGGTAAATGGCCAGCAAGAGGAAGAGAAGCACCGCCACCACAAGGGGCAACTCGCCGTAAATCCGCAGCGTCGGCACCAGCCAGTAAATCAGCGTAAAATAGTGGGCACATCCGGCCAGTAATCCAAGCCGGAAGCGGGATTTGCCGGCAGCATCGCAAACAGCAAAAAACAGGGGCACCAGGGCCACCCATGCCAGCCATGACAATGCCGGCTTCGGAAAGCAGGCCGTCAGCAACAGCCCTGACACAACAGCCGCCAGTGATCTGACATTAAAATATTGCAGCATCTTATTGTCTTGCCCTGTTTCGCCCTTATGGTTTTCCCGCAAAGACGCCGAGTGTATGAAGTGTATTTTCCCGGCGTTCTCTGCGTCTTTGCGGGAGTAAATCCATCAAAGCTTGATGGTCTGCCCCACCCTGGGCACCATCGTCGTGAACCCTTCCTGTCGGAGCAGATCGCCAAAGGCGGTGCTTTGTTCTTCTTCCCCGTGCACCACGGCGACCTTTTTAATCCTCAGATTTGATTGTTTTAAAAACCGCAGCATTTCGTTTTTGTCAGCATGGGCGGAAAATCCGCCAATCTTTACCACCTCCGCCTGTAACGGATATGTCTTGCCTAAAATCTTCAAAAGCGGTGCCTGCCCGGTGCGCCCGGATGCCGCATAGGCCTCGCCCTGTTCCAGAATCCGTCGGCCCAGGGTATGCTGAGCCATGAACCCCACGATCAGAATGGTATTGGACGGGTTATGCACCTTGTTTCTCAGATGGTGCAGGATCCGGCCGGCTTCACACATCCCCGAAGCGGAAATCACGATATGCGGGGATGTTTCCCGCATCAGGGCCATGGATTCCTCTACCGACCCGGTGAACCGCACCTGCTTGAAGTCAAAGGGATTATGGCCGTTTTTCAAAAAGGTTTCATGGGTCTCCCGGTCGTACACCTCGGGATGCTCGGCAAACACCTTTGTGATATTGGTTGCCAGCGGGCTGTCCACGTACACCGGTTTCCGGGGAACAGATCCCTCATCATACAGTTCATGGATCACATACAGCAGTTCCTGGGTCCGGCCGTAGGCAAACGACGGGATCAACACCGTGCCCCCCCGCTCAAAGGTCTGGTTGAGCATGGCCTTGAGTCTGGGCTTGAGGTCCACCACCGGCTCATGCTCCCGGTCGCCGTAGGTACTTTCCATGATCAACAGATCAAGGTCCCGGTCCTGCTCCTCAAACGTCAGGGTGGGGTCGCGCAGAATGGGTTTATCAAACCGGCCGATATCTCCGGTATACCCGATCTTCAGGGTCCGGCCGTTCTGCTGATATGTAAAAATACTGATCGCCGATCCCAGGATATGGCCGGCTTCGTAAAGGGTGACCGTGAGGTTCTTACCGATTGTCATGGAATGGCGATAAGGGATACCGTCCAGATGCGTGAGGGCCTGGGTCGCATCTTCGGTGCTGTAAAGCGGGGCCACGCCTTTGATCTGGTACCGCTCCATAAGCTCATTGATGGCCTCCCTGTTCAGGCGATGACCGTTTTTCTTCAGCATCTTCTTGAGTTTGCGGAATTCACTGTTGCCCATGGGCTGGCCGTCAGCAGGCCGCTTCTGCGAAAGTGAACCGCGAACCGCCTTGTAATTCAGGTACTCGGCATCCTGTTCCTGAATATGGGCCGAATCCGGCAACAGATAATGACAGGCATCCTGGGTTGCCCGGGTGCACACCACCCGGCCGGCAAATCCCTTTTTCACCAGCAGGGGAACCCGCCCGGAATGGTCGATGTGAGCGTGGGACAGCACCATATTCGTAATCATGGCCGGATCAAAGGGCATGACCCGGTTTTTCTCGTCCGCCTCCCGGCGCCGGCCCTGATACAACCCGCAGTCCACCAAAATATAATCCTCCCCCGTCCCCATCAGGTGCATCGACCCGGTCACCTCCCGCACCGCACCATAAAAGGTGATATGCATTCTCTATCCTTTCTTATTACGCAAATTGGACACTGCATGAATATCAACCATGCATGCCTGAAGTGTTCAAAAATAGAAGAAACCCGGCCTAATGTCAATGTTTGCTCACACCCTTTCCCTCCCATCCATGATTCCATAAACACAAATAAACTTGACGGGCGCCACAGAATGGTAGGTTGGGTTGAGCAACGCGAAACCCAACAATAACCATAAACACAAATAAACCTGCCGGGCGCCACGGGCAAAGCCGCAAGGCTTACCCGTGATTCCCGAATAAAATAGAATGGTAGAATGGTAGGTTGGGTTGAGCAACGCGAAACCCAACAAAAACCCATTCGCGTCAATTCGTGGCCATTCGTGGGCCACTGCCGTTTTCGCCCACGAATCTTCACGAATCCACACGAATTGACACCGTCTGCCCCCTTTCCGTGTTCCTCCGTGCTTTCCGTGGTTTACATAACCCGCCCCTGCCGCTGAACCGATTATTTTTTCCTTTCCCCCGAAATTTTCATTGACTTTTCCACCCCGGATTTCCTATTCCTTCAAAAGCGCAACCATTTTACACAACCCCAAACGCAAACCGGGAGGAGGGGATGCCACACCAGTAAAACACGCCGACACACCTGACAACAAGCACCGTAGGTTGGGTTGAGCGCAAGCGAAACCCAACAATGACAACAAAACAATCGAGCGCTGTAGCACCGTAGGTTGGGTTGAGCGCAGCGAAACCCAACAAAAAAACCATAAAAACCACGGAAAACACGGAAAGCACCGTAGCACTGTAGGTTGGGTTGAGCGCAAGCGAAACCCAACACAAACCCATTCGTGGCCATTCGTGGGCCAAATGCCGTTTTCTCCCCACGAATCTTCACGAATCCTCACGAATTTATCAACGCCCCCCCATCCGTGGTTTCCGTGGTCATCTTTCGCAGGCCACATGCATAAAGAAAACAAACACCTATACAACCTTTACACAATATTTACAATTTTTCACCGAATTTTTCATTGACTTTCATAAATCAATTTTCTATGTCTGAAACAGTTCTTCATTTGTACAAACAGCGTTGACAGTTCCAAAGAGGAGGAGGGCCCAATGCCGCGACATACCCATACCATACCGCCGTCACAGGTATGTCCTTCGTTTTCAAATACTTGCCCAAACAGACAGACCGCCCCTGCCCCCATTCGTGTTCATTCGCATCCATTCGCGGGTCACGGCCGTTTTCTCCCACGAATTCACATGAATCCACACGAATTGCCCCCTCGCTCCCACGGGGCCGCCCGGAACATCGCCACAACCCCCAAAACCCCAATCCCGCACCATGCCGGCCCCACCCCCATCAACAACAACCCAAAAACCAACACCATAAAAAACAACAACCGCAAAACCCCAAAAGGAGACACACCATGAAAACCGCCCAACACCTCAAAACCATACCCCTCATCCTCCTCGCCGCCATCCTCCTCCTCGCCCCGGCCGCGTTCGGTGAGATGGAAGTCAATGAAAACGGCGACGTCAATGTCACCGGCGACCTGAATGTCACAGGCAACCTCACGGCCAACGGCGAAGACATGAATTACGTCAGCTACTGCCGGGCAACGCTTGGGGGGAATAATCAGGATTATGATGAGAATACAGTTACGGCTTTTGATTGGCAGGACGTTGAGGGAAATACACACAATGAGATGGATTTAGCCGCAGATACCTGGACAGCTCCCAAAGATGGATTGTATCAGGTAAACTTACAAACTCGGTGGAGTGTTGGTGGCGACCAGGACTGGTGCTGGATGGGCATACGAAAAAATGGCAATGGTATAAGATTCGGCTATCTCAATTCAAATGGTTCTGGTCATGAAAGTTTAGGCATATCGACAATAATAAAACTTGCAACCGGGGAAGTTTTAACATTTGAATTTAAAAACACTGACAACCAAGGCAATATTAATGGAATGGGCTTTAATACCTGGCTCGAAATCTACCGCCTTGGCAACGCCCCCTGACCCCGTAGGTTGGGTTGAGCCCCGCGAAACCCAACAACTAAAAATGCCCCTTATACAACAACCACCATGCAATACCGGCGCGCCCGAACAAAAAACGGAACTTATTTCTTTACCCTGGTCACAATGAACCGACACCGCATATTAACACAACCCGAACACGCCACACTTTTACGCAATGTGTTCAAACGCGTCATGACCCGGCATCCGTTTACCATCGAGGCGTTTGTCCTTTTGCCGGATCATATTCATTGCATATGGTCATTGCCCGAAGCCGACGGTGATTATTCCAAACGGTGGCGGCTGATCAAAAGCGGGTTTTCCCGGCAATGCAATGTCGCCCATAAGCATGCCGCCAATGAATCCCGGAAAACCAAAAAAGAATTGGCCGTGTGGCAGCGCCGGTTTTGGGAACATGCCATTCGGGATGACGATGATTTCAAAAACCATGTTGAATACATCCATTACAATCCCGTCAAGCACGGCTGGGCCAACACCCCCGGGCAATGGGAATATTCGAGTTTTCACCGGTATGTCCGGAATGGCATATACAAACATGATTGGTGCGCCGGACACGCCCCGGCATTGGATGACACCATTGGTAAGGAATGAACGCGGGGATGAATGCGCGGATGGATGAATGGTATGAATTCATTAACACATGTTGGGTTTCATTTCATTCAGCCCAACCTGCGAGCTGTATGAATGAATGCATGATGTTGGGTTTCGCGTTGCTCAACCCAACCTACGAAAGACAGAATGATGGACCATAAAACAACCGTAGGTTGGGTTGAGCGACAGCGAAACCCAACAACAACCACAAAACAACCGAGAACTCGTAGGTTGGGTTGAGCGAAGCAAAACCCAACAATGACAACAAAACAATCGAGAACCGCAGAACCGTAGGTTAGGTTGAGCGACAGCGAAACCCAACACCCAACATAAAAATAATGCCAAAAACAACCACAGAATACGCGAAAGAAAGAAGAAAGCCATCGGCCCTTTCCGTGCCCTTCCGTGTTTTCCGTGGTTAAAACACAAAAGAGACCAACATGAATAACAACAAACGCCTTCTCACCATCTGCCTCACATGGCTTGTCCTGCTCCTTTCCGCCGCGCCCGCCGCCGCCCTGACCGTCGGCGGCGTGCTGGACGGCACCTATGCCGCGGACGAGGACATTACCACCACAGACCCCAGCACCGTTTCAACCGGGGCCAGTGTCATCTTCGACACCCCCGGCAAAATCCACCTCACCCCCGGGTTTTCCGTCAACGGCGGCACCTTCACCACCGATGACGGCCTGCCCGACGACTGGGAGATGCAATACCTCGGCACCGTCACCCAGGGGCCCTCAGACCACGGGGACGACGACGGCCTCACCAACATGCAGGAATATGAACTGGGCACCGATCCGTCCGTCAATGCCGACACCGACGGCGACGGCCTCACCGACGGCGAGGAGCTCACCCTGTGGGGCGAAATCTGGGACGAAGATATGGACGGAGACGGCGTTATCAACCTCCTGGACGCGGACAGCGACAACGACGGCCTTTCCGACGGCCAGGAGAGCGGCACCTCTTCCGCCGACCTCCTGGTGGGCGACCCCCTGACCCGGGCCACCTACACCACCGACGGCAACATCATCACCCTCAACACCTGCACCATCACCGCCAACGACGATATCACCTTTGACGCGGCCCAGAAAATCTTCCTCCGCCCCGGCTTTTCCGTCCAGACCGGCGGCACCTTCACCACCGACGACGGCCTTCCCGACGACTGGGAGATGCAATACTTCGGCACCGTCACCCACGGCCCGGCCGATGACCCGGACGGCGACGGCCTGACCAACCGCCAGGAATATGACCACACCACCGACCCCACCGCAACCGACACCGATGCAGACGGCATCTCCGATTCCGATGAGCTCGCCCTCTGGGGCGACGCCTGGAACACCGACCCCGACAACGACGGCCTCATCAACCTCATCGACCCCGACAGCGACAATGACGGCCTTGATGATGGTGAAGAAAAAGATATGTGGACCGAAAAGGACGGTCACACCTGGGATGGCGACATCGACGGCGACGGTATCATTAATCTTCTGGATGTTGACAGCGACGGTGACGGCATGTCCGACGGCTGGGAAGAAGAGAATGAATTGGATTTCACCGATCCTTCAGATGCAGATGGCGATGCGGATGGAGACGGCATAACAAACCAGGAAGAATATGACAAGGGCTCGGACCCGAATGTTGCCTGGGAAGTGGTGGTGCTTTGCGGTGATGTGAATCAGTCTGAAACCGATCCGGTCACCACCATCAACTCCACCGGCGATATAATTACCTACCCCGATTGCGGCGACGCCTGCGGCGATTGCACGGCCACACCTTTCATTGATACCACCACCCCGGTCACCTGCACGGCCCACCGCTCCATCACCCTCGGCCCCGGCTTCCGCGTGGACCCCGGCGCCAGATTCACCGCCATTGTGGACGACACCCTTCCCAATGACTGGGAAATGGACCACTTCGGCACCCTCGATTATGGCCCCAATGACGACCCGGACCATGACGGCCTGCCCAACATCAAGGAATATACATTCGGCACCGATCCCATGGATGGTGTTTTTCAGGATAACGAAAATGATTCGCCTGTGGTAATCGTCACCTATCCGGATAATGGAACCACCATCACGCCCAACAGTGACGGTTCGGTGGACCTTATCGTGGCCTTTGGGGACGCGGGCTTTGGCGTAAAAGATGTGACACTGATCAATGAAGAATATCCCGATACCCCGATTACCGGAGCCGATGTAAATGATAATTCATTAATTTACACCATACCCCAAGAGGACGTGGAACTGGGTACAACTGTCACCTATACCGTCATCATTACCGATTATTCCGGCAATGAAGAAGAAATTACCATCACCTTTACCGTAGAGGAACCCATAGAAACCAAAGCCAGCCCGGCTGGCGGCACGTATACCCAGCCCGTCAAGTTTTCCTGCAATAAGGACGGTGCCACAATTTATTACTCAACAGACGGATATCCGCCTGACGACAGTTCGGCAACGGTGTCCGCAAGCCAGGCCGGAGTCGCCTATCCTTCGGCAGGTATCACACTGACCGAGACCACTTGCCTGCAATTTTATGCAAAAGTTGGTACGGAAAAAGAGGAGACACAAAAAGAAATTTATTACCTGAACACATTGCCGGACAAGATAACCAGCCTGACCGCCAGTGTGGATGCATCCGGGAATGTGACCCTCAACTGGGTTGATAGCGGTGCCGACAGTTATAACATTTATCGCGCCCGAAACGCATTTGAACGCAAAATTCTTCAGGACAGCATTGACGGTCAATACGCCCCCCCACAAAAGCTTTACATAGGGGAGGTCAGCGGAACCAGTACCTCATATACAGACGCATCTGCCTCAAACCTGACCTTTAACTACGGATATACCGTTTCCGCTGTTGTGAGCGGCGAAACAGGCATTCCCGCAGACATGGCCACGGCGAACTTTACACCAGGAACCAAAGACGGCCTGACCACGGAAGATGCCATCGAAAGGGCCATTGCCTGGCTGGAAGCCAACCAGTATGAGCAGGGGTATTGGAATAAAGGCGCCTGGAGCGACGAAACCTCCATGGCAGAGTTGATGCAATCAGGCCGGAGGATGCTTTTCACCAGCCAGTCAGCGGACGCCCTTTTCGCGCATGATGCGGATCAAACCGATCCCGCCCATGCAGGGATCCTGGAAGCCGCGCTCTATTATCTGCGCGGCCATTACGCGGACAATAACGACTACCTTGCCAGAAAAATCCTGACCCTGGACAGAAACGACCAGAATGTAGACATGCTCGTCGCCAGACTGATTGCGTACAGCAAGATCAACGAAGACGCCATCCAGGGCTGGGGCGTCCAGTCCCGTTTTGCCATGGACGCACTGGACACCGCCCTCGGCATTCTGGCCACGGAAACAATCTATCCGTTTGAAGCCGGCTGTACCGACTGCAAGTCATCGACCGCCCGTTCCAACCTGGCAGACATCACCGACCTCATGAGTGCGGACGGCACCGTCGCTGCCCCCCTATACGGCTGGGTACCGGGCAAGGAAGACCCGAGCGTTTTTGTTTCCGCGCTTGTCTATAACGTAGTGGGCAAAAACACAGCCGCCGATCAATCAATATACCAGTGGGTTTTGGATGGTTTTGTGTCTCTGGAAGAAGACGATAAGGGCTACTTTGGCGCCGGCATTGCCGATACTGCTGCCGCCCTGATGTGGCTGGACCTGTCATCGGAGGCCGATAAGAAGAACAAAGCGATCAATTATCTAATTATACAGCAACAAGCCGACGGCAGCTGGGAAAATAACTCCTACCTGACGGCCTTATGTGTCTATGCAATGCTGAACCCGGTGCCCATGGATTCAGATGCCGATTACCTGCCAGATGAACTTGAAACAAACGGCTGCACCGACGTCAACGATGCAGACACCGATAATGACGGCATCCTCGACGGGCTTGAGGATATTGATCGTGACGGTGTTGTTGACGCCAATGAAACAGACCCGTGCCTTGCCGACACAGATGCCGATGGCCTTCAGGACGGGACAGAAAGCGGGCTCACCTCAGCGGATATTGATCCGTCAGTAACTGATACAACGGTCTTTATAGCGGATGCCGACCCTGATTCACAAACGGACCCGTTAAATGCCGATACAGACGCTGACAGCGTGCCTGACGGGGAAGAAGATGCCAACCAGAATGGTGCTGTTGACAGCGGCGAAGGCGACCCCAATGCCCCGGATGATATCTCCATGGGCAAAACCGTTTTCGCCAGTTTTGATGATGGAAGCAATGTAAAAGAAAACGCATTTGACGATAATGAAAATACTGCCTGGCGGGCCGAGGGCAAAGTAGAGGATGACGAATGGATCAGTGTCGATTTCGGCACAGAAAAATATGCGGTTAACTGGATAAGAATACTGGGAGGGGGCAGAACATCCGCATGCAGAGATAAAAATCCAGGTGACTTCATAGTCCAGGGCTCAAATGTGGAGAATCCAGGTTCCGATAAATATAGCAGCGACTGGACAACACTGAGCGATGTAATGACCCACAAATGCTATACCGGCTCAACAGATGACTGTGGCATTTGCGGCGGCGCCGATGGCTACTGGGATTCCTTCACCTTCAGCAATACAGAGGGATATCGCCACATTCGGATATGGTTTATTTCCGGGGGGCAGGGCGGTGTAAGCATGTTCATCCAGGAGATCGAGATGTTTGGGGCGAGAGACGATTCTTGAGACTCAATCAAAAACAGCTGACTGAAATACATTTTTATTACTCATTTGGGAGACGGGTGGAATGATCAAAAACATGACAATTAAACGGCCAGTTCTGTTTCTAATAGCCCTGTTGAGCCTTCATGCCCTGCTGCTTTTGGGGACAACACAGGCCCAAGCCGCCATCAATCTGGGAACGTTTATAGAGAATTACGAATACCCTCTAATACCAACAAGGAAGGTGAATGCAAGTGAGTCATCGGTGCAGATATCCGGTTGCAATGCATCTGTAGAGGCAAAATCAAGTTTATCGGGCTCAACATCCATTTTTACTTTTTCCAATGGTGACAGTACAATTTCTCATGGGACAGTGAGACATGCTGATTGCACTTATTGGGTTATACCGGAGATACAGGTTAACCCGGTCGCGCCCGGGACCTATACGGCCACTTTAACTGTTATGTTTAGAAATTGGGATACAGATGGAACGTCAGGTCCTTGGCATGATGTCACCCTGACAATTCAAGCCACGATTTTACCCTATCCGGTCACTGAAGCCAGAGAAGGGCCATGCCTGATTCACACCCGCTTAAATGATGCAACGGTGACGGACACAATATCCTTAGAAAACACCGGCACAGACTTGCCGATTAATGCAACAAACGGCGTTGTTATCAGTGGATCTTCATATTTTTCAATCAGCTCTTTGGGCAGCAGTGACGAGTTGAAATCGAATATTACATTTGCACAGAATGAAACACGAAGAATTAAAATTCAATATGATTGTCCGGATGCCCCCGGAAGTGACATCACCCGGACCGCGACTTTATACATTAACGGGGAAATAGATACGGAGATCAGAGGCAATGAAGAAGGGGACATGGCAGAAATCATCCATGTTTATAATAAAGCTATTACCATCGCCGGGAGAACAATTGCAGAAGTGCCGTTTACAGGCGATGTACCTGAGGCAGGAGAAGATCCCGAGCCTGTCGATAAGACAATCACTGTTCCATCGGGAATAGGTTATCTCACAAACCTCCATTTAAGAGACGATACAGGCCGCTTTCAACTCATTGATACATCACCGGAAGATGAGCTGTTACCAGGGGACCAGTTTGTCGTCCGGTATAACCCGACGGAGCAAAAAAGTATAAATGAACATTTTGATGATGTTCTGGCAGAAGTACAAATAAATGACATTGATACCAATGACTATGTTCTGATGTCTTGTGCCGGGACGACAAACTACTCGGCGGATTTTTCCTTGAATGAAACCAATGGCGGCAGTGTTGCGTTTTTGGGTCAGCCCGTACCCTGCACCTATACACTGACAAATTATGGCGGGAATCCCTTAACCGTAACAGGAATCTCACTGACCGACTTTAGCCAGGAAGAAGGAACGGATGATCAGTATTTTAATATCAACAGCGGCGTCACCATTTCCAATCCGGTCATAATAAGTCAAGGTGACAGTTATAATTTTGAAATAACGTACAATGCTGCAGCTCTTGGAAACCATGAGGTGCTTATTGCAGTAAACTATATTTATGAGGGAACAGAATGGCCAGCATTCAAAAGGGTGATTCGAAAACAAACTGTTTCCCCTCAGGATGCTATCCTCCAATCTGATCCGCTGAATCTGTTTACTATTGTGGGAAGCCCCCTTCACCACACCTGCCAAATCCGGAATGGCGGCGCATTCCCGATAGAAATCACCGGTGTTTCTATCGGCGGCACCGATGCCGACCAGTTTTCCATTGATGACCCCGATGCTGCTGCCGTCACGCTGGCAGCAGGTGAAATCAAGGAAATAACGATCACCTATGCCGGAGTCCAGGCCGACACCCACACAGCTGACTTGAATGTGGCATATGAATACTGCGGTGTAACCGGCAGCTGGCCTTTTACCGATTACCTTCAGGGAGAAACCGTCACCTCCCAGGAGTTTGCCGATAACCCAACGTCTTATATGGTAAAGAATGGCTATCTGGCTGAAACCCCCGTTACTCCCTTTGCCGACGACATTATCGCCCTGAACGATTCGCTTTCGGTGGATGAAAACCCGGATCCGGTGGCGATATATAATTGGGTGTATGAAAATATTGAGTTCAAGGAATATACCGGTTTGCGTATGGGAGCCCAAAGTACGCTGTTAAGCGGCCACGGCAACAGTTGGGATACCTCCGCGCTTCTGGTCGCCCTGTTAAGGGAAGCCGGTATCCCTGCCCGTTTTGTAATAAATAAAATGACACGCCTGGATCGGGAAGTGGATATCGCCTATGTGGAAGCCTGGCTTCCCTTAGATAGCTACCGCACCGGCATTGTCGGTAAATCCGGCGCATGGGTCCCCCTTGCTCCTTGGTTTAAACAATATGAATACAGGCAAGGCACAGACTTGTTTGAAGGTGGCTCTGTGCCGGACGGACTTGATTTCGATTTTAATGCCTATTTGTCGAATCCCGATTTACTGAGCCCCGACAAGAAAACCGCCATCGAGCGATTTGAAGAGCAGATGAAGGCATACCTGTCAACCAACTTTCCCGACATTTCACTGGCCAATGTGCCGTTTACCGAACGGCTTATCAAAGCACCATCTTCAATTTTACCATCCGCTCTTCCGGAAGACCTTGTGCTGACCGGTACACCGGAAACCGTATCAGACGTCCCCGAGGCATTCCGCCCCAGGGCGCATATTGCCTTTAAAAAACAAAATGATGAACTGATGCTGGAACGAACGGTTTATCTGGCTGATGTGGCAGGCAATCGACTTTACATGGACTTTGAACCCGATGCAGAAAACAAATGGTATGTGCCCCGGCTTCACCTGGGCGATACCCTGTTGTGCGAAGGTAAAACAATTTTTCCGGGCGAGCTTTATCACCCGGAAATTACTTATGAGATTAACGGCACACCCAAAGAATGGAAACGCTCTTCCCATGTACCCGGTGACTTTGTTTATATAGCACTTGACAGCCTGCCCGCTTCCGAGAAAAACCTGGAAAAACTGAAAAAGGATCTTGCCGGAATCGATATAACAATGCTGGGCAACGAGGAAGAGACGGATTATGAAGCACTGGGCAACTATCTCGGCATCATGGCCGACATCATGGCAGAAACCTTTTACTACAGGTATCACGCCGCCCTGGAACGGGCCGCTGCACTGACATACAGCAAGGCCGACTGGAGCGGGATGGCCCCATTGTTTGTCTATGCAAATCCGTTGAAAATGGACGAACCAGACGCCGACTCCAAGTTCCTGTTTCATCCCACCTGGAGCATTGATACATGGGTCCATATCGCCTCGATGTTTAAGAATGAGGATTCTTCCGGAATCCCTGCATACGCCAGCCAATCCGTATCTGATGGTATCTATATGCTCTGCCGCCGGCTGGCCGGCTTTACGGCATCCTATAACGAGGCCGCCATATTTGAAGACTGGCAGGACACAAACGCCCTGTCCACCATAAAAGGCCTGATGCACGCTTATCAGCAGGAGAACATGGAGGTCATTACCCTGACCCGGGACGATATTACTGTTGACGGCGACGGTAATAAACATATCAATATTCTTGAATCTGTTGAAGAAACCCGGGAGCAGGGCGGTATTACCGTACGGAATCGCCTATGGGACGGCACTGACAATACCGATCTCTGGAATGACGAAGACGGCCCCGTTCCCGACTATATCACGCAGATCATTGAAAGCCTGGAAGCGCCCAATGATTTGACCGATGACCCCAATGATTATCTGACCAACGCAGTCACCGTTCCCAAGCAGATGATCCATTTTGAAGACCAGATATCAGGATATGTCAATCTTGCCCTGGGCGATGAAGCAGACGGCTATCTCTTTGGCATGTACAAACCCGGCGAAATGGTTTCTGATATTCCAGCCAATGGAGGGAAATCCGCAAGCATCGTGGACACGGCGTCCATACCGCTGGACCACTGGGATAAAGACCGCATTTTACCGGACAGCACAGTCCACGGCGACGGCAGCGACATTCAAAGCACCTATCTTGCCGACAACACCATATGGGCGACAAACAAAACCCCCCGAACTTCGTTTATCGGCGACCCGGTAAACCTGCTCACCGGTGAATTCTATCAGCCGGAAGAACCGGACTTTAATATTCCCGCACCCGGCCCGACCAATGAACTGGATCTTAAGCTTCAGCGGACATACTACAGTCGAATGGTCTATGACGGCCCCTTTGGATATGGATGGTCGTTCAATCATGATGACCGGCTTGTTTTTGTAGAAACCGACGAAGATGAAGACGGTCAGGTTGATGAAAAACAGATCCTCTATTACCATGGCAAAAGCGTTCCTCATGTGATCAAGGACATTGACGGAACCTATGAATACCCGGCCGGCGCCCTGTTCGAACTGAAGAAAAAAGCAGACGGGAAATATGAAATCTACCACAAAGACAATTGGCTGACCGTAACCTTTGACAGCCAGGGCAGTCTTTTGAAGAAACAGGACCGCTTTGGCAACTGCCTTACCTTCATTTACAACGCAGACGGCTACATGAGCATGATTCGCGACGGTCTTGGCCGGAGCATCCAGTTCACCTATAACAGCGACGGCAAAATCATCCGCGCCACGGACTTTGCCGGCAATGCCTGCACATACACTTACGGCGACACAGAGGGCGTCGGGGCGGCCAACGACCTCACCGCCATGACCGACCTGGAAGGCAACACCACCCGGTATGAATACCTGACGGACCAGGACAACCCGGCCAACGATCACAACATGGTCCGGTATACCCTGCCCAGCGGCGACGGCCTGACCATCGGCTACTACAAAAACGACCAGGTCTCATACCACGAAAACGACAAGGGCGGGGTCTTTAACTTCCAGTACAGCCGCATCAACCAATACGCCGAAACCTGGAACGAGGAAGGCTATTACCGGAAAGTCTTTTTTGACGACAACAACAACGAGATCCGTGTCACCAACGAAGATGCTACCGTTATCGAAAAGGAATACGATGATTATCACAACCTGGTCAAAATGATCGACGCCAACGGCAACGAAACCACCTTTCAATACTACCCGGACGGCGGTGATCCGGACCTCGCCGCAGAGCGAAAGATGTATAAGAAACAGAAACCCATTCCGCAGATGTTTGCCGTGGCTGAATGGACCTATGAATATAACGAAGATGATCCCGAAACCGGTCGGTATTTTTACTCACCGACCCGGATTACCAAACCGGCCATTTCAACCCCTGACGGGGATGTGATCCCGGAAACCCGGTTTGAGTATGATCCGGATGACGGCACCCTGCAGAAAATGATTGAGGCCCCCGAATACCGGGTTGAAACTGCCGTGGCCCCATCCGATCCGGCATACGGCACCCTTGTGCCCGAGTCCGACCCGGTAAACTGGATAACGACCACTTACACCTATGATGAACACGGGAACGTTACAGAGGTTACAGACCCCAACGACAATACCGAACAACGGGTTTACGATGATCAGGGTATTTTCCTGCAAAAAACCATCGACAAAAACGGTAATGCAGAGAGTCTGATCTACTATATGGGCGGCGAAGCCGGCGACATTACCGGCGATCCCCAGCCCGCAGGCGCTGTGAAATCCGTCACCGATCCCGAAGGTAACACCGTTGCTTTTGAATATAATATGTACGGCCAGGTTCGGTACAAAACCGGTCCCCTGGGGTATGTCACCACTTACGATTACAATGTCAACGGACAGGTGGAAAAAATCACCGCTCCCAATGGCGCGGAGACCGAATTCACTTACGATACGGCCCGGACCATCGAAGCCCGTGGCGACATGATCGAAAAGACCGGCCCGCTTGGCAACACCGAATTTATCGACTACGACGCCGTGGGCAACGTGGTCTGCAAAATCGACAAAAACGGCAATATCCGAAAATTTGCCTATGACGGCAGGAACCGGCTTGTGGAAGAAATCGACCCCCTGGGCAACGTGGTCTATCACACCTATGACGGCAACGGCAACGAAGTGGAAACCGTTGACAAGCGAGGCAATATCACCACCCGCACCTATGACGCCCTTAACCATCTTACCCGCACAACCGACCCCATGGGCAACCGGACGGTTTACACATATGACGAGCACGGCAACAAAACAGCCCAATACATGGAATACCTGGATGCCGGGGCCTATGTGCAGGATTATGTCACGACATATGCATACGACCGGCTTGGTCGTCAGGTAACGCAGACCCTTGCACCCGGCGACCCGGATTATGAACGCACCACTCAGTACCGGTACGATGCCATGGGCAACCTGATCAAGACGATTTCGCCCAAAGGCCATTACACAATTTATGAATACGATGCCAGCGGCAACAAGACCGCGGAGATTTCTTACGACAGCAACAATGCCAAACTTGCCGAAATCCGCTATGAATACGACAGCCGAAACCTGCTGGTAAAAACCCGCCAGGTCACCGACCCCGCAAACCCGGAGACCGGCAATGAAACGGTTTACGAATACGATGCCAGGGGCCAACGCATCGCCGAGGTCGACGCCCTGGGCAACCGGGTTTCCTATACCTATGATGAAACCGGCAACCGCGTCTCGGTAACCAATGCCATGGGCAACACCACCCTGTATGAATACGATCTGCTAAGCCGCCTGACTAAGGAAATCAAGCCCGACCCGGGCGGCGACCCCAACGGCATTATTACCACATACCGGTATGATGCCATTGGCAACCGCATCAGCGTAATGGACGCCCTGGGCAACGAGACCCGCACCTATTATGACGCGGCCGGCCGTGAGATTGCCGTCGTAAACCCGGACGGCGCCACCACCACCGTTGACTACGACGCCGCCGGCAACAGGGTCTGTGTCACCGATCCGCGCGGCAACACCGCCAAAACAACCTATAATGCCCTGAACCTGCCGAAAACAGAAACCGATGCCGCGGGCAATGTCACCCTTTACGAATACGATCACAAGCAGCGGCCCGTCACCATCACCCGGCAAACCGCCGACGGCGATATTGTTACGGAAAAGCAGTACAATGACCCCATCGGCAAGGTTACGCATATCACCCGCGCCGTTGGAACGGATGACGTGACCTATACCTCATTTACCTATGACGCCAACGGCAACCAGGAAACAATACTCGACCCCATGGGCATTGAAACCCAGTACGATTATGACGGCCTTGACCAGAAAATCCGCACCACCGAAGATGCGGGCGGTCCGGACCAGGCCGTGACCGAATACGGCTACAATTTTGCCGGCAATCTGGTTTATATCACCGACGCCAAAGGCAGCACCATTTTCTATCAATACGATGCCTTAAATCGCCGGATTATGGAGACCGACGCCTATGACAACGCCCAGCCTCTTGACCCCGATGCCATCGACTACGGTCTTTATGACGCGCCTGCCCGGCATGTGCAATACGATGCCGGCGGCAACGTGGATTTGGTGACCAAACGGGACAACACCGCCATCGACTATGAATACGACGGCCTTAACCGCAAAACCCGGGTCCTGGTGGACACCGTGCTTGAACAGGCATTTATCTATGACAAGCTCTCACGGTTAACCCAATCCTCGGATTACAACCAGGGCACGGCCACCCATACCGTGGCCTACGCATATGACAGCATGAGCCGCGTCACAGCGGAAATCCAGGATGGCCGCAGTGTGGAAAAAACATGGGATGCAGCCGGCAATCTTGCCGCGCTTTCCTACCCGTCCCAGACCAATGATGTGGAACGGACATACGACGCCGGGAACCGTCTTTCTGCCGTCACCATGGGTGCGGACACCCTGGCCGCCATCACCGAATACGCATTCCACGGCGGCGTCAAGGCCATGACCCTGGGCAACGGCATGAACCTGTCCGTCGCTTACGACGCCCGGTTCCGGGAGATCAACCGGCAGTACCTGTTCGGAACCACTGTGTGTTATGAGCACACGGTCATGGGCGACGGACTGTCCATTCCAGGGTATGATGACAACAGCAACATGCGCCGCGAGGTCATCGATTATGACGGCCTTGCCCAGGCAACGATCCGGGAATACACCTATGACAACCGCAACCGGCTCACGGACATGAACCAGCCTGACAGCGGCCAGGACGCATTGTTGTGGCGGTACGACGATGTGGGCAACTGGGTTGAGACCAACCAGAACGGCGAAACTGAAAACCGGACCCCCAACGCTGATAACGAATATACCGGCATCGATTATGCCGACAGTGCAGACGTGACCCTGACCTATGACGCCAACGGCAACCTGACCGATGACGGCACTTACAAATATGTCTATGACTGGCAGGACCGGCTTATCGAGGTGCGCACCCAGAGCGATACCACCGTGGCAACCTATGAATACGACGCGGAAAACCGGCGCGTGCAAAAAACCGTTCCCGCCGAATTCACGGAAATCACCTACGTCTACAGCGCCAGCCACGTGATCGAGGAATACAAAGACGGCGCCTTTGACCGGTTATACGTTTACGGTGGCCGGACCGACGACCCCTTAATGATGCAGACCGCCGCCGGCGCCCGCTATTACTACATCAAGGACCGGCAGCACAGCATCCGCGCCCTTGTGGACAGCGTCGGCAACGTGGTGGAACGCTACGACTACACCCCCTTCGGCACAATCAAGGTGTTTGATGCCGCCGGCAGCGAGATCGCTCAAACCGCCTACAGCAACCCATACGGCTACACCGGCCGCCGCCTGGACACCGAGACCGGCCTCTGGTACTACCGCAACCGCATGTACGCCCCTGACCTGGGCCGCTTTCTCCAGCGCGACCCCGCCGGGTACGTGGACGGCATGAACCTGTATGCCTATGTCACCAACAATCCGCTGCTGTTTATTGACCCCAGCGGGATGAATTTGGAAATTCTTTCTGATGCTGAAGCAGCGAATATTAGGGGTTATCCTTCGGACGATGATATGTTTACTTTCATGCAAAGAGATAATGAAAATAATAATTCACAGGTATACGGGTTTAACAGCAACTTCCCCACGCTTTCTCAAGTGAATGATGATGATTATACTTATATTAATCCGGCTTTCACCCTCAACGTCAACATCGACGGTCAAAGCATGACCGTCGATGAAAGAACAGCAAGGTGGGATGAGATGTTTTCGGTTGGCGAACTGGAAATTTTCGATTATAATTTTGAACCGGGTGGGTTCCTGGAAAATGTCGGGACTTACAGTATGCCGGAGTTTTCGTTGAGGGATACGTTTAGCACTGATGAAAGCTTGAATAATATATCCGATCTTGCTTTTATGAATGAAGAAATTAGCTCAAATTATAATAGAGAATATTATTTAAGTGATGTATATACTGTATGGGAACCTACCAAAAATAGTAGAATTTCCCTTGATTATCAATCTTCCGATCTTCACAAAGGGACTACCCTCTTGAATATACTGACTGATGTATATGGAATTTTATCTAAAAGATCATTAGGTGTCATACCTCCCATAGGATATGTAGAACGACACGTAACTGTTGAGACCTTGCACCAAAAGTATATGGTTCAGGATCAAACAAACATAGAAACCTTGAATAGAAGGCGAATTATAAAAAAATTAATGCCAGAAACGCAGTGGATGATAATGACTGAAAACAGTTTTAAGGATGAAAAATTCCTTTTTGGTACACCTATGGATAGATATTTACGAATAAACACCGATCAAGTACCCTGTGAATTAGAAAGGCTAAAATCTGATTTTTTTGGGCTAGGTAATAGCTATCAGGGTAGTTTTTAACTTTCACAACACTGTCATGGGTAACTAATGAAGCTTGTAAAATATCTACTATCTTTAATTTTGTTTTTCTTTTTTCTTTTTGTTTTTCTTTATTTTCAAGAAAACAAATATCAATATTGTTTTGATAACAGTTTGTTCGATCAAAAACCTGCAACATTGAGGCAATCCTTCCTCACTAAATTAAATAAGGAAAAAATCGAATATAAAATCAGTCATGAACATGATATATGCTGTTTAAGAGAGGATGCTGATCAAGCGGATAAAATACTTAATAATGTTTTATCAAATAGGACCAGTAAGCCTGGAATTTACATAAAAAATGATGATTTAAAAATTTTAGTTATTAACTTACTTAAAAAAAATAATATTCCATTTGAAATTCAAACTAATTATTTACTGGGCAAAAACTACATTCGATGGGACACTCAATATACAAATAGAGTGGCTAATATAGTTATAAAAGCATCCGATTCTTATCAGAACAGTAATAGTAGTAAAAAATCAACCAATAGAAAAACTATTGAAATTGAAATTGATAATTTAAGCCTACAATTTTTGCACACTCAGTAATGACGGCTTCGTAAAAAGTACCATAAATGGGGTCGGCATATGGGCATATGTATTTATGCGCCTGGCGCCTGGGTGGGGTCGGACCAAGCTAACAAATTGGAATGATGGGATATAGTTTTGAAAATACCTCTAAAATAAGGCTTAAAGTGGGGTTTTCAGGTGCAAAAAGGGCCTTCTAAGCTTTTTCCCCTCATCTGGGCTTGAGGAAAAAAAGAAAGGGGGCTTTCTGGGAAGACCGGTATCATGCCATTGCTGTACAAAGTGGCGATCATTTTATCCGTTGTCTGGTTTGTATCATCGTCTGGGTATACAGATCAAAGGCAGGGAAATTACTCAAAATGGAGGCTCTTTTTCAATAAAAGAAGAACAGGTTCCTTACGGCGATGATTTTGGGCCTAAAAAGGTCATTCCAAGCCCGAAAAACAGCTATTTTAGGAGTGTTTAGGAAGTTATATCGAATGGTTGGTTTGGTCCGACCCCAGGCATCACCATTTACGGCGGCCGAACCGACGACCCCTTAATGATGCAGACCGCCGCAGGCGACCGTTATTACTACATCAAGGACCGACAGCACAGCATCCGCGCCCTTGTGGACAGCGTCGGCGCCGTGGTGGAACGCTACGTGTGATTTTCCAAATTCACATCATACTTTTTGCCAAATTATTCATCGTAAGATTTAGGCCATTTTTTAGCGTTTTGCCGATTTGCTAAAAATTCTGGAGAAGATTTTCCGGAGTTTG
>JAXHTY010000012.1:0-119805 GCA_034189905.1 Thermodesulfobacteriota bacterium
GTCCACCACAATCACGTTTTGAGTGATATAAGCGTCCGCTTTGTCAGATTTTGACTTTTAACAGAGAAAATGAGCCCATTTTGATCATTTTTAACAGAGTCATGAAATATGCGGGCTAGCCTGAATATTTTATGATTTTATATCAACAAGTTTCGTGAAATGTTCAGGTGTGTTGACAGGCATTTTGAAGGAGATTTTGTGATGACAGAAAAACCGGATTTCGAGGCAATCAAAAACAGCACATTTAAAACATTTCTCTTGTCAACCTGAGCGGAAGCATCGCTGCAGGGCCTGCAGGAAATATGGCAAATGCAATCAAAAAGGCTTGCATGGGTGACGTCGGGGTATCTGGGGGCGATAAATTCCGGGGAGACAACATGTGGCCTGTTGATTGGCAGCAGTGTGGCTATCGGTCTTAAGGTCGGCTTTGCGAAAGAACAGTTGCCGCTTGAGAACCCAAAAGAGCGGAATAAGGCCATTGTTGCTGTCAATGATCTTTATGTAGATTTTCTTGAACAATTTAAAAGCACGCAATGTAGACAGCTGACGCGTTGTGATTTCAGTCAACAGGCGGAGATTGAGCGATATGTAAAAGAGGAAGTGTATAAAGAAAAATGTTTTAAATATTTCGATTTCGTGATGGATAGATTTATTGAATTGGAAAAGGCGCGCATGAAATCATAAGCCCGATATGCCGGTGATTTCCCCTGCCTGGTATTGTCTGGCCAAGTCTTTGTATGTTTCTATGGCCATCCGGTTGAACGCCCGTTCCTTGTCGGTCAAATCCCGGATTACTTTGGCCGGCGTCCCCATGATCATCACGTTGGGCGGAAAGGTTTTGTTGTAGGGAACAAAGGTATTGGCCCCGACTATGCTGTGGGCACCGATTTCGGCGTTTGACATGATCGTGCTGTTCATGCCGATCATGACATCTTCGTTTATGCGGCAGGCACGGATCACGGCACCATGACCGATGGTAACATTCCGGCCGATAATGGCCGGTGTCCCCATGTCGCTGTGAATCACCACGTTGTCCTGAATATTGCAGTCCTCACCGATTTCGATCGCTCCCTCATCCGCCCGCATCACGGCGTTGAACCACACACTGGCGCCTTCGGCGATGCTGACTTCGCCGAAAATCCGGGCCCCCCGGGCAATAAAAACCGACTCGTGAATAACGGGATGTTTGCGCCCGGTGCTGGTGGAAGGATTCATCATAATGGGGATAATGGCATTTCAGGAACATCAGTGCGGCCGAATGTGTCATAAACGACATGGCCGGCATGTTATGAATTTAAATCAGCTTCGACTTTTTCCAGGACTTCGGTGATTGTTTTGGCATTGATAGGTTTCTTTATGAAGGTGAATGCGCCTTTTTCAATAACACTTTTGATGACTTCTGTCTGACTGTTGGAAGAAATGGAGGCGATCCGGGCGGCCGGATCAATTTTCTTGATCGCTTCTATCGCTTCCCGGCCGTCCATATCCGGCATGGTCAGGTCCATCAGAACCAGATCGGGATTGATCAGTTTATATTTTTCTATGGAATCCCTGCCGCCGGTTGCTTCAAAAAACTCATGCCCTTTGTGGGACGGGGGAATGGAAGCCCTGACCATTTTCCGCGCGATGGGAGAGTCATCAACAATCAGTATTTTCATTGTATATCCCAGGGTTTATATTGCTCTAAAGTATCCACTCGGATTGTCATAAAAAATATATGCCCTTTGATTTTTCGAGTTCTATTTATATCATTTTGGTTTGTAAATGTAAAGACAAGGGGTGGATATTGCGCGGCATTGATAAAAACAGGTTCAAAATCATTCCCGGCCGTGGGGCGCGGGATGGCCGACTGGCGGATCCGGCGGGGGTGCGCCCCGTCGCGGCTGTGGTGATATTATATTGATTTATTAAATTTATGTCATTATAAATATCAATATAATCAATTTGACAATCAGCATCCGGCCTTATATTTTCCTCTAAAGTTTATGCGTTGACTGTTACCAGGAAATATTATGCACCGGTTTTTCGGCTTTACATGAGCGAGGATGAACAGACCCTGCCCGGGGATGGCAAGGTGTGAGACAGCCTGAAAGACCGGCCCTGCCTTTTGTACGAACGCACCAAGAATTTCCATGAAATCAGATGTTTTAAGAATCAGGTGAAAAGGCTGCCTTTCTTTTCTCAGGCGCAACCCCAGGCAAGACCGTTGGTGGACTGGATGCAAATGCGTATGAAAATCAAGGACATTGTCGTGGAATACACAGAACTGATTATGGAAAGGAATGCATCATGACAGAAACCATTCATATCGGAAAAGAAAGGACGGCTCGTTTTAAAGAACAGGTGATGAAGATTCTGCCGAACGGTGCCAATCTCAATTTATGTCTCACCTGCGGCGCCTGCGCGTCCGGATGCCCGGCCACAGGGCTTGAGGATATGGACCCGCGCAAATTTGTGAGAATGATCGCTCTTGGCATGGATGATGAGCTGACCAGGCATCCCTGGGTGTGGATGTGCTCCATGTGCAAGCGCTGCACCCATGTCTGCCCCATGAATATTGATATTGCAGCCCTGGTCTTTGAAGGGCGGAAGCTCTGGCCAAGGGAAGAACGCCCCAAGGGGATCCTGGGGTCCTGTGACATGGCCCTGAAGAATGACAGTTGCAGCGCCATGGGAACACCGGAAGATGATTTCCGTTTTGTTGTCGAGGACATGCTGGAAGAGATTCATGAAACGCAACCCGGGTGGGAAGACCTCCAGGCACCGATTGATAAGCAGAACGCACATTTTTTTCTGAGCCAGAATTCCCGGGAACCGGTGACAGAGCCCGAAGAGATGGCGCCGTTGTGGAAAATTCTCCATCTTGCAGGGGCGGACTGGACTTACAGTTGTACCGGATGGGGCGGGGAAAACTACTGCATGTTTCTGGCCGATGATGAAAACTGGAAGCAGATAACGGAAAAGACTCTGGGGGCCGCCAAAAACCTGGGATGCAAAGTATATCTCAACACCGAATGCGGCCACTCCACCTTTTCCGTGTGGATGGGTCAGAAACGCCATCAGATCGACACGGACCTGGAGATCGCGCCGATGGTATACTATTACGCAAAATGGATACGGGAAGGAACGCTGAAAGTCAGCTCAGACTGGAATGCCGACCTGAAGGTCAGGTTCACCGTCCAGGACCCGTGCAACCAGGTGCGCAAGGGGTTCGGCGATGCACTGGCCGAAGACTTGCGGTTTGTAACCCGGGCCTGTGTGGGCGACGAAAATTTTATCGATACGGTCCCCAACCGCTCTGATAACTACTGTTGCGGGGGCGGGGGCGGTTATCTTCAGTCCGGATACCGGGAAGCGCGACTGGCATACGGGTCGCTCAAGCATCAGCAGATTGAGTCGACGGGTGTCCCCTATGTTATCACGCCCTGTCATAACTGCCATGCCCAGATTGAAGAGCTGGGCGAACACTATGGAGAGGGAAAATACCGCGCCGTTCATTTATGGACAATCATCGCGCTGTCCCTGGGCATCCTGGGCGAGAACGAAAGAACCTATCTGGGACCGGAGCTGGCAGGTGTCAATCTTCCGGGGTATTAATCCGCATATTTTACGGGTCGCGTTAAGGATGGCCATGCATTGTGCCGCGTGATGAGGATGGGCAACATGGGCGCCCAAACGAGTATCGCAACGGATGAAGAAAACGCAGACAATCACGGGTTTGATTCAAAAGCGTGAACAAAGCCTGATCAGCAGCCGTGAGGCCATCAAACGGCATCCGGCCGCATTTGATGAGATTAAGACAATTGTCAACCGGGTGATTCAACAGCCGGTTGAAATTGATGAATATTTTTCCATCGCGAACCGGCTGGCGCGGCTGCTGGAAACAATGGGGCCGGAAACGATCTTCTGCCATTACTACCTGGAGAATATCGATCCGGCCCGCCATTGTCAGGCCCGGTTTTTCCGGTATATCTGCATGGATTTAAAGGGGCAGATATCCGAGTTGAATCACTGGCGGCAGAAGCGGCGCTGCATCCACCTGGTCACCTGAGCTACGATAGTTGCTCTATGAATGCGCCCACACGGGTCTCCAACTGCCCGGCGTCCTCCATGCCGTAGTCTGTCTCAATTAACAGGCAGGGAATGCCCTTTTCTTTCAGCGCTTTTTCTACCGGTAAGGCTTCCATGAGGTAGGGCTGGCAGAACTGCAGTCCGTAGTGAATCACGCCGTCCGCCTTATATTCGGCAGCCATCTCCTGGATATGGGCCAGGCGATCCGGGTTGGGGGTAAAGATGGCGCAGTCCACCTGAAAATAACGGTCCACGATGGCATCCATCATTTCCGCCACTGTTTCGCCGCTGTCATCCGTGAGGTTCCGGGTGCCGCGTTCGCCCACACACGATTCTTCTCCGACAATCACTGCGCCTGAACTTTCCACGATGTGGGGAAGTTTCCAGTTGGGCACAGCCTGGGGACAGCCCGATACAAGAATGCGGGGGGTTTTCTTCGGAAACACCCCTTTGCCACTGGCGATGCGCTCTTCCAGGCCGTCACAGATTTTGTTGACCGATTCTGTGAATCTGGCAGGGTTGTCATAAAAGAAGACCTGGTTGGCCAGTAATGTGTCCAGGCCGGATATGGGCGCTGGATCAGCCTTGCGCAGGGATGCGAGACGGTGCATTGCTGAGCGCTTGGCATTTACCAACTGAATAGCCTGTTTCAGGGCCCGGGCGGTGACAGTGACGCCGGTGAGTGCCTCAACTGCGCTTCTGAACCGTTCATACTCGGCTTTTAAGAGCGATTTCCCCTGAGCGGATTTTGTCTGGGGCAGATCCATGACATAGAGGTTGTTCACCAGGCTGTTTAACGATTCATAGGCCTTCTTTTTGCCATCACAGGTGTTTTCCCCCACAATCATGTCCGCGCTTTCCAGATACGGGCAGACCTTGCCAAGCTTAAACCCGAACGAGGATTTGATCAGCGCACACGTATTGCGCGGTAGAAGGGCCTCCACCCGCTCCATGGCAAAATCTGCGCCGGAGCACAATCCCACCAGTGTTGCATTGGCCGCCAGGACAATCTCCTCCGGCACAAAGACGCAGTAAGAGCCGATGATTTTCCTGCCCGATGCTTTTTCATCCAGCAATTCTTTTATCCGCAGGCCGTGGACTTCGCTCATGACAAAGTCGAAATAGCCCATTCCCTCGGGCCGGTTTTCCTGTGCAAGAAAAATATCCGCATAGGCGTTGCCCAAAACATTCAGCAGTGCGTCGTGCGCTGCCAGATCCAGGCCCAGATCTTTCCACATGGAGCGGTAGTCTTCATTCATTTGTCTCTCCTCTCAACAGATTGATAGTTTATCTCATTGTCCTGAAGTGTCCGGACATTTTCTTCTCTTTTGGTGAAACCGGTATTATCCAGGTATTCAAGCACGGGAACGGCCTGGGTACGGCCGTACCCGAAGGCCTCCTGGCAATCATGAATCGAGAAATAACCCTGTTGTTCCACATAGTCCTTAATTCGATATTTGATATCTTCCAGTGCGCGGGGGGTGATATACCGGTCTTTGTCCAGCTGGATCAGCTGGTTCCGGGATTCCAGTTGCCACAGAAGTTTTTCCACCGTCTTTTTGGGGTATTTACCGCGATGGCATTTGCAGAAATACCCGGCGCTGAATGGTTTTGTGCCGGAATCGTCGGCAAACGTCATCAGCGCGCTGATCGTTTGCCGGTGGTCGGAAGACAGGCGGTCTGTTCTTGTTGACAATTGATAGTAGCCGTCTGACAGCCACAGCTTGTTCTGCCGGCAGAGATTCGTCAGGATATGCTGAAGAAGCGTCCGGCTGACCTTTGCGGCAAGGGTATCCGCAATTTCATTGATCTGAAATTTTTGTTTGAGCTTGTCGACGGTCAGTACGCTTTCACATACATCCTTCACATGATGCATCAGCGTATCATAATGATCTTTGCGCAGGCCCCCTTCTTCTTTACTGATGCGAACCCACTTTTGTTGGTTCACGCCGCGGTTAATTGCTTCTGCCACAGCGGTTTCGGGAAAAGGGGTACGATTTGCCGTGTCTCCGGCGGATATCAGTCTATAGGGGGCATTCGCGGAAACCGCCGCCAGATAACCCGGCAGGTCGCCTTTTTGTATGGCTTCAAGTACAGGAATAATCTTGGCGGCTTTTGCCTGGCGGAATTTTTCCCGGGAGACTTCAAGGATGCGCCCACCGCCGATAATTTCATTTTTATTTAAAAATGAGATCACGAACCGGTCGTCCGGCATGCAGGCGATGGGCGTTGCCGGCCTGAACTGAACCAGACCGGCCTGTCCCGGCGATAATGTGTCACTGTCCATGATGACCAGCAGGGCATTGAAAACACCCGTTCCCACATAGAGCCGGACACGCATCCGGTTTCTGATGGCAAGGGGGGCATTTTTCAGAAGCCGCAGGTCGGCATTGAGAAAAACAGCGGGACGGAGCGTGTCCGGTGTTACCAGGACCGCCCCCTTTTTTACAACATCCAATGGTATCCGCGGCAGGTTCATGCCTGCGCGTTGGCCTGCTTCAACAGCCGGGACGCCTTCCCCGTGGGTTTCCAGAAACCTTGCCCGCGCCTTCCGGCCGTCGGGAAGCACCTGCACGGTATCGTTCTGACTGACAGCACCGGACAGCACCGTCCCGCTGACCACCGTGCCGAATCCCGCAATTATGCGCGCCTGGTCAATCCATAGCCGGAAAGGCGCCTGACGTGTTCTTGTTTTTAAATGCCGGATTTCTTCGTCAACGCAGGTGATGACCGCCTGCAGTCCGGTTTTTGTCCGGGCGGAAAAAGGCAGTACCGGCCAGTCGGGGAAGCCGCTTGCTTTAATAAGGTCTTTTATCTCTAAATCTGCCAGCTCCAGGATTTCTTCGTCCACCAGGTCAGCCTTGCTCAGCACGACCACGCCGTGTTTGATCCCGTAAAATTGCAGAATATTAAGGTGCTCCCTGGTTTGCGGCATGACACCCTCATCCGCGGCAACGACGAGGAGCGTCATATCGATACCGGCCAGGCCGCTAACGGTATTTTTCAAGTAATCCGAATGGCCGGGGAGATCCACAAGGGCTGCCTGTGCACCGGATGGCAGAGAAAGGGGCGCGATGCCCGCCACCATGGAGAGCCCTTTTTGCTTTTCTTCCTGCATGCGGTCGGTGTTGATGCCGGTGATGGTTTTGGTTAACGCGGTTTTCCCGTGATCCACATGCCCGGCAACGCCGATGGTATAATGCCTTGTCATTATGAAAAACCAGACAGCATCCGTATCTGTTTTCTGGAAGGGGTAAGGGGAATCGAACCTCCTCCTCGTTTTTCACGCGAGGCCGACGGTTTTGAAGACCGCGGGGCGCCCAGCACCATTACCCCTTCTGGTAATTGTTGTTCAGCAATGAGAATTTATTTCATAGATAATATAAATCAGTCAAATAGATAATATTGATAATATGGGGGGTTTTGGGGGAGAAATAATAATGAGGGTAAGAGAGCAGACTGGCAAGGAGGGCCGGGCTTTGAAATGGTTTTGTCCCAATCAGAGCCCGGATCAAGGTCCCGATTTGGACGCACCCCTTTTCAGGCGGAAATCAAAGCCGGCTCCATCGGAGCCGGCTTTTTACAACATTGCGGTCGTAATATGGCAAAGCCACTGTATGCTGACCTGGCCATCTGACCGGTGTTCTTTATCGACCGTAATAGGTAATCAGCGATGCTTTTGCAATGGCGTGCTGGTTCAGGAAAAATCCTGCCATGGCCGGTAAGGTGTCTGCATTCAGATTCAGTGTTGCCACATCCAGTGCGTATACGGTAAAGATGTATCGGTGCGGTGTATCGCCCACCGGCGGGCATGCCCCGCCGAATCCGGGTTTGCCGTAATCGGTCATGCTCTGGATACTGCTTTTGGGGGCAATCTTTGTTTCGGGATTTCCGGCATTGGCCTTTAAACCGGTCTCCCCGGCGGGAATGTTGAACATGACCCAGTGCCACCAGCCGCTGCCCGTGGGCGCGTCGGGATCATACACGGTGACGGCAAAACTTTTGGTGTTTTCAGGCGCATTTGTCCATGTGAGCGCAGGTGAAATGTTTTTCCCGCTGCACCCAAACCCCGAAAATACCTGGGCCCGGGTCAATTGCCCCCCCAGATCACTGCTGGTCAGGGTAAAGCCCTGCGCACAGGCATTGCCGACGCCAGCGGCCATAAGCACCATTAAGATAACAACAATTTTTTTCATTTTTATCTCCTTTCTTTGACGGCTTCGTAAAAAGTCCAATTTTTTTGTTGCGCTGCATCTTTCGTCATGTCACGTACTTCTAAGTACGCTCCATTCCTCAAGATTTGCGCGCCTCGAACTTGAACTTTTTACTTTACCGTTCCAAATTTGACTTTTTACGAGACCATCTTCTTTGATATCGTTTTATATCTTTTCCGCTGCACGGGTCTTTCCCCGCGACAGGGAAAAGAAGATGCCGATCGTGCAGAGGGCGCAAAACGTGGCAAACCCGGCATGGGTGGAGATCAGGAGACGATCCTGGTTGGCCGGTGTGATGCCGACGTTGCCGATAAAAATGGCAAAAAACATGGTGGCAATGGCCATGCTTGACATTTGCCCGACGAGACGCATGGTGGCGACCGTTCCGGATGCAAGACCGTAATGCCGCTGGGTGACGCTGCCCATAATCGCATTCATATTCGGGGACGAAAAGAGCGCAAACCCGATGCCGACCACTACCAGAATGGCCACAATGATGGCAACCGGTGTTGCCTGATGGAGAAAGGCCAGGCAGAAGAGCCCGGCTGCACAGAGCGCCATACCGGTAGAGGCGATATAGGATGCTTCAAAACGGTCCGACAATCGGCCGGCAAGCGGAGAGAACAGGGCCATCATAACCGGCTGGGTAACCAGAATAAGGCCGGCGTTTTGCGGCGGAATCCCCTTGATGTATTGCAGATAAAGACTCATGTAAAAAGCGATGGCAAAGGTTGCGGCATAATTGATCAATGCGGCCAGGCTGGAGAATGAAAACCGCCGGTTGTGCCGGAACAGGTTGATTTCAACTACCGGGTAGCGGGTGCGCATTTCCTGCCGAACGAAAAGTATGAAAATCATAATGCCGGTCGCCAGGGAAACGCCGGGTAAACGCCCGGGCATGGTGGACAACCCCAGCATAAAGCAGATCAGTGCCAGGGCGTAAAAAAGGATGCCGGTGATATCCAGGGCCTGACCTCTGGCGTCAGCCCACTCATCCTTGATGTTGACCATGGCCAGAACGGCGGATATCAGACCGAAAGGAAAAGCCACGAGAAATATGCTGCGCCATCCCCACATGACGGAAAGATACCCTGCTGCAAACGGGCCGATGGAAAGACCGATATACACTGCCGCTACAACAATCCCGATTGCCCGGCCCCGCTCAGACACTGGAAATACCGATGCCACAATAGCGATGCCGGTCGTGGAAACCATGGCGGCGCCGGCGCCCTGCAATACCCTGAACCCCAGCAGGATCCAGATGGACGGAGCCACAGTGATCAGCAACGTGGCAAGGGAGAAGAGCCACAGACCGGCGACAAAAATTTTTTTCCGTCCCACCATGTCGGCGATTTTGGCCATGGGCATCAGTAGCACCGCTGAGGACAACAGGTAGGTGTTGGCAATCCAGCTGAGCAATACCGCGCCGATTGAGAATTCCGCTTCCATGGCCGGCAAAACAATGTTGACCCCTGACACCATGAAGGGGCCCATAAATGTGGCCACGGTGGCCACAATCAGCAGCCCTGTTTTAGACGTCTGTACGTTGCTGTCTAATGCGGATACTGTTCCGGAAATTTCCTGCTGTTGCATTCCCATTTAACTCATTTCCTCGCGCGTTTTGTCCGTGATTGTTTTAAACGCGGCTTATTCAAGAAATTTTGCGATGACGCTGTGCTGTTGTTTGATTTCATGAATCAGATGGTCATAATGCCGCATCCGGATCAGTGACCGGGTGATGAGATAAATGCCAACAACAATCAGCATCAGGTTGAGCGCCCCCAGCGGGATAAGAAGATGTAGTACACTGAAAACATTATAGTATTTTGATGTGGCAATCAGGACACTCATAACGGACAGCGGTAGCGCCAGGACAGCGATCCCTGTCCGCATGGCCGCCAGAGATGTACGTTTTTCCGCCAAAAGAAGCTGGACTTCATTTATGAGGGTTGATTCTTGTTTTTCAGAGTAGTTGTCCAAACCGCATACCTTTTCTGTTCTCCGGTGATGATAATTGAAAGGACGCCGGGGTGTCAACGGTGAAGTATGCGGCGATATGGGGCCCCCCTTACAGAGGGGAATTAGATCCCGGCCCCGGGCCGGGATACGTTACTCGTGATGACGCTTTTTTAAAAAGAGCTGCTTGTATTCACGTTTATTCAGGTGGGTCTTGAGAAGACGATTAATGAGGTTGTAAATCTCTTCAAGTTCCGGGTCGGACATTTTTTTGACCAGATGAGAGATAAGGGTATCGTCAGAAAATTTCTGAAGATAAAAGATAATGGTTTCTTCGTCCGTTTCGCGGTCCAGGCCGAACGCACCGATGCCGTCGTAGGTATGAATAAAATTGTGGGTGTGGGTCATGAGCAGTTCCTCGTTCTTATACCTCAAAGAGATGCCATAAAAAAACAAAAATAGCAACATGGTTCAGCTTGACACAGGGGAATGCATTTTTTATACTGATTTATGACTGAGCGTTCGGTCGGTAGAGAATCAACCCAATATGTGTGCGGAGGGTATGATGAACGATACGGCAGGGCATGATGTGCCCACACAGGTGAAAAATCCGGCGCTGGTGGCAAAACGGCGACGGCAGATCGTAGATGCATCGGTGGCGCTGTTTATCCAGAACGGGTTTCACAAAACCACCACCCGGCAGATTGCCCGGGCCGCGGGATTTTCCATCGGCAATTTGTATGAATATGTGGCCACCAAGGAGGATATCCTCTATCTGGTGTGCGATGCGATTCATGCGGAGATGGAGGCAAACGTGGATTCGGTCCTCTCCGGGCCGGCGAAGGGACTGGATGCGCTTTGCGAAGCGGTACGGGGGTATTTCACTGCATGCGATAAAATGAGCGATCCCATTGTCCTGATTTATCAGGTCACCCAGTTTCTGCCGAAAAAGTGGATGCGCCGGGTGCTGGAAAACGAGATTCGCGTGACCAATATTTTTCGCAATCTGCTGGAATCGATTGTTTCCAGTACGGCCATGACCGGTGTGGATACCCGCCAGATTGATCTGGTGGCGCACAATATTGCCGTGCTCGGGCATGCGTGGGCCTTCAGGCGGTGGTTTTACAAAAAAAATTATTCGCTGGATGAATACATCGATTTCCAGACAAAAAATATTCTCGGTGCCTTCACAGGTACGGATTGAGGAGAACGGACAGATGCAGGTGGACCATATTTACAAGCCCGGACATGCCGTCCGGGTCGTGACAGCGGCTTCGCTGTTTGACGGGCATGATGCGGCCATTAATATCATGCGGCGGATACTCCAGGACACGGGGGTCGAGGTGATCCATCTCGGCCACAACCGGTCGGCACGGGAGATCGTCCGGGCGGCGGTGGCGGAGGATGTTCAGGGGATCGCCGTGTCCAGCTATCAGGGCGGGCACATGGCGTTTTTTAAATATATCATCGATTTGCTGCATGAGCATGAATGCGGGCATATAAAGGTGTTCGGCGGCGGCGGGGGGGTGATTGTTCCGGCGGAGATCGCGGAACTGGAAGCCTACGGGGTGACAAAAATTTATTCTCCGGAAGACGGTTCCGTGCTCGGACTCCAGGGCATGATCAACCATATGGTGCAACATCTGGATTTCTCTACTGTTGCATTACGACGGGTGGATGTGAATGCCCTTGATATCGATAAGCCGTATAGCCTTGCCAATCTGATTTCGCGACTGCGGCAAGCTGCCGGTGAACCGCCGGAAAAGCAGGATGCGTTGCACCGGACAATCGTACAAAAAGCATCGGACCGCAAGGTTCCTGTTGTGGGCGTCACCGGCACCGGCGGAGCCGGAAAATCTTCCCTGGTGGACGAGCTTCTTCTCCGGTTTTTAATGGATTCTCCGGATATACGGATCGGCGTTATCTGCGTGGATCCCTCGCGGCGCAAGACCGGCGGTGCATTGCTGGGTGACCGGATCCGGATGAACACCACTGACAACCCCCGGGTATATGTTCGAAGCCTTGCCACTCGCAGGGCAAATGCGGAGATCCCGGAGGAGTTGCCCCTGATCATTGATGCGGTCAAGGTGGCGGGTGTCGATCTGGTCATTGTGGAAACCGCCGGCATCGGGCAGGGGGATTCCCGGATATCCAACCGTGTTGATCTTTCCATGTATGTAATGACCAGTGATTTCGGTGCATCTTCCCAGCTTGAAAAGATCGATATGCTGGATTATGCCGATCTGATTGTGTTAAACAAATACGAAAAGCGGGGTGCCGAGGATGCACTGGCAGACGTTCGAAAGCAGGTCCAGCGGAACCGGAAGGTATGGGATGCAGACCTTGAAGAAATGCCGGTGTTCGGCACCATTGCCGCCGCGTTCAACGATACGGGGGTAACCGCGCTGTACCATGCATTGCTCGATCTTATGGCCGATAAAACCGGGATACGGTTTAAGACCGGTCTGCCGCGGCCGCCATCCCGGGTGTCGGATACCCGGACACGTCTCATTCCGACCGAAAGAGTCCGGTATCTTTCAGAGATTGCCGACACGGTGCGGGCCTATCATCAAACCACGGAAGAACAGTCATCAGCGGTACGGGCGGAGTGGCATCTGACCACTGCAAAACGGCTGGTAAGGGGGAAAGATACCGCGACAGCAGAAAAAGCGATTGAAGATCAGCGCATTGCTGTTGGAAATACCATTACAGCAGAGACACGGGAACTGATGACCCGATGGGAGGAAATGGCGGCCGCATGCCGGCAGCCGGCATTTGAATATACCGTGCGCGGGCAAGCCCTGCGTGCCCCCATGTTTGTCCGTTCACTGTCCGGCCTGGATATTCCGCGGATTGCACTGCCGGATTACGAAGATCCCGGGGAGATTTACAAATGGCTGCGGCGGGAAAATATGCCCGGGCAATTCCCCTATACCGCCGGGGTATTTCCGTTGAAGCGGGCCAATGAGGCACCCACGCGCATGTTCGCCGGAGAGGGCGGACCCGATCGGACAAATCAACGCTTCAAGCTGCTGTCTGAAGGTGAACCGGCTAAGCGGCTTTCCACGGCATTTGACTCGGTCACCCTTTACGGGTGCGATCCGGATACGGAACCGGACGTGTTCGGCAAGGTGGGAACTGCCGGTGTGAGCATCTGTACGCTGGACGATATCCGCGACCTGTATGCCGGCTTTGACCTGTGCGCGCCCGACACGTCGGTTTCCATGACCATTAACGGCCCCGCGCCGATCATGCTTGCCATGTTTTTTAATGCCGCCATTGATCAACAGGCGACGGTTTTTGAGAAGGAAAAGAAGCGGTTGCCGGATACATCGGAATATGGGGCCCTGCGGGCGGATGTGCTTGCCCGGATTCGGGGGACGGTTCAGGCGGACATCCTCAAGGAAGACCAGGGCCAGAATACCTGTATTTTTTCCATAGAGTTCGCCCTGAAGATGATGGCGGATGTCCAGGAATATTTCATCAGGAACAATATTCAAAACTTCTACTCGGTCTCCATATCGGGTTATCATATTGCCGAGGCCGGGGCCAACCCCATCACCCAGCTGGCATTTACCCTGGCAAACGGATTTACCTATCTGGAATATTACCGGGCGCGGGGAATGGATGTGGACCGGTTTGCCCCGAACTTCTCTTTTTTCTTTTCCAATGGCATGGACCCGGAGTATACGGTCATCGGCCGGGTGGCCCGCAGGATATGGGCCGTGGCGCTGAGATACAAATACGGGGCATCCCGGCGGTCCCGGATGCTCAAATATCACGTGCAGACGTCGGGGCGGTCCTTACACAGCCGGGAGATTCAATTCAACGATATCCGGACCACCCTTCAGGCCCTGTGTGCGATTTATGACAACTGTAACAGCCTGCATACCAATGCCTATGACGAAGCCATTACCACGCCCAGCAACGCGTCGGTAAGGCGGGCGCTGGCCATTCAGCAGATCATCAATCAGGAGTGGGGACTGGCAAAAAACGAAAATCCGGGCCAGGGCAGTTTTATTGTAGAACAGCTGACCGATCTGGTGGAAGCGGCCGTGTTGTCTGAGTTTGACCGGATTACCGCACGGGGCGGGGTGTTTGGCGCCATGGAGACCGGGTACCAGCGACGCCGGATACAGGAGGAGTCCATGCAGTATGAGCATCGTAAACATACCGGTGAACTGCCCATTGTGGGTGTCAATACCTTTTTGCGCCCCGGGAGTGACGGCGCATCGGGTGATGACGGAACAGCCGATAATCAGGTGACGCTGAGCCGGGCCACGGACGCCGAAAAACATCGGCAGTTGGACCGGCTGGCGGATTTCAAAAAGCGCCATGAGAAAGAGGCCCCAGCCGCCCTGGAGAGGCTGAAACAATGCGCCCTGGGAGACGGGAATATTTTTGCAGAGTTGATGGATACGGTCCGGCATTGCTCGCTGGGTGATATCACCCGGACATTGTATCAGGCTGGCGGCCGGTACCGGAGAGGAATGTGAAATCAAGCGGAGGAAGTTATGCGAAATGCAGTCATTGTAAGTGCCGTACGCACGCCCATCGGGGCGTTTAACGGCTGTTTTGCCGCCATGGGGGCGACGGACCTCGGAGCGGTTGTTATTAAAGAAGCCGTGGAAAGGGCTGGCATTGACGGGACCGCCGTCAATGAGGTCAATATGGGCATGGTACTGTCATGCGGTTACGGCCAGAACCCCGCGCGACAGGCGTCGGTGAAGGCGGGGCTGCCATGGGAGGCGGAATGCCTGACCATTAACAAGGTGTGCGGGTCCGGCCTGAAAGCTGTGATGCTGGCGGCCCAGGCCGTACAGGTCGGGGACGCCGACGTGGTTGTGGCCGGTGGCATGGAAAATATGAGCAGGGCACCCTATTATCTGGAAAAGGCCCGGTTCGGGTATCGAATGGGGCCGGGTAACATTCAGGACCATATGGTGCATGACGGGTTGTGGGATGTGGTAAACGACTTCCACATGGGGTATTCCAACGAGTTATGCTCGGAAAAGTACAATGTCAGCCGCAAAGATCAGGATGAATATGCGGCCGGCTCCTATGCGCGGGCCATGGAAGCGGTGGATGCAGGCCGTTTTGCAGAGGAGATGGTTGCTGTGGCCGTGCCGGGCCGAAAGGGTGAAATGATCTTGGTGGACAGGGACGAATGCCCCAGAGAGACGCCTTATGAACAGCTTGCCGCCATGAAACCGGCGTTCAAAAAAGACGGTGTGGGCACGGCGGGGAATGCGTCGATTATCAGCGACGGCGCTGCGGCGGTTGTGGTTATGGCCGAGGAGACGGCCCGCTCGCTGGGGTGTGAGGTTCTGGCCACCATCGGTGCCCAGGCGTCCGCCGGCATGGATATGAAATATGTGCTCATGGCACCGATTTACGCGGTACCCAAATGCCTGGAAAAAGAAGGGATCGAACTGGCGGATGTGGGGCTGCTGGAGATTAACGAGGCCTTTGCCGGCTCTACCGTGGGGGTTATACGGGAGCTGGGGATCGATGCGGAAAGGGTCAATGTGAACGGCGGCAGTGTGGCGCTGGGTCATCCCATTGGCGCGAGCGGCTGCCGGGTGCTGGTGACGCTGCTTTACGAGATGAGACGACGGAATGCTTCACACGGTTTGGCCTCCCTGTGCCTGGGCGGGGGCGAGGCAGTGGCGCTGCTGGTAAAGCGTTAAATACTGGACGTGATACGATGAATTTATCAGAAACGGCATATGTCCCGGAAACAGAGATTGCCGGGCGAATCGATAAACTGAAGCAGCGACTCTCAGCCGCCGGTTTGGACGGCGTGCTGATCATGCAGAGCACCGATCTTTTTTACTTCTCCGGCACTGCCCAACAGGCCTTTTTGTATGTGCCTGCAGATAATGACCCTTTGTTGATGGTCAAAAGGGATGTGGCACGGGCGCGGGCAGAATCGCCGCTGGCACAACTGGTGCACTTAAAAAGCGTAAAGATCATTCCGGAGATGATAGGTCCGGTACCGTCAAGACTGGGATTGGCGTTTGATGTGATCCCCGCAGCCCAGTACCGGATGATCTGCGATCTTTTCCCGAATACCGATGTTGCGGATCTGTCCCATGACATCCGCACCATTCGGGCGGTCAAGTCCGAATACGAGCAGGCCATCATTCGTCAGGCCGCCGAAATGTCCGACAAGGTGGCGGCCTTTGTTCCCACCGTCCTGGCGGAGGGGATGACGGAGATTGAACTGGCCGGACAAATCGAGGCTGAGGCCCGTCGGCTGGGGCATCAGGGGCTGATCCGCATGCGAACCTTTGGGGGGGAATTGTTTTACGGCCATGTCATGTCAGGCGCGTCTGCGGCCGTGCCCAGTTATCTGGCCTCTCCCACAGGCGGCCCCGGGACCACACCGGCATTCCCTCAAGGGAGCGGAACCGGACGACTGAAGGCCAATGAGCCGGTACTGGTGGATATGGCGTTCGCTTACAGAGGGTATATTTCAGATCATACGCGCATCTATGCCTTAAAAGGGCTGCCCGATGACTTGCTCACGGGCCATGCGGCCATGCTGGATGTCCAGAAGACGGTCAGGCAGGCCGCAAAGCCGGGAGTGACCACCGGGTCGTTATATGACACGGCTGTGGCACGGGCCCATGAACTGGGATACAGCGATTATTTCATGGGGGCGCAGGCAGACCGGATCCGGTTTGTGGGCCATGGCGTGGGCCTGGAACTGGACGAGTATCCTGTTCTGGCCAGGGGACAGACCATGGCACTGATTGAAGGCATGGTCATTGCTTTGGAGCCCAAGCTGATCTTTCCCGGCCGGGGGGTGGTGGGCATTGAAAACACCCATATCGTAACCAGAGACGGCCTGGAGCAGCTCGGGCGGTTTCAGGAAAACGTTATCATTGTGTGAGGGGTGCGCTTTCTTTACTGCCGTTTGAGATACACCACCAGGCTTTTTCCCAGCACCGGGTCCAGCATCCGGCCGGCAAATTGTGTGATCCAGGGTTTTTTCATGATATCCCACGCCAGAAACCGGTGGTAGAGCCTTACCGGCGGTGAATCGTCGTTGGTGGGGCCCACCAGACACTTCAGCCACCAGTAGGGGGAGTGGAGGCTGTGGGCAAAATGGGAGGAGACCGCGCGAACGCCGAAGCGTTCCAGCCGTCTGACCAGCTTCTCTTTTGTGTAGATGCGGACATGGCCCTGGTTGGCGTTGAAATATTCGTCTGAAAGCGCCCAGCAGATGCGTTCGGGAAAGTATCGGGGCACACTGACCACCAGATCCTTGCCCGGCTTGACAATGCGGATGATCTCTTTCATGGCCGCACTGTCTTCGGGAATGTGTTCCAGTACCTCGGAGCAGATCACCAGGTCAAAGAAGTTATCCCGAAAGGGCAGCCGGGTGATGTCGGTCACGGACAGGTGCCAGGTGCCGCCGCCGTGTTCTTCCAGATGGTCATGGAATGCCAGGCGTTCCTGGGTGGTCTTGAGCGAATCAAAATCCAGGTCGGCGCCCACGACGGTCACTTCCGGCAGTCGATAGGCCGCACACGTATGGCGTCCTTCCCCGCAACCGATGTCCAGAATTTTTGCCCCGGGTTTTATGTCAATTTTGCTGAAGTCAGCGGTAATCACGTATCACCTCTCTGTAAATGGCCGCAGTTTCCCGTGCGGCCTGTTCCCATGTAAAATGGGCGTGGACCCGTTGGTATCCTTTCTGCCCGAGTTCCCGGGCAAATTCGGGGTTGTCCAAAACCCGGGCAATAGCAATGGCGAGTGCGTCCGGGTCTTCCGGCGGCACAATAATGCCGGCATCCCCCACCACCTCGGGCAGGGCCCCGCCGGAGGTGCTGATAACAGGCACGGCACAGGCCATGGCCTCGCCCGCGGGCAGGCCGAATCCTTCATACACCGACGGCACCACCGCCACCGTTGATCGGGCATATTCCCGGACAAACACCTCATTGCTGATTCTGCCGGTAAACGTGATCAATTCGCCGATCCCCAGTTCCCGTACCAGCCGTTCCACCCCGCCGTTCTCCTTTGGTTTGCCGATAACGGTCAGTCGCAGATCCCGATTGCCGGAAAGTTTTTTCACTGCCCGGAGAAGGTGGTACAGGCCCTTGAGCGGTGTGTCCGCGCTGTTGGTGACAATGATGCGGTTCGGCTCCCGTGGAATTTCGGGAATGGGGTAGAACAATTCAGTGTTGATGCCATTGGGAATTACGGAAAACCGGTTTCTGGCAATACCGAAATCCCGGCTGATATCGTTTCTGGCGCATTCGGACACCGTTATAATATGCGGCAATGATCGGGACACGCGTTTCTGCATGCCCAGGAAGGAGTACCATCGCATGTGCCGGAGCTTTGTCAGGCATTCGCTGGCACTGCGAATGGCGATTTCCCGGTCCACGGTGATGGGATGATGAATGGTGGCCAGGGTGGGGATTCGCCGTCCAATGGCCATCAGTCCGTAGGAGAGGCACTGGTTGTCATGCACAATGTCGTATTTGTGAAATTTGCCGCGCAGATAATGGTAAGCCCGCAAGCCGAAGGTAAACGGTTCCGGAAATCCCATGGTGGAAACGCCGGCCCACTCCATGAAATTGATCGGCTGGATCAGTTCCTGCCAGGAAGGCATGCGAAAAAGGTCTTCGGGGTTGTACAGGTCCAGGCAGGGAATCGAGGTCAGCTTGACGCCGTCTTTCAACTGGGGATCTGGCGGACCGGCCAGCACCTCCACCTCATGCCCCAGGCGGGAAAGCCAGTAGCTGAGGTTCCGCACATAAACCCCCTGGCCGCCGCAATGGGGGTTGCTCCGGTAGCTTAACAGGCAGATGCGAAGGGGCGCCTCTTCAGTAGTGCTGGTTGTCGTCAATCAAAAAAACCCTAATTATCCAATTGTAAAAAATATAAACTGTATACAGCCGTTGGTATCATCGGTCAAGTAATTTTTGTAACGATTGAATATGATTCGGGTTTGAGGGGTGCGTGCTGAAAGATGGGGGGCGTCACCTTTCACTTCAATCTGGCAGCCTGAGTCCTCCGGGCCTGGATTGTTACTATCAACATATGGCATCCGGTGAGAGCATTGCCAGCAGTTTTTCATGAATATTGTCAAAGCCACCGTTGGACATGACCAGGATGAGATCTCCCGGTTGGGCGACGGATTTGAGAAATTTTACAATGGCGTCGGCGTTGGGAAAGCAGGTGGCGGATTTATGCTGTCGATTCAGGTCTTCCACCAGGTGGGCAGCGGAAAACCGGTGACCCTCGGGCGCTTTTTCCGGCATGGGCGGTTCGCTGATACAGATCAGATCGGCCTTGTCAAACGCCTGTGCATAGGCATCCTGGAAGACGTCCCGCATGCTGGTGTTGGTCCTGGGCTCGAAGACCGCAATAAGTCGTCCGTCAGGATAAAACGGTTTGATGCCGCTGATGGTTTCCCGCACGGCCGTGGGGTGATGGGCAAAGTCGTCCATGACCGTGATATTGTTGACAACACCGCGGATTTCCTGACGGCGTTTGACGCTGTTGAAAGTGGAAAGGGCCTGCCGGATATGGTCTTCCGGCACACCGGCGGCGACCGCCGCGCCAATGGCAGCCAGCATGTTGGCGAGGTTGTGGCTGCCGGTCAGGCGAGCAGCAAACCGGCCGAACAACCGGTTGTTTTCCAGAGCGGCAAACCGGGTGACGGGCGGATCAATGTGAACGTCATCCACCCGCCAATGGGCTTTCTCAGTGCTTCCGTAGCGTTTCACCGTACAGGCAAGGTCTGCGGTCAATTCCTTAACATTGTCGTCCGCATCAAATGCAAGCAGAAGCGTTCCCTTTTGCAGCGTGGCCAGGAATTCCCGGAAGGCCTGTTTGACCGCTGCCAGGTCGGCAAAAATGTCGGCATGGTCGAACTCCACGCTGGTGAGGATGGTGATAGCGGGTTGATAGTGGAAGAACTTTGAGCGTTTATCAAAAAAGGCGGTGTCATACTCGTCCCCTTCAATAACCATATAGGGCCCGCTGCCGGTACGGAAATTACTGTCGAAATTGGCGACCATGCCCCCGATCATGAATGACGGATCAAGGCCGGCCACGGAAAGGATCCAGGCCAGCAGGGCCGAGGTGGTGGTTTTGCCGTGGGTACCGCACACCAGAAGGATTTGTTTGTCTGCAGCGGCAAACCGGTTGACTGCCTGGGGCATGGAGCAGTAATGAAGGCCCATGTCGATCATTTTTTCCACTTCCGGGTTTTCCCGGGTGACGGCATTGCCCACCACCACCAGGTCCGGTGCATAAGAAAGATTCTCGGCAGAAAACCCTGAAGCCATAGGAATGCCGCGGTTTTCCAGCAGATCGCTCATGGGGGGATAGACATTTTTATCAGACCCGGTTACGCGGTATCCGGCTTCATCCAGCATGCATGCCAGGGCCGCCATGGCAGTGCCGCAGGCTGCAATCAGATGCACGGTCTTCACGTTTTCCGGTATGATATTTAAAGCGGGATCGGGTAATTTCATAAGCATCAGGACGGTTCGGCCGTTTCGGGAAGGTTGATCTCGGGAAATTTCAGAAAAAGACCGCGAACCCCTGCGCCTCGTGCCGCCAGGGCCTGTTGCGGACAGCATTCAACGCAGCAGAGGCAGCTGATGCATTGAGTGGCATCAAACACCGGCAATTGCCGTTTCTGCCATGCAATGGCGTTGTTGGGACATATGTTGTGGCAATCGCCGCACATGATGCATGCGTCCCGGTTCTTTAATACCGGCATCTGCCGTATGAATTTGTAGATCAGAGTGCGAAAGATGTAGTTGTTAAGAACATTGGCGGTCATTCTGGAAGGGAGGAGGATCCGGCGGTTCAGCCGAACATCCTCAATGGCGGCGCCGCGAATATCAATGCCGTCGAGGTCCGCCGGCCCGAGGCCCCTGTTTCTGCATGCCCTCAGGTGCGGGACGGTTTTGAACCCGTTGAAGCGGGCAATGGCAAGCATAACCAGGTCTACCGCCACTTCGTCGGTACCGGCCAGGATCAGGCCGACCTTCCGCATGTGTCCGCTGGCCGGGCCGCCCGGCCCTTCCATGAAGCGCCTGGCATCCATGACAACAATACGTTTTTTCCCGAGGCTGCGAAGAGTCTGGTAGTTGTCCACCAGTACTTCGCCAAAGGCTTCCGGGTTGCGGCCGTATAGATGGCACCGGGCCTTTTCCCCGCCCGGAATAATCCCCCAGAAATTTTTTACCGCACCTGTATAAACCGCTTCAATGTGGGACTTGGGCCGGCAGAGGTTGATAATGCAGTCGGCATCCATGACCGGTTTGGCCATGTGAAAGGTCCGCATGTGAGCGGCGGCCTCGTTTGTCACCAGAACCCCGCCGGATTCGAACTCGGCATATTCGATGCCTTCGGCGGCCATGACGGCATCCATGCCGATAGACTGAATTACGCTTTTGGCCCTGTGCCGGAACTGTCCCGGCGAATCGCCCAGGTGCATGTGCCTGTTCTTTTGTGCAACAAACCGGGTCACCCCTTGCAGAAAGTCAGGGGCGGTGCAGGCATTTTTCATTTTCATCAGGAGATTGGGTTTGATGAGAATCGCGTCGTCCGGGTCAATGATGGTATCCGCCTGAATCATCGTCAATGCGGCAGCAACCGCCCGGTCAAGGGTCTCATGGTCGCTGGTTCTGACAATGGCGACGGCTGTCTTTATCGGCATGGGTATTTATCTCCGGAATTATTAGCATATTAAAGATACCAATCCGGCTGATGGGTGTCAATCGCCATCAGGACCTTCAAGGCACATTGATGCGTATTTTTTGGATAAATATCAGAAATTCATTGACATCATGCCGGGGCTTATATATATCTGTCCTGAGTGTTTTTGTTATTGAAAAATAACTGACTGATATTTTTTTGTTATTTATTATAACCAGTTAGGCTCGGCAGAACTGGTGGGGGTATGAGAATGAAACGGCTTGAATCGCTTTTTACGCTGATGCTGATTTTTCTGATGCTGGCGATATGCCTGCCGGCAGTCGGCGCACCGTTGCAGAGCACCAGTGGCAATATCAGCGGGGACATCTTTGGCAGAAAAAATCGGATTTTTCATCCATCCATTATGGTCAGTGGTGAGTATACCGACAACCTTTATAACTCCTATACGGATGAGGACGAAGATTTCATTACCGTCATATCACCGAAACTGACCCTGGCATTCCCGGGTACCGACGAGACGGAGATCCGTATTAACACCGCCACCGGCGCGCCGGGGGGGCTAATGCTTTCCCGGGATATGCTTGAAACCACCAACCGGTTTCAGGGGATTCTTTCGTATACGCCTGAATTCGAAATCTATTCCGATAACACGGACGAGAATTTTACCCGGCAGACACTCCAGGGCGCCTTTCAATACAATGCGCCCGGCGGCTTGACCCTCGACATCGCCGACCAATACCGGAAAGATCAGGAAATGCGTGGCGAAATCGGCAATCAGACCGGCGAGGAATTTGAGTCGAATCTGGCCAATGGTGCGGTAAAGTATGAATTTTCACCCAAATTCAGCATCGGTGCCAATGTAACGGCTTATGCCGTTTCGTATAGTACAGACACAGCGGATTTTCGTGATCGCAATGATACGGCAGTCGGCGGGGCATTCTATTACAATATAACGGAAAAAACCGAGATTTTTACCGAATACAAATACATTGATGTGTCATATGATGCCGCGGTATCAGCAGATCGGGAAAATACCGAAGATCAGATCCTCGCCGGTATCACCTGGCGTATGACCACAAAATCCCGTGGTACCTGTAAAATCGGGTATGCTGAAAAGGATTTTGAGGGTGCGGGTGTGGACGATCCCACAGGCTGGTATGCAGAACTGAATGCTGCGCATAAGTTCACCACCCGGACCATGCTTCAGTTGGGCGCGGTCCACCGGTTTTCGGAAACAAATCTCAGCACGTCGGCTTATTATACCACCGATGCCGCCAATATGGTCTATTCCCAGGAACTGACCCCCAAGCTTCAGTGTCGGGGAGCCATACGGTACAGTGTGGATGACTATGACGGGGTGGATCTGGAGTTGAAGAACTTTGGCGTCCGTCCATCTGTGGCATTTCTGCCTTACCGGTGGCTCACCATCGATCTTGCCTATGATTACGAAAAGCGGGATGCAACAATCGATATCCTTGATTATACCACCAATTCTGTTATACTTTCTGTAGACGCGACATTTTAAGCTGAATCAATACGGGTTTAACCGGCTGGCAACGGATTTTAAAAAGGCCGATAGCCGGCGGGCACCGATGTTCTGTTCAGTCTCCAAAAAATGTAAGGATCATTCAGAGTGTATGGGTACTAAAGCTGATTTCCATCTGGCAGTTGCTGTTGCTGTGTTCTTGTTCGGTCTGGTGATGCCCGGCCTTTGTGAAAACTATATCATCGGCAGTGGTGATACCTTTCGTATAGAAGTGTATGAACACCCGGACCTTAATACCACGGTTCAGGTGGACGGCGAAGGTCGCATTCGCTTTCCGTTAATCGGAGAAATCAAGGCCAGCGAAAGATCGGTATCCCAGCTTTCCGACTTGATAGAACAGAAGCTGGCAGACGGTTATATAATCAATCCTCAGGTATCCATTATCATCACCGAATACCGCAGCCGCAAGGCAACCATTCTGGGACAGGTCAATAAGCCGGCCCTGTATGAACTCCGGGGCAGAACCACGCTTCTGGAATTGATATCCAAAGCCGAAGGGCTGACCAAGGATGCCGGTACCTATGCTTATGTGAAACGCGAGCCGGGCAACGGACTGGGCGAGAGTCCCGACCAGGACATACTGCCCGGTGATGACAATGAACGGGTGATTCAGATTGACCTCAAGGCGCTGGTGGAAGAGGGCGACACCACACAGAATATTTTGATCAAAAATGGCGACAGTGTATTTATCCCGGAAATGAAGAAGGTCTATGTGACGGGTGAGGTAAAGCGCTCGGGTGCTTATGCGTATGAGGAAGGGCTGACGGTCATTCGCGCCATCACCAATGCGGCCGGGTTTACAGACAAGGCATCCGCCACCAACATCAAAATTATCCGGACTGCGGAAGACGGCGAAAAAACAACGCTTGAAAAGGTGAAAATGGACACCCTGGTCGAGCCGGAGGACGTTATCGTCGTGCCGGAGAGCTTCTTCTAAGAAAGGCCTGAAAGATGAGCTGTGCGTGGCGGAATTACGGCACCGCAATACTGCTCTGCACTCACTCACAACTCAATACTCACAACGCGGGACCCAATACAAAATAAGAATAATTATGGAACCCTATTCCACTACACAGGAAAATGAGATTCATCTGCGCGATTACATGCGCGTCATCATGAAGCGCAAGCGGATTGTATTGACCTTTTTTTTTATTACCGTGGTGGTCGTGTTTCTCGGTACACTGCAATCCACCCCCCTGTATACCGCCAGTCTGAAACTGACCATTGAGAAAAAAAGCCAGGACCCTTTAAGGGAAATATACCGTTACAGCTATTACGACCCCGAGTTTATCGGTTCGCAGATACAGATTATCACCAGTCGTGCGGTGGCAGAGAAGGTTGTGAGTATGCTGGATCTGGTGGAGAATTATAAGCATTTTTTCCCGGAAGAGGCGCACAAACGATCTTTTCTGGGAGCGATTCGCCAGATGGTGGGTTCCTGGTTTGCTTCGGATGCGGAGGAAGGGGCGGCCGTCCCGTTTGACAAGGCGACATTGCCCGAGAAGCTGATTCAGCCGGAAATGACGCCGGAAGAGGTGATGGCGGCAGGTCTGGCAGGCGGCATCCGGGTGGAGCCGGTTCGCGAAAGCAACATCCTGGTGATTTCCTACACCTCCATGAACCCTGAGTTTTCCGCGCTTATCTGCAACACCATCCCCAAAGCGTACGTGGAGCAGTTGCTGGAGATGCGAATGGCGGATACCGAATATACCCTGGACTGGATGCGGAAAAAGGCCGATTCCGAGCGGGAGAAGCTGGAAGAATCGGAGCAGCGGTTGCAGGAATATTTAAAATCCCAGGATATCGTCACTATTGAAGACCGGATTACCATTATTCCGGAACGACTTTCCCAGATTAGCCGGAAACTCACTGACGCTGAAACCAGACGCAAGGAACTCGAAGTGCTGGTCCGGAAAATTCAGCAGACACCGCTGGCGCAACTGGATTCCATTCCTGCCGTGGCCGAAGACGCCGCATTGGAGGCGATTCGCAAGCAGGTTTTGGACGCTGAGCAGGAAATACTGAATCTCAATCAAAAGTACGGTCCCAAGCATCCCGTTCTGATTCAGGCAAAAAAGAACCTCGCGGAACTGCGTGAGAAAAAGGACGCCGAAGCCGAGCGTATTGCCAGAAAGATTGAAAACGATTATGAGCTTGCCGTGTCCAATGAACAGAACCTTCAGCGGCAACTGGAATCCACAAAGGTGGAAGCCGCCCGTCTGAATGAAAAATCGGTGCAGTATCGAATCTTGAAGCGAGAGATCGATACCAAACAACAGCTTTACAATGCACTGATATCGCGAATGAAGGAACAGGCCATGACCAAACAGACACGGACCGTGTCCGTGGCGGTGGTTCAGGATGCGGAAGTGCCCCCGGCACCGTCAAACCAGCAGGCCAAACGGAATATGCTGCTGGCCATTATTCTGGGCACTTTCGGCGGCGTGGGGCTTGCGTTCTTCCTGGAATATCTTGACAATACGGTGTCTGTGGCGGAAGACGCGGAAGAAAAGATCGGCATCCCTGCCCTGGCCTCTATTCCTTATATCGATGAAATGGAATCTCCCGAGCGGGTGGTTTCTGAAAAGCCTAACTCTTCCTATTCGGAAGCTTACAAAAGTCTGCGGGCGGCCCTTTCCCTGTCAACAGATCGGGGGTTGCCCCGTTCATTGATGGTCACCAGCATTTCTCCGGGAGAAGGCAAAACCCTGACCTGTGCCAATCTGGCCACCGCCATGGCCCGGGCGGGCAGGTCGGTGTTGATTGTTGACGGTGACCTGCGGCGGCCGAAAATGCAGACCGTGTTTGGGGTGAAAAATGACAAGGGGTTCTCCGATGTATTGGCCGGCAATGCCGGTGCGGAGACGGTTATTCTTCCCCTGGAAGTGGAAAATCTTCATCTGCTGCCGTCGGGCAAAACCCCGCCCAATCCGTCCGAGTTGCTGGCTTCGGACAATACCAGAACGATCATCAAGGATCTTGTTGACCGGTACGACATCGTATTTTTCGATTCGCCGCCGGTCCATTCGGTTTCTGACAGTATCGTGCTCTCCGATTATGTGCGAAAGATTATTTTGGTGGTTCGCTCCGGTGTCACCCGGTATGAGGATGTCCGGCATGGCATCAAGAAGCTGATGCATCATGAAAAGAAAATTCTGGGGCAGGTGGTGAATGCGGTCAATATGAAAAAGGAGGGGTATTATTACTATTCATCGTATTATCGGGATTCGGGGTATTATGTCGAAGAGTAACGAGGGACTTACAGAAAGTCATTTCGGGACGGCAAAGCAAAAAGTTCGCGTTCGAGGCGTCGCTGGATCTCGAGGAATGGAGCGTACCGGTCGTACGTGACATGACGAGTTATACAGCGCAACGAAGAAATCGGGCTTTTTACGAAGCCGTCGATAATAAATGATTGATATTCACAACCATATCCTCCCCGGGCTCGATGATGGCGCCACAGACATGGACGAGTCGCTGGCAATGGCCGAAATCGCCTCTGAAGACGGCATCCGGGACATTATTGCCACACCCCACCTGATGCCGGGCTTATCGCTCGAAGCCATTCAGCGGCGGGTACACAAATTGAACACCGCGTTAAACGATGCCAATATCCCGGTTGTTGTCCATCCCGGAGCGGAGATCCCGGTTCACATGCTGGAAGACAATATTCCCCTTGTCGGTCTGGCAGGGACCCGGCATTTGTTGGTCGAGTTTCCGCCCAATGATGTGCCTCCCTTTTCCAGAGCGATGTTTGCCCACTTGACCGGACAGGGGTACACCATTACAATTGCCCATCCGGAACGGAACTTTCGGATGATTGACAATCCTGAACGGCTGGAAAAGTTGCTGATGCCATCGGTTTTCCTGCAGATAACGGCGGGCAGTCTCACCGGAGAAATGGGACGGGGGGCAAGGGCTTGTGCCGTTTATCTTTTAAAGAAGGGACTGGTGAGGTATATTGCAAGCGATGCTCACAGCGCCCGGGACCGAAGCCCGCGTCTGTCGGCGGGACTCAGAATCGCCAGCCGTTATATTCATAAAGCGAATGCCCGGGCTACGGTACTGGACAACCCGCGCATAATCGTGGAAACTACGTGATGGTGAACATTAGCAGAATTTTTTTCTGGGGTTTACTGATTTTTGCGCCGTTGGCCTTTGGCAGCGTGGAATCCTGGGCTCTGTTTCTGTTGATACTCTTCTGCGGCGCATCGCTTGTTATTTATCTGCTGGAATGCTGGCGGGGCAATCAGCATTTGTACAGGGTCCCAGGACTGGTGCCGCTGTTGTGTATTGCCGGATTCATGGTGTTGCAGGTATTGCCTTTGCCGGCCGGTATCTTGCGGTTTATTTCACCCAACACTCTTGACATATGGCAGTCAACCGCAGGGTTGTTCGCGGATGCCACTGCCTGGCCCCTTTCCCTTAGCCTTAAAGGAACGATTGTAGAGACAGCCCGGTTTTTTTTGTGTTTCGGCGGTTACGTTCTGGCTGTTCAGCTCCTGTCTGAACGGACAATGTTTAAACGCACCCTTTTGATAATGGCCTGTTTTGGCGGTGTATTCGCCTTTTTCGCCATTGTGCAGTCCATTTTTACCACCGATCATGCGCTCTGGTTTCGCTATGTGCCGGTCAACGCGATGGTGTTCGGATCTTATGTCTGCCACAACCATTATGCCGGGTTGATGGAAATGCTGATCCCGGTTTCCCTGGCCCTGGCTATCGCCCACCGGCCGCTACGGCAGTTCGGGCCATTTAAGGAAAAATTGATCGGATTTTTTGAGGAAAGGAAAACCCCGGTATTTTTGTTACTCTGTTTTTGTACGGTGATAATGGTGGTGTCGGTATTTGCCAGCCTGTCAAGAGGTGGTATGGTCAGCATGTGTGCGTCACTGGTTATATTCGGGGTGGCACTGGTGATCAATCGCCGCACGCGACGGGTCGTGATCGGTCGAAAAGGCGTGGCCCTGTTTGCCATGATCGTATTACTCGGTGTTTCATGGTTCGGGTGGAGCCGGATTGATCTGCGGTTTGGTGAACTGCCCGTTCTGCCTACAGACGAGCACAGTATCAGCCGGCTGAATTACTGGCGGGACAGTCTTGCTTTACTGCGGGCGTTTCCGGTGGCCGGTACGGGCATGGGCAGTTTTCAGACGGTATTCCCGGCGTATCAATCGTTTTTTTCCGCTGATACGGTTATCGCCCATGCCCATAACGACTATCTTGAACTGTTGGCAGAAGGCGGACTGACCGGAGGAGGGCTGTTTCTGGTACTGCTGACGGTAATCCTTGTAACAACCCGCAACCGGCTGAAAATTCGGCGGGATCGATTTTCGATTCTGATCTGTCTTGGGGCCGGTGCCGGCATCACCGCAATCCTGATTCATGGCCTTGTGGATTTTAATTTGCGGATTGTTGCCAATGCCTTTTATTTTTCCATCTTTTTTGCGCTCATGGTGACGGCCGCCCATACCCGGCTTCGAAAAAAAATATCCTTCACCTACCTGCCGGTCTGCAGCAACCGGACAATTGCAGTCACACTGATCGGTGTCCTGAGTGTATGGGGCGCTCTGCTGACGTTGATGGCCGGCATCTGGACGGGAGAGGCAAGGACCGCGTTTTTGAAACATCAGTCCATAGTGCCGGACACCCCTGCACCGGTATTAAACCATATTGCCAGCGTCGCTGCCCGGGCCGCAGCCGTTGACCCGTTGGATGAGACATATCAGATTATTCGGGGCGATGCCAGGTTGTTTGCCGGTGATGCCGAAGGCGCAGCAATTGATTACCAGAAGGCGGTTTGCCGGGTGCCCACCAAATCGGAAGCCCTCCAGAAAGCGGGTCTGGCAATGGCATATGCCAGCACGGATATGGCACTGGCCGATGCCTTAATGGCCGCCGGTGTACAGTTTTCTCCCATGAAGCTGCAGGTTTACAAACAATACGCCGCCTTTTTGTTTGCCGCCGACCGCCGGGAATCGGCATTCAATGTGGTGTCCCGGGCAATTATAACAGCACCGGATAAGAGCGGCGAATTTTTTGATTTCATGCGCGCAGCCGGTGTCTCTCCGCTTGAGATGATCCCCATGCTGCCGGAAGATGACGGTGTCTATTACCGGATGGCACTGTTTCTTCGCAAAACCGGTCATAATGGTCTGTATGTGCCAATGCTTGAAAAGGCATTAGAGATGTCGGCGGACCAGCCAGATCCGCCCATGGGTATCTTCCACCGTCTTGCTAATGCCCATGAACGGAACAATGATATCGACGCGGCTATTTCCGTGCTGGAAAAAGGTGTTGATTATTACCCTGACCATATCCCCCTGTTATACAAACTGGCCCGGCTGTATGAGAAGAGCGGCATTACCTTTAAGGCGCAACACCTCTATCAGATGATCTTTTATCAAGACCCGGCATACCGGGATGTGCGGCAGCGGTTAGTGGCAACCGGCGGTTAGCCCGAATATTTCATAAAATTCCAACACACGTGGTTGTATCATCCATATGCATTATACGTGTGGTGAACACGAATTAACAGAGATGGGGAGTAGCAGCCCCGATCCTGGCTGGCATTTATATTGCTTGATATTATGGATACAACAAATTCAACGCGGAAATGTGTCTCATAATACAAATTTGTCTTATAAAAAAGATGAATCGTTCCGCATGCAAAGAAGACGACAAACAAGGAGGCACGCATGGAGCAGCCAAATGTTCACCTATACACCTTAAGTACATGCAGTCATTGCAAGTCCACGAAGCGGTTGCTGGATGAGTGCAATATTGAATATGATTTTGTGGATATAGATACGCTGAAAGCCGATGAGCGGAAGGCTATTCTGGAAGATATCAAAAAAATCAATCCCCGTTGTACCTTCCCCACGATTCAGATCGGTAACAAAGTGATCGTCGGACATAAGGAAAATGAGATCAAGGAGGCGCTGGGACTTTCATGACTGTAGAAGAATTATATGAACAGTTGAAAAAAGTACAGGAACCCAAGGGGTATTACTTTAACAAGGATAAGGACAGGGTTTTTGAGTTGCTGGAAGCCCTGCTGTTCAACAAAGACCGCTACGGATATATGGCCTGCCCCTGCCGTCTTGCCAGTGGCGACCGGGACGCTGACCGGGACATCATCTGTCCCTGCGATTACCGGGCGCCGGATGTGGCGGAATACGGCAGTTGTTATTGCAATCTCTATGTTTCATCAGCCTGGAATGCGGGGGAGGTGCCGGATGTCTATGTGCCGGAGCGCCGGCCCCCTGAAAAATTCGATTTCTGATAGGAATATTGTTTCGTGCCTTTTTTGAGGAGTGCCGCAGATGCCCACCAGAGAAGAATCCGACAGCATGGGAACCGTTGTGGTGCCGGAAGATGCGTATTATGGCGCTCAGACCTGCCGGGCAATAAACAATTTCTCCATCAGTGGCCGGCGTATGCCAATCACGCTGATCCACAGCCTGGCAATGATCAAGAAGCATGCCGCCCTGGTCAACGCAGATCTGAAAATCCTTGATACCGGTCTGGTTGACGCCATTGTCCGGGCTGCCGATGAGGTTATGGAAGGACGGCATGACGATCAGTTCCCGGTGGATATATTTCAGACCGGTTCGGGGACATCCACCAACATGAACATGAATGAGGTCATTGCCACCCGGGCCAACGAAATCCTCACCAATCAACGGAAAACCAAATCCCCGGTCCACCCGAACGACCATGTTAACCGCTGCCAGTCCAGTAATGATGTTATGCCGTCGGCCATCCATATCGCGGCCATGCGGCAGATTCGGGAAACATTGACACCCGCTCTGTGCGGTCTTTTTCAGGTCCTTGAGGAAAAAGCCACTGCATTTCGGCATATTGAGAAAATCGGCCGCACCCATTTACAGGATGCGGTGGTGATGCGCCTGGGGGATGAATTCTCAGGATATGCCGCTCAGGTAGAACTGGCCCTGTCACGGGCGGGCGATTGCCAGTCAAGGCTGTGCCGGCTGGCGCTGGGGGGGACGGCCGTTGGAAACGGGCTGAACGCTCACGACGCTTTTGCCGGCCGGGTTGTCTCACAGATTGCGGCGACCACCGGTATTGACTTTGTGGAGACGGCCAACCATTTCGAGGCCCAGGGCGCCTGCGATGCAGTGGTTGAAGCCGGCGGCGTAATGAAAACCATTGCCGTGAGTATGATAAAAATTGCAAACGACATCCGATGGCTGGCATCGGGCCCCCGGTGCGGTCTGGGGGAGATAAACCTGCCAGCCTTGCAGCCGGGGTCCTCGATCATGCCGGGAAAGGTGAACCCGGTAATCCCCGAAGCCGTCATTCAGGCCGGGGCTCAGGTGATCGGTAATGATGCCGCCATAACTGCTGGCGGACAGGGCGGATTTTTCGAATTGAACACCATGTTGCCCATGGTGGCGGACAATCTGTTGCAGTCCATATCGCTGCTGTCAAATGCCGCCCAGGCGCTGACAGAAAAGTGTGTGAAGGGGATTACCCCCAATGAAACGATTTGTGCCGGCAATATTGAGAAGAGCCTCGCCATTGTGACAAATCTGGTGCCTTACATCGGTTATGATAAGGCAGCCGATATTGCAAGGCAGGCGCATGACCAGGGGCGTACCATTGAAGATGTGGCACTGGAAAACAATATCCTGCCGGCAGGTGAATTGAAACAGGTGTTGTATGGTGAGGAGGAATGAGCGATGACCGGCAAAGCAGGTGATAAGGACATTAAAAATACCGGATTAAGAGGCGTGACAGTCGCCAGTACCAGAATCAGTCACGTGGACGGCGAGGCGGGAAAGCTCATTTACCGTGGCTATTTAATAACGGACTTGGCAAAGCAGGCGACCTATGAAGAGATTGTTCATCTTTTGTTATACGAACAACTGCCCGATGCGGAAACCCTGGATGTTTTTTCCCGTCAGATGGCGGCGGAAAGGGATGTGGGGCCGGTATTGATATCGGCATTAAAGGCCTGCCCGGCAGACGCCCGGCCCATGGATATTCTTCAGGCAGCTATTCCCATACTGGCGGGCACTGACCCCGATGCGGAGACATTGGCGATAACCAATGTGAGGGAACGTGGAATGGCGCTGGTCGCTAAAGTTCCAACGATTGTGGCGGCATGGCATCGTATCCGCAACAACCAGGCGCCGGTACGACCGGATCCGGACTTGGGGCATGCGGCCAACTTTTTGTACATGCTTACCGGTGAAAAGCCGGATGATACAATGGCCGCATTTATGGACTGCTGTCTGGTGCTCCATGCCGAGCATTCGTTCAATGCGTCTACTTTTTCCGCCCGTCAGGTGGCGTCCACGCGGGCCCATCTCTATGCCTCGGTTTCCGCCGCTGTCGGATCTCTGTCCGGAGAGCTGCACGGCGGCGCCAATGCCCGGGTCATTCAGATGCTGCTGTCTATCGGTTCGGTGGAAGCTATTGACGACTATATCAACAAGGTACTGGACAGCGGCGGCAAGATCATGGGGCTGGGGCATGCTGTCTATAAAACCGGCGATCCCCGGGCATTTATCCTGTCGGACATGTCCCGCGAACTCGGGGAAAAGGCGGGTGATACCAGGTGGTATGACATGACCATTGCTCTTGAAAAAAAAGGGAAAGCGGCATTTGCGGAACGCAAAGGCATGGACATCTATCCGAACGTCGATTTTTACAGCGCGTCGGTTTACTACTATATGGGCATCCCGATCGATCTGTTTACCCCGGTATTTGCTATTTCCCGTGTCGCGGGCTGGATCGCCCATGTGCTGGAGGAACAGTTCGGGGGCGCTGATGCAAAACCGGCGCTCTATCGGCCATCGGCGGAATATGTGGGAGAATACTGCGGGCCGGCCGAGTGTGCGTTTGTTCCCATGGATAAACGATAAAGGGGGATTGCCATGACGGGTCGGGATTCGTTTGATACCGTGTCCGTTTTGTCGGTAGCGGGGAGGGCTTACCGGTATTTCAGCCTGCAAAAGCTGGGCAGCCGTCTGGGGGCCGATTTGGGAACCCTGCCGGTGACCGTCCGCATTCTTCTGGAAAATCTGCTGCGGCATGAGGATGGTCTGCACACGCAGAAGCACCACATACAAACACTGGCCGAATGGTCGTCCCAAAACGCCGGGCAGGACGAGATTCCGTTTCTGCCGGCACGGGTGCTGATGCAGGATTTTACAGGCGTTCCGGCAGTGTGTGATCTCGCGGCCATGCGCGATGCCATGGCCCGGCTGGGCGGTGATCCCGAAAAGATCAACCCCCGCATACCGGTCCATTTGGTCATCGACCATTCCGTTCAGGTGGACCGCTTCGGCTGCGATGCAGCATTTTCCGAAAATCTGAAAGAGGAATTCCAGCGAAACAGTGAGCGCTATGCCTTTTTAAAATGGGGCCAGAAGAACTTCTCCAATTTTAATGTGGTCCCCCCGGCCACAGGTATCTGCCACCAGGTCAATCTCGAACATCTTGCCGGTGTGGTCATGAAGGATGAACAGGCTGAAGATTCCTTGCTTTACCCGGATACGCTGGTGGGACTGGATTCCCACACGACCATGATTAACAGTCTGGGAGTGCTCGGATGGGGCGTGGGGGGGATCGAGGCCGAGGCGGTCATGCTTGGTCAGCCGGTGTATCTGCTCACACCACAGGTGATCGGAGTTCGGCTGACCGGTCAGATGCCGGCAGAAGCAACCGCCACGGACCTGGTGCTGACAATAACGGCGATGATGCGCAAGAAGGGTGTTGTGGGCGCATTTCTGGAATTTTTCGGTTCGGGCCTGGATGCTTTGAGCCTGCCGGACAGGGCCACAATCGCCAATATGACGCCGGAGTTCGGGGCCACGGCCACCCTCTTTCCCGCTGATCACGTTACCCTTGATTATTTGCAACTCACCGGAAGGCCAAAGGCACACATTGCCCTGACAAAGGCCTATCTTGAGGCCCAGCAATTGTTGCGTACCGGGCGAACGCCCGATCCGGTTTTTCCCGACATCATGGAAGTGGATCTGAGTACAGTGGAGCCCTCCCTGGCCGGTCCCAGGCGACCCCACGAGCGGCTGCGGATTTCCGGTGCGCAAACCGCATTTATGGAGAATTTTCACGAAACCTTTGTTGCGCCCGGAAGCCGGCCGGAGGATGATAAACAATGGGAGGCCGAAGGCGGGGCCGTCACCCCGCCGGGGGGGGTGATGGTCAGCCAAACCGTGCGGCGAAAACCCCTCGAAGCGGAAGGCGTGACAGTGCGACGGCCGTATCTGAGTTTTTATCTGGACCATGGGGCCGTAGTTATCGCGGCGATTACAAGCTGCACCAACACGTCCAACCCCTCCGTGCTGATGGGCGCCGGTCTGCTTGCAAAAAAAGCCGTGGCCCGCGGATTAATGGTCCGGCCGTGGGTCAAGACAAGCCTGGCGCCGGGGTCAACGGTGGTGTTGGATTATCTGAATGCCGCCGGTCTGCTGCCGTACCTGGAGGCCCTTCGGTTTCATCCGGTGGCATACGGTTGTACCACCTGCATCGGTAACAGTGGCCCGCTCTACTCGGACGTGGCATCGGTTGTGGAACAAACCGGCCTGGTCGTGGCATCGGTATTGAGCGGCAACCGGAATTTCGAAGGACGGATCAATCCCCTGGTCCGGGCCAATTATCTGGCCTCGCCCATGCTGGTGATCGCATACGCGCTGGCCGGCACCGTAAACATCGATCTGACAACCGAGCCCCTCGGCCACAATCCCAACAACCGGCCGGTATTCCTTAAGGACATCTGGCCGTCACGGCAGGAGATTGACGATGCCATGCGTTGTCTTGAACCGGAAATGTTCCAACGACAGTATGCGGATGTTTATACCGGTGACGATAACTGGCGTCAATTGACGGCGGTGCAGAGCAGCCAATACGCGTGGGCAGCCGATTCCACGTATATTCAGGAGCCCCCGTTTTTTCAGGACATGACCCTGGAGACGCCGTCCCCATCGAATATCGACGGTGCCCGGGTACTGGCTTTGTTGGGCGATACCATTACCACGGACCATATTTCTCCGGCCGGGGCCATTCCCGATGACAGCCCGGCTGCAGCGTATCTGCGTGAAAAGAAAGTGGACGCCGATGCATTTAACGCTTATGGTGCGCGACGGGGGAATCACGAGGTCATGTTGCGGGGCACATTCGGCAATGTCCGGCTTGCCAATCATCTGGTACCGGGGATGGAAGGGGGATGGACGCGATATTTACCGACCAACGAAAAGATGTCGGTTTTTGACGCCGCCATGGCCTATCAGGCTACCGGAATCCCGCTGATCGTGATTGCGGGCAAGGACTATGGCACCGGCAGTTCCCGGGACTGGGCGGCCAAGGGGACCTTGCTGCTCGGGATCAGGGCCGTTATTGCCGAAAGTTTTGAGCGGATTCACAGAAGCAACCTCGTGGCTATGGGCGTTCTGCCCCTTCAGTTTCAGGCCGGGGAAAATGCCGGATCCCTCGGGTTGACCGGTGAAGAGGTGTTCCATATTGAAGAGATTGCCGCCGGATTGTCGCCGGGGCAATCAATCCGTGTCCGCGCGGTGTCCGGAGAGGGCAGGGAGCAATCCTTTCAGGCCATTGTCCGGCTGGATTCGGCCATGGAGGTAAATTATTACAAACACGAAGGCATATTGCCTTATATGTTGCGGCAGTTGGCAAAGACCTAAAAAGGGAGTCATCCATGCAAACAGATATCACCATTCTGATCGGCGGTGAGGCCGGTCAGGGGATTCAGACTGTTGGCGATCTGCTGGTCCGGGTATGCCAGAAGGCCGGGCTGTATATTTATGCCATCAACGATTTTGAATCACGCATCCGGGGGGGGCACAGCTTTTTTCAACTGCGGATCAGTAATAAACCGGTCCATGCGCCCTCCAGGGATATTCATTTACTTGTGGCCATGACCGGTGAAACCTATGAGATTCACCGGCAGGCGCTGGTAAAAGATGGCCTTTGCCTGATTGACCGCGAGGAAGATGAAGCAACAGATGGCGCTATGACAATCCCAATAACAAAGCTTGCGGCGGATGCCGGCGGGAAAATCATGGCCAACACTGTGGCGGCCGGTGCCTGTCTGGCGCTTACGGGAGCGCCGTTTGAACAGTTTGAAGCCATTATCAACAATCGGTTTGAAAAGGCCAAGGCCGATGTGCGGGATAATAATCTTGCCGCAGCCCGGGCCGGATATCAGGCGGTTGAAGGGGTTGGCTTTCAATGGCCGATGGAATGGGGAAATGACGAAGCCGGCGGGATGCTGATGAACGGAGTCAGGGCACTGGCGCTGGGCGCCCTTGCGGCGGACTGCCGGGTCGGTGCCTTTTATCCCATGTCCCCGGCAACGGGGATAATGCAGCAGTTGTCGGAATTATCGGATACCTTCCCCCTGGTGGTGGAGCAGGCCGAAGACGAGATTGCGGCTATCAACATGGTGATCGGCGCATCTTTTGCCGGCGCGCGGGCCATGACCGCCACATCCGGTGGCGGGTTCTGTCTGATGACCGAGGGGCTGGGGCTGGCCGCGATAACAGAGACACCCGTGGTGATTGTGAATGCCCAGCGGCCCGGTCCGGCCACGGGCCTGCCCACACGAACGGCCCAGGGGGATCTGCTGTTTGTGATCAATGCCTCCCAGGATGAGTTTCCCCGGTTTGTCTTTGCGCCCACCAGCATGGATGATGCCTATGCCGTTATGATCCGGGCGTTTGACCTGTCGGAAAAGTACCAGGTGCCCGCAATCGTCCTGACGGATCAGTACTTTAATGATTCATTTACCCTGACCGAGAAGGTATTTGAGGCACCCGGCCAGGTCAGGCGGCATATTGTATCAGATGCAAACATCGCCGATCCCGCAGCTTATCAGCGGTATGTTTTTACTGAAAATGGTATATCCCCCCGGGCGCTTCCCTGCAAAGGCCAGGCTCTGGTGGGTGTTTCCGGTAATGAGCACCGGCAGGACGGGCATATCAGCGAAGACCGGGCAAACCGGAAAGATATGGTGGATAAGCGAAACGCCAAGCTGGCGGCCATGCGTGCAGAAATACGGCCGCCTGAAACGTTGCATCCGGAAAGCCGGGCTTTGCTGATAGCATGGGGCAGTACCGCCGGTGCCACACAAGAGGCGGTGGAAAGATTGCGGGAGGACGGGGAGGATGTGGGCTGTCTTGCCATGGCTGATATCTGGCCCTTTCCTGAAGCGGCGTTTAAGGCGGCTGTGAAGGCTGCGGAGACGCTCATTACCGTGGAGCAGAACGCCACCTCGCAGCTGGGACGCCTGATCCCGCAGGAGACCGGCATAACGGTCGCCCGTTCGATCCTGCAGTATGACGGCCGGCCCTTTTGTGCGGAGGACATTGTGGACCAATACCGGGCATGATAAATACCAGGTGAACAGGAGTGGGATATGACAGACATAAAAGATTTTGATTGCGATTTTGAAAACAAGTGGTGTCCGGGGTGTGGCAATTTCAATATCCTGGCGGCCATGAAAGATGCCCTGGCCGGGCTTGGGATGCCCCCGGAGAGTGTCCTGATTGTTTCCGGCATCGGACAGGCCGGTAAGACCCCTCATTTTCTGAAATGCAATTTCATTCACGGTCTTCATGGCCGTGCCCTGCCGGTGGCTACCGGCGCCAAACTGGCCAACCACAAACTTACCGTTCTGGTCAGTTCCGGAGACGGGGACTGTTACGGCGAAGGGGGAAACCATTTTCTTGCCGCTGTGCGCCGAAACATAGATATCACCCTGCTGACCCATGACAATAAGGTTTATGGCCTGACCAAGGGACAGTCTTCCCCCACCTCGGATATGGGATTTGTGACCCGGATGCAGCGGAAGGGCGTAATATCGGAACCCTTTAATCCTCTGTCTGTTGCGCTAACGCTGGGGGCGGGGTTTGTGGCAAGGGGGTTTTCCGGAGAGAAGAAACATCTGGCCGGACTGATTCAGGCCGCCATCAACCATAAAGGGTTTTCTCTGGTCAATATTCTTCAGCCCTGTGTCTCTTTTAATCATATCAATACCAATGGGTGGTACAAAAAGCGGGTCGCGGATATAATGGACACCGGCCACGACCCGTCGGACTGGGACGCCGCCATGGCCCTGAGCCGGGAGTGGGGCGACCGGATTCCCACCGGTATTCTATATCAAACCGAAGGCACTTCATTCACCGACCGGATTGATCACCTCAAGGATGGCCCGCTGGTGGACAGGCAATACGATGCAGAGGCAGTGCAGACCATGCTTACCGGCGTTTAATTATTCCGTACTGAAAGCGTCAAGCCTTTGCTGCCAGTCATTTATCGTCCATGCTGTTTCTCCGGGATGGAGAAGACCCAGATACCGGCCTTTTTCGTGGGCCACAGCGCAGAGATATTCCACGGGCGTGTCAAGGGTACCGTGCTCCATCCAGGATTTGGCGGGGCATTGTTCGCACAGGCCGTGGAGAAAACAGCGGGCGCAACGCGCCAGATAATCAGGGTTGGTTGCCTCTTTTTTCCGCAATGCCGGAAAAAACCGGGTCATGCCGTCTTTCAACGTGCCCCGGGACAGGTCGTATACCATGTCCGGATGACGCATCATCAGGCAGGGTTGAAGCATGCCATATGCGTCAATAGCGCCGTTTTTGCCGGCGCCGCAGGAGAAAAGCCGGCTGCCCGGGGGGCGCATGAATTTGGCGGCAAACTGCTTCATCTCTTTGATAAAGGCCTGGTTGTCGCGGGTCAGGATCATCAGGGTTTCCGCCGGCGTGGCCCGTAAGGATCGAATCATTTCATTTTTTTTCTCAGGCATACGCCTTGCCCGTAAATCAAAATTCATGGAAAATCCCGGCGGCTGACCGGACCCGGTGAGTTCGGCTGTCACCTGCTCGAATGCGGCCATCGCCATATGGTCGGGGAAATGTTCCCGAATATAGCATCCCTTCAGGGTAAAGGCGATATCCCGTTCTCTTAAAAATTGAATACCGGCCATTGCAGCCTTGTAACTGCCGGGCAGATTGGAAATGACTTCATAATTATCTTTATTGATGCCATACAGGGTGATTTCAACAGGGGCACCGGGCGGTGTTGATTGAAAAAGGTCAGCCAGCGCCGGCGTGATTAAAGTGGCATTGGTGCAAAGGGCAACGGCAATGCCCAGTGACCGGGCATGACGATATAGCTCCGGAAGATCATGCCTCAGCAATGGCTCACCGCCGGTGAGACGCAGGGTCATGCACCCCAGGGCGGCAGCTTCCGTAATGTGGTGTTTCAGCGTTTCGGTGGTTAATTCACGGTTTTTGACAGCGCGGTCATTTGCCGGTTGATTGATGTAACAGTGAATGCAGTTATTGTTGCAACGCTCGGTCAGCTCTATATCCAGTTTGCGCAATACCGGTGATTTGTTTGCCATCAGATCGGCAATAGACTGTTTTACGACATATTCAGACAAGTTCGTATTTCCTCATAAATGGCCCCGCTTTTGTCAAATCGCAGCGTATAGCACGGCGTGTGATCCACCACATCCTGAATAAGCGTAAGCATCTGCTCCCACCATTGCGCCGATGCCAGCGGCTTTATCAGACAGGCAAGCATTATTTTGATGCTGTCCATCTTGTTCTTGACGGGAACAATCCGGTTGTCATGGGCCTTTTCCAGGAAAAAGATGGCCGACAACGGCGCGGAAGCAGGAGAGACCACCGGCATGGTGCCGTGGCTCCAGTTGCCGTGAAGATAATGAGTGTCGCCCCATTTCCGGATAATCATCCGGTCATCACAAAGGATTTCGCCCTTGTCCTGCATGATGGTGGCAATGGTGGATTTACCCGCGCCGGAGTGACCCACAAAAAGGAGCCCCTCGTCGTTCAGCTTGATACCGTCGGAATGTATGTAGCATCCCTGACGGTCTGCAAGAAGCTGGGCCAGGAAGACCTGGTCGGTGGGGCACATGGTCAGGGCGGAAATGCCGCCTTTTTCATAGGCGGTTTTGACCATATCGCTGTTGTATATGTCGGTTTTTGTATAATCGCGGTTGCAGAAGAGCATCTGCCGGATCACCGGTCTGGTTTCATGGGCAGATGCATCCAGAAGATAGCGCCAGCCGCCAGTTGTTTCATAAATCCGCCAGGGCGCCTGTTGATAAACAAGTTTTCCCATGGCGTCGGCATCTATTTCCGGCAGATAGAACCGATGGGACAACACCACATTGTCATCCCCCGGGCCGTCGGTTTCAAAAAGCCTGAACTTGGGTTGAAAGGTCCGGTCCGTTATGGGCAGCTCGGATTCAAAAGCCAGCGTGATACCGGCAACATTAAAATAGCGGGTATGCATCATAATCGGGTTAACACAGCCTTATTGTCTAAAATAATGTACATTCTTCGCATAATATGGCATTATTATAAGTATACCATGTATTTGCAGGGTAGCGTACCTTTAATTCTACAGGAAGCATCATGACAGTCCAAATCAAGATGACCGATGTGTATGTGCCGTCCCCGGACGTGGTTGCAAGGCAGATCGAGGATGAATTCCTTCTGGTACCCATTGCCGCCGGTATCGGCAACATGGAAGAGGAGATCTATTCGCTGAATGAAACCGGCCGGGCGATCTGGGAAAAACTTGCCCCTGGCCGGTCTGTTGCCGATATCGTGACTTTATTGCAGGCCGACTATGAAGCCGAGGAAGCGGCCATTGCCGGGGATGTACAGGGCATTCTCGGGGCACTGGTGGAAATGAAGATGGTGGTGTCGGGGTAAGCGGATGGTTGCAGATGAACTGATGATGTCCGGCGCGGCCCTGTCTGACCTGATGCGATCAATGATGGAGAATAATGCCGGCTTCCGGTTTGCCGCCCGGGGGCACAGTATGTCTCCGTTTATAAAGGATGCCGATATTGTCACTGTTTTTCCCAAAGCGGCACAACAGCCCTGTGTTGGCGACGTGGTGGCGGCGCACCCGCCCTGGCGGAATGATGCGGTCGTGATTCACCGGGTTGTGGGAAAGCGTGGAGGGCAGTTCAAGCTGAAGGGCGATAATGTCCGATGCGCTGACGGCATGGTATCGGCCGACGCCATTGTCGGTATTGTGCGCCGGGTTGAACGCAACAGCCGCGATGTATGGTTTGCCGGCGGGACCGGCAGGCATCTGATGGCCATGCTGTCGGCCAGTGGATTATTGACAGGAGTGATTCTGCCGGTTCTCCGGTGGATGAAACAGACGATACAATGAATGATTATATTCAGCGCCATACGTCACTATCCGAATTGGGGATATGGGAAAAGCGAAAGCAGAACAACGCCCTGATCTCTTTTACCCTGGAGTTGACCGCACGGTGTAACAATAATTGCCGGCATTGTTATATAAATCTGCCGGAAGGTGACAAACAGGCCATTGCCGCCGAGTTGCCCTTTGAAAAAATTAAAGATATTGCGGATCAGGCCGTGGCGATGGGGGCGGTCTGGTGTCTGATTACAGGCGGTGAACCGCTGCTCCGGCCGGATTTTGAGGAAATTTATCTTTATTTGAAGCGGCAGGGGCTGCTTGTTTCGGTCTTCACCAATGCGACGCTGATCAGGGACCGGCATGTTGAGCTGTTTCGTCAATATCCCCCGCGGGATCTGGAGGTGACGGTTTACGGTATCACGAAATCTGTTTACGGAAAGGTCACCCGGCGGCCGGATCTGTTTGATGCCTTTAAGGAAGGACTCAACCGGCTTCTTGACAATCAGATACCGGTCAATCTCAAAGGCGTTTTCATGAAAGCCAATGTGGCGGCGTTTGAGGCGATTGGTGATTTCTGCCGGCGCCACTCCGCCCGTCCATTCCGGTTTGACCCCCTGCTTCATCTCCGGTTTGACGGCGATGAAAGCAAAAACCGGGAAATTCGTGCCCAGCGGCTGGACGGAGAGACCATTGCCGCACTGGAGGCCTCGGATGCGGGGCGACTGGCAGCGATGCAGGACCATTGCGACAAATTGATCTTGCCGGACCGGGTGATCGGGGACGAACATTATCTCTTTTCCTGCGGTGCCGGTATTTCGGATTTTGTGGTCAGTTATGACGGCTGGTTCCGGTTATGTTCCTCCCTGTGGCATCCGGACTGTATCTATGATCTGAAAACCGGAAATCTCAAAGAGGCGCTGGCGGTTTTTGTGCCGGAAATCCGCGCCATGACATCCACCAATCCCGACTATTTAAACCACTGTGAAACCTGCTCCCTCGTTAATCTCTGCCTCTGGTGTCCGGCCCATTGTTATCTTGAAACCGGTTGCATGGACATCTCCTGTGATCACTTCTGCGACGTGGCAAAATCAAGGGCGGCGCTGCTAAATCCCGACAGTTGAACAACGGGTGTATGACACCGCTTCTGAATCTTCAGAATTCATGGTTTTGTTTGACATTTAGGGCGGGAACGGGGTATAATATTAAAAAAGAATTAAAGTCCCGAGGTGACGTATGGGCAAAAAAAGAGAATGGCAAGCACCGGCCCTGAGCGTATTTGTGAGGGGAGAGGCAACAAACAATGTGTTTGCCGCTTGCAAAGGCTCAAATCCTCATGGCAGACCGGATGGTATGGCAGCATGTTTCACGCCATATGCGCTCTGTAAACAAAAGGGAAATGCTTGACCCGGATAAAAAGGCTTTTGTTATGCCGCCAAAAAAACAGTGGACGACACCCGCGCTGAAAATATTCATGAGAGCGAATGCATCAAACAGCGTTTTTGCGGCTTGTCATACATCAAACAAAAATGATCCCGTTGGAAGCCCCTGTTCTTTCCGGGAGGCGCCGTGCAAGGGAGGTGTGGGACCTCCATCAGGGATAGTGGGTATCGGTACCCGGCCCTGATGAAACATTGCGTGTAGATCAACGGTGACAGGTTGCACTTTTGTCACGGAGGCGGCGTTGAAGGTTTTTTTGTGAAAAGGAGTATCTTTTGTCATGAAGCATAATGGCAATATTCAAAAAAAACGCTGGCAAACGCCGATTCTCTGTATCCTGTCCAGAAGTTCCAGCGAAGAGGCGGTGCTGGCCACGTGTAAAAGTTCCTTTGGCCTTTTTGGCGGCCCGGGCGATGGTAATTGCGCCAGCGGGCAGGGGTGGCCCCCGTTTTATACCTGCAACGACAATACAGCTTCATAGATCTTGTTTGTCACTGCCCGTCCCTGACACCATCGTCTGTTTTCAAATCCGCGTGCCCAGTGAAATGTCAACAGAGAAGTGTCATTCATACCATCTGGAGCGTGGTAGCCTGAGCACAGGCTGCCGTTCAATCCGTCATTCCGGCCAGTGGAGCGAAGCGGAACGTGCGCCGGAATCCAGTATAAGATTGATATTATTATACATTTTATGGATTTGGGGGCAAGCCCTGCCTTTGGCAGGGCTTGCCCGTAATGACACTTTTCATGGTTGCGGGACAGTCTTTGAACAGCCTTCCGCTATACTTGCCGATGGCGGCATAAGAATGCACATGCAGCGGAAGTCTGCGCTTTCCCCCCGGAGTTTAGTAGCAACGATTGATATGACACGAGTATCCCCCTTCTTCTGGAAGTTCTGCATTGATTCCCTGTTCTAAAAGCTTTTCATGATCAATTAAACGATTGCCGTCCAGGGTATCGGGCAATGCCGGGTTGTCGGAGCCTGAACAGTGTTGCTTGAAACAGGCGACAGGCGTGTCAACCCTCAAAGTGTCTGCTTGGGGCACTTGGTATTTGGGCCTTGGCCTTGACATTAACAGAAATAAACGATAGCATTATCATTAACGAAAGGGCCTGAGTCCTTATACATAAAGTATTGTGTATATATCAACGGTGGCGGGTTCCCCTGCTACCGCGAAGGAGGCGTTGGCGATTTTTTAATAAAAGGGGGAGCTTGTCATGAAAAATGGCGGCAAAACGTAGAAAAAACGCTGGGAAATGCCGATTATCAGTATATTCTCCAGAAGTTCCAGTGAAGAGGCGGTGCTGTTCATGTGTAAAACAGGCAATGCGTTTTCATCAGGGCCATCTCTGGGACCATGCGATCCCAGCGATAGTGGTGCCGGTTGTCATTCTTCGGCAAGCTCATAACTGCCTGACATCACATGCCCGTCCCTGCCACAAGGGACTGCTTTTCAAACCAGTTGGTGTAATACCCGCCGTTTTGCAGGAGATCTGCATGTGTCCCCTGCTCAACAATCCTTCCCTTGTTGATAACAACGATTCTGTCTGCCATCTTTACGGTTGAATACCGGTGGCTGATCAAGACTGCACTTTTGCCCTTTATCAACGTTCGGAAATTTCTGAAAATTTCATATTCGCTGGTTGCGTCAAGGGAGCTGGCCGGTTCATCAAGGATGATCAGTTTCGCATTTCGCATGAATGCCCTGGCCAATGCAATTTTCTGCCATTGCCCTTCGCTGAGTTCCGTCCCCCCCTCAAATAACTTCCCAAGGATGGTCTCATATCCCTCCGGCAGTTCGCTGATCATTGTATCCGCCCCGGCGCCGGTTGCAGCCTCTTCCACGGCCGGGCTTTTCAATGCTGCCTGAATATCACCCATCCAGATGTTTTTCCGGGCCGTAAACTGGTATTTGGCATAATCCTGGAACATCACCCCGATCTTTTTTCGTAAATCCGATATGGGGAATTGCCGTATGTCCGTGCCATCGATCCGGATTACACCGGTTTCCGGGTCATATAACCGGCACAGGAGTTTGACGAGAGTGGATTTCCCGGCCCCGTTGCCACCGACCAGGGCAATTACCTCCCCCGGCGCGATGGAAAAATTGATATCGGCCAGCGCTGCCTTCCCGGAAAGGGGATACCGGAAGTTGATATTTTCAAATGTAATGCCTTTCTGAATGGTTTCCGGGATTGAGGCCGGTTGCGGCGGGTCGATGATTGTTTCCTGCATGTCCAGAAAGTCATAAAAATAGGCGATAAACAGGTTGTCTTCATAAAGGCCGGCAAGGCCCTCCAGCATTGCCCGGAAGTAGTCAAGTCCCCGCTGGACGGCCTGGTAGTACATCACCAGGCTACCGATGGAGATGATGCCGGCGACCGCCCGTATGACGATAAATGCAAGAATGCCAAAAACCGCGGCAATCGTTCCCATCTGGGCGACGGTGTCTGCAACGGCACGTTTCCGGCTCAGCGCAATGCGTTCATTTCGGAGAATGCGGCGAATGGCGGAGAAAGCGTCTGCAAACATGCCCCCGGTTTCAAAGAGCCGGAGTTCCTTGGCGTGCATGCTGCCCGTGATCAGCCAGTTGAGGTATTCCCCCTCCCTTTCCATGCCGGTGCGTTGGCGCTGCCACTGGTAAAGTTTCCCGGAGTAACGGAGGCGGACGATAATGCCGGGCACTACGGCCAGAAGCAATATCAGGGGGATAAACCAGTGAAGGGTAATCAGAAGGCCGCCGACCGCAAAAAACGATACACTGTTCTGGCCCAGTTGTATGAGACCTTCCACGATCTTTGCCGGCCGGTAGGGGCCTTCCATCTGGGCCCTGTGAAGGGAATCAAAATAAGCGGGGTTTTCATAAAAGGACAGATCCATGGAAATGGATTTTCTGTGCAACAGATCATAGACATGATCCGATATCTTGAGTGACAGCACTTCTTTTGCGAGCGCCATGATCTGACGGAGAATTACCCCCGTCAGGCCGACCCCCGCAGCAAGGCCCACCAGGATTAGAATGGCGGTGATGTGGGCAGTGGTATCCCCACCGGCCGGGGGCTGAATGGCATTACCCGCAGCATCCACAATCAGTTTGATCAGATACAGGGTGGCCAGGGGGATCAGACCGGTGAAAAACACAAGTGTTGCGGACAACAGAAAAGCGCCGGGCGCCGCGTTCCAGACAAACCGGAGCGTCCGGTCAAGCCGCAGGGCAAGCCGTATTTTTTCTCCCGTGGGCCGCATCGTATACGTTAATCACCGGGCAGGAGATGCCGGAGAAAGGCGCTGATGCGGTTCAGCAAGCCGCCTTTGTCCGTGGCCGTCCAGACGGCGCAGCCGGAAGAATCACCGTATGAGAGAGCATGGAGATTGACCGGTGTCGGGGAAAAGTCGCTTGTCGCCGGATCCGGGGGGACGGCAAGAATAGCGACCAGCCCGCCCGCACTATCGCTGATAAAGGCAAAGTCGCTGATAACATCCACATCTTTTGCCGTTCCGCTGGAGTTAAATGAACCGAAACTCACCGCCGGTATGGTGGAATAGTAAACATAGAATTTCAAGCCGGCCCGGCCGTCCGCGATCCATATGAGATCGCCGTCCAGTTCTGAATTGTATTTTGCCGTAATGCCATACGCTATGCCCTCTGTTGAATACCCGTCCCCCCTTGTAGCGGGCGTGGATGGATCGTTAATATCGATAATATAAAACCCTTCGTTCCCATCCGCCAGGTAGAGGTACGTGCCTGAATAGGAGAGTGCCCGGGCATCGTCTGTTGAAATGGTACTGGCGCCCACCAGTGCCGGTGAATCCTTGTCTGATATATCAACGACCTTGACGCCACTGGTGCCGTCGGCCACATAGGCGTAGTTGCCGGTAACATACACGGCATTGGCATCCAGTATATCCGTGCCGGCCAGAAACCCGGTTTCAGCCGGTGCTGCGGGATTGGAGATATTGACAATGCGAAGGCCCTGGCTGCCCGCAGCTACATAAGCGTAATTGCCGGAGACATAAACGCCGCTTGCGTCACCGCCGGCAATGGCAAGGCTGCCTGTTAATGCCGGTTCCACCCGGTATTTTGTGTTGTCGCTGCTGGCCGGCAGATCGGGGTCAATGATCTTCAGGCCGTCACTGCCGTCTGCTATATACAGGTAGTTTCCGTATGCATAAACATCTTTAGCCTCACCGGCAGTTGCCAGAAATCCTTTCATGACAAAGCTGACGTAATTTTCAGACAGGACAGCATAGAAAATTCTTACGCCTTCGGAAAAAGCACCGGAGGTGGCATCGTCGTCCACGGAGAAGGTGTAGTTTTGCAGATGGCTGTTGTCGGCATCATCAAAGTCGATGCCCGCGTTATTGACATTGAAAAACACGGCATCTGCATCCGATGGGGTATTGGTGTCCGTAACGCGGGTGTTAAGCGTGGGGGCTTCAGCCGTGGTGATATCTAACACCTGCAATCCTTCCAGGTGATCTCCCACATACATCCTGTCATTACCGCTGTCCAGAAGTAAATGATAGGCACCGGTGATTTCACCGGTAAGCAGGAGGTCGGGGTGGGGCCGGGTAAATGTCGGATTGGCTGCATCACCTGTGTTTTCGTAAAAATGGGTAAACCCGTCCCTGTATCCGATAAAGCAGTCCTGATCCCCGTCATTGTCAATATCTACAAAGGTAGGAGAGCTGAATAACTTGTCGCTTCCAACCCCATCCAGCGGGTTGCCGGCGCCGGTCTGTTCCGTAAAAGTTGCTGCGGCCGCTGTCCCTGTATTTTCATAAAAATAGATACTGCCGTCAAAGGCGCCGATAAAGCAGTCCTGATCCCCGTCATTATCGATATCCGCAAACGCCGGTGTACTGTCGCTGGGCACATCCGTGTTGGAAAGGGGGTTATTGGCGCCGGTTTGCTGGGTAAATGTTCCCGTGCCATCATTTTCATAAAAGAAGATCTTTCCGGTATCTGAACCGCCATCGTCTTCATCCGGGTCCGGTCCGGCGCCCACAAAAAGGTCCATATCCCCGTCATCGTCAATATCCACCAGGGCCGGGGCGCTGTAACCGCCCACGTCAATACCGGCAAACGGATTATCAGCTTCTTCCTGGGCTTCAAACGGGTTGGTCGCAGTGGCGCCGGTGTTTTTGTAGTAGGTGATCCCGCCGGTGGCCTGTCCCAGCAGCAGATCGTCATCGGTGTCACCATCCACGTCTCCGAATGCCGGGGTACAGGCGTCGGCAACAAGTTTCCCGGAACTGATAGGATTGGCAAACCCGGGAGAGTCAACTGCCCCGGCGTTTTCAAACTGGTAGAGATAACCGGTCCAGGTGCCGCTCAGCGCATCCAGATCGCCATCGCTGTCAAGGTCAAAGAAACCGGGCTTGCTGTTATACCCCACATCAAAGGATGAGAACTGGCCGACCACGGCTGTATATTGGCCTGTATCGTCGTCTGTATCGGCCAGAGTAGTGGGATCGGATATATCCAGCACCACGATCCCCAGGTCCGTATCCCCCACATAGGCGTAATCGCCGTCCAGCTCAACGGTCACTGCGCCGCTTGATCCGGCATTATACTGGCAGATGTAAAACCCCTCATCGTCTGAGGGAAAAGCGTCCAGATCGCCATCAGCAAACCGGCTGTCTGATGCAAGATCGGCTTCAATGGCGGATAGGCCGAATGATCCTGTGGCCACGTAAATGTAATCGCCGTCTGTCTCGAGATCGAACGCCGAGCCCATATAACAGAAACCTTCTTCAACCGGTGTAGCCGGATTACTCACATCAATTACATGGATGCCCTGATAATAATCTGCCACCAGGAGCAGTTGCCTTGAGCCGCCTTCCCAATAGCAGAGGCTCAGGGCTTCTGCGATATCGCCAAATACAGAGGTCAGTTCATAATCAGCAGTCATGTCGGGGGCTGCAGGATCACTGACATCAAGGATCTGAATGCCGGTCGTGTATCCGGCACTGGAAGTACCCACTTCGTTAAAAGCCACAAAACCGAATTTGGCATAAGTGATATAGGCATAATTGCCGTTCACACGAACATCCCGGACATTGACCCGGCCGTCGCTCTCCCTGGGGATATAGGTTGCTTCCAATGCAGCCGCTGTCATATTCGCCGGGTCTGTGGCATCGTATACTTTCAATCCCTCATTCCCGCATGCCGCATAAAGATAGTTATTCAAATAGTAAAGGGCGGTCACCCCCTCAAAGCCGGAGACTTCCGATTCCTTGTCGACCTGGCCATTGGCGGACAGGTTGATTTGAATGCGGGTCTCCAGAACCAGGCCGGTTTTGTTGTAGACCGATATGATGTTGCCATCGCCAACAAAAACGTAATTGGTTGACATGGCAATGGTGTGGGGGGAACCGCTTGGCCAGCGGTTGATAAACTCGATGTCTGCCTGATTGCTGGCGTCCTCGCCGTCAGCTGCCAGAACCGGCGGTGCCAGCAGAAGGCCTGCCAGCAGCATTATCAGTAATCGGCATATGGAAAGAGAATGTGTGGATTTCATGATATGACCTCTTGTAAAGATTCAGGGTGATATATGGCTGGTGAAAGACCCGTATAATTTCCTTATTGCAGCAACCGTGCAGAAAGAACAGACGATATGACAGCCGGGTTTTTCAACATATACTCTATAATTATGAAGAAGATTTGCGAAAGTGTCAAGGGAATCCATCTGGTCCATCTGGTCCGCGTTTATGTGAAACGCCGCCCCTCATTTTTTTGAAAAAAAAGATAAAACACTGGTATTTTGAAATTGTGTCATATACAATAAAAAATAAGGAGACACGCGTTGCAGCCCGGTGCGGCAACGTATGCCACACAATGGATGGCCTGGCGGAAAGGAGGAGCAGACAATGGCGAAAAAGCGAATTCTTGTGGTGGATGATGAGCCGGATTTTTCCGCGATCGTCCAGAAACATCTGGAAAAAGCGGGGTTTCAGGTCGAACGGGCGTTTGACGGTGCCGAAGCCCTGAAAAAGGTCCATGCCAACCCGCCGGATGGCATGGTGCTGGATGTCATGATGCCTGAAAAGGACGGCTTTGAGGTATGTGCCGAGATGAAATCAGATGAAAAATACGTGGATATTCCCATTGTTCTCTTAACGGCGGTATCAGATCATGTGAGTTCAACCCGGTATTCCCATTTTGACGGCATGAGTATGGAAGCCGACGATTATCTTCCCAAGCCGGCATCGGCCGAAGAGATATGCGAGAGCATCAAGCGTCTGGTGGGATAATCAATAATTTTATTTTCAGCCGGCAGCGGGGAGTACGACAGTAAACGTGCTGCCGCTGTCCGGCTGACTTTCAAGCCGGATTTCTCCGCTCATCTGTTCCACCAGTCCCTTTACAATGGGCAGGCCCAGGCCGGTACCGGTGATGTAGCGGGTATTCTCATCTTTAACCCTGTAGAATTTTTCAAATATTTTGTCGTGGTGACGGGGGTCGATGCCGAAACCGTTATCTTCAACCGACACTGTCAGCGTATGATTGTCCCCCCTGATCCGGACGGTGATTGCGCCGCCTTCCCGCGTATAGTTAATGGCGTTGGCGATGAGATTGCCAAAGATGCTCTCAAGCGCCATCGGGTCGGCCTGTAACCGGGGAAGCGGTTCATTGTCCGTATCAAGCTGGAGTGTTTGCTGCTTTGCCCTGGCCCTGCCCTGCAAAAAATCCACAATGTTTTTCAGCAGTTCATCAAGTTTAACCGCCTGAATATTCAAACCGGTCCCGCCGGCCTCAATGCGGGAAAGGTCCAGCAGATCCCCGATCAGCGAAATCAACCCCCCGGTTTTTTCCTTGGCCCGGGATAACAGGTATTGATCCTCCTGAGCGTCTTCATTTTTTGCAAAATCCTTTAACACCATGTCCAGTTGTTCATGAATGGTGGACAGCGGCGACCGGAGTTCATGGGAGACCTTTGCCACAAATTCGGATTTCAGCTGATCAAAGATTTTCATGGCGGTGAAATCGCCCAGGGTCACCACCGCGCCCAGACATTCGCCGTTTTCGCCGGACACCGGCCGCCCCCTGGCAATCAGGTATTTGCCCTCAAGTGCCAGCTCGTGAGACGGAATCTCTGTTTCACCGGTAAAATCCCCACGGGAGATTTCGGTGACCATATCGCAAACCCCCTTGTCCGGGATATATTCGGCAATGTTTTTGCCGGGCTCACTGTCAGCAGGCAGGCCCACTAGATGTTTGAAGGACGGGTTGATCAGCACGACTTGGCCGCTGGTGTCGGTGACCACAACCCCGTTGGGAAGGGATTCCACAATGGCGCTGATCCGGCTTTTTTCCTTGCTCAGATCGGCCAGGGTGAGGCTTCGCTCCCTCGCCAGCTTTTCGGTTTGCCACATAAGCCGGATTTTGTCCTGGGCCCGTTCCACCACCATCCTGAGCTGGGCCGGGTCAAAGGGCTTGGGAATGAAATCATAAGCGCCCTGCTTCATGGCCTCGATGGCGGTTTCCACGGTAGCAAAGCCGGTAATGATGATCACCAGAATGGTTTCGTCAATGGTCTTGATCTCCCGAAGCACATCCATACCGTCCAGCCCCGGCATCTTCAGGTCCAGCAGCACAATGGGAAAAAATTCCGTCTTCATCAGCTCCAGCGCTCTGTTGCCGTTTTCCGCGGTTTCCACATCGCAGTCAAGACGCCTCAAAACCCTGACACATCCCTCGCGGATATCCCGCTCATCATCCACCACCAGTATCCGCATCGCTTCATGCTTTGTCACTGTTGCCATCTCCTTTTTGGTTCCCCGCCGGCAGTTCTACGCTGAATACAGCACCGCCGTCGGGGTGGTTCGATGCTGTAATGGTGCCACCGTGATCATCAATAATGCTGTATACCAGGCTCAGGCCCAGTCCAGTGCCTTTGCCTTCTTCCTTGGTTGTATAAAACGGCTCAAAGATATGGGGCAATACATCTTCGGGAATGCCCGGCCCCGTGTCCCGTATTTCAAAAGAAATATTGCGTTCCGGTGTAAGTCCGGTCTGAATAAAGATTTTCCCCTGGCCATTTAATGCCTGGGCGGCATTGAGAATAATATTCATCAGCACATGGTTCAACTGCTGGATATCGGCATCCACCCAGAGCGGTGCCTCGTGAAAATTTTTTTCAATGGTGATGTCGTGAAACAGCGTCTGGTTTTCAAGCAGAAAAAGGGTCCTGGCAATGCTGTCGTTGACATCCACCGACGTTCGCATCTGGCGCGTCTGCCGGGCAAACTCCAGCAGCTCCTTGACAATGTCGCTGCACCGCTTGGCATCCCTGAGGATCCGGTTGATGTCCTCGGTGGCGTCTTTGCCAAGATCGTAATCTTCGGCCATCAGCTTTGCATACAGCATAATGCCGCCAAGGGGGTTGTTCAGCTGGTGGGCCACGCCGGCCGCCAGTTTCCCCAGTGACGACATTTTTTCGGCCTGCAGCAGCTGGGTCTGTGTTTTTTCCAGGTCGGCGCGCATCTTCAGTTCTTCAGTTAGGTCATGAAAAAAACCGATGGAAGCGGTCTCTTTTTCGCCTTCGTAAACAATCGCCGCGTTCAGGCTGATCGGCACAACCCCCCCGTCCTTTCGCAGGGTATCGACCTGGTAAGACTTGAGCTTGCCCCTGCCGCCGTACTCTTCGCTGCGCAGCTTTTTCATGATATCCTGTGCTACCCCTTCGGGGTAAAGATTACGGATATCCAGCTCGGTCAGGGCTTCATCCACACTGTAACCGGTTATTTCGGCGGCGGCTTCATTGAAAATCATCACTTTACCGGTTTTATCCGCCGCAATCACGCCGTCCACCGCACTGAGGATCAGGTTCCGCAGGAATGCATTGGACATGTCAAGCCGTCCCCGGATTTCTCCCAGGGCCGTAACATCGAAATCCAGGATGACCAGGCCCTGAACGTCCCCGTCCTTCTTGATGGGGTAGGAATAGAAGCAGTTTCCCCCGCTGGCAATTTCAAAGGTTCCCCGCTTGAGGCTCATCATGGCGGGTTTCCCCGTTTTCAGGACATCTTCGGCCGGACAGGTGTCGCAGGGCGTGGTCCGGCTGCAGAATACTTTGTAACAGAAGTCTCCCTTGGCCGCCTCCCCGCCGGCAAGCGTCAGGGTATAATCGTTGACGGCCATGACCCGGAAGTCTTTTGAAATAATAAAAAACTTGCGCTTTGCCGCATCCACTGCCTTTACCAGGAGCTCTTTTCCCTGTTCTGTGCGCATTCCCACCCCCTCGCTCGAATATTGGTCCCACTGTAGAGAAGGGACCCGTTGTTTTGTTTACTATAAGGATTTTCAACAGTTAACGCAAATGTATTTTTATGCCGGTTCGGGAAAGCAGGGCAGGGGCCTGAAGATTACTTTTCCCCGGTACACCCGCGGATAAGGGCCGCCACCGCCGCGGTAACCGAGGCTTCAAAGTCCGGTTCAAGCACAGTAATATTCTGCTGCTGAATAAGTCTGCTGATATGGGGTGGATGAACAGTGAACTGCCAGAAACCGGTCATCAGGGAGATGATCCAGAGCGTCATCTCCGCGCCTTTCTCTTTCGTAATACCGGGCAGGTGGGCGGCAAACAGTTCGCCGGCGGCCTCAAGCAGGCGGGCGCTGGCGATCTTTGCCCGGATCAGCGCGTCGTCATGGATGTTGTCTTCCAGCACTGCCTTGGCAATACTGCCCATCATCATAACATCTGGGTTTTTCACCACATAATCGGTAAACAGCCGGGCCATGGATTCGGGTTTCAAGTGCCTGCGTTCCGGTTCCAGAGACCGGATACCGGACTCGAACCATTCTGTGACTTTCTGAAGATACAACTCAAGGAAAATCTCTTCCTTGGTGTTAAAATAGAGATAAACCGTGCCCTTGGATAAGCCTGCCTTGCAGGCGATGCGGGAGACCGTGGGCAGCTGCCCGCCTTTCTGCCTGAACAGGCGCCAAGCCGTGTTCAGGATTTTGGCCTTTCGTTTCTGTTTGTCCGCTTCGCTGATGGCTCTTTTTTTGATCACTATGGCGTTCTCCTTATTTTATTAATAGACCTTTTATGTATTGTTTTCAATAGAAAAATAAATGACTGACGGTCATTTTGCGCTTGACAAATGACCGGTGGTCATTTATTTTGCCGGTATTGGCAATTTTCAGCCCGATTAACCGGAGACAAGGAGAAGCCCATGCTTTACAGGGAAATTCCCAAAACAGGCGATCAACTATCCATACTGGGGTTTGGCTGCATGCGCCTGCCCGCGAAAAAAGGACGACCCGGTGAAGGTAAAATCGACGAAGCGCGGGCCACCCGGCAGATTCGTTATGCCATCGACCATGGTGTCAACTACCTGGATACGGCCATGCCTTATCACATGGGCGCAAGCGAGCCCTTCCTGGGCCGGGCCCTTGCAGACGGGTATCGGGAGAAAGTGAAACTGGCCACCAAGCAGCCCCACTGGTTGGTAAAGACCCGCCAGGATATGGACCGGATTCTAAATGCCCAGTTAAAAAGCCTGCAAATAGAAACAATTGATTACTATCTGATTCACAATCTCTGGGGGGACAACTGGGAGCGCCTGCTGAAACTGGGGGTCATTGATTTTCTGGATACCGCAACGGCAGACGGCCGCATCGGCAATGCAGGGTTCTCCACCCACGCGCCGTTGGAGCAGTTTAAGTCTATTGTGGACGGGTATGACTGGGCCTTCTGCCAGATCCAGTACAATTTTATGGACGAACAGCACCAGGCCGGCACAGAAGGGCTGAAATATGCCGCCGCCAGGGACCTCGGCATCGTGATCATGGAGCCGTTGCGGGGCGGCAACCTTGTGGGCAAGGTCCCGGAGCCGGTGCAGGCCATATGGAACGAAGCCAATATCAAACGATCCCCCGCGGAATGGGCTCTGCGCTGGGTATGGAACCATCCCGAGGTCACGGTTGTGCTGTCCGGCATGAACGAAGAAGCCCATATCGACGAAAACCTGGCCATTGCCGCCAATGCCGCACCGGATTCGCTCACCCCCGAAGAACTGGCACTTTTTTCAAGGGTTGAAACAACCTATCGCAGGCTCATGAAAGCGCCCTGCACGGGCTGTCAATACTGCATGCCCTGTCCGGAGGGGGTGGACATTCCCGGCTGCTTTGACTGTTACAACCGCCAATACATGTACAACGATCCCAGTGCGGTTCTCTTTTATATCATGCACATGGCCGGCATCAAGGAAGAGACAACATCCCTTGCCTCCCAATGCGTGGCATGCGGCAAATGCACAAAAAAATGCCCCCAGGGACTGCCCATTCCGGATCTGCTCAAAGATGTCGCAGAAGACATGGAAGGCCGCAGATTTAAAATAATGAGACGGCTGATAGCGGTTTTTTTTACGTTCCAGCGCTGGGGATCGTTGATGCGGTCGTGGCGGCCTTTTGGGTCGTGAGCATCAGACAGGAAATTGGAACTTGGAAATTCAAAAGAGATCCGGATATCAAACGTTTTAATGATCACAACCAAAGCCGGCCCTGATGAAGGCCGGCGCCGGTTGCTGACGATTTTAGACAAAGCTTCAGACGCTACCACCTGTTGTTTTGTAGTAAGCGCCATTAAACATGACTTATACATCTTTTCGGTTCGGATCCGTGGTGGTCTGAAGAGTCCCGCTACACAGGCTCCGGCAATAGCCTTATACTTTGATATGTGTCCCGGCCCATGTTGATGACCATAAAAGCGAGTTCTTAGCCATTAGCCCTCATGCCATTTGCCAACAGTCTGTCCCTTTGCTATCATCCTCAATTAAAAACTGATTTCAACCTTGATTTTCTTGAAAAATATGTTAAAAATAAGATAGGCTATTTTTTGGGGCGTCCAACACTGCTACTGAAGGGTTTGCATGAAGAAAATTCTTTTCGTAAGTGTAGATACGCTTATACTTGATAAAATCTCCAGCCTGCTTCGAGAACACGAACACGCCAGTGATTTTGATGTCCTTAAGGCGGAAAGCCTTCAGGACTGTGATACCACATTCAAAAAAACAAAAATCGATATTGTTGTTATCGACCTGTTAGCCCCCTCCACGAGCGACCTTGAATTACTCAAAACAATCACGAAAAACAACGCTCGTATTCCTTTTTTCGTTATGACCGACTTTGAATGCCGTAAAATTGAGTCCACCATCAAGGCCATCCGAGAAATTCGATATTTTGAAAAGCCGGTTGATTTTACGGCCCTGGCAGACAAAATGGTGCAGGAAATGGCAGGCGGCGTCGGCGGGGTCTTTCATGGCATCAGCCTGGCTTCTTTTCTCCAGATGTCGGAAATGGAAGGCGCCTCCTGCACGCTGAAGGTAAAAGCAGGGAAACAGGAAGAAGGACGTCTCTATTTGCGTAACGGCGCCCTGGTAGCGGCGGCGACCGGGGCCACCGGCGGGGAAGAGGCCGTATACCAGATACTCGACTGGAACAGCCCGACGATCGAGATCGATTATCCCGACATAAACATTACCAGGGAAATTAATCAGCCGCTGATGCGCCTGCTGATGGAAGGGACAAGGCGACAAGATGTAAAATCCGGTAAGGTGGTCCATAAATCCGGTAAGGTCGTTTACAAACCGGTGAAGGCCGGAGATACGGCAGATACCCGGGAAGGCACCGAAAAAAAGAAAGCCGCTGCTGAAAAAAAGCAGGCTGACGTCCAGAAACAGAGAGCCGCTACCGGGAAAAAGAAGGCTGCTACTGAAAAAGAGAAAGCCGCTGCCGGGAAAAAGAAAGCTGCTGCTGAAAACGGGAAAGTCGCCCTTGAAAAAAAGAAAGCTACTCCTGAAAAAGCGGCGGTCGCTGCCCCCCGGAAGATACAGGAAAGCCCACCCGCTGAGCCGGCTGAAAAAACCGGGGCCGAATCGGATACAGTCGCGGCTGCCGATGAACCCCGGGCCACAGGGAACATCATTCCGTGGTGGAAAAACAAAAAAATTCGTTATAGCATTATTGCGGGAATAGCGGGTTTCGTCTGCCTGGGGCTTTTTGCCTTTTTCTTTTCGAGCGTTGGCGTAAGATCCCCCGGTGAAGATGCCGTCAATCCCTTGACTGCAGGGACCGAAGAGGCGGTGCAGGTCAAGCGTCCCGCCGAAGATGCCGTCAAGCCTTTGACTTCGGGGGCCGCCGAGGCGGCACAGGGCGAGCGTCCCGTCGAGGGTGCCGGTAATACGGGACGTTTCTATGTAAACACAAATAATAAAAACGCTGCCATTATCCTTCCTGACATCAAACAGGAATACAGCCCCGGCATGCTGCTGGCGCCGGGTAAGTATAAAGTAATCGCAACGGCACCAGACCATGCACCAATAGAAAAAACCGCTGTTGTCTCAGCAGGAACTGACAATACAATCGACATTCAGTTTCCCCCTGACACGGGCACCCTCTATGTAACGACCAAACCATCCGGCGCCCGTATCAGAATAATGAATTATGATAAAGAATTTCATCAGGGAATGGCACTACCGCCGGGTAAGTACCGGATTAACGCTGAGAAAACAGGCTTTGCCAGAGCAAGTAAATGGGTCACTGTTTCTGCCAATCAGAAAAACAGCGTATCCTTTTCATTAGCCACTGATACGGGCACCCTCTATGTAACGACCAAACCATCCGGCGCCCGTATCAGAATAATGAATTATGATAAAGAATTTCATCAGGGGATAGCACTACCGCCAGGTAAGTACCAGGTTAACGCTGAATCAGGCTTTGCCAGGGCTAGTGAATGGGTCACCGTTTCTGCCAATCAGAAAAACAGCGTATCGTTATCGTTAACCCCGGCTGAAGTCTTTACAAACTCACTGGGTATGAAATTCAAATGGATCGGTCCCGGCAGTTTTACAATGGGCAGCCCGGCAACTGAAGCCGGGCGTGCCATGGACGAATATCAGCGCAAGGTTACCATAAGCAAGGGGTTTTACATTCAAACCACAGAGGTAACCCAGAAACAGTGGCGCATGCTGATGGGCAGCAATCCGTCTTATTTTACAGGTTGCGGGGAAAACTGCCCTGTGGAAAACATTTCCTGGCTGGATGCCCAGGAATTTATAAAAAAATTAAAAGCAAAATATAACATGCATTACGATATACCCACGGAGGCGGAGTGGGAATATGCCTGCCGCGCCGGAAGCAAAACAGCCATATATACCGGCCCGCTGCGCATCTCAGGTCTTAATAACGGCCCGGAACTGGACCCTGTTGCCTGGTATGGCGGAAACAGCTGTGCGGACTACTCCGGGGCCGATGACTGCTCCGGACGCAAAGGCGCCCAGATCCGATGCCAGCGCTGCGGAACACACCCTGTTGCAAAGAAAAAACCGAATGCCTGGGGGTTATATGATATGCTGGGCAATGTCTGGGAATGGTGTTCCGACTGGTATAACAATTTTCCCGGCGGTTATAATACAGGTCCTGTTACAGATCCCAGGGGACCGTCCATCGGTACACACCGCATCATCAGAGGGGGGAGCTGGTTCAGCGGGGCAGCACAATGCAGGTCTGCATTCCATGACAGGAGCACGCCAACCGTTCCCAGTAAAGGGGTGGGGCTTCGGGTAATTGTACGCAAATAAACAAGCAGTATTTAAAATGTGCTTAATTCTCTGTCCGTTGTTACCTGTCCCGTACCGGACAACATATAAGGCTCTACCGGATATGCTCTGAAGCGGTATTTCATGGGCCCGGACATCATTCTATTAGAGATGGAGGCAACGATGCCTCCCAGAAAATTCATGCCCTTCATCTTCGGAATTACCGTCTCGCCCTCAAGCACCATTTTCCCTGAGGCAAAATCGGCAACAGGACCTTTATAAAACAGTTTCATCTCGACCGGGGTCGCGGTACGTGCTTTTCCCCACCATTTTTTCACATGAAAATGGCTCTTTATGACACCGTTCATCGTAATGGTGCCGATGCTGTCCAGGTATAAAGAACCCGTAAACGGCTCAAGCTGTTCCATCCTGAAGCCGACTTTCATTGGAAGAAAGGCGACACGTACTTTAACCTTAAATGGCTGCAGATCAATACTGCCGTTTTCAAGTCTCAAAGAAGACACATTTGCGCCACACGTCATTGTGGTTGTGTCCGGCAGTTTGACTTCCTGTTTCAGATTTTCAATCTCAACCATCCCGTCAACGTGCCAGTTTTCCATTTGAATTACATAATCATCCTCAGGAGCCTGTGCGTCAGATACCGGACGATCGCCGGTGCTGCACAATGTCGTCTCGTCCAAAGGCTCGCCGTTAAATCTGTCTTTCATCCAGGCTGACACGTATGGTGCGACCTGAAACTGCGGGACAATATGCCCGGCCGCGGGAAACACCTGGAAAGCAACATCCATACCCATTTTACAATACGCCTCTTTCAGATCCAGGGCCTGATTCATGGGAATAAACGGGTTAGCTGATCCGTGATACAAATAAACAGGCGCGTTAATCGGGCTTTTGCCGAGCTTCATGCCATCGACAATTTCAGCCACCCTGGGGACCTTTTTAATCAAACCGTCTATAGTAAGGCGATCCTTTGTTAAATCTTCACTGCCGACATGCATATATATTCTCAACCCATCGAACACACAGTAATCTCTTGCGCCTTCAAAGGCCTCAATCCCCCCCTCACTTGCCAGATCATACAACGGCACTGCATTGGGATACTGGTAATACAGCCCGGCTAAAAATAAAAGGTAATAATTGGATCCCGGTCCGCCGTCCATGGCTCTTCCCACACGAATAAGATCAGCGACAATACCGCCCGCTACAACACCAACCAGATTCAAATCAGGCATGTAAGACGGCTGAAGCTGGCCCGCCCATGCTGCGGTCTGTCCGCCCTGGTCGTATCCCCAGGTGACGACTTTGTCGAATCGGCTGAATGGGTCGTAAGGAATCTGCCTTGACGCCTTAATGATATCCAGTGCGGCATGACCCTGGTTATAAGCGTTACAGTATGATGGATACGCACCGGTGGTATATCCGGGATAATCGCTGATTAACACGGCGAAACCCGCTTTAAGAATGGCTACAATATTGTTGTTTTCCCAGTAGTTACCTGCCCTGAACTGAAAAGAGGGAGCACAATGCGGGGCAAACCCTTGCGTGGCGGGGCAATAAACAACCACGTTCCCATGATCCCATGCCTCAGGTACGATGACGGTACCTGTCACGACGTTTGGCATCCCAAGCGCATCAGAAGACCGATACATTATCTGCCATGAGTCAAACGGGGGGGCTTCAGGAATCACGATCTTTGCTTTTAAGGATCTGATAAGATCGCCATGAACGCCTGCCGGCAGTGGAGACGGCTCTGTGTAAAAAGCCTCCACAGTCCACGTCTTTTTGGATTCAGCAATGGCCGGAGCGGCGAACAACAATGCCGAAATTATTATTAATAACAGGACCGCCGGAGATCTGCTGATTTTTATCATTTTGTTCCCCCCTTATATTGTTATTAATAACAGGAATGATATTTTTTTAGTGTAACAGCTTGAAAAAAAAATTACAAATGATGAATGCGGCTACTACTTTTTTCTGCTGCACCTGAATCGACCTGAAATATCCGGGATAGAATAAGATTGACACACAAGGCGGCTTTTGCTATAGGTAAAGACTATAAAAGTAAGTTTTTATCCTTAATCTTTCTCTGGCCAATTAACTTGGAAAGTGACCCTCAATGAGCCCCAACAGTATTGAACAACGGAAATACAAGCGGCTTTACTTCCCGGCGCATGAAAAGATTCGAGCCGTATTTTCATTTTCAGGCGACAAGCAACTGATTCTTGACTCAAAGGTATTGAACCTGAGTGAATTAGGACTCGGGCTGGTGGTGCACAAAAGCGATACCAACGCGGCCGACGACCTTAAGGCTGGAGACATTCTGCACCTCAAGGAGATTGTCGGGAATCCTGATCTGGAATTTATTCGCGAAATTAAATCTGAAATCCGGTGGGTCGTGAATGCTCAATGGATGGACAATATCGGGTTTGGATGCGAATTTGTCGACATTTCTGCTGAACTGAGGGGAAAAATAGATTCCTTTATAAACGTCGCCGAAGAAACACTGGACAACTCAGCTTAGTGTCATGTCAATCGTCAAATCCCACTAAAAGCAGGGCGGAAGGCGCGGCCTTCCGCTACATGTCCATTCTTATGCCGCCATCGGCAGGTGTAGCGGAAGCCTTCAGGCTTCCAGGTTCCATATGGCATAAATGTCACTTCTCCGTTGACATGACAATGGTACCATCAAATGTACGATAGCCCTATCGTTAAAACAGAAGGATTAACAAAGCGGTTTGGCAGGGCTTCCAGGCAAATAGTGGCTGTTGATGATCTGAGTATAACGGTACGGCGGGGAAGTATCTTCGGTTTTCTGGGGCCCAATGGCGCGGGCAAGACAACAACCATCGGTTTGCTGCTGGGTCTGATCCGGGCGACATCGGGCCTTATATCGCTTTTCGGGCGGGACATCAGTCAGGATTTGCCTTCCCTGCTGCGGCGTACCAGTGCTGTGCTTGAAAACACTTCTTTCTATCCCTACCTCACCGGGCGTCAAAATACAGAAATTTTTGCCAGAATGACAGGCGGTGTGCCGGATCGTCGTATAGACGAGGTGCTTGAAACAGTCGGTTTGCAGAGAAGGGCCGGGCACAAGGCCGGAACATACTCGCTGGGAATGCGACAGCGGCTGGCGATTGCCGTCGCCCTGCTGAACGATCCGGCGCTGGTCATTCTGGATGAGCCGACCAACGGGCTGGATCCTTCCGGCATCATTGAAATCAGGAACTTAATCGGAGAGCTGGGGCGGCAGGGTAAGACAATATTCCTCTCCAGTCACCTGCTGCATGAAGTGGAGCAGGTCTGCAATCATGCAGCCATCCTGAATAAGGGCAGGGTTATCGCCCAGGGACCGGTGGATGAGCTGTTGCATCGGGGCAGGATGCTCCGGATGCGCGTTTCGGATGTTCGTGCTGCCGTTACACTGCTGAAGGATGTAACGTGGATTAAGACGATAGAAACGGCGGCGGCGAGGGGCATCGTCCGCATTGCGGTTGATGAAGAAAGATTCCCTGATGTCAACGAGATGCTTGTAAAAGGTGGTATCCGCGTCCTGGAGATGAAAAAGTCCGAAAAATCCCTGGAGGACTTTTTCCTGGCAACGATTGAAGCAGAAAAGGCAGCGGGAGCGGGGAATGCTTAGAATGATCGGCATTGAGATGTTCAAGCTCAGGAAGCGATGGATGCCCTATATCATGCTGTTGCTGCTGCTGGCAACCATCATTATTCCATTACTGGAAAGATATTTGAGCGGGGCCACACAGGCCGAGGCACTGGTATTGCGGGATGCGATGACCAGCACCTTTACTTCAGTGTCTGGTCTGGGCATCATTCTGGTGGCCATACTGGCGGCTTCGATGACAGGAGCAGAATACGGATGGGGAACACTGCGGCAGACACTGGCAAGAGGTACGAGCCGTAATAAATACCTGACGGCCAAACTGCTGGCGATCGTCATCGTTGTTTCCGGTGGCGTACTGGCAGCAATACTGGTCGGCGTTATTGCCAATATAATCACCGGCACTTTAATAGAGGGCATTATTGACTGGAATGGTTTCACCGGCTATTTCTTCGCTTCGCTGGGGCGTACATTGGTGATGCTGGCGGTTTATATGTCTATGGCCGTCTTTTTTGCCATGCTTATGCGATCTTATGCAACCGGGATGGCGGTAACGGTTGCCTGGTATATCGGCGAGTCAACTATCATAGATCTGCTTTCCATCGGCAATGGCTGGTGGAAGGAGGCAACCGGATATTTCATTGGTTATAATATCAATAATCTGATGACTATGAACGCGGCGGATCTTTCCATTGAAGCAGCGCCATGGTGGCAGTCCTGTGTCATCCTGCTAACGTATATGATCGTTATACTAACCGCTGCCTATTACCTGTTCCGTCGCCAGGATATAACCGCTTAGCCAGAACGGATCTATTCGGCTTTTTCTGTATCCGCCCCTGCCTGGTCAATTTGATGCTGCTGCCGGTATTGGGTGGGGGTGAGGGTCATGAATTTGGGGAAGATCCGGTTGAACGTTCGCAGGCTGTCAAACCCCACGTCAAAGGCAATGGCGATGATTTTGTCGTCGGTTTCCCGAAGCCTTCGGGCCGCCTCCTGGATACGAAGCTCGTAAATAAAATCCCCCAGTTTCTTGCCGGTATATGCTTTGAACTGTTTGCCCAGGCTATCGGGGTGGACTCCCACCGATTCGGCCAGATCCGTTCTTGAGAGTTCCGAAAGAAAATTTTCCTGAATAATATCGATAACCGCCAGAATTTTTTCTTCTGCCTGAGCGGTAATATTACTTTGTGGTTTCGACGGCTTATTCTGGCTCTGCGCAAGAGTCTTATTGAGCATGGAGTTCTCAATGATGAAATTTTCAAGATTCCGGTTGAGATCGTCAATTTCATCCACCATTTCCTTGTATTTGTTCTCAAGTACGAAAAATGTCCCCAAGTACAGAAAAACAGCGCCGAATTGCAGCACCATGACGGTGGGTGTCCAGCCGAAAAAGGAAATATCAAAATCCACATATTTATTAAAATAGATCAGGCCGTCATTCATGGATGCCAGGATGACAATGAAGCCGAACACACTGAATATCCCGGCGTATTCCCTTTTTCTGAAGAGCGCTTCAATATGACAGGACATATTGTAAAAACCGATAAACCAGGTGCCGATAATCAGCAGTCTTCCCCAGAAGCGGATATTGTCCTGATGAATGAAAAATATGGCCATGATCAGGCAGAAGAGAAAGTATGCCCACAGAACCCGTTCCGGCCAGGTCCTTTTCAATCGGTAGAAACGGTGCAAAAAGGCGGGATGAAACAGGTTAATGGCCACCCAGGCCAGGCCGAGCACTTTCAGGCGGGTAACATGGTCCGGGTATATCTGCCAGGTCAGGCAAAGATCCAGCACAGCCGGCAGACCGACAAAAAACTGGAGGAAATAATAGAAATTTTCATTAAACGATAATTGTTTCAGCCGGGAAAACAGAAAAACCAGTATCAATACCAGGGCGATGCTCATGCACGCGTATCCCATGGAGACATGAATAAACCGGGAAAAAGGGGCATAACGGTTCATGTAGTCCGCGTCCGTCACCATCAGCCTGCCGATGATTTCACCGGTGACATTATATGACACCCGGACGGCAATAACGTTTTTCCCCCTTCTATGCAAATGGTTGTCCGGCAGCAGGTAATTCCTGGGGAAATTCCACATTGAGAATTCGTGTGGCGGGAACTGCCCCATGCCACCGATTCTTTCGCCATTCAGGTAAGTTTCGTCTGCATTGGCGATTCGACCCAGAATAAGCCCGTAACTGCCATCGCTATCATCCAGATGAAAGGTTTTACGAAGCCAGCAGACGCCTCTTACCTTATTTTGTTTTTGAATGGCATAGGGAACGATCTCGCCGGGCAGGGAAATCGAATCCCAGGCGGCATCATCATATTCAAAAGAAGAATAATTACTTGAATCATCGAGGGAAATTTTCCACTTTCCGGAAAGGGGGATGGTTTTGACCGGATCACCCGGGGTGAACAGCGGCACAAACATAAATGCGGCCAGAGAGGTCAATAGAACAAAAACAGTGGCTGCAAGGATATAGCTGTTCTTAATATCGGACGAAAATTCAAATTGTTGGGTCATGTTGTCATCTGCAGAAGGGTTTTACGCGTCAGCCATTACTCATGGGTTCAATAGCAATATCCCCTTATGGCATTTACGAAGCCATCATTATTTTACAGGATAATCTGAAAATCTTTCTTTATTTTATATCATCTGTTTTTTGATCGGACGGTTCAATATTTTTTTAGAAACAATCCTCAAAAAACGCTGGCCAGATTCAGCCATATCTGGGAATGGCCATTTCCAGACCCGTTTCCCCCAGTTTATCGCGCTTAATTTTTATAACAAATACAAAAAGTTGATCGTTATCATGGGTTTATTCAACCGGTTTTTAAAAAAACAACGGTCAATTGCAGATTTTAAGGGTTACTGACCAGACGGAATCCTTATTTTCGAGCAAGATGGACGCAAAGACAGGGAGGCGGTTTTTCAAACCAAATATTTAAACAAAAAAAGGAGAGGGAACATGTGCAAAAAAGTATTTTTGACGGTAATGGTATGCCTGATGGTGACCGGGATGTCAACCGGTGTGTTTGCCCGGGCGGATAAAACAGAATATCCGGTGGTGTTCGCCCATGGCATGCTGGGGTTTGACGAGCTGGTGGGGATTGATTACTTCGGAAATGATTACGGTGTGTTCGTCGGTGATCCATGCGACGGTTTTCTTGAAACATCCTGCAACAATGAAATTGATAAAAAACAACAGGCCTTTGCCGCCTCGGTCAACCCCTTTCAGTCATCCGAACACCGGGGCCTGGAACTGGCCGATCAGATTGAAAGCTATATGGCCACGGTCGGGGCCGACAGCGTCAATATCATCGGCCATTCCCAGGGCGGCATGGATGCCAGAAAGGCGGCCAAGCTGCTTGCGGACCGTAAAGGCGAACAGGTTGTCAAGGTGCTGGTATCGATTTCATCCCCCCATCGCGGTTCCCCGGTCGGGAAAAGCGTTCTGGACAGGGGCCCCGGCGGGATCAATGCGGTCCTGGAAGTGCTCGTTGACTATCTGGTCGGTCCCTTCCTGGTGCTGGATGTCAGCGATTTTACGGCCAGCATGAAGTCCTTTGTTTATGATGATTATGACCCTGACGACGGTGTGACAACGGGTGCCCGGGCATTCAATGAGAATTACGGTATTGATGATGACTGTGTGGGCCATTATGCCTCGATCATCACCGCCACCCAGGGAAATCTCAATCCGATTCTTCAGGCCCTTGGACTGGTTGCGCCCCTGGATATCGACGGTGACGGCTGGTGCGAGCCGAGCAATGAAGACACCAACAATGACGGTGCCGCCGGTTGCGGGGATGGCGATTTTGATGATGGTGACGACGACGGGCTGGTGGGTATCAACTCCCAGCAGATGGGATACCGCCTGAAACATAAAGACACCTGGTTCTTCGGCACTTATTTTGATGAAGACGATTCCACCGGCTATGTTGCGGACATCAACAAGCCCAACCAGGTTCAGTCCACGTCATACAGCAGTGTCGTTGATCAGGACCACCTGGATGTCCTTGGTCTGGGTGTCATTCCCTATATGATACCCGACAGCTTCGATGAATTCCAGTTTTACGGCGATCTGATCGACTATATTGCCGACAATGAAGGGACCGGGGGCTGGTGGTTCTGGTAGGCCTTACCGGTAACGAATTGTTACAGGTAAAGGGGGCTTCCACGGAGGGGGGTGTTTGCTGCCCCGGATTCAAAGCAATAAACCACTGGCAAACCAGTGGTTTATTGCTTTGAATGAAAAGTTGTTTCGATCCCGATCTGGACAAACTGCCTTTTCAGGGATAAACCAAAGCCCGACTCTCAGGGCCGGCATTTTGACAACAGGGAATGAATTCATTATGAAAGTTTACAAAACCGCCGGAATTGTCATCAGCGTTGTTTTGATTTGCGCGATTTCGTGGATCTGGTTTTTTTCAAAGACCGAGGCCGGCCTGGAACCGAATGATATATCAGCAGAAGAAGAGAATACACCATCAATGACAATGGTGGAAAAAGAAAAATCCTTTGTTTCGCCAGCCGAAGTGTCGCTGACCGCTGACAGTGCCGGTGAAGTCGAGGCTTCTGAAACCGATGAGGCGTTGCATCAGGCTGTTATTGTTGCCCGCCTCAATGAACTGTTTGCAAACCGGATTGACCATGTGGGCGTACAACTTCAGGCCATTGAAAAACTGATCCGGTATTTAAAGAAGATCTATCCGGAAGACTGGCGGGAACACGTATTTGACTATCTCAATCTGGCGTTTCCGGAGCAGGCCACGGCCATGTATCATAATTTTCTGACACTGATGGATTACAAACAATGGGTGGCGGACAATTACATGCTGATGATGAGGATGAAAACAGCCGAACGAAGCGCATTCCTTTGGGAAAAGAGACGCCAGTTCTTCGGTGACGATACGGACCAGATCTGGGAGATGGAGATAAAGGCGGAACAACTGGCGCAATCACTCAAAGAGATCAATGCGGCAGATATGCCGTTTGAACAGAAGGTCAACTATTATCTGGACAGTATCGACGGTATTTATGACAATCAGGCGGAAGCCTACAAGCGGGCCTATCAACAGAATATGATGGACAAGTTTCTGACCCTGGAAAATGTCCAGGCCGACCTCAGGAAAATGGGCCCGGAGGAGCGAAACAGAAGCCTGACCGACTTCCGTTCCGCCATGGGAATGGGCGAGGCTGCCCTGAACCGCTGGTCGGCACTGGATAGGGTGCGGAACCAACGCTGGGAAAACGGCCGGGCGTATATGCAGGCCCGGGCGGATGTTCTCAACCAGCCCGGCGGGCCGGACCGGGAATACAAACTGGATCAATTGCGGCAGTCATTTTTCGGGGATGAAGCGGAAATCATCAAAAACGAAGAGCAGTCCGGCCTCTTCCGTTTCTCAAGCCAGCGGGTTTACGGAAAGAATTGATTGCCCCGGCCAAGGGGATCTTCGAGGGGGGTTGTGTTGATAATTAGATATCAATAATATTTTAAATTAATTAAAATATTTACCAAAACCCTGCCTGTTTCAAAAAAGTGATTGACGATTGAACATGAGCTTGATAACGGTGTAATTGACGAAAAACAAAGTTTGACTTGGTGGTCATAAGGCAGGGGGATGAACACAATCAACTTTTATCAGGGAGCATGACATGAGAATTTTACAAAAGAGGCTTCGCACCGCAACGCCGGTGGTGTTTCTGGGGGTCGTTACTGTTGTGGCGTTTTTGTTCAGCACGGTCGTTTTTGCCGACGCTGCGACAACCACTCTGGGAACACGGGGGACACTCAGCCAATCCAATACGCCGGTGTTGAGCAATGCCGGTGCCCAGTGGGCGGATTACGATCGCGACCCCGTGTATCCCAACGCCGTTACATTACCGCTGGAATTTTTCGAAACCCGGGCCGGTGATATGATTGCCGTACTGGTGTCGGTGCCTGCCGATGAAGCGGGCAATCCCATACCCGGGCAATTCCCGGCTGTACTGTCTCAGACAGCCTATAGAATGGATTTGGCGAACCTGATGGGGTCATTCCTGCCGGGATATGCCACCCTGGTCATTGGCGGCCGGGACGATTATCTGATCAAGCGCGGGTATGTCTCCGTGACAGTGGATTGCCGCGGGCTGGGCATGTCAACGGGCGTCACCGAAGTGCTGGGTGAGGCCGAGCAGGCGGCGTATGCCGACACGGTTGACTGGATCACCGAACAGCCCTGGTTTGACGGAAATCTGGGGCTGGCCGGGACCTCTTATCAGGCGATTAACGCCCTTTTGACCGCCGAGCAACAGCACCCGGCAGTCAAAGCCGTGTTTGCCGAAGTGCCCATGGGCGATGCATATCGCGGGACCGTCGGGCCGGGCGGCCTGCTGAACGCCAACTTTATCAAAAACTGGCTGACGTTGACCCAGAACCTGTCCGTGACGGATTTTTTGGGGCGCCTGCTTTATCCGGAATTTGAGGACCTGATCACAGAAGCCACCCAGGACCATATCGATGCCATCGATGCCTGGTATTTGCCCACGATTTTCAACTCCCTGGATAATATGACCGGCTACGCCACGGATGATGGCGATTTCTGGGCCATACGCTCACCCATTGAAAAGGCCAATACCATTACGGTGCCGACGTTCATTATCGGGGGCACCAATGACATTTTTCAGCGTTGCGAACCGCTTTTGTATGAGCAGCTCAAAAACAATGTCACCACCAAGCTGGTGATACTGCCGGGTGCGCATTTGCCGATCATGCTGGGCGCGACAGTCAGCAGCAATACACTTCTTGCCGATGGTCCCATCAGCAATGAAAAGATGCTGCTTCAATGGTTTGATCAATATCTCAAAGGGATGGATACCAATACCGAAGCCATACCCAATGTGACCCAGTATGTGGAAGGTTATGGACGGACCAGTAACCAGAGTTTTTCAACAGCCACGGACTGGCCTCATCCCGAGGCGTCTCCACTGCGGTTCTATCTGCGGGGCAATATGCGTCTGAGTGAAAGGACTCCTTATTTCTGGGAACGGCCCCATGACATTTACGAGCCGGAAGCACCGGTTGTTACCGTTAGCGGGCCCGACGAGAATGGAATGGTGACCGGTGAGGTGGAGATTAACGACGGCAGTGATTGTTCCGCCAGCGCGTTCCAATGGTCGCTGGGCATGGGACTTCCTTCCAGGCCGTGTTTTACGGACGATAATAAGGTCGAAACGGCGCAGGATGCGCTGATTTTTGAGACACGGCGAATGACCGAAGATCTTTATATCAATGGCCCCATGCAGGCGGATATCTGGATGTCCGCAACAAATCCGCAAGCCGCCCTTGCGATACGCATCAACGATGTGGATCTGTTCGGCAATGCTACACCGATCTCAACAGGTCTTCAATCCGCGGCATATCGTGCGGTGGATGAGAACCGGTCCCGCTATGTGGATGGCGTGATGGTCCAGCCCTGGCATCCGTTTACGGCAGCATCCATGCAGCCGCTGACCCCGGACGAACCGGTGCTTGTGCGCGTGGAGATTTTCCCGGCAGCGGCATTGATCAAACGGGGCCACCGCCTGCGCATCGCGATCAGTTCCAGCAACCAGGCGGAAGGCATCTGGCCGTTGCCGCTGCAGGAACAGGCTGCCGGCAATGTTACAACGATCTACAACGATGCGAAACACCCTTCAAGCCTGGTGGTGCTTAGCGTGCCCACCAGCGAATTGAATTAGTTCCCATTCATTCTACATCAGCCACCCCGGCAGCGCCGGGGTGGCTGATGTAAATCCGGTTTGCTCCGATGGTTGCTTTACCGCTTTGCACTGCATCGTCTTTGTCTTTGGCGTAATCGGCGGTCGTTCGATGACGATTTCGATTTGAACGAACCTGCATATCTTCGTGTTTTCCCCCCGCATTATCCATTTTGAAAATATCCACGCCACCACTCATCCGCCGGGACTGAATTTTTGGCTTGAATTTTCATGGCGGGTGTTATTATATTGGTGCCAACATTGATGCGCCCTGTGGATATTTTTATGAATCAATATCTTAACCTGCCGAATGGCAATACCCCCATGGAGAAGAAGAAATGGCTATGAAAGTATTAATTGCGGACAATATTGATGATGCCGGTATTCAGGCGCTTGAAAATGAAGACGGGATTGAAGTGGATGTAAAAACGGAAATGTCGCCGGAAGAACTGAAAAGCGTGATTGCCGGTTATGACGCCATGATTATTCGCAGTGCCACCAAGGTGACCGGTGAAATCATCGAGGCCGGGGTGCCCCGGCTCAAGGCCATTGCCAGGGCCGGCATCGGGCTGGATAACGTGAATGTGCCGGTGGCCACCCGTCATGGGATTGCCGTGATGAATACGCCGGAGGGTAATACGGTTACCACTGCGGAACACACCATTGCCATGATGATGGCCCTGACCCGGAATATTCCCCAGGGCACCATATCCCTGAAATCGGGCAAGTGGAATAAAAAGGTGCTTCAGGGCCGGGAAATATTCAACAAGACCCTGGGCGTGATCGGGTTCGGCAAGATCGGTTCCATTGTGGCGGACCGGGCGCGCCAGTTGAAAATGCGGGTAATCGTGCATGATCCCAATATTTCTCAGACTGCCATTGAAAACGAGGGGTATGAATATGCCCCTCTCGACGATTTGTATAAACGGGCCGATTATGTGACGGTGCATGTCCCCAAAATGAAACAGACCACCGGCCTGCTCAACAAGGCGGCGTTTGACAGGATGAAGGACGGCGTGATGGTGATCAATTGCGCCCGCGGGGGGATTGTGGATGAGGCCGACCTCTATGATGCCCTTGTATCCGGAAAGGTCGTGGGGGCGGCCCTGGACGTGTTTGCCACGGAACCCCCCGGCGAATCCCCGCTTTTTGCACTGGACAATGTCATCGCGACCCCGCACCTGGGCGCCTCTACCAAAGAGGCTCAGGTGAATGTTTCCGATGCCGCGGCATATCAGATTATTCAGTACCTGAAATATAACACGGTTATCAACGCGGTGAACCTGCCGGCCGTGTCCGGCGAGTTGCTGGAGAAACTCAAGCCGTTTATGACCCTTGCCGACCGGATGGGATGCCTGCTGGCGCAATTTTCCGGTGGCAGTCTCAAGGAGGTCAAGATTGAATACACCGGCGATTTCTCCGGACTGGATCTCGGCCCCGTGACCACGACGGCGCTGCAGGGCCTTTTGACACCACTGGTGCAATATAATGTAAACTCGGTGAATGCCGGCGCCCTGGCAGGAGAAATGGGCATTCAGGTAACCACAAAGAGCGTGTCCACCCAGACCGACTATATCAACCTGATCACCATCAGCGTGACCGGACAGAACGGTGAACATACCATTGCCGGGACGATTTTCGGGCGAAGCGCCCCCCGGATTATACAGATCAATGATTTCCGGCTGGAGATGATTCCCACAAAAGGTCATTTTGCCATTATCCACAATCTTGACAGGCCGGGTGCCATCGGCAGCATCGGCATAACCCTCGGGGAACACGATGTCAATATAGAGCGCATGCAGGTGGGGCAGAAAGGCGATAATGAGCGGAATGTTATCTTTCTGCGAACCGGGTCCAAAATTCCGTCTACTGCGCTCACTGCGTTACAGGAGTTGCCCATGGTCAAGGATATTACAATTTTTAAACTTGACGAATAATAAATCGTGCCTAATTTTCGTTATATAACCGGCCGGAAAGCTGCCGCATGAATATTTCATGAAGTTTCTGATAATAACGATTTGTAATCACATTGGACAAGTTGGATAATCTCAGGGAGCTGATAATATGACGGCGGAAAACAGTGAGGGGAAAGATTTTGTTATTAAGGATGGCGACGGCATCTCCGAGCATACAGATACAGCCGAAGAGCCATGGCCGGCAATGAATTTCGCAACCTTTATCTTTTCGCTCAATTCATCTGCGCTGGTACATCTGGGCGCGCTTGCCGATCCCACTACCGGCAAGGTAGAGAAAAAGCTGACTGTTGCAAAGCAGACCATCGATATCCTGGGCATGCTGGAAGAAAAGACACAGGGGAATCTCACTGATGAAGAGGGTAACATGCTACGGAATATTCTTTCTGATCTGCGGTTGAAATACATAAAAGAGAAAGGATAGAACGATGAAATCGGTTATAAGATACCAGAAGATCAAAAGGCCGGTGAGCAGCCCCGTTCGGAGCATTGCCACAGCGCTTGTGATGGCGGTGTTGCTTGTCACGACCGTTGCCGGCGGGACCGCATTCGCGCGGCAGGACACGCCCCTCTTGCCGGGATCGTTCAGTGACCTGGCCGAATCGGTCAGCGATGCGGTTGTTAATGTAAGAACCGAGACCATCACCAATGACAACACCGGCCGGAGGGGCATGCACCCCTTTTCCAATTCACCGTTTGGCCGGGGAAATGACCCGTTCAATGAGTTTTTTGACCGTTTTTTCAACGGCCCCCACGGTAACCGGCCGTACAAGCACCGGAGCCTTGGTTCGGGGTTTGTCATTGATGAGAAGGGATATATCGTCACCAATAACCATGTTGTCAAAGATGCCGATCAGATTGTTGTCAAGCTGAAGAATGGCGATGAATTTGATGCAGAAGTCGTGGGAACCGATCCCAAGACCGATATTGCCCTGCTGAAGATCGACGGGGAAGGTGATCTGCCCAGTCTGAAACTGGGCGATTCCGACAATATCCGGGTGGGCGACTGGGTGGTCGCCATTGGCAGCCCGTTCGGCCTTGAACAAACGGTCACCGCCGGTATTGTCAGCGCAAAGGGACGTGTGATCGGCGCCGGTCCTTATGATGACTTTATCCAGACCGATGCATCCATTAATCCGGGTAACAGCGGCGGTCCGCTTCTGAATATGAAGGGTGAGGTTGTGGGTATCAATACCGCTATTGTGGCCAGCGGCCAGGGCATCGGTTTTGCCATTCCCGCCAACCTGGCAAAAAATATTATCGGTCAGTTGCAGTCCGAAGGCAAGGTGACCCGGGGCTGGCTCGGTGTGGGCATACAGCCCGTGAGCAAGGAGATTGCCGAATATTATAACCTGGAGGACGGTAAAGGGGCGCTGGTCACTGAGGTCTTCCCCGGCGATCCCGCGGACAATGCCGGTATCAAGCCACAGGATATTATTCTGGAAGTGGACGGCAAGAAGGTGGAAGACAGCCATGACCTGTCCGCCACAATTGCCGATATTCCGGTGGGCGAAAAGGTGACTATAAAGGCATTGCGCGATGGCAAGCACAAGACCTTTCATGTGGAGATTGCAAAACGCGATGATGAAAAGGTTGCGGAGCAGCAGCGCCCGGGATCGAGTCAGGACGAGGCCCTGGGAGTTCAGGTGGCCGATATCACGGAAGATGTTGCCCGGCAGTTGAATCTCAATACCACCGAAGGGGTGTATGTGTCGGATATCGCTCAGGGCAGCAAAGCGGATATGGCCGGTATCCAGCGGGGTGACGTGATACGGGAAATCAATCATAAACCTATCCGTAATGTGGATGATTACCAGGCAATCATCGACAAGATCGATGAGGGCGATCCCATGCAGATCGTCATCCGCCGCATGAACGGCATGTTTGTGGTAATTAAAATTACGCGGTAGGGTTTCCGCTCATCGTTAAAAGTTTTAAGAGAGGCGCTGGTGAGGGTATCATCAGCGCCTTTTTTTGTGCCTTTCGTGGACTGCAAAAGGGTCCATGAAAATCACGAAAGAGACGAAAAAGGGAACGAATACTTTCGTTCCCGTAAAAGAATGTGGTAAGAATGAACAGCAAAAAAAGTATTGTCGGTCTGATCGAAATCGCAATCGAAAGAAAACGAAAATGGCTTTCGGGACGGATCGCTTTGAGCATATCGCCCTTGAGCAGTGAGGCGCCGCAGTCTGAGATTTGAGCAAATCGATTTCGATAGCGATTTCGAAGAAGCGCACACGAATTTTTTACGAAAAAATGGAAATTTTATCACCTGCCAAGATCAATCTGTTCCTGCTGGTGACCGGCAAACGGCCGGACGGGTATCACACCCTCTTTTCACTCATGGCGCCGGTCAGCCTTTATGATGTCCTTGGTGTGAATTTTGATTGCAGCGGTCTTTCAGTGACCTGCGACCATCCCGAAGTCCCTTCCGGGGAATCCAATCTGGCCTTCAAAGCAGCTGCGCTTTTTTTCGAGACAGCCCGTCTTGAAAAACAGGCGGCGATCACGATTCATAAAAACATTCCTGTGGCCGCCGGCCTGGGCGGCGGCAGCAGCAATGCCGCCGCCGTGCTCAACAGTCTGAACATCCGGTTCGGCAATGTCTTTACAACAGATCAACTCATGGCGATGGGGGCCGGTTTGGGTGCGGATGTGCCGTTTTTTATCAATAGCCGGCCGGCACTGGCAACGGGCATCGGCGAAACCCTGGAACTCTATGATAATCTTCCCCAACTGCCTGTTTTGCTGATACATCCGAATATCAGTGTCTCTACGGCCGCGGTCTATAAAAGTTTGAAATTTACATTGACAAAAGACAAAAAAATTTCTAACATCCTATCTTTTACAAAACAGACACTGTTTGATGCAAAAGCGCATCTGGAAAATGATCTGGAGGCGGTGAGCGTTGCCCGGCATCCGGAAATTTCAGAGGCAAAACAGCGACTTTTGGACAGCGGTGCAACGGGTGTGTTGATGTCCGGAAGCGGCCCGACGGTATTCGGCCTTTTTTCCGCATTGCGGGATGCGGAAAATGCATATCACCGTCTTGCCGGAAATGCGGCCCCGGGCGAAGATATTTTTTTGACAACACTACTGACGGACGGAATTGCGGCCGGAAAGCACGGGCCGTCATAATACTGGGGCGTCGTCAAGTGGTAAAGACACAGGGTTTTGATCCCTGCATTCGGAGGTTCGAATCCTCCCGCCCCAGCCAGACAGGGTATAGCAGGTGCGGCGTTAATTTGGGTAAGGAAAGAACATTGACAAAAGCGTCTAATAACGATTTCAGAATTTTTTCAGGCAATTCAAACCCGGAATTGGCTCAGAAGATTTGCGATTACCTTCAACGGCCCCTTGGCGATGCAAAGGTATCCCATTTCAGCGACGGGGAAGTCCAGATCGAGATTAATGAAAATGTCAGGCGGAGGGATATCTTTATTGTTCAGTCCACCTGCGCGCCGGTGAATGACAATCTTGTTGAACTGCTGCTGATGGTGGATGCACTCAAGCGTTCCTCGGCCAGCCGGATCACCGCTGTTATTCCCTACTACGGTTATGCCCGTCAGGACAAGAAAGTCGCACCACGGGTACCCATCAGCGCAAAACTGGTGGCCGACCTTCTCACGCAGGCCGGTGCCAACAAGATCATTACCATGGATCTGCATGCAGGGCAGATTCAGGGTTTTTTCAATATACCGGTGGACAACCTGTTTGCCGCCCCTGTTATTATCGATAATATCCGTTCAATGTTTGCCGACGAGGAACTGGTGATTGTTTCACCGGATGCCGGCGGTGTGGAACGGGCCCGGGCATTTGCCAAGCGCCTTGATGCCGGGCTTGCCATTGTGGACAAGCGCCGGTCCGCCCCGAACAAGGCTCAGGCCATGGCCGTTATCGGCGATGTGAAGGACAAAAAAGCCATCATTCTGGATGATATGGTGGATACTGCCGGGACGTTGACCGAGGCGGCCAATGCCATTTCAGAGCAGGGTGCCAAAGAGGTAAATGCCTGTTGTGTGCATCCGGTGCTGTCCGGACCGGCTGTGGATCGTATCGAAAAATCGGCGCTTAAAACGGTTTTTACCACCGACACCATTCCCTTGAACAGCAGTGCGAAAGCTTCTGAAAAAATTAAAATTCTTTCCATCGCGAACCTTGTCGGCGAAGCCGTGCTGCGGAGTTATAATGGCGACTCGGTAACATCGCTGTTTGTATGAACAATGAGGCAATTTAGAAAAAAAGGAAGAACGGAAAAATGGCATACAGTGAATTAAATGTTAGCACCCGGAATATCGACGGCCTGTCCGCCAAGGCCTTGCGCCGGCAGGGGCTGATGCCCGCTGTTGTGTACGGTTATCATAAAGAGACCCAATCTTTGACGGTGAACCTGAAGGAGTGGCGGAATCTGTTGAATGACATCAGCAGCCAGTCACTGATTTCTCTGGTGATCGACGGGGATACGGCCCAACAGAAGACCGTGATGATCAAGGATCTTCAACGGCACCCAGTTTCACAGAAGTTTGTGCATGCGGACTTTTATGAAGTGGACATGAAAAAGGAAATTGTGGTCAGCATCCCCGTGCATACCTCCGGCACATCAAAAGGGGAAGAAGAAGGCGGCACACTTCAGATTATTCGGAGAGAGCTTGACGTCCGTTGTCTGCCGGCCAATATTCCCGAATCGATAGAAATCGATGTGTCGAATCTGGAAATCGGTGATGCCATTCACGTGGAAGAGCTTGAGACGGAAGAGGGCGTTGAACTGGTATATGATATCAACTTCACTGTTATTTCCGTGGCCGCGCCGACTCTGGAAGAAGAACCCGAAGAAGAGGAGGAAGGTCTGGAGGGCGAAGAAGGCGAAGCTGCTGAAGATGAAGAAGCCGGTGACGAAGAAGGAGGAGAGGGATCCGAAGAATAATCATCCGGTTCTTTTCCAGGTTTTTCCCCGGGCCTGAACATATGGATACAAAGGATTTTTACCTGCTGGCGGGTTTGGGCAATCCGGGCACCGGGTACGAACAGACACGGCACAACGCCGGGTTTATGGTGATAGACCGGCTGGCCGAAAAATTTGATATAACGCTCAGCAAAAAGAAGTTTGATGTTTCATTCGGTTCGGGAACCATTGCCGGAAAGGCTGTTATTCTGGCAAAGCCCATGGCATTCATGAACCGTAGCGGACCGCCGCTGCTTCGGCTGGCAAATTTTTATAAGATATCGAGCAGGCAGATGATGGTCATCCATGATGACATCGACCTTGCTTATGGAAAGATAAAAATAAAAACGAAAGGAGGTCATGGCGGACACAAAGGAATAAAATCGATCGTCAATGCCTTCGGCAGTAACGAATTTGTACGGATTCGCGTTGGTATTGATCATCCCGGTGCGCAAGACGGTGTTGTCGACCATGTGCTGGGGCGATTCTCGGAATCGGAAAAGGCTTTGCTGCCCCAGTTGATAGATCGCGCCGGGGACGCCGCTGTTGAAGTACTTGAGCGCGGTGCCGAAGTCGCTATGAACCGGCTGCATCGTTCATAGCGCTGGATGGTATGACAGGTAATATATTATTTATACGGAATTATGAACTGTAACTTTTAACATGGAATTGAGGAGGTAAAATGGAGGCTTTAACTAGCAACATACCATTAACATGCACCATAGTCGGTGTTATTGGTATCCTGTACTCTCTCATCATGGCGGGTGTCGTCAAAAGTGCCCCTTCCGGAAATGAGAAAATGAATGAGATTGCTGACGCGGTTAAAGAAGGCGCCATCGCCTATCTGAACCGTCAGGCAAAAAGCATGGGGATAACCGGTATTATTATTTGCGCGGTTATCTGGTTTACCATGGGGTCTTTAACCGCGATCGGTTTTGCTGTTGGCGCCATCGCGTCTTTCTTTGCCGGCTACATTGGCATGCGTGTTTCCGTTCTGGCAAACGTCAGAACAGCTGAAGCGGCCAAAGGCGGCCTGTCCAAAGGCCTTTCCATGGCTTTTAAGGGCGGTTCTGTTACCGGTATGATCGTTGCCGGTCTGGCTCTGACGGCGGTTGCCGGTTACTACACCTTTCTGCTGAGCAAAGGCCTCACCGGCGTTGATGCGGTTGTTCCGCTGGTAGCCCTGGGCTTTGGCGGCAGCCTGATCTCCATCTTCGCCCGTCTTGGCGGTGGTATTTTCACCAAGGGCGCAGACGTTGGCGCTGACCTGGTGGGTAAAGTCGAAGCCGGTATTCCGGAGGACGATCCCCGGAATCCCGCTACCATCGCAGACAACGTGGGCGACAATGTCGGTGACTGTGCCGGTATGGCAGCCGACCTTTTTGAAACCTACGGCGTAACCGCTGTTGCAGCTATGCTGCTCGGCGCGCTGGTTTTCAAGGGCTCCGAAGGCCAGGCAGTGGCCATTGAGTTCCCGCTGGTTCTCGGTGCGGCATCTATTATCGCTTCCGTTATCGCGGCCTTTTTTGTTAAACTTCGTGAAGGCAGCGACTACATCATGGGCGCGCTTTACAAAGGCATGTTCGGTGCAGCCGGCATCTCAGCGGTCGCCTTCTATTTTGTTACCAAAAAGATGCTCGGTGGCCTTGATGTGGCCGGACTGGACGTGATGAGCATTTACTGGTGTTCTCTTGTCGGTATTGTTCTGACCATCGCCATTGTTATCATCACCGAATACTACACCGGTATTTATAAGCCGGTTAAAGATGTGGCCGATGCTTCCACAACCGGTCACGGCACGAACATCATTGCGGGTCTGGCTGTCAGTATGCAGGCCACCGCGCTGCCGGTTCTTGCCATCTGTGTCGCGATTTACGTGGCTTTCAGCCTGGGTGACCTGTATGGTATCGCCATGGCGGCCATGTCCATGCTGTCAATGACCGGTATGGTTATTGCGATCGACGCTTACGGCCCCATTACAGACAATGCCGGCGGTATCGCCGAAATGGCTGAAATGGACGAGAGCGTCCGCGCTGTCACCGATCCGCTCGACGCGGTTGGTAACACCACCAAAGCGGTTACCAAGGGTTATGCCATCGGTTCCGCCGGTCTTGCCGCGCTGGTTCTGTTCGCCTCTTACGTCATGGAGTTCCAGCTCCATGAGGGCGGCAACCATGAAGCGGTTAAACTGGTGTTTGACCTGGCGGATGTGCGGGTTCTGATCGGTCTGTTCATCGGCGGTCTGCTCCCCTTCCTGTTTGCCTCCATCGCCATGCAGGCGGTGGGTCGTGCCGGCGGTGCGGTTGTTGACGAAGTTCGTCGTCAGTTCCGTGAAATCCCCGGGATTATGGAAGGCACGGCAAAGCCTGACTACTCTGCTTGTGTTGACCTGGTTACCAAGTTCGCCATCAAGGAGATGATGGTCCCGGCGATTATTCCGGTTGTAGCGCCCATTATCATCGGCGTTCTTTTCGGAAAAACCGGTGGCCCCTATGCCGTTGGCGGTCTGCTCATCGGCAGCATCGTTACCGGTCTGTTCCTGGCGATCTCCATGACCACCGGCGGCGCTGCATGGGACAATGCCAAGAAATACATTGAGGACGGCAACCTGGGCGGCAAGGGCAGCGATGCTCATAAAGCTTCGGTTACCGGTGACACCGTAGGCGACCCCTACAAAGACACCGCCGGTCCTGCGATCAACCCGATGATCAAGATTGTCAACGTTGTCGCACTGCTCATGGTTCCGGTTCTTTTCCTGTAATTCGGGAAATACCGTCACCATTGACATAAGTTGTACACAAAAGGCCGGTCCTTCGGGACCGGCCTTTTTTACTCTCTACCTATATCTATATTCCCTGGCCCGGTATACAGCTCTGCAAACCGTTGGCCGTTTTTGCTGGCGGCCTTGTAAAATGCGATACACCGGTCCACAATATCCAGCACCTGGTTCTCGTTAAATATGCCAGGTAGTTCCTGTGCCAGGCGGGGATGGCGGCCCAGTTTGCCGCCGAGCATGACCCGGTAGGCCTTTGAGCCGTCGGCAATGGTCCCGGTGGGGCAGGCCCGGGCGCAGGCCCCGCAAAACAGGCATTTTTCAGTATTGATGACCGGTATATGTTGATCTTCATCCAACTGGATTGCATCGTCCCTGCAGGCGGCAATACACTCGCCGCACCCGGAACATTCAACATCCGTAATTTCAGGAACACAGGCGCCGATAATGCCGATATCCTTGATCTGTGGCTGAGAACAGGCATTGGGACATTCGGCAATGGAGACTCGCAGTTCGTGATGGAACTTCAGGCTGTCGCCCACGGCGGCCTTTAAGAAGTCGAGAAGGTCTGCCTGTTTCAGGCGTTCTTCAATTCGGTCGGCCAGCGGTGTGGCGGTATTGGCCTGGTGCGGACAATTGCCCCGGCTGAAGCAGGTATCCACCTGATAGCCTTTTATCTCGGCAGACATATTGGCCAAAAAACGTTTGCGGGCGGCGTGTACGTCTGCCAAAGTCACCTGGTTTTTCCCTTCAGCCGCCGCTTCCCGTTCCACCCGGGACTTAACTTTTTTCCTTACAAAAAAAGGGACTTTTCGAATTTCCGATTCCGCGTCTGCTGTCCATTCCATGGTTACGCCTTTAAGCTCAGCATGTTGTCCAAGGCTCCCCGCGCTTCTTTTTTGACGGTATCGTCAACCGTCACCACGTTCAATCGGCCGGGGTTTTCCAGTACGGTTAACAGATTGTCGAGATTGATCCGTGCCATGTTAGGGCACAGGGAGTCGTAAAGGGGGACGATTGTTTTGTCCGGATGTTCGGCTGCCAGACGTCTGATCAGATTGATTTCCGTGCCGATGACAATGGTACTGCCCGGCGCGGCGTTTTGCGTATAGTTTACGATGAAGCTGGTCGATCCGACGGCGTCTGATTCCCGGATCACCGAACGAGTGCATTCCGGGTGGGTAACAACTTCGGCATCGGGAAAGGCGCGCCGTTTTTCCCTGATATGGCCGACCGTAAACCGGGTATGGACAAGACAATGGCCTTTCCATAAAATCACCACCGCTTTTTTTATGCCCGCTTCGGTGTTGCCGCCCAGAGGCTTGTAAGGGTCCCATAGAATCATCGCCTCCTCCGGGATACCGAGCCGGTCTGCTGTATTCCGGCCCAGGTGCTCATCCGGGAGAAAAAAAATCTTTTCCCGACGCTCCAGGGCCCATGCAAAAGCGGCGGCAGCATTGGACGATGTGCAGACGATCCCGTCGTGCCGGCCGCAAAGCGCCTTGATCGCAGCTTCTGAATTCATGTAAGCCATGGGCGTGACATGATTCTCACCCGCAATCGCCATGATTTTTTCCCATGCTTTTTTTACGATATAGGGATCGGCCATATCCGACATCCAGCATCCTGCGGCCGGATCCGGTGTCTGGACCGTCTGGCCCGGTTGCGCGAGAATGGCCGCGCTCTCCGCCATAAAGTGGACACCGCAGAAAACGATATACCGCGCGTTCTGGTCAGAGGCCGCAGTTTGCGAAAGGCTGAAAGAGTCTCCGGCATAATCGCCAAGATCCACAACGTCCGACCGCTGGTAATGGTGAGTGAGAATTATAAGTTCGCGCCCGAGTGCTTTTTTTCGCTGCTGAATCTTTTTCACCAGATCAATGTCGTCAACCTGCATTGTGTCCTCTAAAATACCAAAGTATCAAAGCAAAAGTGTGTCATGGGCGAAGGCGTGTCACTTGTCCATGGCGATCAAATACGAGATCGCCTGCCCAAAAAGGTTATTGTCATGTGTGATTCAGGGTTGGAGGGTGATCGCATCGCCGCATTCGATCCGTCCCCCCCGGATAACCCGGGCAAAGACCCCTTCCCGGGGCATGATGCAGTCACCTGCCTGGTAATAGATGGCACACTTGTTGTGGCATGTTTTACCGATCTGGGTGATTTCCACGATGGCTGTTTCGCCGATTCCCACCCGGGTCCCGACAGGGAGGCTCTTCCAGTCCACGCCCGTTGTGGCAATATTTTCCGCAAAATCGCCGAACGTCACGTCCAGCCCCTGCGCACGGGCGCCGTCAATCTGTTCCGATGCAAGAAAACTGACCTGCCGGTGCCAGTCACCGGCATGGGCATCATTTTCCAGCCCGTGGTTTTCAATCAGTTCCGCTGTTTCAATCTGCTGCTTGCGGGTTCCCTTGTGTTTGCTGATGGCGATAGAGATGATTTTCATATGATTACGCGTTATCCGCCTTCCTTTCCAAGCTGAAAAATGCCGTTGGTGGCAAACAGATTTGGCATTACGGTTACAATCTTTCCACTTTCCGGATTTTTACCCGGTGAAATGGCCACCGATTTTTCGATATGAAAGCCCATTTTTTTGATAAAATCCTTGAAATCCCTGGTGCTGAGCACGCGGATATTGGGGGTGTCGTACCATTCATAGGGGAGTTCCCGGGTGACGGGTGTGCGGCCCGTTAACAGTATCTGGGTCCGGATTCGCCAATGGCCGAAGTTCGGAAAACTGACAATCACTTTTTTCCCAATGCGCAGCATATCCTCAATCAGCCTGGCGGGTTCATACACCTGCTGCAGGGTCTGGCTCAAAATGACGTAATCGAACGTATTGTTCGGATAATCAAGAACCTCTTCATTAATATCGCCCTGAAGCACGGACAGCCCTTTTTCTATGCATCTGGCCACCCGTTCCTCGACAATTTCGATGCCGGTTTCTTTTACCTGTTTTTTTTGTTTGAGGTACAGCAACAGGTCGCCTTCACCGCATCCCAGGCCGAGTACCGTGCTGTCCGGGTCGATCCAGGATGCGATAATCTGCAGATCAAAGCGCATGGCAGCGCTGTCATATGGATTGGTAGACACTTTCCAGGAATCCTTTGATTAAAGATGACAGGCGGTCACTGGGCAGAAGAAAGGCGTCGTGCCCGTATTCGGCCTCGATTTCACAGAAGCTTACATCCAGGGCGTTCTTTTTCAGGGCCTTGACAATCGCTTTTGACTGGTAGGTCGGATAGAGCCAGTCCGAGGTGAAGGACGCCACCAGAAACCGGGCTGACGCCCTTGAAAAGGCCTTTACGGCAGAACCGTTGCCGTGCTGTTTTTCGAGATCAAAATAATCCGCCGCCTTTGTGATAAATAAAAAGGCATTGGCATCGAACCGCTCCACAAACTTTGTGCCCTGGTACCGAAGATAGCTCTCCACCTGAAAATCAGCGCCAAAATCAAAAGACAGGTCGGTTTTGTCCTGAAGCCGGCGGCCGAATTTCATGCGCATGGATTCGTCGGACAGATAGGTGATGTGCCCGATCATCCGCGCGACTGCCAGACCCAGGTCAGGCGGTTTGATGCCATAATAATCACCATCTTTCCAGTTGGGATCGGCCATGATGGCCTGGCGGGCCACTTCGTTGAAGGCAATGGCAAGGGCCGAATGCCGGGTTGTGGTGGCAAGGGGAATAGCGGATCTGACCATATCGGGATACCGCACGCACCATTCCAGAACCTGCATGCCGCCAACAGAGCCGCCCACCACGGCAAGGATTTTTTCAATGCCCAAGTGGTCCATTAATGCCTTCTGGGCCATGACCATGTCACCGATGGTAATGACCGGGAAATCCATACCATAAGGCCGGCCGGTTGCCGGGTTGGTGTCAGCCGGGCCGGTCGTGCCCATGCAGCTGCCCAGAATGTTGGAACAGACCACAAAATACCGGTCCGTATCAATGCCCTTGCCCGGGCCCACCATGGTCTCCCACCATCCCGGCTTATCGTCGCCCGGCCTGTGATAACCCGCCACATGGGCGTCGCCGGTCAGGGCATGGAGCACCAGTATCACATTGCTTTTGTCCGCGTTCATGGTGCCGCAGGTTTCGTAAGCAACGGTGATCGGCCCCAAACGTCTGCCGTTTTCCAGAACCATCTCATCCGGCGGGTCCGCAAAGGTGTACTGCTTTTTTTCAACAATCCCTACGGATGCCCCTGTCTTGTCGTGTTCGGTATATTCGCTCATAAGTATTTTTTAGCCACAGACACACACAGAAAAGCACAGACATTTATTTTTCGTATTCGTTGTGGCCTGAGTCTGCCTGAGTGCGTCTGTGGCCGATTTAATATCATTGTTACCAATGGCAAAGGCTTTTCTTATTTTCCCAAAGCCTGTTTTATATCTTCGCAGATATCATCCACCGCTTCAATGCCCACGGAAAGCCGCAGCATGTCCGGAAAAATGGACAGCGATTGCCTGGTCTCATCGTCAAATGCCGCGTACTGGGTCGAATGCGGGTGAATGATCAGGGTCTTGCAGTCGCCCAGATTGGCCAGGTGGTATATCAGTTTCAGGTTATTGATAAATGCGGCGCACTGATCCCGGTCTTTCAGGGTGAAGGTCAGCATGGCGCCAAATCCTTTTCCACCAAACTGTCGTTTGGCGGTTTCATGGGAAGGATGGTTCTCCAGGCCGGGATAGTTGACGCAAGTGACGCCCGGTTGCCGGTCCAGAAAATTTGCAACCCCTACCGCGTTCTCAAGATGGCGTGCCATGCGAAGGGCCAGCGTATCCAGGCCGATCATGGTCAGATAGGCATGGAACGGTGCCTGGGTGGTGCCGAAATTAATGTGATGCTCCCGCCAGATTTTGTCCAGCAGGGCCAGCTTCCCTTTTCGTTCGACAAACGGTGCAACGTCCGGGAACCGGTCTGTTGACCAGTCAAATGTCCCGCCGTCGATCACGATGCCGCCGGTGGCCGCGCCGTGTCCGCTCAGATACTTGGTGGTGGAATGGATCACCACGTCGGCCCCCAGGGTAAGGGGGCGGCACAGAAAGGGGGTGGCCATGGTGTTGTCCACGATCAGCGGAATCCCGTGTTCGTGGGCAACGGTCCCGATGGCGGCGATGTCCGGAATATCCATCTTCGGATTCCCGATGGTTTCGATATAGATAAACCGGGTTTTTTCATCGATGGCCTGTTCAAGGGCGTTGATGTCCAACGGGTCCGCCAGTTTCGGAACGATGCCGTATTTTTTGAAGATTCCCGTGAAAAGGACCCAGGTTGACATGAACAGCGAACTGGATGACACAAAGGTGTCCCCTGTCCGCAACAGGGCCATGCAGGTATTGGCCACTGCGGCCATTCCCGACGCCATGGCAATCGCACCGGCGCCTTCCTCCAGGGCGGTGATTTTTTCCTCCAGTGCCCGGTTGGTGGGGTTGGTGAGCCGCATATAGATATGATCCCGGTTTTTTCCGGTAAAAGCGTCGCTCAGGTTCTCCGCGGTATCGTGCCGATGGGAGGCGGATTGATAAATGGGCGGCAGGGTCGCACCTTCCCATTGGTCTGGTGATTGGCCTGTGTGGATTACCCGGGTGTCGAACTGGTATTTTCTGGTCATTGGATATCTCCGCTATACTTATATCCGCCCACGAATTTACACGAATGCTCAGGAATAATGAAGGCTCACACGGCTCTGCGGAAATCTGCAGAATTCGTGAGGATTCGTGTAAATTCGTGGGCGGTATTTCACAGGATTCCCGTTAGCATATCACAGGCACGGCAAAGACGCATTTTTTCCTTCCAGTTTTTCTGATCTTTCCCGTTACAGAAAGTGCCGCTGATAAACCAGCACAGATCACCTGCCTGGAACTCCCATGCAGGACACTGGTCTCGTCTTTCGGGCGGGCACTGATAAATATCCCAGCAGCATTTACGGGGCTTTGCCCGGTTGCGGGATTGAACCATCAACAGGAGCATCTGCTTTTCTATATGATCCGGAACGGACCGCCACCCCTGCTCGTAGCTGTGGATTGCCTTAATGGAAACCCCCAGCAGGCGGGCCATCTGTTTCTGGGTTTTGCCCAGCTGTTTCCGAAATGATGCAAATTCTTCCGTTTTCAAGTTTTGTACCTGATTTTCCTTGTAATTTTTGCTTGACAATGTATGATGAAATATTAGATTATTAATACCACAAAGTGGTATATTGTTGTCAACAGGAAAATCCAGCCGGGTCAACCGGAAAAATATTATAACAAATCTGTCAGGAGATAACAATGCTGTATTCACAGACAGTTATGGATCATTTTCGAAATCCCCGCAACGTGGGCACCATTGAAGATGCCGATGGCGTGGGGGAAGTCGGTAACCCCATTTGCGGCGATATGATGACGATTTATCTGAAGATCGACGACGACCGGATCAGCGATATCAAGTTTCAGACATTCGGATGCGGGTCGGCCATTGCCGTGTCGAGTATGCTGACGGAAATCGCCATGGGCAAGACTGTTGCGGAAGCCAAGAAAATCACCAACAAGGATGTTGCCGAAGCCCTGGAAGGGCTGCCCAAAAACAAGCTTCATTGCTCAAACCTCGGGGCGGATGCGCTTCAGTTGGCCATAAAGGACTATGAGGACCGGAAAGCCGGTAAGCAGCCTGCGGAATTGAAGCGCAAGGAAAAACACGAGCATGCCCACAAGGACGGCAAGTGTTATTGCCCTTATTGCGATGCGGAGCTCGGGGAGGAGGCCTCCTTCTGCAATGCCTGTCTGTCTGATATCGAAGAAGACGAGCATTGATCGGTTTCCGTTTGAAGGCGGGTTTTAGCGGGAAATCATTTTGTCTTTTTCATCATTCAATCTTCAGCACCTTATTTTAATAGCGGATGGGGGTGTTTCCAATGCATACGGTAAATCTTGACCATATTTCAGCCAGTCAGCTGCTGCCGGAAGTACAGGCGGCCATAACCGATATCATCAGCGGCGTTCCCGGCAACCCGTCCAGCCAGAATATGGCCGGTGAAAGGGCTGCGGAAAAACTTGAAAAGGCCAGGGCATCGGTGGCGGACCTGATCAACGCCGCTGATCCGAAGGAGATTGTGTTTACCTCCGGCGGCACCGAATCCATCAACCACGCGCTTAAAGGCGTGGCCCGGGCCAACACGGACAAAGGGTACCACATCGTGACCTCCAATATCGAACACAATGCCGTTAACCGCAGTATCAAGCGGCTGATGCAACTGGGATGCAAGGCCACGTCCGTGTCGGTGGACAGCAAGGGCCGTGTGGACCCGGCGGAAGTGGCGGGGGCGATCCAGGACAATACCATTCTCGTATCCATTATGCACAGCAATAATGAGATCGGTACCATTCAGCCCATTTCCGAAATTGCGAAGATCACGAAGGAGAAGAAGATTATTCTTCACTCCGATGCCGTTGATTCAGTGGGGGTGGTGCCCTTTGATGTGCAGGCCATGGGAGCAGACCTGGTGAGCTTTGCGTCCAATCCCTATTACGGTCCCACGGGGACGGGCGGCCTTTATATCCGCAAGGGGACCCGCATATGGCCGATCATCGATGGCGGTGTTCAGGAGAAGAACCGCCGGGGCGGCACGGAAAATCTCATCGGCATAGCGGGGATGGGTGTGGCTGCGGATTTGGCAAAGGCAAACATGGAACAGCGGCTGGCTCATCTGAGAAACCTCCAGTCGCTTCTGATAAAAGAACTTCCCAATTATATTGACGAATATTTCATCAACGGCGACCCGGAAAATGGATTGCCCAATCTGGTTTCCGTATCCATCCGGTACATTGAAGGCGAGAGTCTGATGCTGATGCTGGAGGATGAAGGCTTTATCGTGGCCACCCGCTCGGCCTGCGCCACCGGCTCATTGCGGGCCTCCCATGTGTTGATGTCCATCGGTCTGGACCACGCCGATGCGCAGGGGACCCTGGTCATATCCCCGGGCATAGAAAACACGGAAGATGATATTATGGCTTTTTTAGCCGCCCTGAAGAAGGTGGTCGGAACTTTGAGGGATATGTCGCCGTTGTACAATAAATAGACTATCAGCCAAACGGCAAGTCATAAAACAAGAGGCGCTCCGGATGACCGGAGTGCCTCTTGTTTATTGGATTGCATAAAGTTCCGGGCTAGAGGTCATTGCGTTCAGCCGGAATGTCGGTGTTTTCCGGATTGGCTGGCAGGGCATCGATAGTTTTCAGCCACGGCCCCAACTGCTGAAATATCGCGGTGGGTAGCCGGTTTCCCATGGCCACATCAACATGGGCCGTGCCGTTGACAACATACCATTGGTCATAAGCCGTCGGGGATTTTTTTGAGATGATGAACTCATATGTCTCTTCCGGGGCGACCAATGCCCCCGTGCTGGATGAGAAAACAATCAGCGGTACGGTCATGCGCGAGACATTTTCATCATAGTAATAGTAGCCGTCACTGCCGGGATCAGGGGTGGGGCCCTGTCGGGTGGTCAAATAATTCTCCGATCCGTTTTTATAGTGTTCCCGTAGCGTATAATGCAGGCCCATGTCCATGTACTGGCCGAACCCGCGAATTGACGCCCCGCCGATGCTGTAGCGCAGCATGAAATCTTCCATACAGGGGTCCATATCATCAACCTTCCAGAAGTTCAGGTAAGCGAACAGCTCGCCCAGCAGGTAATCGTCATCCCCGGCCCGGTCGTTGATCAGGCCCAGGAAGGTGTCCATCACCCCGACAAGCAGCTTTTTATCCGGCAGTAACTGAACCAGCTCACCGGAAAGGCTGTCCAGCGGCAGATATAATCTGGAGCCCACGAGCCCCCAGAAGAGGGATGAGTCCAGAAGGTCCGGCAGCCACGGCACACCCGCCGGATCAAGGCCGATAAATCCTTTGACATCCGCATTTCGTGTCTCGGCCAGCGAAGCGCTTGATGTAACATGCGGCATATACCCGAAGGCATAGCACATCTGATAATAATATTTTTTCCACCGCTCCGGTGTCCATCTGCCGTAATCCATATAGGCACCCTGGAGGTATTCATAAGACACAAGTCCGCCGGTACTGTGGCCGCCGATGAACATTCTTTTGCCGGTAACGGATTTGACTTTGGCGATGGCGGCCGGAACATCCTGTGTGGCCCATGTGTCAAGTGTGGTGATGCCATTGGCGTTGGTTCCTTCACTTGCCACCGGATCATGGCCGGCCCCCCTGTAATTGGCAAACCATGGGTCAAAGCCCTGGAGCCAAAGATAATGGGCCAGGCTGTAATAACGCATCTTGTCCGCCTTGATGTATGGTTCATAGTCCGTTCCAGTCGTATTCAGGGCCCACTCCGGTGCGTTGGCAACAGACGGGACAAACACGTCGCTGTAGACATCTTCCATGCCGGGCGGCGTGCAGGCAAGATACTGGTTCATGTTCATGCAGATACCCGTAAAAATAAGGACCGGCGTGCCGCTGGTGCGGAAGTGCGGTGTGCCCGTGGTATAGGGCGCATAGCGGTACAAATATATTGTACTGCCGTCATCGGCTGTGGCACTGAAAATGCCGCTGTTATTTAGCGGTATGTTCTCTGCATGACTCATGCCGGGGGCAGCGACAATCCCCATAACTGCAATTGCCACAACGATCAAGATACTTTTGTAAAAAAATGATTCCCCCGGGTGGATGCGTTTAAACCAGACGGTTCTTCTCATACTTTCCTCCTAAACCTTTTTGAATAATAAAATTTATTATTGTAAAGCACAAAATACGCCAGTTATGACAAAAAACGTCGTTTTTCTGTAAATATCTTGTATATAGTGTAAAACTACGATTTTTGCGTTTAGGGCTGGTGGAAAATATGGGGCATAATATTCCCTGAGCGTGCTGGAGCTGGGATATTTGGGGCACAAATGCCCTTTAACGGGGCATGATTGGGGCATACGTTTTCAGAGACTTCCGGGGAACCCCGGTTCCACATCAAAATCGCATGGTGGATTCGTACATTTAGATTTGTGTCTGCTACAAAGCGACAGGCATCATATTTGTGTCCTGTCCGGCTACGAATTCAGTTTGATTTCGATCAATCCCCTTTCAGGGGAAACCAAAGTCTGGCACGCCGGCCAGGGATGCTTTTCTTTCAGAAAGAAGACTTTTACAGGTTTTTCAAGACCGGGTAATGCCCAGTTTCTGCATTTTTCGAAAAAGTGTCTTACGATTAATTCCCAAAGCCGCAGCGGTCCGGCTGCGATGCCACTGGTTTTCCGTCAATACTTTAAGTATATGATCCCGTTCAACATTTTTCAGTACCCCGGGCAATCCCTCTTTCGGCATAACAGGGCCATTGACCATGCCCGAAGCAGGCATCCCGTCTGATGCATCCGTGTCCATTGTTGGTTCCATTTCCACGGGTGTTGGCTGTACGGCCGGCATTGGTGCAAAATCCAGTTGCTTCAGAATTATATAGCGGTGCAGAACGTTTTGAAGCTCCCGGACATTGCCCGGCCAGTCGTGGTTCAAGAGGGCTTCAACAATATGGGCAGGCAGCGGGGGGGGCTTTTTGTCGTACAACTGAAGAAAGTGGTCGATGAGTAATGGCAAATCATCTTTTCTTTCCCGAAGCGGCGGAATATAAATGGGCAAAATGTGAATACGGTAAAAGAAGTCTTCCCGCATGGTACCCTGTCTGACCAGATCCTTGAGTTGCCGGTTGGTTGCTGCAACAATCCGGACATCCGTGTCTTTGATTATATTGCTGCCCACCGGCGTGTATCCGCCACCGGAAATGGCACGCAGGAGTTTGACCTGCATGTTGAGATCGATTTCGCCTATCTCGTCTAAAAAGAGGGTTCCGCCGTCCGCCTCGTCAAGATAGCCGCGCCTGTCAACATCAGCGCCGGTAAAAGCGCCTTTTTTATACCCGAAGAATTCGCTTTCCATAAGGGCTTCCGGAATCGCTCCGCAGTGAACCGTGACAAAGCCGTTTTGGCTTCTTTCACTGGTCTCATGGATTGCCTTTGCCACCAGTTCTTTGCCTGTTCCCGACTCGCCATAAATGATGACATTGGCCGGGGTCGCGGCTGCCTGTAAAATAAATTCGTAAACCGCCTGCATGCTGCTGCTTTTGCCTATAATGTCGCAGAAACGATAGCGCTCCCGAATGGATGACCGGAGGCGGATGTTCTCCTGCTGAAGATTTTCGCGGCTTTCCAGCAGTTCCGCTTCAGCTTTTTTCCGTGAGGTGATATCGGTAAATGCGGCAATAAACTGACCTGCCGCAGGCATGCGGCCGATACGGATCAGGACATCGTAAACCTGGCCGTTTTGATGGGCTATCCGGCATTCGCATTCAACGGGCTGGCTGTTCCCGCCACGGAAAACGTTTTTTATAAACGTTTCGATATCCCCCGAAGCAATGAAGTCTGTGAATTGCATCCTGCCGTCTATCACAGTCTTTTCATACCCGGTCATATCAGCAAACCGCTCATTGGCCATGAAAATCAGCAGAGACTCCTCCATGATCACCATGGGGAGGCCTGCATTTTCAAATACGCTGCGGTAACGTTCTTCGCTTTTTTTCAGCGCGTTTTCCATTTGCCTGCGCTCGGTCACATCCCGGCCTTCCCCCAGGATAGAGATGGCTTTTCCTGTATCATCCCGGATAAAGCTGCACCTGATTTCCAGCCAGACACGACGGCCATCTTTACAGCACACCTCCACTTCCTCCACACGATCTAAAACATCGTCCGGAGAATCCGTTGTTAACGGCTGAATCATGGCGGTTAAATGTGTCGCCCGTTCCAGGGATTCCGTCTTGAAAAGTTTGTCCCATGAAATAGTATTGAGTTCCTCCAGCGTAAATCCCAGCAGCTTTTCGATTGACGGGCTTATATAGGTAAGTTGCAGATTGAGATCCATCAACAGAATATGGTCCTTCATATGATCGGCCAGCAGGCGATATTGTTTTTCACTCTCCTTTAATGCTTTTTCTGTCAGCGTGTAGTCGGTGATGTCCTGTACAAACCCCTTGAATCCGATTGCCGTGTCTGATTTATCCTTTAGAAGAGAGGCCGACCCTTCAATCACCTTTCTGGTGCCGTTTTTTCTGATCACCTGCCACCGGGCTGTGGTAACCGGTTTTCCGGATTTATAAATACCTGAAAACAGATTAAAAAGCTCCTGGGCTGTTGTTTTGTCCGTATACTGCCGGTAGTTCATGTACAATAATTCCTCTTTGGAATAACCGTACAACCGGGCCATGGCATCATTTAAAAAAGTGATGTTGCCGGCAAGGTCTGTTTCAAAGTAGCCCTTTTCCATGCCTTCGAGGATTTTCAGCAGTTCTTCCTCGCTGGCCGCCTGCAGTGTGTCGATCAATGCACTCCGGCGGACGGTATCATGGCCGCCGGCCTTGTTAATCTGCTCATGGTCGCTCTTTTTTGTCATGTATTCCCTTTGTTGTCTCTTTTCAACGCTACTATAAGTAGTAGCCGTTGCTGATGATTATACCATATACCATGAAGGGTGGTAAAAATTCAATTGGGCAACAGGGGCGGGCTGTGGAGGGTATGGTACTTCAGGGGGTGTTGACAAAAAAGACACGGCGTTCTGTCTGCCGTGTCTTTTTTGATTGTGATGCAGGTGCGGCGGGTTATCACGAACCCCATTCTTCATCATCATCCAGAATAATCTGCTGACGCCAGGAGTCTGATTCCCCGGACGGCATTTCTTCTTGGGAAGACGATGTCTCAGGCGGCTTCGGCGTCTCAGAGAACGGGAGAGCGGCCGGTTTTTTTGTTTCAACGGGTTCCGGTTTGGGAGGGGCGCTGCCGTCCCGGTTTTTGGGGGCCTGTTGACGGCGGTAACCCGCCTTCAACGTAAACCTGGATACCAGTTCGCGGACATAGGCGGCCTGGGATGACAGTTCACCGGCAGCCGCCGATGTCTCCTCGGCAGTGGCCGAGTTCTGCTGGGTGGCGCTGTCGATCTGGGTGAGGCCGTCACTCCCCTGATGGATGCCCTGGGCCTGCTCATTGGAGGCCGCAGCGATCTCGCCCACCAGGTCTGTAACCTTGGCCACGTTTTCATTGATATGGGTCAGGGCCTCGGCCGTGCGGGACACAATCTCGCTGCCTTCGTTTACTTTGGCCACCGTGGTTTCAATCAGGGCGGATGTTTCGGCAACTGCCTTGGCGCTGCGGGCGGCCAGGCTTCTGACCTCCTGGGCCACCACCGCAAATCCCTTGCCGTGTTTGCCGGCCCGTGCCGCCTCTACCGCGGCATTCAACGCCAGGAGGTTGGTCTGGAAGGCAATCTCATCAATGGCTTTAATGATCTTGTTAATTTCATTGCTGGCATCGCTGATGCGGTCCATGGCCCCCACCATCTCTTCCATGCGCGTCACCCCCGTGGTGGCCGCTTCGTTGGCGGTTCCGGCCAGTTGGTTGGCCTGGGTGGCATTTTCCGCGTTGGTCTTTGACTGGGAACCAATCTGGGTCATGGATGCGCTGGTCTCTTCCACGGACGCGGCCTGCTCGCTGGCGCCCTGTGAAAGCGAGTGGCTGGAATCTGCCACATGCCTGGAACTCATGTCCACCTGAGCGGCCGCCTCCAGCAGGCCGGCCACAATTTCGTTCAGGCTGTTGACCATTGCCTCCAGGGCCTTGCCCAGTTCGTCCTCTTCGGAGTTGATGGCCACGGTCACATCCAGGTTGCCGTTGGCGATTTCACTGGCAGTGGCGGCTTTTTCAGACAGGGACTCCACCACGGCATTCAGTTCACCCCGCATGACACCGATTTCATCGCCGCCGGTATCAAGACGATGGGACAGATTCCCCCGCCGGATTTCCCGAAGCGCCTCAACCGTATGTTTCAATGGATGAATGATCGATCGGGAGATGATCCGCCAGATAATGATAACAGAGGCAATGACAATAGCGAAAAAGGCGATCAGGCTGTAGTTGCTCTGCTTTTGGGTGTCGTTGCTCACGCCAGTCAGGTCGGTCTTTAGATTGTCGGCAAATGTTTGGGTCAACGCTTCCAGATCGGCAGTGAGCGACTTGTTTTGTGCGGCCAGCTGCTGAATCCGGTTCATGTCCGGAGTGCCGCCGGTAGCCATTGCCCGGTAAGCCTCATCCGCACCATCGGTGAAGGCCTGTGTGCCGGTCATGATCTGCCGAATCCTACCGGTGATTTCATCGCTCAGGCCTTCAAGCCCCAGGATGGTATTCAATGAAGCTGTGACTCTCTCTGAGATCTCCCGGGCCGTGTCCAACAGCTGGGTGTCGCCCATCATGACGGCATCCTTGTAAAGCTTGACCTGCTGCTTGAAAGCATTCAATGCCGTCTGGCTTTCCCGTGTTGCGGGGAAAACCGATTCCGAGACATGCGTCAGGCTGCGTTGGGTTTTCTTGCCAAAACTGTATATATACATGGTGGAAAGAAAGTATCCCAGAATCAGGATGCTCAGGCTGAGCCAGATTTTGTTTGAAATGCTTAATGATCGCCAGCTCATGTAGACTGTCTCCGATAGGTTTACTGGTTAGTTGATTATACCACAGATGTTGTGCTCCGAACCAGATTTTCCCTGATTCGGAGCACAAATCATACCCGTATCATCAACACATCAAGAAGATGATAACGATAACGGACGGGCTAAAAGATATAGGTCAGTTTGGCCGCATACATCTGCCAGTTTTCCGACGGATCGGTCTCGGTACCGTAATCCACGTTCATCAGTCCGTCCATAAGATGGGCTTCCAGCTTGAAGATCCAGTTCATGTTAATATCAAACCGCGTGGAAATGGCCCAGTCCTTGAGCCAGGCCAGTTCTTTGGGCTGGCCCATCAGCGCGTAGGCGGATCCATCCTTGTCATCCTCGTCCGCATATCCCTCGGTATAATAGGTGCCCAGTTCAAACCAGGGGGCGAACCGGTAAGTGGCCATAATAAACCAGTCGATGTTGTCGTTGACGGTGGTGGTGGTGAATCCAAGGATCGTGGTGTCCACATCCAGTTCACTCCAGCCGTATTCCGCCGCAAGCATGAGGTTGTTGCGCTGAAATTGGGCAAATGCCCGGTAACTCTGACCAGTCACGGCGTTCACAAATGGCAGATTGGCATTCATGTATGCCCCGCCCCCTACCGGTGCCGGTGTGGCGATATTCACATTCCAGGTCAAGTCCACATTGCCGGTGCTGGCGCCGACGCCGAGACCGGACAGGGGGGTGTTCCATTTCAGCCAGGCGCTGTATATGGGGTCTGCCTCCGTATCGGTTACATCGGCTGTTCCCCCGAACTGGGATCCGAGCTGGTTTTCCAGTATCTGGGCGGCCCCGCCGTCTTTGGGTGCGTTCAAAATGCCGTAGTTGGCTTTATACTCGATTCTGCCCGGCAGGGTGCCGTACAGGCCGACGCCCCGGATGGCCAGGGCCGTATCCCGGGCATCTTCCCGGTATGCAATGGGCGGCAGAAAGATGCAGGTCCGGGTGGCGTCGATGTCCCGGTATTGATTAAAAAGGCCCATGGGGTTTTTGATTTTCCCCACACGCAGGCCCAGCCAGTTGCGGTAGCGGTAATCGGCATAGGCCCAGTCCACATCAACATCGTTGTTGCCCACCGACCCCAGGTCCCTGGAAAGCAGCTGAACACCGATGCGCAGTTTGTCGGCAACGGATGAAGAGAACTGAATGCCCATTTCATTGAATTCATAGGTGCCTTTGTCGGTTTCCGCCAGGTAGAAATCATTGGCGCTGGACTGGATATATCCCTGGGAAACAAACCCGTGAATTTTTACATCTCCCATATTCAGACCGCCTGCCGCAAGCAACGGGGAGGCGAATAAAATGAGCAGACCGGTCAAAAAAGTAATTCTGGATGCTGTTTTTTTCATTTATCTGTCTCCTTTTATTGAACGGTTAATGTCTTCACGTTTCCGGCGGCCGGAGGGGCGCTCACATATCCGATGGCGCCGGGCGTTGCCGCCACATAGTCGATGACCGCCTGGTCGGAAGCGACTGACGGCGGCTTCTGGCCTTCACCGGTAAATGCCATGTTGCGCCAGTGCATTTCAAACTGTGCCGGCGAGCGGTGAAGATAGGTCCTCAAAAATGTTTGATGGACACTACCGCTTTCTGCCAGAATGGGATGAATCGGGGAGTTGTCCGACCACTGGGTGCGCTTGCCCAGATAAATCTCCTGAAGATGCGCCTGACTGATGGCATCTGCGGGCACGCCGGGATGCGCGATGATGGTGAAATCGGCAAACACCGGCCCGGCCATCAGCGGCACCAGCACAGCAAAAAGCACCAGCACAGCAAAAAGGGTGATGAACCGTTTTTTCATAGTGTCCTCCTGTTTGGATGTTAATAATTGACGGCTTCGTAAAAAGTCCAATTTCTTTGTTGCGCTGCATCTTTCGTCATGTCACGTACTGCTAAGTACGCTCCATTCCTCAAGATTTGCGCGCCTCGAACTTGAACTTTTTACTTTGCCGTTCCAAATTTGACTTTTTACGAGACCATCATAATTGGTTGTTAAAACGTATAGGTCAGTTTTGCGGCATACATCTGCCATTTGTCCGACGGATCGGTCTCATTGCCGTAATCCACATGGAGCAGGCCGTCCATGAAATGGGCTTCCAGCTTGAAGATCCAGTTCATGGTAATGTCGAACCGCGTGGAAACGGCCCAGTCCTTGCGCCAGGCCTTTTCCCTTGGCTGGCCCTGAAGGATAAAGATGGCGCCGTCCTTGTCATCCTCTTCGCGGTACATTTCGGTGTAGTAGGTGCCAAGCTCAAACCAGGGGGAAACCCGGTAAGTGGCCATCAGGTACCAGTCAATGGCATCGGTTTCCGCTTTGGTGCGCACGCCCGGCCCTGTGGCCTCGGTATTGGTTTCAAACCATCCGTATTCCCCGGCAAGCATCAGGTCGTTGTACCGGTATTGGGAAAAAACCCGGGTTACGTCACCGTATAGCGTGTATGACAATGGGAAATAGGTGTTCATGTAGGCGCCGCCGCCCACCGGGACCGGGTTGATAACCTTTGCATCCAGGTCCAGGTCAAAGTTTCCGTAATTCCCGCCAACGCTCAGTCCGGACAGGGGGGTGTTCCAATTCAGCCAGATCCCATAAGTGGGATCCACTTCGGTGGTGGCGACATCGGTTTCAACCCCGCCGCCGTACTGGGCCTTTAATGCATCACTTAAGACCCTTACCACTCCGCCATCATCATCGATTTCCATGACACCATAGAATGCCTGATATTCAAGCCCTCCCGCCAGGGTTCCGTATATGCCCGCCCCCCGGGTGGCCAGGTTGGTATCCCGGAAATCTTCCCGGTAGATCATCGTGGGGGGGAGAAAGATGCAGGTCCGGGTGGCATCAATGTCCCGGTACTGGTTGAAAAGGGCAATGGGTTGTTTGAATTTACCCACGCGAAGGCCCAGCCAGTTGCGATAATTGTAATCACCATAGGCCCAGTCCACATCAATCTCGTTATTGCCGATGTCGCCCAGGTCCCTGGAAAGAAACTGGACCCCGACCCGCAGATCATCGGAAATAACGGAGGAAAAGTTAATGCCCATTTCGTTGTATTCAAAGGTTCCCCTGTCTGTATCGGCCAGGTAGAAATCATTGGCGCTGGACTGGATATACCCCTGGGATATGAAACCATGGATCTGCACGCGATCCCTGCCATAACCGCTATCGGCAAACAGCGGTGATGCAAACAAGATGATCGCCCCTGTCAAAAGTACAAGCTTTTTCATTTTATATTCTCCTAATTAACGGTTATGGTTTTGACATTGGCGGCATCCGGGGGGGCGCTCACATATCCCACCGCACCGGGTGTGGCGGCCACATAATCAATCACTGCCTGATCCGATGGCAATGACAGGGGCTTGATGCCCTGGCCGGTAAAGATCATGTTTCGCCAGTGCATTTCAAACTGAGTCGGCGAGCGGTGCAGATAGATTCTGAGGAATGCCTGATGGACGACACTGTCTCCGGTCAGGATGTAGCGAATGGGTGAATTGTCCGGCCATTTATTGCGTTTACCCAGATATATCTCCTCAAGATGCATCTTGCTGATGGTATCTGCGGGCACACCGGAGTTTGCGATGATGGTGACATCGGCAAACACCGGCCCGGCCATCAGCAGTGCCAGCACGGCAAAAAGACGAATAAACCGCGTTTTCATAGGAGTCTCCTGTTGATATGAATTGGATGTTCAGGGCCGGAAATCCGGCTGAGAAAAGTTAAGGCAAAGCGATTGTCTGCTGACACCGGAAATGAGCAAGCTGGCCCGGTCCCTCTACAGGCACTGGTTGGCAGGCAGACCATAAAATGTTTCCGTTAACCGGTTATATATCTATTGCTGCAAATAAAGGGAAAAGAAATTTTATTTTAAGTTGAAATAATTATACAGAAAAAAGGAATAAGAATCAATATTAAAAAGACACATTAAAACAGTCAGCTAAGCGGAGAGTCGTGGGTTCAGCCCTGATAGTGAAGGTCGCCCGCAGTTTGTTTCTGCCATGCGCTGACAAATACATTCCCCGCATGGATGGCCTTTTTATAGTCTGCAGCCAGTATCGCCCGGTCCCGGGTCAAGCGGCGGGTTTGAAAGGTGCTGTCCGGCGCAATCTGAAGGATACGGAAGCCGGCCGGGGGATTGTTCATGAACGCCACGCTTTGCTGATAGGCTGCTGCCCGGTTCAGAATGGCCCGGCAAAGGGCGGGGTGCTTTCTGAAAAGTGCGGCGCTCAGGCGGGTGACCATGCTTTGTTTCTTTTCATAGCCGTGATGCCGGGTCCGGATAACAACAATGGTGGTGGCGCCACGGCGGGCAGCTTCCTGAACCGGAACAGCATCCGTCACGCCGCCGTCGGTGACCAGCCGGTTGTCCACTTCCGGAAAGTCTCTGTAAATCAGGGGCAGGGCGCAGGAGGCCTTGAGGTAATGCTCGAGTGTTTCTTCGGTGGGGATCAGATAGCGCGGCATTCCCGTGGCTACATCCGTGACCGTGACAAGTAATTGCCTGGCAGGGTCGGCGAAAATGGTCTTCAGGTCCAGCCGGTATTCGGTGATGGTTTTGTGCCAGAGCCAGTCCAGGTCCATAAGGTGGCCGCCCGTGAGAAACCGTTTCATGCTGATAAACCGCGGATTGGCTGAATAGTGGTGAAGCACGTAAAAATTCCGGTCGTTCTGTCCGGCCATGTGAGAGGCAAGGTTACAGGCCCCGGCGGACGTGCCGATATACAGATCAAAGGGATCAAACCCGGCTTTGCCGAATGCGTGCAGCACGCCGGCGGCAAACACGGACCGCATGCCCCCGCCTTCCACGACCAGGGCGGTTTTGTGAGGTTTCGGGGTCATATTTTATGATGCTTCAACATAATGCTTCTTGTTCCCACGCCCGGCATGGGAACAAGAAGGAATAATGTCATCTGTCATTTCAGGTCAGAAGATGCTGTGGACAAAGCATCCCCCGCCGCCGCCCCCGCCGCCGAAAAAGACGGGTGCTGTGTCGCCGTCACCGCCATCGGCCGGCTGCCGGGCAACATCAAAGTCGGCTTCGCCGGTGCAGTAAATGGTCTTATCGCTGTTGACAACCGTCCACGCCACAGTGCCGGTGCCGGTGTCGGCATTGGTCAGGGTGATCGTAACGTGATAGGTGGTGATAACATCGTCTTCTGACGTCTGACCGGACGCCGTATAAGTGGCGCCGCTTACAGTTCCGGTTAACAGGGGGCCGTCTGCGACATCCACCGTCACGGTGCTGCCGTCCTGCGCAATGGCAAGGGTGGAATCCGTGATATCAAAGTCGCAGTCCGAGTCCTGACCGGTCACGGTAATGTCCCAGTCACCGGTGGCATCGTAAGTATCATTGATCAGGGCGCCGAAAACACCGGCCGTGACCATGGTGATGGCGGCGATTTCAGTGCCGGGCCGGTTGGAAAAATTGCCGGCGGCAAGCTGAATGGGTTCTTCGCCGGAACCGTCCATTACCACGCCCCAGGCCAGGGGGGCGCCGGTGGCGGCATCCAGCATACGAAGGTTGACACCAAATTTAAAAGCAGCGGCAATACCCATTGTGCCGTTACCGTCCAGGTCCGCTACAACCATGTCATCCAGGAAATCGGATTCGTCGTTGAAGAAATTGCCACTGGTACCGGTAAAATCCCGTGACCAGGCCGTTGATCCATCCTGATCCATAAGGTAAATATTGTTGCTGCCGGCCGCCGCGATTTCGTCGTATCGATCCCCGTCCAGGTCAGCCGCAATAAGGTAGTGACCTGCGGCATGGACTGTGGACTGCCAGTCAAAGGCATTGTCCACGGCATCAAAGGCATCCAGTCCGCCGTCATGGCCTAAAATGATCTCCATTTGCGCATCATTGTCGATCTGGGCCAGGGCAATGGTGGTCCAGTCCGTGATGCTGCTGGTGGTCACGGTGGTGGTGCCGTCTGTTGGATTGATTTCATAAACATAATAGGTGCCGGCGTTTTGGCCCAGGGCAAGGAGTTCGGCATTGTCGTCTGCATCGATATCGCCAAAGGCCAGGCCGGCTTCATAATGATCCGGGCTGCCGCCGTTACGAAAATCAATAAAACCGGTTTCAAAAAGCTGGCCGTCGGTGAGATTGCCGGCCATTACCTTATCGCCACGATCCGCCATGATCAGCTCATCTGTTCCGTTGCCGTCCAGGTCGGCCACCATGAAGTGATCATACGCAGCCCCCGTGGTGGTGGCTTCCAGTTCATGGCCGTCCCCGTCCAGGATGTAGAGCCCTCCGTCCCCAAAGGCGGCAATCTCAATGCTGTCGTCGCCATTAAAGTCCCCCGTCGCAAGGATGCGGGGATGGTCCGGACCGGTGCATTCATAGGTCCAGAGCAGGCTGCCGGTGACACCATCAAGGGCCGCCACATACGTCTGGGCCTCGTCCAGAAGAATCACATCATCTTTGCCGTCGTTGTTCAGGTCTGCGGCTGCCACATCTGAAAATTCGCAGCTGTCCCCGTGCCAGGCAAATCCCGTGGGCGTGCCCGTGGCCCCCCACAGGCCGGTCGAGGTTTTTCCGCGAAGTACATAGACAAAATCGGCGTGGCCCCCCACAATCGCTGTTTGTCCAAAACCGATGTCCATGAAATCGCCCACTGTAAGATCATTGATGATATTTGAGGTGCCGTCCGTGAAATTGTCGTGCAGCCAGCGCCAGCCACCGGTGGCCCCGTCAACGGACAGGGTCATGTCGCTCTGGTCGCCCAGCACCAGTTCTGAAAGACCGTCACCGTCCAGGTCGCCTGTGGCCAGGACAGCGCCGCTGTTGAACATTCCCCCGCTTTTAAGCACACTGGTGTCGGTGCCGTCAATAATGATCCAGCCTTCCCTGTCCGCAGCAACAGCGGCCACATCAGGTGTGCCATCCTGATTGAAGTCTGTCAGTGCAAGATCGGACCATGTATTGGGATTGGCATCCGGACCGTCAAACTGCCGGATCACATCGCCGTTTTCATTATAAAAGGTGATATGATAGCGGGAGCCTGCCACCACATCCAGATCCCCGTCTCCGTCAAAATCTGCGGTTTCAATGTCTTCCACATCCAGGGCATCGGGCACGGTTACATAGTCCCAGTCCGTGCCACCGGCAGCATTGCCGCAGAATACGATTTCGCCGGCCTGGTTGCCGGCCACTATTTCGGGGGTGCCGTCACCGTCCAGGTCTGCGGCTTCAACACACATGATGCCGGCAGTGTTGGTGGGGGGCGGAACATCCCAGAGCACGTCGCCGTTGTCTGCCTGAAATGCCGCGACCTGATAGATGCCACCGCGAAGGCCGCCGGTGACCACATCCAGATCCTCATCGCCGTCGATATCCAGAATCTCAATCAGTTCCGCATGATCGGGATTGGAGCGGCCAGATGATACCACCTCCCTGGTCCACTGCAGGGTACCGTCACTGCCGTCCCACATGCAGAGGCCTTCTGACAGCCCGGAAGAAGAACGGTCAACCGTCACCACATCCGGAATGCCGTCGCCGGTGATGTCGGCCACGGCAATATCGTTGATGATGGTGGCCATCTGGTCGGTCGTTTCGTCGATGGCCCACAACAACGTGTTGTTTTTTATATCATAGGCAAACAGGGTGTCCCCGCCGGCGATAATGTCCGGCGTGCCGTCGTTGTTCATGTCCGCCTGTTCAATGGTGATAAGGCCGCCTTCCATCCCCCCGGCTGTGGCGTCGATGGTCACTGCCTGAGGCGCACCCGCAAACGGCATCCGGTAAAAATCCGCTGCCATCGATATGCTGACCATGCCCGCCAGCAGTATGAACAATGTTAAGGCGCTAATCCGCCAGAAAGTGTTTTTTTTACCCATCCCGTACCTCCTCATGATCTTTGTTGTAAAAATTGATTCAAAACCTGGTCCGGCTATATCAAAAGGTATTTCAGCTGTCAATGATGACCATGCCCGTATTAAAGGTGTAATGGCGGCCATGGACATGATACACTGCATGAAACATCAAGGAGGTAACGATAAATGAACCATCAGGCGCAAGCCATCATTGATGCACTTGAAATGAAACCCCACCCCGAAGGGGGATACTATACTGAGACCTACCGGTCAGATGAAGACATCGCACATCAAGCGCTGCCGGAGCGGTTTCCCGGGGACCGGGCCCTGGGCACGGCCATCTATTTTCTGTTGACCAGTGCGGATATCTCCTGTTTTCACCGGATCCGCACCGACGAAATCTGGCATTTTTATACCGGCAGTCCCCTGGATATTCATCTGCTGAACACAGATGGCGGTTACCAGAAGATACGGATGGGCACGGATATCGCGAACAACGAGCGGCCCCAGGCGGTTATCCCCCACGGCCAGTGGATCGGTGCCTCGGTCGTTGAACCTGACAGTTTCACCCTGGTGGGGTGTACCACGTGCCCGGGTTTCGAGTTTGATGATTTTGAGATGGCTGACCGGCAATGCCTTCTTTCCAATTATCCCCGGCACCAAGGGATCATCCGGCGGTTAACAGGGAGAGGGGGGCGGTAAGTATTGAATATTGAATGGTGAGTGGCGAGAGATAAGGGCGGTAATCGAAATCGCCACCGGATCGAAGGCGGCGGCCTGTGGATTAAAGGAAATCGATCCCGAAAAGGTCCATTTCTGGCAAAGAGGCGCACCGGACATCCATTTTCGGGTCTGAGCCCTCGACGGTACCTCCCGTTCTCCCCTTCTCACCCTTCCTCATCGCTACTAAAAGCTTGCCCCGCCCGACGGATGTCTGTATAATACTCAGATCATTGTTTGTATTTATTTGGTGTATGATGTGACGAGTGAACACACAGGATATATAACAAAATGATGCAGATACCCAACCCCAATTGTCAGCAGGTACTTAATCAAAGGAGGTTCATTATGAAAAAGAGATTCTATGGGATTCTTTTTGTTTCCGTCATGTTACTGGTTGCACCGGTGATCGGTTTCTGTGAGTGGAACGATGTGATGCAAAATATGGCCAATGGTTCGGTCAACTGGTCGGAAGGGGTTATCCAGGCAAAGGGAATCGGCGCGCCGCCGGAAGACCTTTACGGCAAGCCGCAGGCCCGTCCCATGGCATTGCGTGCCGCACAGCTTGACGCCTATCGCAACCTTCTTGAAATTACCAAAGGGGTCCGGGTAAACAGCACCACTTTGGTCAGAAATTACGTCACGGAAAATGACGTGATCATGACCAAGGTCGACGGCCTGGTCAAAGGGGCGCAGATTGTGGACAGGGAATACATGTCCGACGGTACCGTGGAAGTGACGGTCCAGATGAGCCTGAACGGCGGCTTTGCCCAGGTCATTCTGCCGTCGGATATTAAAGATGTGGAGCCGGTGACCCCCATGCAGACGCCTCATGGCCAGATGCCCGACGTTCCCGAGGGGCAGATGCCCGAAGCACCGGAAATGGATATGCCGGCATCTCAGAATGCCATTTTTACCGGTCTGGTGGTGGATGCCAGAGGCTTGAATGCAAAACCGGCCATGGCGCCGAAAATTGTTGATGAAGACGACCGGGAAGTTTACGGGTCTGCTTTTGTCAGCCGGGAATTTGCGATTCAGCAGGGCATGAGCGGCTATTCCAAGCAGCTTGAAGCGGCAAAATCCAATGAACGGGTGACGGACAACCCGGTCGTGGTCAAAGGTCTGGATACGCAGGGCCCCGGAAAATGCGATATTGTGATCAGCAATGCGGACGCCGCCAAGCTTCGCAGCGCATCGGAAAATCTTTCCTTTCTGAAAAAATGTAAAGTCATGATCGTTGTGGACTGACAAAAATGCTTTGACACATATTGACACTTTACAGGAGGTGGACAATGACCTTGAAAAATACGCTATATGTGATGGCCGTCTTTTGCCTGATGTTTGTGTTTGCCTGCGGTCCCAAGGCTGTTGCACCAAAGGCACAGCTGGATACGCCCGAACACCACGTCACCAACGGGAATAAATTCCTGAAAGCCGGCCGGCTGGATGACGCCCTGAATGAATTTACCCGGGCAAAGGCCCTTGATCCGAAATTTTCTCCTGCGTATACCGGACTCGGGATGGTTTACGGGGAAAAGGGGGATTTCAAGCAGGCCTTTGAGGCCATGGAAAAGGCCGAAAAATACGCCGGCAATGATACGGAAAAGACCGCCGCCTATACCGGTTATATCCAGGTGTACACCATGGGCGGTGACACCGTGGATGAGGACTGGCTGGACGAGGCTGAAAAATATTTTGACAAGGCAATCCTTGTCTCCCCGAATAACCCGGCACCCTACTATTATATGGGAATGGCCTATAAAAACGCCTATAAATTCAGCGAAGCCGGTGATAATTTCAAGAAAGTGCTGGAGCTGGACAAACAGTTTGTGGGTGAGGCCGACCGGGAATACGCCATCATGCAGCGGATCGAAAGAGCCATGCCGGGCACCAGGGTAGGGAAAAAGATCGCCCTGATTGATTCCATTACCCGCGGGGATGTGGCCGCGCTTTTCATTGAGGAACTCAAGATCGACGAGTTATTCAAAAAGAAAGCCCCGAAAACTTTTGATACCGCTTTCAAAAGCCCTGAAAAAGAGTTCAAGACCGGCGAGTATGTCAAAATGGCGAAAGCCACCGATATTGACGATCATGTGCTGCGGTACGACATTCAGGCGGTGATTGATCTGCAGATCAAGGGGCTTCAGCCCTATCCGGATCATACCTTCCGGCCCTATGAAAAAATCACCCGGGCGGAGTTTGCCATGATGATCGAGGATATCCTGATCAAGATTACCGGGGACGAGGCACTGGCCACCAAGTTCATCGGCAACCAGTCGCCCTTTCCGGACCTGCGCAATGACCTGCCTTACTTCAATGCCGCCATGGTGTGTGTGACCCGGAACATCATGGAAACCGTCGATACCGCCACCGGCGAATTCCAGCCTCAGGGGCTGGTGTCGGGCGCGGATGCACTGCTCAGCATCCGGCAGTTGAAGGTGCAACTGGACAGGATGTAACGGTCTTCAGGATTTAAAAACCCAAATGGATGGGGATGCAAGAATGATGAACCTAAAAACATGGAAGATGATCTTTCTGATCGGGGCCGTACTTGTCATCAGTCCGCTTGTGGCCGGTGCGGGGCCTGTTCCCGTGGAAATCACCGGCAGCACGGCGGAAGTGACGCTGCTGGACGGCAGTGCCACCGTGGTGAGTCCGGATATGAAGCCGATCCGGGGCCTTTCTCAGGGTGATTTTCTCAAGCAGGGAGAAGGCGTGAAAGTGGGGGCCGGTTCCAAGATCGAACTTCGGCTTCCGGACGGCAGTTATGTCCGGTTTGATGCCGGCACGGTTTTCGAACTCAAGGCCCTCTCCATGGACAGAAAGAAAAATGAACGTAATATCAATGTCAACGTGGTGTTCGGCAAAATCTGGGCCACGGTATCCAAGTTTATGGGCCGCAAGGGGCGGTTTGAAGTTTCCACCAAAACCTCCACGGCCGGTGTGCGCGGCACCAAATACCGGGTGAATGTCAATGAGGACAGTTCAGCGGTCGTCAAGGTTTATGAAGGAGCCGTCGCCGTTCGGGGTAATGAGACGGATGAGGCCGGGGCGGCAGCGCCCGGCGCTGTGTCACAGCCCCATCGTGTGGCCGGGCCCCAGCCCGTTGCCGGTCCGCATCCGGTTTCCATGGAAAGATGGGTTTACGTGGTCAAGTCGATGCAGCAGATCGTCATCCGGCCTGACGGAACGCCAACCAAGCCCTTCCGGTTCTCCTACAAGGCGGATCGCAATGACTGGGTAAAATGGAACGAAGATCGGGATGCCCGGCTGGAGCAGCAGAATGAAGCCCCCGAAGCGGACCAGCCGTCTGACATGACGCCTGGTGCTGATGTTTCGCCGGATGCCGAGGCAGTAGACGATGGTATGTCTGTCAGTGAACCGGACACGGACATGCCGGCCGAAGAACCCGCAATGGCCCCGGAGTGAAAACCGGCACAACTGCTTAATTTTTATCAATCAAAACGGCCCGTCGTTATTCGGCGGGCCGTTTTTTTATGCCAGAAGCATATTATCGATCAGCCGGCAACTGCCAACTCTTACCGCCAGGGCCATAAGAACAGGACCGGAAATTGTCGCCACATCGTCCAGGGTATCGGGATCGCAGATGGATACATACTCCACATCAGTTTCCGGATGTTCGGCAATGAATTGCCTGGCCTCTTCGATCAGCCCGTCCGCGTCGGTTTCGCCGGCCGCCACCTTTTTTTGCGTGGTTTGAAGCGCCTGATAAAGAGAAAGTGCGGACGACCGCTGATGTTCTTTCAGGTAGGTGTTGCGGGAACTCATGGCCAGCCCGTCGGATTCCCGCACAATGGGCGCGCCGATAATCTTGATATCAAAGTTCAGATCCCGGGTCATGCGCCGGATAATGGCAAGCTGCTGAAAGTCTTTCTGCCCGAACACGGCTGCATGGGGTTTTACAATATTAAACAACTTGGCAACAATGGTGGCGACTCCCTGAAAATGGGTGGTCCGCGTCAGGCCGCAAAGATGAAGGGGCAGTTTTTCAGGGACCACGTAAGTTTCAAAGTCCGGTTCGTACAGGTCACCCTTTTCCGGTGCGAAAATAACATCCACCCCATCGGCTGCGGCTGCTTCTGCATCCTGTTCAAACGCCCTCGGATAGGCCTCAAAATCCTCGCCCGGCGCAAACTGGGTCGGGTTGACAAAGATGCTGAGTACAATATGGTCGCCGTGTTTTTTCCCTTCCCGGATCAGGGACAGGTGCCCTTCATGAAGAAATCCCATGGTCGGAACAAACGCAATGGTTTTCCCCTGCCGCCGGATTTTATCGGCATGTGCCTGCATGGCCGCCGCTGTGTTGATGATCTCGATGATGACCTCCTGTTGTTGTAAAGTGGGTGGTTAGATTTTTTTAAAGATGATTATACGCAACCCTGCTGGACGTGTCAAAAAAGAAGGCGTAAAGTATACGTTGTTCACAGCAGCGCCTGACAATAATTGAAATCGCGAAGTGTCATCGCTCATTAATAAAAAAGTCCCTGCTTCTGCAAGCAGGGACTTTTTGTCGTTATTTGTCTGGTGCGTGTTCGGCAGGGGGGCTACATCATACCGCCCATACCGCCCATGCCGCCCATACCGCCCATACCGCCGCCAGGCGGCATACCGGCAGCAGCGTCTTCCTTCTCGGGCTTCTCGGCGATCATGGCTTCCGTGGTGAGCATGACGGATGCCACACTGCATGCATTCTGCAGAGCAAATCGCACCACCTTGGTGGGGTCGATAACACCGGCCTTCATCATGTCGCCATATTCGTTGTTGGCGGCATTATACCCGAAGGTGCCGGTTTCGTTTTTCACCTTGTCGATGACAACGGAACCTTCAATACCCGCGTTGTTTGCAATCTGGCGCAGGGGCTCTTCAATGGCCCGCATCACGACCTTTACGCCGAGCTTTTCTTCCGCCTTGATCTTGATTTTGCCAAGGGCATCCAGGCAGCGTACCAGGGCCACGCCGCCGCCGGGCAGAATACCTTCCTCTACCGCAGCACGGGTTGCGTTCAGGGCGTCTTCCACACGGGCTTTCTTTTCTTTCATCTCGGTTTCTGTGGCAGCCCCCACATTAATCACGGCAACACCGCCGACCAGCTTGGCCAGCCGTTCCTGCAGTTTTTCCCGGTCATAGTCGGATGACGTCTCTTCGATCTGGGCGCGAATCTGTTTCACCCGGCCTTCCAGATCGGATTTCTTGCCGGCGCCGTCAACGATAGTGGTGTTGTCCTTGTCGATGGTAATGCGCCGTGCCTGGCCGAGATCCGCCATGGTGATATTTTCCAGGCTGATGCCCACATCCTCGGAAACCACCTGACCGCCGGTCAGCACCGCGATGTCCTGGAGCATGGCTTTGCGCCTGTCACCGAATCCCGGCGCCTTGACAGCTGCTACGTTCAGGGTGCCCCGGAGCTTGTTGACGACCAGTGTTGCCAGTGCCTCGCCCTCAATGTCTTCTGCAATAATCAGAAGGGGCTTGTTGGCTTTGGCGGTCTGCTCGAGAATCGGCAGCAGTTCCTTCATGTTGGAGATCTTCTTTTCGTTGATCAGAATAAAGGCATCTTCCAGGGACGCCACCATTTTTTCGGAATCGGTCACAAAGTAAGGGGACAGGTAGCCGCGGTCAAACTGCATCCCTTCCACCACGTCAAGGGTGGTTTCCATGGATTTTGCCTCTTCCACGGTGATAACCCCTTCTTTGCCGACTTTTTCCATGGCCTCGGCAATGATGTTGCCGATGGTTTCGTCGCTGTTGGCCGAGATGGTGCCGATCTGGGCAATTTCCCGCTGATCCTTGGTGGGCTTGCTCATGTTGGCCAGTTCCTTGACAGCCACTTCGCAGGCCTTGTCAATGCCCCGTTTGATGGACATGGGGTTGCTGCCGGCCGCCACCAGTTTCTGGCCTTCTTCATAGATGCTGCGGGCCAGCACAGTCGCGGTGGTGGTGCCGTCACCGGCGGTGTCGCTGGTTTTGCTGGACACCTCTTTGACCATCTGAGCGCCCATGTTCTCGAATTTATCTTCCAGCTCGATTTCCTTGGCCACGGTAACACCGTCTTTCGTGACGGTGGGGGAGCCCCAGGATTTTTCGATAACAACATTGCGTCCCCGCGGTCCCAGGGTAACGGAAACCGCGTCTGCAAGCGTTTTTACGCCTGAAAGCATCGCCTCACGAGCCTTTGTGGAATATTTAATCTCTTTGCCAGCCATATACTCAATCCTCCGTATATTTTGTCATTGATATTGTTTTTATTAGCTGAAACGTACGGTTTTGCGACGCGTGTCCGTTTACCGTTTATTTGTCCAGAACACCCAGTACATCATCTTCCCGCATGATCAGGTATTCCGTGCCCTCCATCTTGACTTCGGTGCCGCCGTATTTGCCGAACAGAATGTGGTCGCCTTTTTTCACTTCAAGGGGAATCGGTTTGCCGTCATCGCCGGGCCGGCCCTTGCCAACCGCCATCACCTTTCCTTCAATGGGCTTTTCCTTGGCGGTGTCGGGAATAATGATGCCGCCTTTGGTTTTGGTCTCTTCCTCAACACGTTTTACCAGAATTCGATCCTGCAGTGGTCTGAATTTCATCTCTTTTCCTCCTTGCCTGAAAGACGATTATGTTTTCGTTATTATTAAAACGGTTTGAATACAGAAATCCCGTCATTAAGGGTTAATATACCGTTAATTAACCGATTATCAGGAATCTTTGCTGCTGTCATTTTTTTTGGATGAAGTTTTTGCTGCCTTGGTTTCACCCTTATCGGACGATTTACCGGTACCTGTTTCCGCAGGTGAAGAACCCGGGTTATGTTTCCCCCCGTAATCCGTTACATACCAGCCCGACCCCTTTAGATGAAAGGCGCTCCGTGAAATCAGCTTGTGAAGCTTGCCCGAGCAGCTTTCACATTTTGTAAGCGGTTTGTCGGTTATTTTCTGCCATGCTTCGTGGATCGTTCCACACTTGTTACATTCATACTCGTAAATGGGCATTTTCTTTCTCCACCACGTCTTTATCCGTTCATCTCATTTACAAACGGCTTTGCCGCCCCGACGGATACTTTTGCTGAAGTTTAAATTTATAAGAACATTAAGGTCTTTTACCATATTGTCAAGGGATTAACACGTATTTATTTTCATTTTTTTGACGAGGCCGTTTCAGAATCCAATGGCGTTTTTCCTTTTCAGACCTCGGGACCATCTTCCGATTCCTGCCAGTTGGCATAAAAATCAAGTACCCCTGCCATTCCGCTGATGCCGCACCCATTGAGGATGGATCGGGTAATGTCATGCACCCGTGCCTCTTCCCGTTGCTTCTCCTCCGGGGGCGCATGAAACTGCTGGTAGAATTTTGCGAACCGGACAATGTGAATCAGCTCATGCACCAGAATATAGGTCAGGAAAGGGGACAGTACCAGTGCCGGTGATTCCCGCAGGGCGCTGAGAATGGCATTATCCTGAAGGCAGATCTTGTAGAAATCATACACCGCCGACCCCAGGGTGGCGTTATGATGCCGGCCGGCATAACGTACCACCTGGGCAAACGGGCCGTCCACGATCTCTTCGGATGACAGATCGCACAGGGTTTTTACATCGTAACGGTGCCGCAGCCACTGGTTGGCCGACATTTTATAAAAATTGCAAACCAGTTCCTCCGCAATGACCACGGAATGGTCTACAATCGTCATCTGTTCTGCCGAAAATATTTTCACTAAAGCCAACTCCTGTTATTTGATGGGGTCCCAATGCGCGGTTTTTGATAAAATCCCTATGCCGTGCATAAAAGACTTGCAATTTTGAAATAGTTGCATATATTTTGACAATCAACAACAAAAATGATATATAATAAGTTTAATCAAATTTTGGGAAAAGACAAGGAGGTGAGTTTTTGGGCTCAGTCATTAAAAAACGAAGAAAAAAAATGCGGAAACATAAACATCGGAAACTGCTTGCACGGACACGCCATCAGCGCCGCAAAGGTAAGTAGGCCGGCGTTTTTTTACCTTATATAATCAGGAAAGCGCCATCAGCTTGTGTGTGACGGCGCTTTCTTGATATCCCCCCGAACCACCATTTCCGCCGGGTTGACTTAAAAATCCTTCAGGTATTTGAAAACTTCCGCATCGGTCGAAAAGACGACGGCATTGCTCTTGTCCAGGGAATTCTCATACAGATCCAGGGTCTTTAGGAATGAGTAGAATTCCGGATCCCTGTCATAGGCTTTGGCGTAGATTTTCAGTGCCTCAGCATCGGCCTGGCCTTTGATCACCTGCGCCTTCTGATAGGCTTCGGATGAAATCCGTTTGAGTTCCCGCTCTTTATCACCCCGGATCTCGCTGGCTTCACCGCGGCCTTCGGAGCGGTACTTTTCCGCCATCTGCCGGCGTTCGGCAATCATCCGGTCATAGACCGAGTCCCTGACCTCCTTGACGTAATTAATCCGCTTGAATTTGACATCCACCAGTTCGATGCCGAAGCGTTCCAGTTTGGGGCTCGCCTGTTCCATAATGCCCTGGGTGATTTCCTTTCTGCCGGTTGACACGGAAAAGTCGCTGTCCAGCTTTGCCTCTTCCTTGCGTTTTTCAAGGGTGTCCAGCGAGCGGTTGCTTTTCCGCACCGTCTCGATCAGCCGGTAGGATGTAACATAGTTCCGGGTTGCCGAGTCAATGATATCGTCCAGGCGGGCGGTTGCCGACGGCAGGGTGGAAACGGCTTGAAAAAAGGTGACCGGATCATTGATGCGCCATCTGGCGAATGCATCCACCCAGATATAGGTTTTGTCCTTGGTGGGAATCTGGCCGGGTGTACCGTCCCATTCCTGGAGGTTCTTCGGAAAATAGTTGGCAATATCGATCGGCGCCTTGAACTTGAGCCCCGGTGTTGTGATGGGCTTGCCCGAAATTTTTCCGAACCGGGTCACCACCACCTGCTCGGTTTCATCCACAACAAAGGTAGAAAAGTAAAGGAGCAGTACAATGCCGACCGCCGCCACAACGACAAATGGGATAAGTATTTTTTTCATTATTTTCCCTCTTTTCCCTTGCCAAGATTCAGCAGGGGTAAAAAGTTTTGCTGTTCAGAATCCACGATATATTTTTCGCCAAGGTTGGGAAGCACCTTGGAAAGGGTTTCAAGATAGAGTCGGCGTTTGGTAACGTCCTTGGCCATTTTATATTCGTCGTAAACAGCCACAAATTTGTCCGCATCCCCCTTGGCCTTGTTGACCCGTTCCAGGGCATACCCTTCGGCTGCCTTGATGACCCGTTTGGCCTCGCCTTTTGCTGCGGGCACCGCTTTGTTGTACTCTTCCCGGGCCTTGTAGATCATGGTTTCTTTGTCCTGGATGGCCTGGTTGACCTCGTTGAACGACGGCTGGACCGGGTCTGGAACATTGGTTTTTTTCAGTTCCACCGCTACAATCGAGATGCCGGTTTCAGCATGGTCCATCTCTTTTTGAAGAATTGACATGGCCTCGTTGGCAATCTCCAGACGGCTGCTGATCACTTCGTTGATGCTCCGGTCGCCCACCACCAGCCGCATGGCTGCCTCGGACATGTCACGCAAAAGGCCGTGAACATCCCTGACATTAAAAAGGTAGTCCCGGGGGGATTTGATCTTGTACTGAACAATCCAGGGCACCAGCGCCACATTCAGATCGCCTGTCAGCATGAGGCTTTCGCCAATGTTGGCGCTGTCATAGGGGCGTTTGTCGGTTGTGAAGCTTCCCTGGTCGGTGGATTGAAGGGTCTGAAACCCGAATTCCTCTTTGTACACCCGTTTTACCCTTACCTTGGTGATCTTTTCAATGCCCTTGGGCCATTTGAAATGAAGGCCGGATGTGGTGGTCCGGTTGTATTTGCCAAACCGCTGGATCACCCCGACCTCGTCAATGCCAATGGTGTAATACATGGAGTTGGCGAAAAAGAGCAGAACGATAATCAGTACGACCAGAATCGGCAGCCAGGAGAAGTTGAATCCTTTGAATTTGTTTAATAAATCTTCCATCTGGGGCGGAATGCCGCCGCCACCGGGGCCGCTGCCACCGGGACCGCCGTCGCCCGGGTCCGGCTTTTTTCGCTTCTGTTGCTGCTGCTGAAGCTTTTCCCAGTCCCAGTTCATGGTTTTATTTGTATCCATATCATTGACTCCCAATATAATGGTTGAATGCTGTGGGAAAAAAAGCAAACGAAATAACGATTGATATCATGTGAGATGAATGTAAAACACCCGTTCCGGCAAGTCAAGGATAAACCGGCAAAAGAGGGTGCATCTTGTGTTGTTATTTGCCAATCGGGCCAGCAGGGCCGGTGGCTGGTTCCGTCCTCTTGGCCATGCCGTCCAGCATCAGCAATACAACTGTGTCGATCCAGCGTCGGACCATCTCCTCCGGATCATCCGCGATTACCATGTCCCGTGCCGAAGCAAAAATCAGCGCATTGACGGCATGGGCGATCATGCGGGTGTCCATGTCCGGCCGGAGAAACCCTTTTTCAACCCCGTTGATAAAGTATTGTTCCGTGTAGGCATCAAAATAATCATACACCTGCTCGAATTTATCATTGATTTCCGGGTGGACCCCGATGATTTCGTAAAAAAGGATTTTTGCGATGCGTTTATCTTTATAAAAAACGGAAAACATTTTTTCGCCGATGCGTCGAATCTGGCAGCGATAGTCCTCAAGGTCATTGGTCAGGGTGGGCGGTTCGTCGGAGAGGGCATTGATCAGTTCCGTCAGCACCTGGTCCACCACCGCGGAAAAGATGTCCAGTTTGTTTTTAAAATATCGGTAGAAGGTTCCGTGTCCCATCTTCAGGCGCTGAGCAATATCGGAAATCCGGGTTGCATAGTAGCCGTTTTCCGCAAACACTTCAAACGCTGCCCCCAGTATTTCATTTCGCCGCTTTTTTTTTCTGTCGGAATTCATGGGATGGCCTGTTCCCCGGGTTCCTTGATGAATAATTGTCTGGCAATCCAGTACATGGGCATCTTCCGTCTGAAAAGCAGAGCATAGGCAAATATAGCAAAAAGGGGAATCCCGATCAAGTATCCGGCAAGGATACTGCCGGTCAGGTCTCGAAATCCCATTACCATAAGTGCAGCCACAATGGCCAGGCCAAGGCATACCACCCACTGGGCGCCAAAGGAAAACACCAGAATCCGGACGGAACCCGGTCTCATTTCGCGCGGGACGGTGTCATCTGTCCTCAGCCCTTCAAGAATGAAGTTGAGAAACCCGTAAACCAGCATGGGCGCAAAAAAGAGGCCCATCGCCACCAGGGTCCACCAGACCCGGCTGGCATAAAAGAACCGCAGCCCCATATGCGCCCCTTCAGTCCACAATTGGCCGCCATTCACGCTCATGTCGTATAAAAATCGCTGATACCCGGTGCAGTCCCATCCGCATACCAGAAGAAACCAGAAAATAATCCAGGCTACCATCCAGTTGGCATGGGCGCCATAAAAATGCCCTTTTTGTATCAGCTTGAACGAAACCCAGAACCCCAGAATACCCTGGGTAATGTTGGTAACCGCAAACAGGGTGACCAGCCAGGCGGGCAGGTCGTGAATGGTACGGGCCACCTGCATGGTCTCCCACTGAGGGTGCTCCCAGAGCAGATAAAGACCGGACGGTGCAAACAGAATCGCAAGAAAGAGCAGGGTAAAGACATAAAAGCGGTTGTTAAAGGCTGATGCCTGTTTTTTGAGCTGTCGTGCGGCGCAGGCCGCAAATGTTGCCCCAAATGCATAAGACCAGACAATGTCTACCTGTACCATGATTTCCTCCTGTGTTTGATAAAAAACAGAATGACATGTCATTCTGTTTTTTGTCAACAAAAAAGTCCACTCCCATGGCAGGGCGTGTTGCGGCGTTTCGGGGGCGGATGGCCCAATTTTGCCAAAAATTTGACAAAATTAAGCAGCTTATCAATTTTGCAGGTTTTTTTAAACGCGATGTTTGGATTATAAACCAATTAAATTCAATATGTTAAAAAAATACAAGATTTTTTGAATATTTGCACGCTTCTTGCTCAATTATAAGGAAGGAGGAGACAGTATCCAGTAATGGCTCAGTCAAAGGTGCAGCAGACTGTCCCCCTCCGGCATTTCTCTATTTATGGGAAAGACACGTTTTTAAGTTTCCAATTCACATTTATGGATGGAAACTATTTAACGGCAGGATGAACAGTATCGTAAAGCTGTTTAAGACCAAAGGGGGGCCTTATGCACACGACACATCGCCATTGCCATGGTATCAAAACAACTTTGCGCCGGTCCGGAATAGTGCCGGTGCATCTACTCTTCTGTGTCGTGGCGCTTCTTTTCTTGTGCCTCAGCCCGATCATGGCCGGCGCGGTGGATTGCGACGGTGACGGAACGGATGACCTGCTTGACAGTGTTGCCGGCGGCTATTTTGGTGAGCTTTCTGGGACCGTGACCGCACCCGTGACAACCAATGTTGACGGGACCTGGACATTCGATGTGGGCGAGGATCTTGAAATGAGCATCAATGTCGCCGGTATTCCCTATCTTGGCGCAATGCTTATTACCGGTTCGGGCAGCCTGGACCCGGATACATGCCTCGCAGAGATGTCATTTGACGTTCCCATCATGGGAACATGCGCCGGCACCGGCGGCGTTGATTGCGATCGCAACTTTTTCTTTGAAATCCCTTCACTTGGTTTTGAAATGACCGGTAACCTGGGGTTGAGCGGTGTTGTCTCTGGGGAGTGGGGCTTTGCATTTGACTACAGCGTTCCGCTGGTGGGTGCCATAGAGATCGCTGCCAGCGGCACACTCTCAGGGAGCGCCGGTTACACAATTACGGCCAGTGCCTGCGGCGCCGGGTCGGTCTCTCCCGAAGGCGATGTTGTCGTGCCCATGGGCGATAGCCAGGCGTTTACGTTTACACCCGACGATGACTGCAGTGTGCAGGATATCCTAGTGGATGGTGTTTCCGTCGGGCCGGCAGAAAGTTATACATTTGAAGATGTCAGTGCCGGCCACACCATTGAAGTGATTTTCGGGTGCGTGACCGGATGCGACCTGCTTGAATCGGTGGGCGGTAACTATGTGGGCGAGCTGACCGGTACGGTCACGGCGCCACTGGCCATGGATGTGACCGGTGACTGGCAATTCGAAGTCGGCAGCACCCTGAACCTGGATATTAATGTATCCGGCATTCCGTTCATCGGCGGTATGGCCATTACCGGTTCCGGCACCCTCAACCCCGATACCGGTGACGCTGTCATGGCCTTTGATGTTCCCTGGGTGGGCAGTGATATCCCCGGCACGGGCGGGGTGGACTGTCTGGGGAATTTCTTTTTCCGGATTCCAGATCTCGGATTTATCATGACCGGGGCGTTGGATGCGGATGCCGCGGTCCAGGGAGAGTGGGAATTCTCGTTTATGTACAATGTACCCTTTATCGGCGAGCTGCTCGTTGCCGCAAGCGGGGATATGGTCGGCAGTAAAGGGTTTATCATTACCGCAACCGCTATCGGCGCTGGAACGATTGAACCTTCCGGCGAGGTGATCTGCCAGGCCGGCGGCAGTCAGTCATTCACATTCACCCCCACCGGCAGTTGCGGCATTATTTCAGTCAAGGCGGATGGCGAGACAATCACGCCGGTCGAAGTGACATACCGTTTTGATGATATTGACCAGAATCATACGCTGGACGTCTCCTTTGGCGCCGAAGGACTGCTGGCGTCGGTTGCCGGGTCTTATGGCGGCACCGTGACCGGCGGCGTGCCTCTGGATGAGGATCTGGTCGTTGAAGGCAACTGGTCCCTGGATGCCGGCGTTGACGGTCAGGTCGCCATGGCGATCACGGATATCCCGATCGTTGAATCCATAAGCGCCGCCGGTACCATCGACCCGGTGACCGGGTTTATCGAAATGACCGTGAGCATACCGGCCCCGGCAGGTATACCGGGCGTCAGTCTGTGTCTTGACGGTACCGGCACCATTGACTGTGACCACAATATCACCTTTGGCACCGAAAGCTTCGGCTTCCTGATGGAAGGCACTCTGGAAGCGGACGGCTGTGCATCCGGCACCTGGCAGATCGGCGAGGGCGACTGGGCACCCGGCGGAGAATTCTCCGGTTGCGTGGAACAGCCCGTTGATACCACCGGCGGTGCCGATGTGGAAGATGAATCAGGTGATAAAGCCGCCACCGGCACTGATGGCAGTGGCGCCGGTTGTTTCATCGATACAGCGGCAAATGAAAAAGGTCTTTTGGGCTTTTAACAATATGTTTCATCAAAAGTAGTAGCAGTCCCTCCAAGGTTGCAAGGGCTTCGGGATTTCCCGAAGCCCTTGTTTTTTGGATGCGGGAGAGTCCATAAGCTGACGCCAAACTTACCTGACCCCAAGAACTGCAAGGTTGTCACAAGGTCGGAAATACGGTGGGAAATTGAAAATTTTCAAAATAAAAAAGGGTTGGCGTTTATCGCCAACCCTTTATTCTTTCTGTGGTAGCGGGGAGAGGATTCGAACCTCTGACCTTCGGGTTATGAGCCCGACGAGCTACCAGACTGCTCCACCCCGCAGCATTTGAAACGAATTTCTTTTTGTATTATATCTGCGATCTTGTGTCAACCCCTTTTCGTTAATTTTATGTAAGGGGACATGATGTTCACAGTTTTTTATAAAAAATTGATAAAATAGCATAAATAAACCGAATAGAGGTCGGCCTGCTGTGGAAAGGGGGCCGATTTTTCTTTACACCCTCATCCGGCTCTGCTACAATAAATTATAATTCTGATGGTAAAAAGCCCGACTGCCTTGCTCATCCGGTACGTTTCCTTTTCTGTCCCAGTCGCCTGACAACGTCCATATTTCCGGAAGTGTTGTTAATAAATGAAAGCACCATCAACTATTTTGTTATCCACATAACAGGAGGTACATCCAAAAACGTCATATGCCTGGCGGAGGTGCACCGGGCACTCAGGGAGATTTATTTGCGCCAGGAACATCTTTATCCCAAATTGAGCAAGCAGCTAGGCTGATAGTGAGTAAGGGAAGACGAACATCTCCAGTGAATAGGCCGGTGCAAACTTTTGAGAAGAAAATGGTAATCAACGGTAAGCAAGCTCGATATAAGGTTGTTGTTGATAGCGATGATGGTAATCGGATAATTACTATGTTTCCCATAGGGCAATAGGGTTATGTTCAATATTGAATTTCAATTAGATGGTTTGGATGAATCGGTACACGAATTCGATTTGGGGCATATCAGCGTTGAAACTGATGGAGGAGTTATCAGTTCACGAAATCAGCAACCTGATCAGTCCATGATGGTGTTTATAGCCGCTACAGATCTATTGGATGGTATTGTTGAGCTTTTAACCGGTAAGAGAAAGGCGTTCGAATTTGTTGGCTGTGACAGCAGTTTCATACTAAATTTTTCTAGAAATAAGAACACTAAGATTGATATTAATTACAAAAAAAAGAAACTATGTTCTGTCAGCGACTCAGAAGTATTTGAAGCGGCTTATAGAGCGTCTCGAGAACTTCTAGAAAAATATGGTCCAAACCTAGTTGGTAGTGGAGCCGCTAAAGGCGGTTTAGAAATGGCTCTTGATGATGCTCGCCGTGAACTTGGGTGCTTTCTAAAGGGTAGGAATTAGTACGCCAACCACAAAAGCCGAGTAAATGCTGGGCTTCTAGCTATCGTACTCTGAAAGAATAATTTGCACTCTAGGCTATCAAGCCCCCATTGTTTTAACCGTCCGTTCCATATTGCGTGTGACCTTTCCCCCGCGATTAGCGCCATGAGGTGGATGAGATTTCCAGATAATCTATCAAGATGGAGATCTCAGAATGAAGAAGCGCTACAGCGAAGAACAGATCATCAAGGCGATCAAGCAGCACGAGGCCGGGGCCAAGGTGGAGGACATCTGCCGGGGACTGGGGATCTCGACCGGCACCTTCTACAACTGGCGCAGCAAGTACGCCGGGCTCGAGGTGAACGAGGCGAAACGGCTGCGCGAACTCGAGTCGGAAAACGCCAAGCTGAAGAAACTGTTGGCTGACAAGCTGCTCGAAGTCGAGGCGATGAAGGACGTGCTGTCAAAAGTGGTGAAGCCCGCCAGGAAGAAGCCGATCGTCGCGCGTCTGGTGGAGCACCACCGGCTCAGCGAACGGACGGCGTGCCGCCTGGTCGGGCTGAGCCGAACGGCCTATCGCGATCAAGCCAAGCCGACGGGCGACCGGGTACTGCGGGAGCGCTTGAAAAGCTTGGCAGCCGAGCACACGCGTTACGGCGACCTGTTGCTGCACGGCATACTCAAGGCGGAGGGTCTGGTGGTCAACAAGAAACGCACCTACCGGCGCTACACCGAGGAAGGACTGCAGGTGCGGACGAAGAAGCGTAAGAAGCTGCAGCGGCCACGTCTGCCGATGGAGCTGCCCACCGCGCCGAATCAGCGCTGGTCGATGGATTTCGTTTCGGACCAGCTCAGTGATGGACGGCGCTTCCCGGGTGCTCAATGTGGTCGATGACTACTCACGCGAGAGGGTTGGCCAGTTGGCCTCGGTATCGATTTCCGGTCGCCGGGTCGCCCGTTTTCTCGACCAGCTTGCCGATCAGCGGCGGCTTCCGCCACTGATCATCTGTGACAACGGCCCAGAATTCACCAGCAAGGCGATGTTCTTCTGGGCGAAGGAGCGACACACGAAACTCGGATTCATCCAGCCTGGAAAACCGACGCAGAACGCCTTTGTGGAGAGCCTGAATGGCAAGTTCCGCAACGAATGTCTGAACCAGCACTGGTTCCGATCTCTGGAAGAGGCACGTCGGGAAATTGATCAATGGCGGGAGCATTACAACCGAGTGCGGCCGCACAGTTCCCTGGGTTATTTGCCGCCCGTGGAGTTTACCAGGCAAGCGGCATAAAGTGAGCAGAATCTCATCCGACTCGTGGTACTAACGCGGGGGAAAGGTCACGGTGACTATGTTTCCTGGCTCGGTG
>JAXHTY010000013.1:0-117873 GCA_034189905.1 Thermodesulfobacteriota bacterium
GGCTTTTCTTAATAAATTTATATATTTTAGTGGCTACAATATTTTGAAGCAGGATAGCAAGAACATATTGATATTATAGAAAATTATTCCTATTTAAGGGCGTTTTTCTTTGGAACATCCGATATAGAGGTTTCTCACTTCGGGCGGAGTGATATCTTTGACTGTTTCACCGTGAAAGTTCAGCTCCGCGTCATAGAGGCATTCATGAAGGACCTTTGCCTTTGCCTGAATGATTCTTCCTACGACATCGTCAGTGGACGATATGTTCATGGCAAATCCAACGGAGTTCTGGGCCAGGGCGTCCAGGAGCGGCTGATTGGCGCTGTTACCGATAACAAAGATGAACAGGCGGTAATCATTTTCCTTAAGAAGGTTGACCAACTGAGAATGCTGCGAGGGGCCGATATTGGCCACGCCGTCGGTCACAAGAATGACACCGGTGGTGCGTTCAGGTTCCAGGCCCCGATAAGCTGTTTTTAATCCGGCATAAAGCGCCGTCCCGCCCCCGGCCCGGACGGCCTTTATCTTTTTCTGCATGGTGCCGATATTTTCGGCTGTGGCGGGAATGTAACCGCCGGTAAAGTCATGTGCTTTGTCATTGAACGTAACAATGCGGAACCGGTCCTGGTAAGACATGTTATCAATCACCTTGCCGACGCCGTCAACAAGCGCGTTGATCTTTTCGCCCCCCATGCTTCCGGAAACATCCAGCACAAAGGTCCAGTCCGTGCCTTCTGCTATCTTTTGCAGCGATGCGCCCGGTGTGACCACAGCCATAAAGGTTCCTTCTTCGTTATTGCCGGCCCTGTACGGCACCAGTTCCAATCTCGCCGGTACAGTATCAGAAAGTCGATAATAGAATACGATATCTCTGGAAAGTGTCGCTTCTTCCTGAAAATCAAGATTCACCGTATAGGTTTCGTGTTGGTTTTCTTCAGTGGCCTTCTTGATAACCGCCTGATCGCCGTAATGGGGAATCCGAACGTCCTTTACCGGAAAGGCGGACTTGAGCTGAAGATTAAACGACAGGGTTTGGGAGACCGTGTTGTCCACTGTCCAAAATGCCATGCGCTTTTCATCCACGCCGCCTTCCTCCAGCGGATAGACATATCGTCCCACATTGAGGTCTATTTCAAGAGGTTGATAATAGACCAGCCGAATTTTTGTTTCGTCCTCGGCTCTTACCGGATAAACCCGGACGTCAAATGATTTGTAATCGGTTTTTTCGGCCAGAGCAGTGTCATTGCCTTTGGCTTTCTGCTCTTCATACGCTTTTTTCGCTTTTTCTTTTTCCAGCACTTCACCGATCACTTCCCGGCCGTCTATCCAAAGACTGAGTTCTGACAGGCTGGCCTGCTTTGGCAAAGGAAACGAATATATCGCTTCCAGGTCCACCTTGCTGGTGTTGACAAAGACCTGCTCCACCTGGGTCCTTGCAAAGCCATTGTTAATGGTCACATCCACATGATGCGACTTCATTTGAACACTGTCCTGGCTGTAGCCGACGGGTTTCAGCAGCCCTGCGGCGAAAGCGCCGGAAGTGAATATGCATACAATTATTGATACTGCGATAAAAATTTTTGTGATTGCTGTTTTCATTTTATTCCCTCCTGCTTATAAGATTCTTGGTTGAATCTTGTATTCGCGTGTTCCTTCATGAACCGGTTGTTTTTAAAGAAAGAGATGGTCGGATGACGGCCGATCGCGTGGGGTTGCCTGCCTTCTGTTTTGCCGGGTTCCAACCGCGAATGTTCCACCTGGACACACGGCCGTAGTAGGCCATGTTGACCGCAGCCATATACTTAAGTGTGGCAAGGCCTCTCGGTCGTCGGGTGTGTCTCCACAGGCGCCGGGCGATCCGCCAGGGTTGATAGAACTGATGTGTCACCCAGTCATGGCCTGCCTGCAGGTCTTCTGAAAACATCTCCTTTGGCTTGAAGATCGCGTTGTGAAAATCGTATTTTGACCAGTCAAAATCGATAATCCGGTCTTTCATCTTTTTAAACATCGGAGTTCCGGGGATAGGGGTGAAAATGGACGCCTGAATCACGTCCACCCTCAGGTCATCCAGAATCCCGAGTGTGCTTTCGAACACATCGGGCGTGTCGCCTTCAAACCCGAACACAATGCCTGCTTCAACCGCAATACCGTGGGAATGCAGCAGGCGGATCGCCTCTTTGTACTGTTCGACCCGGTGGCACGACTTGTTGACGGAGGTGAGGTTTTTTTCCGAGAAAGTCTCGAGGCCCACAAACAGTCCGATGCAGCCGGCCTCAGCGGCCAGGCGGACAAAATCGGGATCATCCGCGATGGAAAGAGTTGACTGAGAAACCCAGTGTTTTTTCAGCGGGATCAATGCGTAAAACAGGTCTGTGGCATACTCCCGGTCCGCAGTAATATTGTCGTCCACAAGCATGATAAACCTGTCGGGTATCTCTCTGATCTCGGCAACAACTTCATCCACGGGCCGTTTCCGGTGAGTCTTGTTGTTAAAGGCCGATACCGCGCAGAATTCACAGCCGTGAGGACATCCCCGAGTAGCCTGCACAGCATGAACGGTGGCATAATTCTTTTTATCCAGAAGATGCCGGGGGATACGCTTGAGTCCCTGCAGTGAATGAGGGGAGCTGTTTTTGTAAATTTTTTTCAGCCAGCCATTTCTGGCATCTTCGATGACTTTCGGCCAGACGCTTTCCGCCTCTCCTGCGACAACAGACGTCGCATGGTTTGCAGCTTCTTGGCTGGAGAGCGTTGGGTGCATACCGCCCAGCACGACTGGAATATTCCGCTTCATGAAATGGGCTGCAATTGTATATGCCCTTGGCGCCAGTGCCGTCATGCAGGTGATCCCGACCAGGTCGGCCTCAGCATCCCAGGGGATATCATTGATTTGTTCGTCGATTATTTCCACATCAACATCTTCAGGGGTCTCCGCTGCAACGCTTAAAAGACTTAACAGGGAAAACCGGAATGTTTTGCCGTTAAAAAATCCGGTTCTTGCTACCTTTTGCCACTTTCCGCTTGCGGGTGCGATCAATAACAGTTTCATCTTTTTCTCCTTGGTGTTGGGTTGTGTTCTTTTTTACCTGATAAATCAATAAGTATGCCAAGCCACCCGCCATCCTTATAACAACTTGATATTGCATATATTTTAAAAAAACATTGAATAGCTATGGCCTCTTATGGTAAGTATGATAGGTACATTTAGTGATCATCGTGTATACAAATAAAGCCGGGTGCTTTTGCTGTCATGGTCATTCGGCGTCAAACACAGTGGGGGGTGGCCATGCCGAAAACACACCGTTTGAAATCAGACGAAAGAGAGTTTTTTTCACTGGTAAACCAAGCTGTTCTTGCTAATCCGTTCTCCGATGAACGGGCCGAGATTGATCGCAAAATCGCAGGATTGTTTCCCGGGACCGCAAGAGACGTGGCGCTTGAAAAAGCAATAAACGGCGTAGGCCGCCGGCTCGCGATAATTGAAAAAAGCGGAAGGGGAAACATCTCGCTTTTTTCCGGCACAGACCGCAAAATCCTGATGATTGCCTATCTGTATGTGATGTTTCACCAGTTTATCGACAGGCTTGATACGCTGATCTCAGACCAGCTCAACGCCGGAAAAACATCACTCAAGGTTGCCTTTGCCGATGAAATGATCGCGTTTCTTGAAAAACGGGGCTTTGACCGTCAGGACATCCTGCATTATATTGCACTGTCGTTTCAAATCAGGCGGGCCTACTTTTTTATCGACAGAGGGCTGGTCGGCAGAAGCAGCTGTATGCAGAAACTGCGGGAAGGCCTGTGGAACAACGTGTTTACCTATGATATTGATCTGTACAACGAGTATCTATGGTCCCGCATGGAAGATTTTTCCACGATTGTGCTGGGAGAGACGGGTACCGGTAAAGGGACGGCCGCAAAGGCCATCGGCCAGAGCGGCTTTATCCCCTTTGATGAAAAGAAAGGCTGCTTCAAAGAAAGTTTCGCCAGGACATTTCTCTCTTTGAATATTTCCCAGTTCTCAGAAAGCCTGATCGAGTCCGAACTGTTCGGCCATAAAAAAGGGGCCTTTACCGGAGCGGTTGAGGCTCACAGGGGGGTTTTCGACCAGTGCAGCCCCCATGGGGCTATATTTCTGGACGAGATCGGAGAGGTGCTGCAGCCTCTGCAGATTAAGCTGCTGAAAGTTCTGGAGGAGAGAATATTCAGTCCGGTCGGCAGCCATGAAGAACACCGGTTTGAGGGACGCATTATTGCCGCTACTAACAGACCGCTTGAAGAGATACAGACCCGCGCGTTTTTCAGAAGCGATTTTTTCTATCGTCTGTGTTCGGACATTATTAAGGTGCCGCCGCTGAGAGAGCGGCTGAAGGAAGATCCCGGCGAACTGGACGACCTGCTTGCCTATACGGTGGAAAAAATTATCGGCAAGCCCTCGCCGGAGCTTGTTAAGATGGTGCAAAAACGCATTTTAAAGCAACTCGGCAAAGATTATCCGTGGCCTGGCAATGTACGGGAACTCGGGCAATGCGTGCGGCGGATATTATTAAAACGCTCTTACACTTTAGTGACATATCCAACGCTGACAGAGACCCGTTCTGGGCTGGCGGCCCATGTGGATAACGGCGATTTATGCGCTCAGGAACTGCTGAAAGAATATTGTCGTCTGCTTTATGACAGGCATGGCACATTGGGAGAGGTAGCGCGTCTCACAAAACTCGATAGAAGAACAGTGAAGAAATACATCGGCTGATCATGCGGGAAGGTATAAGAGGGAAGTGTTTGCCTTTTTATCAGGGCATCTATCATTATGCCAGCTGAGAGCATCTGCCCGCGCCGGAAAAATTATTTCCGCGAGGGAAGCCGAAGGCCAGGCCGCGGGGCGTCCTTTCTTTTGCATACTTTTCTTTGATGGCCTCGTAAAAAGTCAAAATTCGATTTCCTTACCACAATATATAGTGTTTCAACTGATAGAAAGTTACGCCATATAGTATGCAAAATTTTTTCGACGGACTTTTTACGAGCCCATTTTCTTTGGACGGGCAAAGAAAAGTATGAATAATCAATACTCCCGGGGCGTCTTGTTAAGCTCCGCCAGTGTAAAAACCGGGCCGTCCTTGCAGACCAGTTCTTTACCGATGTTGCAGCGGCCGCACATGCCGATGCCGCACTTCATGCGGTTTTCAAGGCTCATGATGATGTTGTCATGGCTGTAGCCCAGTTGTTCGAGCACGGGCAGGGTGAATTTGATCATCACGGGCGGGCCGCAGATAATCGCGTAGGTGTCTTTGTCTGCCTCGGGCGCCACCTCCTCGGTGATCTGGGGGACAAACCCCGTGTGATATTTCCAGTCGGGATCGTCTGTCCCGTCAACGGTGATGTGCATGTCGATGTCGTCCCGGCTTTCCCATTCCTTGAGTTCGTCCAGGTAGAGCAGCAGGCCCGGGTTCCGGGCGCCGTACACCACATCGATCTTTCCGAAACTACCGCGGTTTGCCGGGTCCAGCATCATCTTGATGGAGGACCGGAGCGTGGTAAAGGCAAACCCGCCGCCGATAATGAGAATGTTTTTACCGGCAAGCGTTTCCCAGGGGTAGTAGTTGCCAAGGGGCCCCCGAATTCCCATGATATCGCCGGCCTGCATGGAATGAAGATATGACGTGACCTTGCCGGTGCGAAATACCGTGAACTTGACAAACCCCTTTTCCGTGGGGGACGAGGCAATGCCGATGGGAATCTCCCCCTGGCCCGGCACGGAAAGCTCGGCAAACTGGCCGGACTGGTAAGCGAATTTTTCCTCGTCTTCCGGGTTTAAAAATACAAAGGTAAAGGTTTTTAAGAGCCGGTCCTCGGTCTCGGTTTTGATGTTATCAATCCGTACGGGATAGGGAAAATATGGGTTTTGCATGGTCACGCGAATCCTCCTGACGGGCTAATCGGCGGGTTGATAATTGTTCATGGTCTTGCAGACCGTCCGAATGTCGATGTTGACCGGGCACTGGGTAATGCAGCGGCCGCATCCCACACACATGATCCCGTCGTTGTATTTGTCCAGAAAATATTTAAGCTTGTGCATGAACCGGTTCCGGGTCCGCTGAAAGCTCTTTTCGCGGGGATCATGGCCGGAGGCGTGCTTCGAATAAAGTTCTGACATACAGGTATCCCAGTTCCGCATGCGGACGCCGTGTTTGCCTTTCATTTCGTCCTGGATGTCGAAACACCAGCAGGTGGGGCAGGCAAAGGTGCAGGTGCCGCAATTGATGCATGCAAATGCAATGTCCTCCCAGAACGGGGCCTCGTGAAGCGCCAGCTCATCCATTGCGCCGATCCTGTCAAAGGCGACGCTGCTGTTGATTCTCTCCTCGGCCGCGGTTTTCATGTCATTAAAGGCGGTCTCTGTTTCACCGGCATCGGCTTCAGGGAACCCGGCGGCCGATGCGAACTTTTTCCCTTTTTCCGTGAGGATCTTACCGGTATAGACATCCCCGGTGTCGGCCAGCAGAATATCAAGCCCGGATTCATCAAATGGCCCGGTTCCGCAGGACGTGCTGAAATTGGCGGGTGACGGATCTGTATCGGCAAGCCCGATAAAGGTGCAGCTTTCATAGCGCCGGAGAAAGTACGGGTCTTTATATTTGTCCGTATCAAAATTTTTTTTCAGGATTTCAATGGCCCTGGCGTCATAGGGGCGAATGCCCACCACGCCGCAGGGGGTGTCGTCAAAGGGCACTTCTTTCAGAATGTGGTGGCCTTTTTTGTTTTCATCCGTTGAAAAGGTAAACATGCATTCACACTGGGGCATGACCACGGTTTTGGGAGAAATGCGCAGGTCCCGGTATTCCAGGTCAGGGGTTTCGCCTTGCTTCAGGTCCCTGAATACATGGTAGTTCCCCTCCTTCACCGGCCCGGCCAGACGGTATTGTGCACCGGCCTTTTGCATGGCATCGGCCCAGCCGGTTTTGGCTATCTTTATGGCTTTCATGAGAAACATCCTCAGTTAATTATAAATTGCAAATCAAGTACTTACGACCTGAATGGATTAGCGGATAAATCCTTCCGGATCTTCCGCACGGTAGGTGTCAAGCGGCGGGCGGTCTTCCGTGTTCATGCCCACTTCCCATTCGTAAGCGTCCACGCAGTCCTTGATGGTTTTCCGGGTCAGGTGCCGCATCTTGATGTCCATGGGGCAGGCGGCTTCACAGGCCCCGCAGTCCGTGCAACGGCCAGCATCGTGAAACGCCCGGAGAAAGTGGTAGGTCTTGACATCCACTGGGGCCACGCTTTTGCCCACCCACTGGGGCCGGGATTCATCCACAAAACAGATGGGGCAGTAGCACAGGGGGCAGGCATTCCGGCATGCATAGCACCGGGTGCAGGCGGCAAACAGATCATCGAAAAATGCGGCCTTTTCTTCAGGGGCCATGGCCTCGATTTTTTCCACATCGGCAAACCGGTCGGTCAGCTCCAGCTCATCCACTTCGTCGCCCGCCAGTTCATCATAGATCACGGGGTTACGACGGATGCAGGTCCGGCAGTTGGCCTGGAGAATTTCCGCCTTGTCCACGGTTTTTTCGCCGCCGGTCGTGGTGATGGTGATTTTGCCCGCAGATTCGGTGATCGCGGTCATATTGCCGTCCGCCAGTTCCAGCAGGGCAGTTTTGTCGGCCATGCCGGTGCAGGGCACACCAATTATATACAACCGGTCTCTCTCGATCTTGTTTTCCACTATATGGTTGGCCAGGTTCCGGCTGTCACACCCCTTGGCAATGATGCCGATCCTGTCCTTGCGGCGGGTCACATAGTTTGCCAGGTTCATCCGGCAGTTGCAGTCAAATATGAGCTGTTCGGCATCGGCTTCATCGGTGATGGCAACAGGTTCCGCCATGCAGGACAGGCTGCCCCGGCGAAAACCGATCACCACATCCACCTTGCCGTCCCGCAACAGGGCTTTGGCTGTTTCTCTTATTTTTTCGATATACTGATTCATTCATCCACCTCGAGGCAATCCGGTAATTTTTTAAACTTTATGAATAACGTCTTGCATGGATTATGTCAAGGCGTCATGCCTGTTTGTTGAAAAAAAAAGATTGATCTTTCCCAAATTATATGGGATATAAAAAATTTTGGTTTTGTGCGTGTACTGTTAGAATATTAGGAGGAACACCTCATGATTGTTGCGGAACGTAAACCATTTGAAGAAGTTGCGGCCTCGATTCAGGACTATAAAAAGGTCCTGGTAACGGGCTGTGCCACCTGTGTTGCGGTTTGTCTGGCAGGTGGAGAAAAGGAAGTCGGTGTACTGGCTTCACAACTGCGCCTGAAGGCCAAAGCCGCGGATAAAGATACGGCATTCGGCGAAGCAACCGTACAACGGCAGTGCGATATGGAGTTTCTGGCGGAGATGGACGACCTGGTCCCCGAATATGATGCCCTGATATCCCTGGCATGCGGTGCCGGTATCCAGTTCCTGGCGGAACGCTACCCGGACAAGCCGGTTATGGCCGGGGTTAATACCCGTTTTATCGGCGTCAACCGGGATGTGGGCTGGTATGAGGAAAAATGCAAAGCCTGCGGGAACTGCGTGTTAAGCCAGACGGCGGGTGTCTGCCCGGTTACCATGTGTGCCAAGTCGCTGTTTAACGGCCCCTGTGGCGGTACCAGCAATGAAAGCTGCGAGATCCACAAGGACCAGCCCTGTGCGTGGTTCAAAATTCACGAGCGGCTGAGCCGTCAGGGGCGGCTGGCGAACATCCTGGAAGTTTTTCCGGCCAATGACTGGCGTAACCAGAAGCCGCAAACGCTTATCCAGCCGGGATACGAGGACAGGAAAGCAGCGTTTGCCGAGGAAAAATAACCGGGGAAAATCATTAGATCGGGAGAATATGGCACGATGAAATCAGACAGTAAACTGGAAAAACTACTCGAAGCGGGACACTTTGCCTTTACCGGCGAACTGGGTCCCCCACGGGGCGCCAATATCGAGGCATTAATGAAGAAAGCCGAGCCCTTAAAGGGGATGGTGGATGTGGTGAACATCACCGACAACCAGACCGCTGTCGTCCGCATGTCGAGCTTCGGGGCGTCATTGCTGGCCATTCAGGCAGGCTTGGAACCGAATTTTCAGATGGTCTGCCGGGATCGGAACCGGCTGGCCATGCAGGCCGATATCCTAAGCGCCCATGCACACGGCATCAAAAACATGCTCTGCCTTTCGGGCGATCACCAGCAGTTCGGCGATCATCCCCAGGCCAAGGGTGTTTTTGATATTGACTCCATGCAGTTGATCAATATGGTCAAAAACATGCGGGATGAGGGCAAGTTTCTAAACGGCGAAGAGATTGACGGTCCGCCCCGGCTTTTCATCGGCGCGGCCGCCAACCCGTTTGCCCGGCCCTATGGATGGCGCGTCCACCGTCTGGCAAAGAAAGTGGCGGCCGGCTGCGATTTTATTCAGACCCAGTGCGTGTTCAACATGGAACGCATGCGGGAATGGGTCAAACAGGCCAATGAGATGGGATTGACCGAAAAAACCTACATCCTGGCCGGTGTAACGCCCATGAAGAGTCTGGGTATGGCCCGCTATATGAAGCGTAACGTACCGGGAATGGATGTGCCCGATGAAATCATCAAGCGCCTTCAGGGAGTTGATAAAAAGAAACAGGCGGACGAGGGCATTGCCATCGCCTGTGAACAGATTCAGGAGTTCAAGGAGATGAAAGGGGTCGCCGGTGTCCATCTGATGGCCATTGAATGGGAACACAAGGTTCCCGAAATAGCGGAACGCGCCGGTGTTCTCCCCAGACCCGAAGTCTGAGCCCTGTCTTTAAATAATTTACAGAAGGAGCATGAAAGCTGATGGCTGAGAAAAATGTATTGATCATCGGAGGCGGGGCGGCCGGAATGGCGGCGGCCCGGACGTTGTCGAAATCCGGTGCAAAAGCGCATATTGTAGAAAAAAATGATTCTCTGGGCGGCCATGCCATAGGCTACACCTGCAAGGCGACGGATAGATGTCTGCAATGCGGCGCTTGCAGCGTGGAGATACTGCTGCGGGACGTTGAGGCGGACCCGAATATCCAGACGCACTGTTCATCTGTTATTTCAAAGGTGGAAGAGAAAAAAGGCTTTACGGTCACCCTGGCCGGTGCCGGCCAGCAGGAGGGCAAAGCGGCGGCCACGGAAACCCTGTCTGTGGATGCGATAATTGTGGCATCCGGTTTTGCGGCCTTTGATGCCGGCATAAAGTCCACCTACGGGTACGGCAAATTCCCGAATGTAATCAGCGGGCTCGACATGGAACGGATCAAACGGGAAAAGGGCGCGCTGCTGCGGCCGTCTGACAATAAAGAGGCACAGAAAATCGCCTTTATTCAGTGTGTGGGCAGCCGGGACGAACGCCTGGGCAACCTCTGGTGTTCCCGCGTCTGCTGTGCCTATGCGCTGCGATCGGCCAAATCCATCAAACATAAAAATCCGGACGCCGAGATTACGGTGTTCTATATGGATATTCAGAGTTTCGGCAAGGAATTTCCCGTCTTTTATGAAAGCTGCCAGGAAGACCTCCGTTTTGTGCGGATGATTCCGGTGGATGCCTTTCCTGCTGAGGACGACAAGCTTTCCATCCGCTTTCTGGACGACCAGGGCGTAATGGCCGCGGAAAATGAGGACGACGAAACTGACACGGCTGAAGAAGGGGCGTCTGCCGGCGCTCCGGCCGCGGTTTACGATACCTTTGATCTGCTGGTGCTCTCGGTGGGCATCACCCCCAACCCGGACAATGCCGCGCTGGCCGAGATGATGGGACTTTCACTCGATTCGGACGGGTTCTTTACCCTTTCCGATGAGCTGAATGCCACGGCAACCTCAAAAGCGGGTATTTTTGTGGCTGGCACCGCGCAGCAACCCAAAACCATCGAAGCTTCTATTGCACAGGCCGATCAGGCGGCAAGTGAGGCACTGAAATATCTGGGAGAATAGCACCATGGAAAAAGTCAGTATGAATAAGGATGTTCTTGTAATCGGCGGTGAATTGACCGGTGCCGGAACCGCGTTGCGACTCGCCGATGCCGGGTATAGCGTTGTATTTGCCAAACAGGAAGGCAGTCTGGACAGCCCGCCCGATGCGTTGTTCGGTGTGAGCGGGGAGGCCGTGGCCGCCTGGAAAAAATCGACGGATCAGGCCGCGTCCCACAGCAATATTGAAGTGCTTGAGAATGTCCGCGTTGACCGGTTGACCGGCGTGGCCGGCGACTATACCGTTCGCCTGGTGAATGGGAGCGGCGCTTCCGAAAAAACTGTGGGGGCCATGGTGGTCACCACCGATGAAGTGATTCAGCCGCTGGACAACGCCTATGGTGTGACCCTGTCTGACACGGTACTGCCCCAGTCCCAACTGGAATCGAAGATTGCCGCCGGGGCCGTAAAGGGCAAGAGTGTCGGTTTTCTGGTCGGGCTTGCAGGCCCGTCTTCGCCCCTGGCCATGCAGCGGGTGTTCAGAAGTGTGCTGGCCATTTTGGAAGCCGGCGGCAGCGCGTCGGTTTATGTGGATGATCTCAAACTGGCCGACAACTGCTTGGACAGAATTTATAAGGAAGGCCGGGATAAGGGGGCGGTTTATTTCAAGATGAAGGAATGCCCCGCCATTGACGGCACCAGTGTGACATTCACCGACGCCGTGCTCAACCGGCAGATGACGGCCGAACACGATCTGCTTGTGATTGATGAGCGTCTGGCGCCCAATGCCATGAACCCGGAGCTGGCAGAGGTTCTTGGCCTTCACCGCACATCCTCCGGGTTTCTTCAGAAGGACAATGTTCACCGGTTCCCGGTGAATTCCAACAGAAAAGGAATTTATGTCGTCGGCCCGGCCCGGCGTATTGCGGGTCTGACCGATTGCGTAACCGATATGGACAGTGTGCTGCCGGAATTAAAGGCCCTGTTTGCCACCGGGGTCATGCCTACCGAGCGGATTGCGGTTGTCGACCGTGAGAAATGTGCCATCTGCCTGACCTGCTATCGCTGCTGTCCTCACGGGGCTATTTACTGGGATGACAAGGCCGTTATTTCGCCGATTGCCTGTCAGGGCTGCGGCATCTGCGCCAGCGAATGCCCGCAGGAAGCCATTCAGCTTGAGAGTTTTTCAGACGACGACATCGCCGCCCGTCTCAAAGATGCGCTCAGCGCAACGCCCGGCGGTATTGTGGCGTTCTGCTGCGAGAATTCGGCAAAGCAGGCGGCCGGCAACGCCAAAAAGCTGGGTATGGACATTCCCGGCAACCTTTTGATGATCGATGTGCCCTGCGCCGGTAAGATAGACATCAATTATCTTCTTTCCGCATTTGTGGAAGGGGCTTCCGGTGTTCTCGTGGTGGCCTGCCATGACGGCAACTGCAAGTCCGAGTTTGGCAGTAATTATGCCAAATGGCGTGCCCAGGAAGCATCCCGGATGCTGGAAGAGGCGGGATTCGACAAGGAACGGCTTTCCTTTGTGACACTGGCCGCCAATATGGGCGCGGATTTTGCCAAAGCCGTGAACAGCATGGTGTCGTAAAAAACGCCCTTGGCAGTAACGCGCCTGTACGTTGCGCTGCATCTGTCGTTATGTCACGTACGATGTAGAAAGTATGGATGACCTCCTTTGTTTAAGTATGCAGTTTATTCCATACTTATAGGGTAACCAGTCCCAGGTAGAGGAGGTCATCCATACTTTCTACAGATCATTCCTCGTGATTTGCGCGCCTCGAACTTGAACTTTTTACTTTGCCATCCCTGTTGCGACTTTTCACGAGAGCATCAGGAGAATACCGTGAAAAAAATTCCGGCATGGCAATATGATGAATTTAACCAGATTGGTGTTGACTATGAAGACCCGGCAGCGGTTGAGGCCTACGACGCCCGCCACGCCCGGTTCCGGGATGTGGACGCGGAATGCAACCGTATTCTTGATTTGCTTGCTGTCACACCGCAGGCGGTGGTGATAGATCTGGGGACCGGTACCGGCGCCTTTGCCATCCATGCGGCACACCGCTGTGCAAAGGTTTACGCGGTGGATGTTTCCGGTCCCATGCTCGAATTCGCTCAGCAGCGGGCGGAAACGGCCGGGCTGGGGAACATCACATTTTGCTGCGCCGGTTTCCTGACATACGCGCACAACGGCGAGCCCGCAGACGCGCTTGTGACCAGCATGGCCTTTCACCATTTGCCGGATTTCTGGAAGGGTATCGCCCTTAACCGCTTGAATGGCATGCTAAAACCCGGGGGACTGCTGTACATCCATGATGTGATATTTGCACAAACAGAGGCTGAAACCAATATTGCCCGCTGGATTGATCATCTGGCAGAAACCTGCGGTAAACAACTGCGCGATGAAGTTGCAATGCATGTCCGGGAGGAGTTTTCAACATACGACTGGATCATGGACGGTCTGCTGGAAAGAGCCGGCTTCAGCATTCTGTCAAAAGAAATGGCAGCGGGTGTCATCGGGACATACCTGTGTCAAACGGGATAAACAATCGCGCAAAAATCCGGGCATAATTCACTGAGATGATAAAAAAAGGGCGCTTTGCAGAAAGCGCCCTTTTTTTGTTCTATATTTAAGCTGGAACTACATTGCTGTTTCCGGATGAAACACATTTACCTCTTTGAGGTCGTCGCCCAGGTATTCCCGCTCATTGGGGCCGAGAATGCCGAGGGAGAGGCAGATCAGCGTCCACAGGTGGACCACCTGGTAGTGCCCACCGTAATGCTCGCTCAGTTCGTGAATCTGGGCATGACAGTTATGGCATCCTGCGATGCAGTAAGTAGCGCCGGTTCGTTGAATCTGATCATCCTTGATTTTTCCGTATGCCAGGCGTTGATCCTTGAATCCGGATTGGAGAAAGCCGCCCCCGCCGCCGCAGCAGAAGTTGTTGGACTTGTTGGGGGTCATCTCGATAAAGTTTTCTTCACCCACGATGGATTTTACGACAAACCGCAGATCATCGGCAATGGGATCGCCATAGCTTTTACGCACGATCTGACAGGGATCCTGCACCGTGAACTTGACGCCCAGGTCCTTGTTCCAGTCGGAGTTGACCTTGAGCTTGCCTTCACGTATCCACTTGGCGTAATATTCGTAAATGTTTTTGATTTTAAGTTTGTTGTCGATGTTGAATTTTTTCTGTCCGGCCCGGACAGAGAAGGTTACGTGCCCTCACTCCGTATTGAGAAAGGTCTTGCACCCGAGGTCATTGGCCTGCTTCAGTGTGGTCCGGGCAATTTGTTCCCATCCCTGCTCGTCGGCCAGAAACATGCAGTAATTCTCGGCAGCCCATCCTTTGCTGCCGTAAGTCCAGTCAACACCGGCCAGGTGAAGTATCTTCCAGAGCGGAACCAGTTCGTCCGGCTCGGTAACCGGCTCTCTAGAATTTTGGTTTACGAAAAATTCAGCGCCCTGCTTGTCAATGGGGGCTTCCATTTCTGCAAACTCCGGCTGTGACTCCCTGTATTCTTCCAGCACGTCCTCAACAACAAACTGGAAGTCATCAGGTGTCGCTCCCATGGCGCTGCAGGTGTCAGTATTCAATGCCACATCGCAGGAGCCGAGAATGCCCTTTGGCCGTTCTTCCCGGGGGCGCTGGGTTCTTGCGTGAAAAACCAACTGCGGTATATCAATGGACATAGGACAGACATAGATGCATCGCTGGCACATGGTACAGAGCCAGGGCCAGTTGGATTCTTTAATTTCTTCATCCATTCCCAGGGCTGCCATCCGCAAGAATTTACGTGGGTCCATATCGTCAAGGCCGGTTGCCGGGCATCCGGACGAGCAGGCACCGCAGGTGAGGCAGAGATTCAGGTTCCCTCCCTCAGGCAGCAGCTCTTTGACCTTGTCAATGAAGCTGCTGTCTTTCTTTTTTCCAAGTTTAATTACCTCTTCAGCCATATTCATTATCCTCCGTAAGCTGTATTGATGGCCTTTGCCCGCCCCTCAAGGGCGGCATAATAGACAAAAGTGAATTTATACCATAACCAGGCTTTATAAACAAATATTTTTTCCTTTTTTTATGGTTTGTTGTGATAAAAATAATTTTGGTAAAAAAATAATTTGGTTGACAAATCCGAAAAAGAAGATAGTATAAAAAATTTAGACTATCAGGAATATGGACCATTGGATGGTTTGAAATAAATAATAGGGATCGATAGTTCTCTGAAGAAGAAACTAAACCAATAAAGGAGGTTGTTTAAATGGCTACAGTCGAATTTGAAGGCAAAACATTCAACGTGGATGAAGACGGCTTTATTGAATCTTATGATGAATTCTGTGAAGAATGGGTGCAGTGGGTTAAAAAGGAAGAAGGTATTGATGAACTGAACGAGGAACATCGCCAGGTTATTCAGGTCCTTCAGGACTACTACGAAAAGAACGGTATTGCGCCCATGGTTCGTATTCTTTCCAAGCTGACCGGTTTCAAGCTGAAACACATCTATGAACTGTTCCCCTCAGGACCGGGCAAAGGAGCCTGTAAAATGGCCGGTCTTCCCAAACCGACGGGCTGTGTGTAATATCGCCCTTATGTATGGTATATGAATTTTTGAAGCCCCGGGTGATTTTATCCCCGGGGCTTTTTTTTGGGGTAACCCGGTCGGAGTGAGGATATGGATGATACCGACAAGGCGATACTGAATATCATACAGTCTGATTTTCCGTTGGCGCCGAGGCCGTTTGCTCTTATCGCCGAACAGCTCGGATTATCCGAGGCAACCGTGCTGGACAGGGTCGGTACGCTGAAGAAAAGCGGTATCATCCGGCGCATTGGCGGCAATTTTGTGCCGGAAAAGCTCGGCTATGTCAGCACCCTCTGCGCGGCCAGTGTGCCGGAAGATAAGGTCGATGGTTTTGCCGAAGTGGTCAATGCCTATCCCGGTGTGACCCACAACTATATCCGGGAAAACCGGCTGAATGTCTGGTTTACTTTTATTGCGCCGTCCATGGAGATGATTCGGGAAAACCTTGCCGAGATTTCACGGCAGACGGGGATAACGGAAATTCATAATCTGCCGGCAACGCGGGTCTTTAAGATCAGAGCCCAGTTCACACTTTAGGCATACCATGGAAAATGTCCGCATAGGGGTGGTGACATGCAATTGCCCGGTGGGGGATATTGAGGGGAATCTTCGCGCCATGGAAGGCCGGGTGGCAGAAGCGGCTCGTCAAGAAGCGGACATTATCTGTTTTCCCGAGTTGAATATCCCGGGCTATTGCCTTGATCCGGCTGTGTATGAAACTGCTGCCGGTGAATATGACCGGATCGCCCGGCAGCTCGGGGAGATGGCAAAGCGCCACAACCTGACGATCCTTGCCGGTTCCGTGCAGAGAGAACGGCAAAGCAGTCGTTTTTTTGCCGTCCATCTCGTGGTCCGGCCCCACATGCCGGTTGCTGCTTATCAAAAGCTTCACATTGCACCCCCGGAAAAGAATCTATTCCAGGGCGGCGGCACGGTGCCCGTATTTGACATCCCCAAAGCTGTATTCGGCATCCAGCTCTGCTATGACGCACACTTCCCGGGGCTTTCTGCCCGCATGGCCGTAAACGGTGCGGACATCCTGTTTTTTCCCCATGCCTCGCCAAGGGGTACTTCATCAGAGAAAAAGACATCATGGCTGCGGCATCTGACGGCCCGTGCCTATGATAACAGCGTGTTTGTGGCGGCCTGCAACCAGGCAGGCGACAATGATAAGGAGCTTGAATTTCCCGGCCTGGCCCTTGTGTTGGGGCCGTCCGGCGATCTTCTTGACGTCCGTGACACCGAAGGCCTGCTGGTCGCTGACCTTTCCGCTGATATGCTGGCAGATATCCGCAATCATCGTATGCGCTATTTTCTTCCCCATCGCCGCCCGGCGTTGTATGGGGATAGATGACAGGTAAGGCACATCATCTGTTAACAGGAGGACGCCTATGAAAGCCAACCCTCTGTTCAGGGGATTCTACGAGTCAGAAGATGGTGTGATATCGGATATTCTTGAATCCGATGAAACCCGCATCACCTTTAACGCAACCTTTTCCATACCGGAAAGTCTTGTGAAACAGTTCCGGGCCAATCCCGACCATCTGATTTTCAGTGAACGCTCGCGGATTGCGCGGCTGGGGGTCATGATCCGGAATCAGCCACTCACAGAAAGTGATTTTTCAAATAATACGGTCACTGTCACCATGCACGCCAGCTCGGTAATAACCGACTATCCGGCGTTTTCCGAACTGAAGCCTTTTTTCTCGCCGGGATTCAAAATCGGCCGGCTGGCATACTGTGATCCCGGTGCTCTGCTTTCCGCCAACGAGGTGCTTGACGCGGTCAATGCCGCAGAAATGAAGCTCCCGGCGTCCACATCCATTTCCAGTGCCGGTGATATTCTGATTGCGCCGCACCCGGCCATCTATACACTGGATCAACCCCTAGACAGGGAAACCCTGGGCCGCATCCTGTTGCGCAAGGATGGCAAGGAACTGCTGCGGATATCCCAGACCCGCAAAAAAGTCCGGGAAATTATTATTCTCCCTGGCCAGGGAATTATCACCACCTGTTCCATGTATCTCAACAACCATTATGTTGTTCTTCAGAGGGATATGACCCGGTTCGGTGAACTGGGGCACCACCTGCCGGCAACAATCCTGGACCCCATCCGCACCCGGGGAATCAACATCTATCTGGAAATTACCAATCAAAGCGATCAGCCCATCGTCAACCCCATGATTCCTGCAAAAATTTACCGGGCCGCGCAGATCGGGCAGGATAGCCCTTCTTATTATCCGAATGGTCAGGTGGTAAGACCCTATTCCAGGGAAAGCCTGACATCCCTGAAGCAGCGTTTTGAAGCCATCCCCCCGGTCAACTGTCACTTCCTCAATAAACCGGCAACCGTGCTTTCAGGCGACAAGAACGGGCTGAAAAAAACAGAGATTTACATCAACGGGCCGGACACACCATGTCAGATTCCGGTAAGCGTCTGTGCAACGGAACGGCGGAATTTCAAGCCCGGCAGCAGTTGTCCCCACAAATATGCCATTTCACGCATCCCGTTTCATGAAATGGATACGCCGGTTGCACTGGCGGTCAAGTATTTCCCTAATATTCAGGAACATCACGACATCATCAACGCGATTTACAGCGGTAATGTCCACGCTCTTTATTTTTTTGAGCCCTCCCACGAGCACGGGCCCTTTCTGTCCCAGCAGGACCACAACCGGTTGCAGGAGTATTTCGCCCTGGGCGTCAACGTGTATTGGGTTTCATCGTTGACCAATAAACTGATGATGTATACGGAACGGGATCGAATGGGGTATTTCGTCATACCGGAAAAGCTGCCGGACTTTCATAAGTCCATGCTCTTTGCCTTTTACGGATCAAACAAGTCCCTGTCCGGGGCCGCGGGCAAGCGGCTTTCGGCCCTGATCAAAGAACTGCTACGGTTCTGGGGGAAAAACATCGGGTTTGTTACCGGCGGCGGGAGCGGCGTGATGGAAACGGCCAATATTCTTGCCCGCGAAAACGGGATTTTGTCCGGGGCCAACTATCTTGAGATCACCGATCAGGCAATCATCTCGGATGTGGATTTCTGCCAGATATTTCAGGCCTCATGCCGTCACAGCCGCCAGAAATGGTTTGAAATCACATCGTTTCCCATTTTCAATGTGGGAGGACTGGGCACTCTGGAGGAACTGGGCATCACCCTGTGCAACATGAAGTTGTCCATCCTGGAGAAGGTTCCCATTGTCCTGTTTGATACCGAAGCATCGGGATACTGGAATGGGGTGGAGGGACAGATTCTTGCCATGGTTTACGGTGACCGGGCCCCTGCCTGGGCAAAGGATAATCTGGTAATCACCAGTGATCCCCGGGGGGTGATCGAAGCCTATCGCAATCAGCTTCACCTGTTCTGAAAATGGGAGGGGCCGCAGTTTTATGGAAGGGGCTGGAGAACAATATAGCCGGGGTTTCTGGCACCTACAATGCCGTCGGGATCCCCCCAGGAAATGCTGTCAAAGCTGACTTCAATGACCTGGGGACCCGAAAGGTAAATTGATACTCCGCCGCGGCGGGGTAACGCCGCCAGGGGATCACCACCATCTTCAGCAACGCCGGCGAGCATCTCTGCGGCACCATTGGATATGATGTCGTTCACTGCAAAGGTCCGGTGTGAGGCGCCATCCTGTTCCTGCGGGGTTGTTTTTCCGCCCCCTGCAAAGCCTGCCTTGCCGGTAACGTTATCAAGTTCTGTACTGGAAAGCACCATCATTGCGGAACCCGGCAGCGGGGCAATAAAAACAGACAGCATCACCAGAAACGTAAATAGACGCTTCATTGACTTTCCTTTTCACAGATTATGGCCCCCGAATGCCTGGCGCGCAATACGGCCACAGGGTCAGGGGTGAGGTTTCAAGTTTCCGGAAGGTTCGTTTTCGATCGGAGAATCGCGGGTCGTTAAATTTCAAATTTCAATATACCGTAAAAAGCGGCGTCTGTCAATTATTGAGTTCGATGTGTTGACGATTCATGTCGGTGTTCACAGGCCTGTCAGCCGGCTCAGGAGGGCAATGGCTATGCTTTTTCCCGGTTATAAACATAGGCCGGCACAAAAAAGACCATGATCATACCCGGAATGGAGAGGAGAAAACTGATGCCGAAAAAGTAGCCGTACCCGAACCAGCTTGCCAGAAATCCGGAAAGTACACCTGCAAACAGGCCGCTGACATTCATGAGTCCCGTACCGATAGCGTAATGGGCGGCCTTGAATTCACTCAGGCAGATGCGCATGAGAAAGGTCATAAAAGCGGCTGTGCCCAGGCCGCCGGAAAACTGGTCAAACCCGTGGACCAGGGCCACCAGAAAAAGGTTGAACGCGCCCACGGGCGCGACCACAGATGCCGCACCGGTATTGGCGGCAACAAAGTCCGAAAGGTAAAGCGCCAGCACCATGTAGATTACATTGGTAAGATTCTGGAGCAGCAGAAACGGCCAGATCATCTTTTTGAGGCCGAAGCGGGAAATGCAGAAGCCACCGAACATGGCGCCCACGATGGAGAGCGGCAGACCCACAAACGACGACAACCACCCGTAATGGACTTTGATGCCCAGGTCCACGAAAAAGGGCGATACCATGGCAGTGAGCATGAACTCGCCGGTGCGGAAAAAGATAATCACGGCAAAGATGATGCCGATCTTTTCCCGGTCCGCAAACGTGGCAAAGGCCCGGGCATAAAAAGAGTCCGGTTTGCGGGTTATCCATGCTTTTATCTGCCGGCGGAACACCAGGGTCAGGATAAGGGCCAGAAAGAGCAGGGCACCTACCCAGTGTGAGAACCAGATCTTCTGAAACACCGGGTACTGGTCCTGAAGTGACGCATATAGAGATGATTCATAAAGCATCCGGATGCCGATGATAAACCCGGCAATCCCCAGCACGGCAATGCCGCTTTGCAGCCGGAACAGGCTCTTGGCCAGTTCCCGAAAGGGCAATCCCGGTGTTTCCACTCTGACCAGAAAAAGCATGTGGTAAAGAAAAAAAAGCCCGAACACCAGGGCGGCCGAAAAAAACGCGGCAAACCAGCCAATGGTGGTGCCGATGGTGGCCACCACGCCGGTACCGGTCATCATGGCAATGCGGTAGGCCATGACCCGGTAACCCACGAATTTAGCCTGGCCGTCCTTGTCTAGGGCCTCCAGGTAGAAACCGTCAATGGCAATGTCGTGGGTGGCCGCAATAATGGCGCCGATAAAAAAGAGCACCATGATAGCGGTCACACCCCAGGAAAAGGGTGCAAAGAGGGCGGCCAGAAGCATCATGATTGTCAGCAGGAACTGGGCATGCAGCATCCAGGCGCGCTTGGTGGCAAACCGGTCCACCTGCGGGCCCCAGAGAAACTTCAGCACCCAGGGCAGTCCGAACAGGGAGGTCAGGCCGATGGATTCCAGCCGGACATTCAAATCCCTTAAAAAAAGCGAGGAGATGGTGCGGATAATGGTATAGGGAAACCCTTCGGTGAAATAGGTGGTGAAAGTCCACATATAGGGGGAGGAGAGTCTGTTTTTCAAGCGTTTCAGAGATAGCCTCCTCAAGGAACTTATCGGCTAAATTGTACAGAATTATTTTCTCGTTCCCACGCTCAGCGCGGGAACGAGAAAATAATGGCGAGCTTTTTACAAAGCTGTTATACTTCAGCGCTATGCATCCAGCATCTTCGGCGTCACGATTGATCCATGCTTATCCTTCAGTTCCTGTAGTCCGGTTTTCTGAGATTCAAGTATATCGAACAGTTTCTGAGGAATACAGTCTTCTTTTTTATAGGCATCTATCTGAAGATCGAGCCGGCCGACAATATTGTCGATGTAAAGGGAGAACTGCTTTTCATACAGTTCGTAGTCGTATGGCTTGTTGATAAGGGAAGCAAACAGTTCCTTTAAATCATCATATTTGGGCAGCTTGCCGATAGGGGTTTCGATCACGTCAACATCCCCGTGAGCACAACGCTCAAGCCAGGAAAGCCAAACCTTCACGTCTTTTTTCTCGCCCAGCAGTTTCTTGGATGAACCGCCCCGCGCCGCTTCGGTGAGGAAATAGTTCAGCCCCGCCATGACAGGTTTCTTGTCTGCGGCGATCTTATCGCTGCCAAAGAACTCGAATTGTGCGGCCATATAATCGCCCAGTGATCCGGGAATAAACGGTGCGTTTGCCCAGGGAGCCCGCTTAACGCCGGATGCACCGACTTCTGTGGCCGTGGCTGCGGACACGATACACGCGCCGATCACCACCCCGTGGTCCGTGTCTCTGGCGACCCATACCGGCGGCATGGTGTCTGCATCGCGACCGCTGTATGTAATCACGCGGGTCTCGACGCCGCTGGGATCTTCGGCCTTTTCGGAATAATTGGCAAGGGCGGTGGAGGAAATGGTGCACCGGGCATTGGGATGGGAGGGCGGAATCTCCTTGCCGTTCTTGTCCTTCATGCCCTTCTCCCATTTGCCCTGAAAGTTTACGCCATGATCCGGCGTTTCCTCGCCGTTTCCCACCCAGTGAGGGATCCCGTTGTCATCAATCAATACGTTGCTCCAGATAACTTCGGCGCCGGGGTTTCTGAGTTTTTCCATGAGCATGGGATCGCCTTCCATATTCACATCCTCAACAATGCCGAAAATACCGCATTCCGGATTGATCGATCGGATGGTGCCGTCTCCTGCGATCCACATCTGGGCCAGGTCATCGCCCACAAAGAAATTACCGGCCATGGCCGTGGTGGTCTTGCCGCAGCCGCTGGGCGCCGCGCCCGTACACCAGGTAACGCGGTCTCCCGGTCCGCTGATACCGGTGATAAACATATGCTCGGAAAGCTGTTGTGCCCGGTCTTCGTAAACAGCTTTATCCACGGCAAACCGGTGGTTCCCCTTTTTCATCAGCAGGGTGTTGCCCGCGTAAGTGCAATTGAAGCTGTACGTGGTCCGGTCCTGGCGATCCATGAAAACCCGTGCATTGGGAAGATCCTCCGACCGGTTTTGGCCTTCGCTGTGAATGTTAACAAACACATGGCCACGGGCCGCCACTTCTTTATCAAAATCGTCAAAAATATTTCTGTACAAAATATTGGCGCTGTGAAGCACGTACGCGGAAGTGGACGCTTCCACGGCGGGATTGGCAGCGGCCGCGCCCTTGGGCCCTCTTGTATAAAATCCCACCATCAGGGTTTTCCCGCGCATGATGCCGGTCATATGTTCCTTAATAACAGCTTCAGCATCATCCCGTACCATCTTTTGTGCCAGCGAACTGATATCCTCGCCTTCATTGATAATGTAATAGGTCCGATCAACAATCCGGCCCTGTTCCTCTGGCAGGTCAAAGTGAATGGTATGTCCCTCCATGGGAAGCGATTTCTCCTCTCCCTTTTCCAGGGCGTGATCCCGGACCCATTGTTTATCCGCTTCCGACCCGGTAACGACAAAGACCGCAGCGGGATCACCCATGGAAATCGCGTTGGCGATTTTCAACAGCACGCTTTCAGTTTTAATTTTCTCGATTTTTGCCAGGTTGTCGGCATCCATCTTTTGCGCAAAAATCTGCCGGGCAGTTTCAATGGTATTGACCCCGCCAATACGTTGGGCAATATCAATCGTTGTCATTATGACCTCCTTGGGTGTGAAAAAATTATAAGATTTTACGAAACTGTCAACGTTGTATTTCAACAATGATGTCTGACAGGCGTCTTTTGGGTACATGGTGTCCGCCCTTTTCATCCCGCCAGTACCGGATATCATTGTTGCTTCCCACCTCCTCAACCACCACATTTTCCTTGGGTTTTCCCAGGGCAATCACCAGCAGTACCTTCAGATGGTCGGGAATCGTAAGCGCTGCCCGGAGTTTGTCTTCATTCAACGCGCCGATCATGCAGCCGGCAAGACCCCGCTCCCTGGCTCCCAGCAGAATACTTTGAGCGGCAATGCCGTGGTCACACCAGAAATTATCCGTAATCGTTGTATCGCCGGTTATAATCAGATACGCGGCAGGCCGCTCTCCTTCTTTCGGACCGGGCCAGTCAGTCAGATACCCCGCCCACCCCAAGCAAGGAAAAATCAACTGGTTACTCGTTTTTCTCCAGGAAAGAATAAACTTGAGCGGCTGCCGGTTGGCGGCCGAAGCCGACAGCCTGGCAAGATTGACAAGCTGTTCCAGTGTTTCCTTCGTGATCCGTCGACTTTCATAGAACCGCCGGCAGGTTCTGTTCTTTCGGACAAGGTCGTCAATCATCATCGTCGGCACACGCATGTTTTTCAAAAATCGGCATGTTCTGACCGATCCACGTCAGCACGTTGTCAAATTCCGCCTGTATCTCTTTTAACGCCATACCGCGGTGACTCACCTGATTTTTTTCCTCGGCCGTCATTTGCGCAAATGTTTTCTTAAAGGGCGGGTAATAAAAAACCGGATCATAGCCGAACCCGTTGCCCCCCTGCATCTCACGGGTGATTTCCCCGGCGCACCGGCCCTCATATGTCAGGGCCGCACCTGTGGGCACGGCAATAGAGATCACACATTCGAAAGCAGCCTTTCGGTTGGACTGATCCGCCATCTCCGCCAGCAGTTTTTCGCACCGTTCCCGGTCCGTGGCGTTTTCGCCTGCATACCGGGCGGACAGCACCCCCGGCGCACCGTCCAATGCCTCTACCACAAGCCCGGAATCATCGGCCAGGGCCGGAAATCCGAGGATCCTGGCTGCAAAACTGGCTTTTTTATAGGCATTGTCGTCGAATGTACTGCCGTCTTCTTCCACCTCGGGAATTGGGCCGAAATCGTCCAGGTTTTTGATCCGTACGTTTTTGTCCGCCAGAAGCCCGGCAATCTCTTTTGTTTTTCCCTTGTTACGTGTGGCAATAACAAGTACCTGTTCCACGCTGTTATGCTCCTGCTTATTGTATATATCGAGAAATTTTTCAGAATCCTGCCTTAACCTTTTATGTATATCCGAATTTTACAGTTTTGTAAAGATCGAACATGGGTTTTTGTTTACCTAAACAGTTAAAAGTGTTATTATATATATGATGAACACAGGAAATGTATTGGCAAAAATAACAGTATGGCAGGGCGATATTACCACCCTTGATGTGGATGCGATTGTCAATGCCGCCAACAAAACATTGCTGGGTGGGGGCGGTGTGGACGGTGCCATTCACCGGGCCGCCGGGCCGCAGCTTCTGGAAGAATGCAAAACCCTTGGGGGATGCGAAACCGGTGAAGCAAAGCTTACCCGGGGCTATAATCTGTCGGCACAATACGTAATTCACACGGTGGGGCCGGTCTACAAGAAGGGAAGCCCGGAAGTGGGCCGTCTGCTGGCCAATTGTTACAAAAACAGCCTGGCCATTGCCGGGGCCAACAGTATTAAAAGCCTGGCGTTCCCGGCCATCAGTTGCGGTGTCTACGGCTATCCCCTGGAAGATGCCTGTACCATCGCAGTTGACGAAACTGTCGCTTTTTTAAAGAAAAGCCAAGAAATTCAGAAGGTTGTGTTTGCCCTGTTTTCCGTGGACGATAAGGCGGTGTATGACCGGTATATTGCAACACTTACCGGTCAGGGGGGCGAATCGTAGCCATAAGCAACAGGCGCACACCTATTGACAAACCGGTGATCGATCATTAGATTATGATTAATTGATAAGAGTGGGTGTTTCAGTTTTATTGTTCACCCGATAATATGGCCGGCATGCCGGCCTTTATATTCCATACGTATGGTAAGGGGGTTATTATGACAGACATTCAAGTGACCGATTCTGCCCAGGAGCAGATAGGTGAGTATTTTAAGGGCAGAGAGGTAAAGCCGATCCGTGTTTTCCTCAACGAAGGCGGCTGAGGTGGCCCTTCTTTTGCGATGGCTCTGGATGAGCCAAGAGATACGGATAATGTTTACGACATTGGCGACTTTCAGTTTATCGTGGATAAGCTTTTCATGGAAAAAGCAAAGCCTGTCAAGGTCGATTTTAATCAGTTTGGATTTGCCATTTCATCCAGCATTGAACTGACACCTCAGGACGGCTGTTCAAGCTGCGGAACTCAGGGTTCCTGCTGCTCATAAGAAATAATATCCTGACGCTGTATAGAAAGAAACCCGTTGTTATGAAAATAGCAGCGGGTTTCTTTATTGACCACTGTACGGCTTGGTGGTAATAAAAACGTTGGATTGCAGTGACTGAACCGAGCAAAAGCTGACGATTGCGTTTTTATTGTTATCGTTGTCGTAGTCGTCAGCGAACGGCAGCGGATAACGATCACGGTTAAGACAACGATTACGATAACGAGGGACCAGACCATGGACGAGATTACCTATACGCTTGACAATGAAGTGGCCATCATGACGCTGAACCGCGGGGAAAACCGGTTTAACAACGATTTTCTGGACGGGTTTCTGGCGAACCTGGATGACATAGAAACCAATACCGATGCCCGGACGCTTGTGGTGACATCCGCCCATGAGAAAATATTCTCCAACGGTATTGACCTGGACTGGCTTTCCGGGTTTGTCCAGGATGGGGACACTGAAACCGTTAAAGGCTTTCTGTATAAACAAAATGAGATGTTTAAACGCATTGTCACCAGTCCGATGATCACCATTGCCGCGATTTCGGGGCATGCGTTTGCCGGGGGGGCCATTTTTGCCTGTGCCTTTGATTTCCGGCTGATGCGGACGGACAGGGGGTTTTTCTGTTTTCCGGAAGTCGATCTGGGCATTCCTTTTCTGCCGGGAATGCTGGAACTGCTCAAGTCTGCCATTCCATTGTATAAAATGGATGAAATGCAGTATATGGGCAGCCGTCTTACCGCCGAAGAATGCCTGGCCCACCATATTGTCACCAAAGCCTGCCACCTGGACGACCTGATGGCCGAGGCCCTGGCATTTGCCAGGCAATTTAATAAAAGCCGGAAAACCATCGGTGAAATGAAAAAACGGATGAACCGGCATATCGTTCATGCCATTGAAGTCGAAGACAAGCCGTATATTGAGCAGACACGCCTGGTATAACCCAAGACATTTGAAATGAAGGAGGATATCAGATGGACGATCTCATGGCTGCGATCAAAAACAGACGAAGCGTAAGAAAATATGACGGGCAGACCGTTTCAACGGAGCATATCAATGAGCTTCTCGAAGCGGTTCGCTGGGCGCAATCCTGGGCAAACACCCAATGCTGGGAGGTCGTCGTGGTGCAGGATGCCGAGGTAAAAGAAAAACTGGCCGAAGCGGTATATAAAGGCAACCCCGCCAAAAAATCCATGACCGCCGCGCCGGTGGTTTTTGTGTTGTGCGCAAAATACAAGACATCCGGGTATTACAAAGGCGAGGTCACCACAAAATTCGGGGACTGGTTTATGTTTGATATGGGCATTGCCGCCCAGAACCTCTGCCTGCGAGCCCATTCCCTGGGGCTTGGAGGCGTTGTCGTGGGACTGTTTGATCATGACAAGACCAATGGGGTGCTCAATGTACCGGACGGTCACGACGTGATCTGCATGATTCCCGTGGGACATCCCGCCAAACCATCGGCCGCACCCAAACGGAAAGAAGTGGATGAGTTTACCCATTATGAGTCGTTCTGATGGAAAGTACGCCCTTTCTCACCGTACTTGCATTCTCCTTTGCCGTGGCCCTTACCGGGGCCATGTCACCGGGCCCGCTGCTGACCTATACCATTGTTAAATCCGCCGGCGCTCAGCACCGGGGCTATCTCATGGGCACCTGGATTATTGCGGGGCATGCCGCCATTGAAGCCGTTATTATCATCCTGCTGCTGGCCGGATTTTCCTTTATTCTCAAACATACTCTTGCCGTCAGGATTATCGGGGTAGCCGGCGGATTTGTCCTGATCTTCTTCGGGGCGTCGGTGATTCGGGATGTGGTGAACAAAAAGGTGACCGGCGCGCTTGCCACAGCCGGATCGGATGCTCCCTCCGTAACAGCCGGTGACGGTTCATTGAAGAGACGCCTGGTGGACAATCCCGTCACCGGCGGGGCACTGGTATCCATGGCCAACCCATACTGGTGGGTCTGGTGGGCCACCATCGGGTTTGCCTTTATGACGGAATTCAATGTAACGTATGAGAATATTCCGGGACTTGCCGCGTTTTTCATCGGGCATGAAGCCGGGGATTTGGCCTGGTACCTGGTGGTATCCGCACTTTCTTTCTGGGGTATCCGCCGCCTCAACGACACGGTCTACGCCTGGCTGCTTTCCGGCTGCGGGGTGTTTATGATCGTTTTCGGGGTTTACCTGGGCGCTTCTCCCTTTTTAGGTTGACAGCGTATTCACGAGCACATCCAGGTAAAACCGGGCATGGCTGATATGGGCGGCCATGTTGGCGCGATGGTTGGCCACAAACCCGTCCAGATCACCCTCCATGACAATCAATGGATCAAGGCTGCAGGCATGATGGCAGGCTTCAATGGCATGGTGCAGGGTTTCTGCACTCCCCCGGGTCACCAGGGTGTCGTGAAAATCCTGTGCGACCGCCTCCAGTACGGGTAACATGGAGCAGGCAACGCCTTTGGCATAATAAAAATAGTTGTCCGCCATAAATGTGCTCACCTGTTTGCCGTTCTTTTCTTCCAGTTTTACCAGATTTTCATCGCAACTGCCCAAAAGGTCGGCATAAGCCTTGAAAAGCGGAATCAGGTTGTCGGTCCGTGTATAAAATGTTGCTTCACCCGTTGCAAGCCGCTCCTTGTATATTTGCAGCTGTTCAAGCCCGTCTTTGTATTTCTGCTCGGCCGACGGAAACCAGAAGCTGTCGGCCTGGACCATAAACCAGTTCATGGCGCGTTCGAGGTTTTTGTCAAGAATAGCGGTGCTGCCGGTTCTTGAAATCCGTTCTGCCAGTTTGACCGTGGTCCGGCGGGTCACCTCAAGAACGCCCTTTTGAAATTCATTAACATTATCCGTAAACCGGATCAAATCATTGGGCCGCCATCCCCAGAACCGCTCTTCAAGCTCATAATGCATCGATTCTATTGAGGCTGCCACAAATGCCTCCCCTGTTACCTGAAAATGTTGCTGCGCCTCCTCGCGGACCACATCGGCCTGATGATCTTTTTCGGCGGCGGGCTTTTCATGGGTCGCAGTTTCGGGCGGATGAGTCACCGGCGCATGGTCCTGCTTCTCTTGTGCAACCGGGACTTCTACCGTTTCACGGCCATCATGAAGGGATGGGGGGGCTTCATTGTGTACCGGCTGCTCACTGTCCAGGGATATTGCCTGTTCATGTGCCATAGTGTCGGATGATTTTCGCGGCGGCGGATCGGCGCTTCCGAACCAGTCCGCCAGAAACAAGGCCCCCCATATCAAGCCCACCGCGACAACCAGCACTGCTGCCACACGCGGCAGTGCATATGTGTAAAACGCCTTTTTTTCCATGTCTTTATTATGAGTGTCCTGCATATTCATACAATAACGCTCCCTCTCCTTATGGCCTCAGTTTTCTGACATCACCAATACGTATGGTGATTTTTTTTGCATCAAAATATTCCAAAAGGGGTATTGTATACTTTCGTGAGGTATTTGTCATTTCTTTAAATCGGGGGGTGTTGATTTCCGTGTTGGCCTGCAAGAATCCCACCAGTTCGGATGTCAGCGATGCAATGGCCTGATGATGAAAATAGAGGTCTTCCTTGACCTTTATCAGCTCTCCCGCCTCAATCAACACCTGCAAAACGTCTTTTGCCGCTTTGGGATCTTTGATATCCAGCGTTGCCGGCACATCCTTGAAATAAGGCGGGGTCAGCCCGTTTTCCTCATACAGAGCCAGCATTTTTTTGCGGATGTCGGAATGATCGGATTGAAGCGCCACCGCATGCGACGGCAGCCTCAGGACATCCCCGTCCTGGGCCAGCTGGTCTGACTTGATCAACTGTTGTACGATCCGTTCAAACAGCCGGTCACCGGTTTTTGCCGCAATGCGGGACTTGACTTCCTGACGGGAAACGCCTTTTTTAAGCGGATTTGTCCTGTGAAAACCGTCGATAAAAGACAGAATATCGTCTGTCACCCGGTCCAGCACGGCCCTGTGGACATAAATCTGCCGGTCCTTGTCCACCAGTACGATGGTTCGGGCGGAAAGAAGATTGTCCAGTGTCTTTCTGAGCCGGGCGTCACTGGCACAGGTCATGACCTTCAGTGCGGTAAACGTGACACCGATGTTGCCGGCTTCCTCGCAGAACATTTCCGCAAGGGCCTGAAAACCGCCCTCACCCTCAGTTTGCCGGAGCGATGAAAGCCGTTGAACCATGTATCGTTTATGTTTTCGCGGCACCGGGTTGAGCACTCTCCCGCCGCCGATGGTCCGCAACGGCGAATAGCTCCGGATAACAATATTGTCGTTACGCACGCAGATCACCGGGGCTTTGAGCCGCAGCTGGACAATGGCGGTATCGCCCGGTGCCAGATCCTCCCGGTCGAGCAGCATCAGGTTGCCGAGCACTTCCGTGGTGCCGGCATGAACTCGCACCAGGGTCCGGTTTTTCAAGGGCTTTGGATTATGGGCAAGATAGTGACAGTCTATATCAAGCATATAGCTTGGAATGAGAGTGTCCGGAAGCCCCACCACATACCCTTTTTCAATTTTTGATTTTTCAATCCCCTGGAAATTGATAGCCGTTCGCATCCCGGCTTCAGCGGTTTCAACGGAAGCACCATGCACCTGAACGCCACGAACCTTCGACCGGATGCCGGCCGGATAGATCTCCACCATATCGCCGGCATTGATCTTTCCCGCAACAAGGGTGCCCGTTATCACGGTCCCGAACCCTTTCATGGAAAAAACCCGGTCCACGGGCAGCCGGGCCAGGCCGGTTTCGATGCGTTCCGGTATTTGATCGGCAATGGCGGCTACTGTTTCAGGAAATGTATTCAGGCCCTGTCCCGTGGTTGAGGAGACCGGCAACAGGGGTGCGTCTTCCAGAAAGGTACCGCTGGTCAATTCCGCCACATCCTCCTTGACCAGGGCCAGCAGTTCCGCATCCACCAGATCGATCTTGGTCAGGACCACGATGCCGTATTCAATCCCCAGCAGCATGCAGATTTCCATATGCTCCCGGGTCTGGGGCATCACCCCTTCGTCCGCGGCGATGACCATGGCCACCATGTCGATACCGGAAGCGCCGGCGACCATGTTTTTGACAAACTTCTCATGGCCCGGCACATCTACAATACCGAGCTTTCGGCCGTCCGGCAGCGCAAGGGACGCAAACCCCAGTTCGATGGTAATACCGCGCTTTTTTTCTTCCTTCAGCCGATCCGGGTCCACCCCCGTCAGCGCCCTGACAAGGCTTGATTTGCCGTGGTCGATATGACCGGCTGTGCCGAGAATGAGTTGTTTCACAACAGCCCCTTATCAATAACAACGCCGGCGTCAGCCGGACTTGCGATTACGCAGATAATCAAACAGATAGGCAAGGCCCACCAGAACAATGCCCAGTCCCACAACGGTATACAGCCGGGCGCCCGGATAGAAAAACCGTATCAGGATAAAGGCGAATACAATGCCCAGTAAGGCCCGTACGGCCAGTATGGTTAAGTTGTTCATGACATCAAGCTCCCGGTTCAATAATGAACCTTCAGTAAATCCGTTTGTTGCGGTTTGCTGTCTATGAAATCGAAAGCACTATCGGGGTCAAAATCGATTGTCTCAAGCATTCCGTGTCCGGTGGCACCTACTCCCTTTCGATTGCGATGCCGATTTCGATTATCCCAATTATCTTTTGTTTATTATAAATCCCCGTCCCGGGTCAACACTAACCCGATAAAAAAGGCGGCCTGACGGGCCGCCTTTTGCTCTTTTACTGGTTGGCCCGGCCGTATCAAGTCCCTTCCGTCCCTTCCAGGAGTTCCGGTTTATGGGCCTCTTCAACGATAAACCGCTGCGCCAACTCTCGTGTCTCGGTGGTAATATCCCGCATGAGTTGCGCGTTCTTGGCGACTTCCTGGTTCTTTTCCGCAATATCGCCGGCAGACTGATCCACCGCGGCAATATCCCTGGCGATCTCCGACGCCACCATGGACGACTGGGCAATATTCTCATTCACCTCATTGAGACCGGCCGATGCCTTGGCAATGTTCTCGGCAATCTCCTTGGTGGTCGTGGTCTGCTCTTCCACGGCGGTGGCAATGGTTGCCACCACATCGTTGACATCGTTGATAATCTTTGTAATCTCGCTGATCTCGGAGATCGTGCCTTCCGTGGAGCTTTGAATCCCCTCTATTTTATTCTTGATCTCCATAGTTGCTTCAGATGTGGCATTGGCAAGTTCCTTGATTTCATTGGCCACAACAGCGAACCCCTTACCGTACTCTCCGGCACGGGCCGCCTCTATGGTTGCATTCAACGCCAGCAGATTGGTCTGATCGGAGATCTCCGCAATGGTTTCCAGAACCTCGCCGATCTCCCGTGCGGCCTTTCCCAGCGCCTCAACCTGCATGGAAGCGCGCCTGGCCTGCGTTACCGCCCCTTCTGTCATGGTGCTGGCGCTTTCGGAACTCTTGGATACCTCGGCAATGGTAGCGGTCATCTCTTCGGTGGAGGAGGCAACCATCTTCACATTTGAGGCGGCCTGATCCATTGACAGTGACACAGACTCCATGTTGGCATTCATCTCTTCGGCGGCGCCGGCCACGGCATTGGTCCGTGTCCGGTTCTTTTCCACAATATTCAGCATGGCTTCCGTGAACTCAAGCAACTGACCGGCATTGCTGTCCACCGTCACGGCGCGGTCGGTGATGACATTAATAATAATTTGGAATTTTTTCATCAGCTTGTTGAACCACTTGGCAAGCTCGCCCCTTTCATCATGCCTGTATTCCCGGCCGGTTCTGCCGAACTCCCTGACCCGTGCGGTCAAATCATTGCGCTCCTCATACAGGTCTATGGCCATCTGCTTGCCGATATGGGTAATTTCCGCTACCGGCTGCAACAATCCCCCCACAATAACCCAGGTGACGACACAAAGCAGTATGAGCATAATCGTCCCCAGCAACCAGAACGCGACGGCTGATGCGCTCACCTGGTACATCAGCAGCAGCATTACCAGAGTTATGACAATCATCGACATCAGCAGTTTGGTTCTTACACTCGCCCGTTTGAGTCTCTCAGGAAGCATATGCCACTCCTTGCTATTGAGAATATACGCTTAAAAACAAGTTCCGGCTGAACACTCCGCCATCCTCCCGCACCCCGTGTCGTATCCGGGATAACCTGTAGATGACATTATGAAATCTGTCTATCCATGTCAAGTCAATTGAAGCGGACGCCCCTCATAGACGTCCGCTCCTTAATATGCCCACCAGTAGCCAGACCCCCATAACAGCCGCCCCGGCAAATCCAATAATGCCAAGCAGGGAGATGCCGAACACCAGCGGCGGAATCTTGGTGGTAATAATCATGGCCGACCCGATGAGCAGGGCCGCAATGATAATCGCAAATGCCAGCCGGTTGCTGACCTGGGCGTAGGTGGCGGTCAGCGGGGCAATCCCCTTATGCTCGATATTGATCGTAATCTTTTCACTTTTCAGCAGCCGGCTGATCTCCAGCATATCCGCGGGGAACTGTCGGGTAAAGTGGCCCAGCTCGGCCGCTGTTTTAACCATTTCCGTCACAACGCGCCCGGGCATGTACCGGGCAAGCTTAACCTTTTTTATGAACGGGGTGGCGTAAGTAATGATATCAAATTGCGGATCCAGTTGCCGGGCCATGTTTTCGATGGTGGCAATGGCCTTGATCATCAGAAAAATGTTTGGCGGAATGCGAAGACGATGCCGGTGCAGCATTTCCAACAGGTCGTGAAGGATCTTACCGAGTTCCATATCTTTTAAAGGCTTATAGAGATGGTAACCGATAAACTCGGTAACCTCCCGCTCCAGCACTTCCCTGACCGGTTCTTCGTCCCATATGGTCAACTGCAGCAGCACTTTTGTTGTACCGATCGGGTCCTGGTGGACGAGGCAATCCAGGAGGTCCACAAACATCTCCCGGTGCTTCAGGCTCACATTGCCCACCATGCCGAAATCCAGGGTACAGATCACATTGCCCGGAAGGATAAAGATATTGCCCGGGTGGGGATCGGCATGAAAAAAACCGTGAACAAAGACCTGCTTCAGCGTTGCATCCGTTCCCCGCTGGGTGATCAGCTTCTTGTCATATCCCCGTTCCTCAATCCCCTTTATATCCGAAATTTTGATGCCGTCAACATACGCCATCACCAGCATCCGGGACGTTGTGTAATCGCGGTACACCTCGGGCGTAAAGATCGTATCATCGTCTGAAAACTGCCGGGCAAACCGCTCCATGTTATTGGCCTCAATGGTGAAATCCAGTTCTTTTTCCAGAACCCTGGCAAATTCCTCGACAATTTCCGTGGGCCGGTGGGGTGCGATCTCCTCCACATGCCGTTCCATAAGGCCGGCCAGGTAGAGCATAATCTCAAGGTCGATTTCAATGGTATTCCGAATGCCGGGACGTCTGACCTTAACGGCGGTTTGCTCCCCGCTCAGGAGGGTTGCGGCGTAAACCTGCGCAATGGAAGCCGACGCAATGGGGGTGGGATCAATGGTGCGGAAAGTGGTTTCCAGTGGCACACCGGTCTCATGCTCGATCACCGCCCGGATGGGATCAAAGGGGGATGAGGGGACATCGTCCTGAAGCCTTGCCATCTCGTTTACGATATCAATGGGGATAAGGCCGGGTTGCGTGGACAGCACCTGGCCGAATTTAATAAAAGTGGGGCCGAGCTCCTCGAACGCCATCCTGACCCGTTCAGCCCGGGTCAACCGCTCGTTTTGCTCACGCTGCTTTCTCGAAATCATCTGAAGGCCGATTTCGAGATACTGCTCGATCTTTAAAAGCTCAACAAATTCACCGAATCCGTATCTCAGAAAAACCGCCAGTATCTGCCGATACCGGGAGATGTGGCGATAGGTTCTGCCGATAATACCGATTTTGCGTATGCTGAGCATATATTTATGGATGTTCCGGGTAAAACGATTATTCAGCGGTAGAAGTTTTTCTCAGCTTCTTAATCTCGTCTTTCAGTTCCGCAATTTCCTGCCGGGTGGGGATATCCGCCTTGCTCAAAACGTCTTTCACGGTCTGGTCCACCCGTTCCTCCAGCTTTTCTCTGGACTCATCATAGCGCTTCAGAAAATCGTTCACAAACTTTTTGCCTTCATTTTCCGACAGCTCGGCCCGTTTAACCAGGTCTCCGGCAAGGTCCTCGACCTCGTCTTTTGTCTTAAGCGCAAGTCCGATACCGGCAAACATCATTTTTTTTACCAAATCAATCATCTGTTCTCCTTATAAACCATATGATTGTCATGTATTGAGAGATTCACTGTTTTGCCCCTCGCTGCTTACCCTAAATATAATGCATCCATCCCTTTTTTTACAAGATTTTTTTCGCAAACCACCCTGCCGGGACTCTTCACCGGGCTGACGCACAAACAATCGGCATACACCAGGGACCGGAAATTCCCGGTTGCCATTACAGCCTTTTTTTGATAAGAATTTTTAGATCATACACACCACAGGCACTTTACCACCGCCGCCCCCGTAGCTCAGTGGATAGAGCAATGGATTCCTAATCCATGTGCCGCAAGTTCGATTCTTGCCGGGGGCACCAAGTAAAATCAATAGAATGTCGGGTCAGGGCAGCGGTATGCGCAGCCACAGCGGCATATGGTCACTTACCTTATACTGAAACCGTTGGTAAAAATCTGACTGCTGGGCGTTTGACAACGCGGCAAATGATTCCCCTTTCAGGGCCCGGGCAAACAGTTCGGTAAAATTAAACACGCCATAATCCGGGCCCACAGGGCTCTGGCCCATTGACGGGTTTTGAAGATAAGTGGGAAACCTTGGATCCCGGGAAAACAGCCCGATCTGATCAAATGTTTCCGTGAGCCGGGCATTGGTCCGGAAGACATCCTGACATCCGGGATGTTGATCAAGGAACGGAAAATTAACACTGACCCCTTCATTGGTGACCTTGTTAAGGCCTTTGATATCATTTTCCAGGCGGGCTTTGTCCTTTACTGGATCATCAAAGTCCAGATTCAGATCGCCCAGCAGGATAAAATCCGGATAATAGGCCTTTCCTTTCTGGCCGGCACGTTCAACAATCCATCGCATCAAAGCCGTAAACTCCTGAATGGGGTCGTGGTTCGGGTCACCGTAGTTGAGGTGGGCATTCACCGCCATGAACTCGTAGGGGGCTGTGCCGGGATGACCCTGGATTCTGAAACTTACACAGCAGGGCTGACGGATAAAAGAGAGAAACACCGGCATGCGCAGTTTTGATGCTGACGGCTTTTTCGGTTTTTCGGCAATCTCACCATTATCATATTTCTGCCTTTCTTCAAGATATACGCCGTACCGCTCCATAACCGGGTTGATCGCCGCCCTGTTCAGCGCCAGGGTTTTCAGTATTTCTGTCCGATCATAAGTGATATCCGTTGCGATCTCGGTCCTTTCAACAATCCGCTTGTTATAAATAAAACCAAGCCTTTCTGCAAGACCCCGGTTGCCGGGAAAGGCACCGGTGATATCTGAAATGATCACCCCGAAATCCGGGCCCAGTTCACAGAGGAGCCTTCTGAGGCCGCTGAGATTATCCATTATTTCCTGTACAGCAATAAGGTCGAAGTGTGAACAGATATGCGCCAGAAACCGCCACACATGACTGTTCCTGTTGGATGCGGTGCCGAGTTTCCGGATATTGAAACTGCCCAGAACAGCCGACCCGTATCGCCTGACGGGCAGTCCGAATTTCCCCGGATCCTCAGCCAGCGTTGAATTTATTTTTTCCCATTCCGCGGTTGTAAACTGGTCCGCCATGATTCCCCCCCCCTGTGAGATGAAGGCGAGTGAGATTCGGCACATTCCCGTCTTCTAACGATTCCCCGGTATCCGCCTGAATGTTTTTGCGGGTGGGCTGTGTGCCGGTCAGTAAATGTGCAATACCGGGTTAATCCCATTCATACGTTATTTCGTAATAATCCCCTTTGTCCGTGAAGGTGTTGCGGATCTCCTTGCCCTTGAGGGCGGTTTCTGCCATTTCCTGGTAGTAGCCGGCCAGGCCGTAAAAGTAGGGATAACGCATCTCCGGCATGAGCATGTCCGGATAGTCGTATGCCTTGATGGTGACGTGGTTCGGTCCTTTTTCCAGTTCATTGCGTTTGGCGGTGGACCCTTCAAAGTCGTAGAACAGGTGCCATGAATTGATGCAGCGTTCAATCGTACCGGCGGGATCATCCGGAATTACCAGGCGGCTGTATAACTTCAGGTAGCTGGTGGCACTGAGCCGGCCGAATGCAAAGAGGTTTTCCGGTGTCATGCGGCCCACCTCTTTTGCAACCGCATAGGAGATCCGCCAGAAAGCGTCGCCCGGATACCATTTGCTGGCCATGATGGTGCTGTTGATGATTTCCCAGTCTTCCGGTTCCATGTATGGTTCCCAGTTCTTATCTTTTTCAGCGCGGATGATCCGCACAAGGTCAAGTATGACCGTCCCTTTGACACGCATGGCACCCCCCTGGCTTCTGTTTAACAATTTGTCGTGCTGGGTTGAAAATCGAATATATTAATAATTTTATCGGTAAAACAGATAAAGCGCAAGCGGATTGCTGTGCCGTTATTTTTGTGTCAGGCCCAGCGATACGCGCGCGGCAGGCATGGCCTTTTTCGATTTTTTCCGGGATATGCGGCCTTCAAGCACAAACAGCCGATCCGCGGTCACCCGGTCAGACGCAAGAAGGTAATTCTTGACGGCCTGTGCCCGTTTCCCTGCCAGCAGCAGGAGTTCAGCATCCTTAACCGCCATCTGTTTCATAAGGGCCGTCTGCATGGCGTCGCTGTCCGGCGGGGTGTCCGATCCGGTCGGGGGCGCCGTTTCATGGCCCGGTGCGGCCCGGTCAATCCCGGTCTGTGCATACAGTTTCTGCAGGTAAATGTAATACTCCGTATCTGTGAGGGTAATCGTTTCCGCGGCCTTTTCGCTGCTGTTTTTACTGTCGGCCCATTTCATTTCCCTGAGTTTACGTTCCAGTGCCGCCCGGGTCAAGGCTTCACCATCATCCACCGGGTCAACATGACCAGTGATCTCAAGCCCCAGGGCCGGTCGCCTGTAAAGCAGCTCGTTGATATCGTCAAGTTTTTTCCGGGCCTGGTCTGTGAGGCCGGCCGTACCCGGCGCAAAGGCGATGAACCGCAATTCTTCGCCTCTTCCCGCGATGGCGGTCACAAGATCAAACGGCGAGGCCGCAGCCTTGACCAGGATATTTTTCAGGGCCTGCAGGATAATGGCGCGAACGGAAAACGCGGGGTTATCCAGCCGTCCGGACACGGGTATATCCAGGTTTATTTTGCCACTCCGGTCTTTGAGCAGGGCTACGGCCAGTCCCACGGGCAGGTTCAGTGAATCGGGGCTTTTGACTTTTTCGCCAAGGGTGAATTGGTCCAGCAGCACGCGGTTTTCAGCGGCCAGGACCTGTTCTTTGATATTGTATGACAGGTCGAGATTCAGTTTCCCCTTTTGAATAGTCCGTCCGATATACTTGCCGGTGTAAGGGGAAATGCTGCTCAGGTCCATCTGCTGCAGGTTGAATGACAGATCCAGAAGGATATCCTGCAGAAACGGGTTGATCGAACCGGATATGACAAGCGGTGCATGACGGTCAACCGCGCCGTTGATTGTAAGGCCAGCGCCGGTAAAGGATTCGGATGTCAGTCCGTTGATTTGTCCGTCGGCCAGTGTGAGTTGAGTGGCAAAATTGGGCTGAATTTTTTTGTCTGTAAAGTCGATGGCAATATCGCGCAGGACCACTTCTCCGATTTTGACGGGAAAAGGGAAGAGTGTCTCCGGATTTGGCGGGGATTGCCGGTCGGTATTCGCATCGGGCGCAGGTGTCCTGGTTTCCCCGGATGCCGGCGCCTGTTTCCCCGGTGAACCGACGGGCTTGTCATCCGGCGAAACAACCGGTGTCCCGGGCGCTGCTTCCGGTGGATCCGCTGAAAATGCACGGGTCATGTTGAGTCCGCCGTTTTTATCGATGATAACCGTCTGGGTGAGACCGGCCAGAAGAATCTGATCCATCTGAATTTGTGTGGGCTTCAAGGTGGCATGGATACCGGTCACAGAAAGCGTGTCCATGCTTAAAAATGGTTCGCCCCGGTCTTGTGTCACTACGACCAGGTCGTTACAGGTTGTATCACCGGTAATGGCAGCACTTATGCCGGATGCAGGATCGGTCTTAACGCCAATATCGGCTGCCAGGCTGATTTTGCCGTCAGTGGTCTGCAGTTTTATTGACGGTGGTATGTATGGCTGCACCCAGGGAACCGCGAGTCTGCTGACCGTTAAACGGCCATCTGTTGCCAGCGGTGCAATGCCGAACGTCCCGGTCAGATCAATGTCGGCGGCCCGGTTCATGCGCAGGTGGAGGTCGGCATCGGCACGGGTTGCCGGTGCGGTCGAAAACCCGGAAATTCCGAGATTGATGTCGTCAAGGGTAAACACAGCCGGCGCACCCGCTGTTGTGGCCGGTGCGGCATGGTCTGTAAAATCAACCCGGCCGTCAACAATCTCCAGGTTATCAATGGCCAACACAAAGGGTTTTTTCCCGGCATCCGGCTGTTCTTCTGCCTTACCGGCGTCAGGCGGATCACCGGTATCCTTTAAAAAAAGATCGGAAAAGTTGAAGGTATCAACGGACTGTCTGACAATGCGGATGGATGGCCGTGTCAGCCGGAGGATCCTAATGCCTGGTGCAAGGTTGAAGCCTGACCAGAGCTGGATATTGGCAAACAGACTTTCCCATTGAATAAACGGCGATGGTTCGGCGGAATTGTCAGTTGATGCGACATCTGTTACCTCCAGTCCCTGAACCGTCAGGGTCAGTCGGAAGGGGTTGCATCGGATATTTTGGATATGAACCGTGCGATTGAGTTGCTTGGACAGCTTGCCCGGTAAAATCATTTCCAGCGCAGTGGGAAGGGCCACGGAACCGGCCAGTGCATAGAAGACCACCAGGATAGCAACGAGTGCAAGCGCATTGCGCATTTTGTTTTGATGGAAAATTTTTTTCATGATGTCCCATTCGGGTAAATGATAAAAGAATCGGTAGCGACCTGTTCAAGCAGTTCGATAACAACACTCAGCGGCCGTGCATCATCAATCTGGCCGATGTGGTCCACCGGCCATGCAGGCCGTTGGCCGAAAAATATGCATACATAATTGCCCCGGCTGGTATAGGCAATGCCGCCTTCCGGAATGTCGGCAACGGGCGTTTCTTCGCCCAGATCCCGGCCGATGGAGCCGTACATTTCACCACCCCAGCGGGTAAAGACCACCGTTACCGGCAGAGCCTTGGCAAATCGTCGGGCTATGGGGGTGTCAAACAGGGTCGCGGTGAGTGAAAATTCGTTGAAGTCAATAGTGATGCCGGATTCCGTCATGCTATCTCCCATCAAGTTAAGAACAATGTCAGCAGAATTCTATTTAATAAAAGAGGTAATGCCTTTTAGGAAAAGTGTCAATAAAGAATGGTGGTCAATGGGAACCAGGAGAGCCGGTCTTGACTTTACAGAGGGCAATGTATAAATTTAATAGAAAATCGTATGAATCTGTTACTAACCAGAATCCCACTGAAAAAAATACCGGCGCCCGGACTGTTGTCTTACGGTTGTTGTCCGGCACGTCACAGAGCGGTCAGCTTTTACCGTTGCCGCCTGGTGCCGCGTTTTGTTGAGCTTTTTGCAGCAGCACTGCCATGCGGTAAAAACGGACAAATGGTGGAAGGACTGTATTTATGATTTTTGTTATCGGCGAAGTGCTGTTCGATATTTTCCCCACATACAAACGCATCGGGGGAGCGCCCTTTAATTTTGCCTTTCACATGAAACAGATGGGATTCCCCGTGAACTTTATCACCCGTGTCGGCGATGACGCCAATGGCCGGGAAATACTGGACATAATGAAAGAGTACGGGTTTGTTTTGAAAAACGTGCAGGTGGATCCGGGACGTGAAACCGGCAAGGTCATGGTCAATCTGGACGACGATGGTGTGCCCACGTTTGATATCCGCCAGGACGTGGCTTACGACCATATTGCTTATACGGATGTGATGGACCGGATGCTGCGGTCCCGGCCAATGATGATCTATGTGGGCACCCTGGTGCAGCGAAGTGAAAAGAGCCGCCAGGCTGTGCGGGATGTGATGCAGGCAAAGCCGTCAAAAGTGCCGCTGTTTTACGATGTGAATCTGCGGCCGGGGTGTTATACAGGCGAAGCTGTTCAATCAACATTAAATGCCACAGACATTCTTAAAATCAATGATGAGGAGCTCACAGTGCTGGCCGATATGTTCGGTTTTTCCGGACCTGCCCACCGGATCGTAAAAGGCTTTATGAAACAATGGGGCTTGACCATGGTTGCCCTGACAAAAGGGAGTGCCGGCAGTGAGCTCTTTACACCGGATGGCTATGCGTCGACCAATGTGCCGGACAGAAATGATGTGGTTGACACCGTGGGCGCGGGAGACGCGTTTGCAGCAGTGCTGGCCGCTGGATACCTTCAGAACAGGTCTCTGGATGCGATCTTGTCGGCGGCCACGGATTTCGCCGCGCAGATGTGTACAGTACAGGGCGCGGTACCGCAAGACCCCGGTATTTATAACACTTTAAAAGAAGGACTGTTATCCCCATGACACACGATAAGCTCTATATTCAGATGTTCAGTATTCACGGGCTGGTGCGTGAAAGCAACATGGAAATGGGCCGTGATGCGGATACTGGCGGCCAGGTCAAGTATGTTGTGGAGCTGGCCCGGCACCTGAGCCAGCGGGAGGATGTGGCACAGGTGGATCTGTTTACCCGGCTGATTGAGGATAAAACCGTCTCTTCGGACTATGCCAGGCCTGTGAAAGAAGTGAATGAAAAATTCCGGATCGTCCGGGTTCGGTGCGGCGGGAAAAAATACATGCGCAAGGAGTTACTGTGGCCACACCTGGATGAATATGTGGACAAGACCATTCAGTTTATCAAGACTGAAGACCGGTTGCCGGATATCGTGCATGGCCATTACGCCGATGCCGGATATGTGGCGGCTCAGCTTGCCCAGTTGTTCAACATCAATTTTATTTTTACCGGCCACTCCCTGGGCCGGTCCAAAAAAGCCCGACTCTTGAACGACGGTATGAAAGAGGCGGATATTATCAAGAAATACAAGATTGACGAGCGGATCAGGGTGGAGGAGGATGTTCTGAAAACCAGCGACCTGATCATTGCCAGCACGCGCCAGGAAGTCGAAGAGCAGTATGGTGCTTATGTGGACAGCCATATGCCGGGATTCAAGGTGATTCCGCCGGGGCTTGATATTGAGCGTTTTTACCCCTACTATCATGATATTGTGTCGGATGCGAACGGTAAGAAAGAGGAGGAAAAGTTTGCCAGGGCATCGGTGATTGAGGAGCTGAACCGGTTTTTTATGTATCCGGACCGGCCCCTGATACTGGCGCTCTCCCGCCCGGACAAACGCAAAAACATTTCCGGCCTGATTCAGGCCTACGGCGAAGACCGGGAACTGACATCCATCGCCAATCTGGCCATTTTTGCCGGCATCCGGAAAGACATCTCCGACAAGGAGGAAAACGAAAAAGAAGTCCTGACCATGATGCTGCTGAGTATGGACAAATATGATCTTTACGGCAAGATGGCGATTCCCAAGAAACATGATTTTGAATACGAAGTGCCGGAGCTTTACCGAATCGCTGCGGAGAAGAAGGGGGTGTTTGTAAATCCTGCGCTGACCGAGCCGTTCGGTCTGACCCTGATTGAGGCTGCGGCCACGGGGCTGCCGGTTGTCGCCACCAATGACGGCGGCCCGATTGATATTATGGACAATTGTGATTGCGGTATTCTTGTGGATCCCACGAAAACCCGGGATATCAGTAATGCTATTAAAAAAATTATCACCGACGGCGACCGCTGGAAGACTTACTCTAAAAACGGAACCATCAATGTTCGAAAGCACTATACCTGGAACAGCCATGCAGATACGTATGTCCGGGAGGTTCAGGATCTCATCAAGGCATCGGGTGAGACCGGGATGGATGTGGCCCGCCCGTCGGATGCCATTGGCCGGCGGATCATGGGGCTGGATTATTTTGTGATTACCGATATCGACAACACATTGACCGGTGAAGACAACAGCCATCTGGACGAATTGATGAAGATGCTGGGCAAACACCGGGATAAAATCGGATTCGGGGTTGCTACCGGCCGGACAATGGAGTCTGCAGTGGCGCACCTGGAATCACTGGGGATCGATCCGCCGGACGTGATCATTTCGTCTGTAGGCTCCGAACTTTATTACGGGAAAGACCTTCACTTTTCAAACGGATGGGCCACCCATATCTCTAAAAGCTGGGACCGGGAAAAGATCCATGAACTCCTGGAGGATCTGGATTTTCTTAAATACCAGGAAGACGATACCCAGCGGAAATTCAAGATCAGTTATGATATGAAGCCCGGAAAAGACCGGCTTGCAACGGTCCACAACATCCTGCTGAAGCATAAGTGCCGGTATAACCTGATCTATTCTCACAACAAGTACGTGGATATTCTGCCCTACCGGGCATCCAAAGGAAAGGCGATTCGTTATCTGAGCTACAAATGGATGATTCCCCTTTCAAACTTCCTTGTCTGCGGGGATTCGGGAAATGACGAGGAGATGCTCAAGGGCGATGTCAAGGCCGTTGTGGTGGGCAACTACAGCGAGGAACTGGCGCCGCTCAAAGGCAGCCGGAATATTTATTTTGCCGAGGCCCCCTGCGCCGACGGCATCATCGAGGGCATTGGACATTATAAGTTTATTGAAAAGGCTATAAATAAATGAGTTTTCCCAACAAGATTCAGATCATCAGCTATCCGGACAGTCTGGGTAAAAACCTTCAGGAACTCCACTATGTATTGAAACGGTATTTTTCTGATGCCGCCGGTGGCGTGCATATTCTGCCCTTTTACCCGTCGTCTGCGGACAGGGGGTTTGCCCCGATTACCTATTACCAGGTCGACCCGGTATTCGGCACTTGGCGGGATATCGAGATGATTCAGGAGGATTTTGATATCACCATTGATTTTATGGTCAACCATATCTCCCGCCAGTCAAAATATTTTGCAGATTATTTGGAGAAAGGGGAGAAGTCCCGTTATGCGGATATGTTTCTGAGTTTTAACAAGCTGGCACCCGGTGGCGATGTAAGCGAAGAAGACCTGGCAAAGGTTTATACCCGGAAGCCCTCTCCGCCGTATCAGCAGATTGAGCGACCGGACGGCTCCAGAGAGGTGATCTGGTCCACCTTTGATTACGAACAGATCGATCTGGACATTCAATCGCCGGTGACCCGGGAAATTTTCCGGGATTTTTTGATCTTTCTGGCCCGGAAAAAGCCCGAATTCATCCGCATGGATGCATTCGCCTATACCACTGTAAAGCTGGGCACCAACTGTTTTTTTCAGGAGCCGGAGGTATGGGATCTGCTTCAGATGCTCAAGGATTTTGTGGCGCCCTTCGGGGTGCAGTTGTTGCCGGAAGTCCACGAACATCACAATTACCAGTTAAAGCTGGCTGAGAATGGATACTGGGTTTACGATTTTGCGTTGCCACTGCTGGTGCTGCATACGCTGTATCACCATACCAACGAACGGCTGCTTCATTGGCTCAATACCTGTCCGCACCGGCAGTTCACCACCCTTGATACCCATGACGGCATCGGGGTGGTGGATGTGGCGGAACTGATGACTGAAGAAGAAATCAAAAAAACGATTAACGGGCTTTATGAAAAAGGCTCCAATGTGAAGCCGATTTACTCCAGTGCTGATTATAATAACCTGGATGTCTACCAGGTTAACTGCACGTATTACTCAGCCTTGGAGTGCAATGATGACTCCTATCTGGCCGCACGGACCATTCAGTTTTTCACGCCCGGTATCCCCCATGTATATTATGTGGGACTGCTGGCCGGGGAGAACGACATCGCCATGGTGGAGGAGACCAAAAACGGCCGGGATATCAACCGGCACAACTACACCCTGGATGAGATCGACCAGGCGGTGAAAAAAGAGGTGGTGCAGCGGCTTATCCGTCTGATGGAGTTCCGCAGCAGCTACCCCGCATTCAGCGGTGAATTTACCATCGGAGAATCGGAAGAACATCAGGTCATCCTCACCTGGGCCAACGAACCCTATCACGCCACCGCCCATATAGACCTGAACACCTATCACACACAGATCACTTATTACGACAGCGATGCCAGGTCCGATGCCAATTTTGTGGTATGACGGGGCCGATTTTATATCCGGGCTGAAAATCATCCTGATGATCACCGGACGGGGCATCCTTTTCGTGTAAACGCTTTCTTGTTACTTGAAAGGATATAACGGGTATGGTATAAACAGATCCTTTGCGGTCAGATATGGCATGAATTATAATTGCCCCTTTCGGGGTCACATTATGCCTTCACTATATGAGTGGATATGGATTTTACGGAAACAGCATATGGGTTCAGTATCTTCGGCAACTGAAAAGAATAACGGCGTTGTTGGCTTTCTTGAGCATCTGGTGCCTGTTCTCATGAGCATTTATCTGTTCCTCAACCCGTTTCCGCATACGACCAGTATCAAAGAAATTTGTTCTTATCTGGCACTGGCTATTGTTTTAGGGCTGTGGGCGGCAAAGAAGAAGAGGATCCGGGTTGATACGCCTCTGATGAGGGCACTTTTCGCATTTCTGGTGTGGGGGGTGATCACAATTCCCTTTGCCGTTGACAAGAGTAATACCGTCCACGATGTTTACTCTCATCTGATCCGGTATATGCTTTTCTATATTATCCTTATCAATTACTTCAATACGGAAAAAAGACTGAACTGGCTGGTCTGGCTGATTATCATCTCCTCTCTGGTTTTTATCTGCTGGTCGCTATATTATTATTACTTTATGCTTGATAATAGCTTTACCAGGCGGCTTTCCACCGGCAGAATGGGTGCACTGGCGCAGGCCTCTATCCATATCATCGGTTTTGTAGCGCTGTTTGCGTCCATGCTTTCCTTGAAACAAATATTCTGCACCAGGGATATCCGGGCACGGATTTTCCTTATCGTCTGCATCTTTTTCGCGGTCACCGCCATCTTCCTGACCCAGAGCCGAGGGATTATCATCGCGCTCTTTTTTTCTTCAATCATGCTTTTATTTGTGAAAAAAAAAATACTATTGCCCGTTGTAGTCGTCCTGCTTGTCCTTCTGGTCTGGTATACGCCGGTTAAGAAACGCTTCGCCCTTCAAAAGATCATGAAAGATCCACGGATAACAATATATCAAACAATGTCAAATATCGTCAGGGATTATCCGGTGACGGGTATCGGTTTCGGTATGGAAAGCTATTCGAAACTGGACCCTGCTAAATATGTAGAAAAATTAAAGCATCCCGTAAAAAAGAAACGACGCGGCCGTAAGCGATGGGCATTTATCGGAGACCCTCATAACTGGGCTGTCGGCCTGCTGGTAAGGACCGGTGTCGTCGGCCTGAGCCTTTATTTGCTTGTCATCTTTTCTTTTTTCAAGATGGCGGTACAGGTGGTGAAAGCAAGGGGAACAGCCCGTCATAGAGAGTGGGGGGGGTTCAGCATCGTCTGCTTCACGGGTTTTCTGGTTTTCGGGCTGTTTGAGCCGATCTTTACCCATATTATCGAAGGACTGATGTTTTCTCTTTTTGCCATGCTCACAATTGCTTGGCGACTGGATGACGAAAAGCCGGCTGTTGGTATCAATGACTCTGACAAGACAGGCTCGGCGGTGATGGCAGACTAGCCATGTTATTCAACTCCTATATCTTCATTCTGTTTTTTCTGCCGGTGACGGTAGCCGGGTTTTTTATTTTCGGTCATAAAGGCCATTTTAAATCGGCCATGGCATGGCTGGTGGCAGCCTCGCTTTTTTTTTATGGCTGGTGGAACCCTGTTTACCTGTTTATCATCATTGGTTCGATTCTTTTTAATTATGCCTGGGGGATCATTGTCGGCAAAAAAAGATCAAAATATTTTCTGGCTGCCGGGATTGCTGCCAATCTTTCACTGCTGGGTTATTACAAGTATGCCAATTTTTTTATGGAGAATGTTTCCGCGCTGACTGGCGTGAATGTCTCCCTGGCACCCATTGCCCTCCCGCTGGCCATTTCTTTTTTTACATTTCAGCAGATCTCTTACCTCGTTGATGCCTACCAGGGGAAAACAAAGGAGTACAGTTTTTTAAATTATTGTTTGTTTGTTACCTTCTTCCCCCAGCTTATCGCCGGCCCGATCGTTCATCACAAAGAGATGCTTCCCCAGTTCAGCAGGAAAAAGATTTTTAACATCAATCCTGAAACACTGTCAGTCGGTATCACTATTTTTTTTTTCGGGTTGTTTAAAAAGGTGGTTATTGCCGACGGGCTTGCGCTGTACGCCACACCGGTGTTCGATGCGGCGCAGCATCAGTATGTTCTGTCGTTTCTTGAAGCATGGGAAGGGGCGCTTGCTTATACGCTGCAACTCTATTATGACTTTTCAGGCTATTCCGACATGGCCATCGGGCTGGCACAAATATTCGGCATCCGTATTCCCCTGAACTTCAACTCGCCTTACAAGGCGGTTAATTTTATCGATTTCTGGCGTCGCTGGCATATTTCCCTATCGCGCTTTCTGAGAGATTACCTTTATATTCCCCTGGGCGGAAACCGGAAAGGAGAGCCCCGGCGTCTTTTAAATATTATGATGACCATGCTGCTCGGGGGGCTGTGGCATGGGGCTGCGTGGACATTTGTCCTGTGGGGAGGGCTTCACGGCGTGTTTCTTGTCATTAATCATCTGTGGATTAAGTTTAAGCAGGGAGCACAAATTCATGTGGGAGAAGGGGCGGCGGGGCGTTTTTTTTCAAGGATGCTGACATTCCTGCTGGTTACGGTGGCATGGGTTTTTTTCAGGGCGGATAATGCGGGAACGGCGGTTGATATGATCAAATCCATGATTGGTATGAACGGCTTTGCCTTGCCGGAACATTATCTGACAAAGTTTGCGTTCCTGGCCCGGCCCCTGGAATCCTGGGGGGTTAGCTTCCGCAATCTTTACTTTTTTGAAGGCAGCAATGAGGTCGTTTATATTGCCATTGCTCTGTTGATCGCCTGGCTGGCCCCTAATGTGCAGCAGTTGATGACGGGATATTCGCCGTATATCAACATTATGGCCAAGGGGAAGACCCTGCCGTCCCCCCCCCAGTGGTTGCAGTGGCGTCCCTCGAACGGATGGGCGGTTGTTTTTATTATATGTGCACTTGTATCGATTTTTTCAATAAGCAGGGCAAGTGAGTTTTTATACTTTCAGTTTTAACGGGTTATGGCATCTGAGAATTATAAAAAATATCTGGGACTGTCAGGAACGGTTATCATTTTTGTGGTAATGGCCGCCGCCTTGTTTAACTATATCGTTGATCCCTGCGATCTGCTGGGCAATAACAGGATTGGTGTTTATTCCTGGAATGAACGGCAGTTAAAAGGCGAGGCCATTCTGTCATATCCCCATGACGCCGTTTTGATCGGGTCAAGTAAAGTATTGTATATCAATCCCGACGATCTTTTCTGCTTTCGGTTTTATAATGCATCCCTGCGCGGGGCATTCCCTGAAGAAATCTATTTTTATTTAAAAAAAACCTTGAGAGATGAAACGCTGGCCCTGGTCGGGTTTGATTTTTATATGTTTAATGAAAGGGAGTTCCCGCTGGTTGGGATAAAGGACTGGGATGACCTTCAATACTCCGTTGCGGAATATCTGTTGGGAGGACATATGATAGAATTGTCATATGAGACATTGGAGAAATGGCGGAAGCATAAAAAGGCGCACGAGATGAAAGACAACGGGCAGTTTGTTTACCATGCGCCAAAGGGAACGACCGCGGCGGATCTGGCACTTTATAAACAACAATACAACAGTGCCATCGAAGATTTGAAGAAACGACACTATGGGGCGGTCTCTTATTCGGAAAAGCGTATGGCATTTGTCCGGAAGCTGAAAACTTTTCTGGACAGCAGCGGTGTGAGATATGCCGTTTTCATCAACCCGTTAAGTGAGGATCTGCTGGCAGGCCTCAAAGAAACGGATGCCTATGATTTATTTCTTTCCTGGCGGCAGGAGATGAAAACGATTTTTCCGGATATTTATGATTTTTCTGTCAGCCGTTATTCGGCAAGGGAGGGCTTTCGTAAAGTTGATCCGTTTCATTTTCTCGGCTCAACCGGTGCCGCATTTTTAAACGAGATCATCAAAGATTTCTGTCCGGAAACGTCGCAACCGCAGAATGTGCTTTCTGGCAATGACGGTCAGCCGTGAAAAGACCTGTTGCCTGAGCCGCTTGAATTGGCGGTCAGCCCCTGCGCGTATGATAATGCGTCGCCCTCTTCTTTCCCTTGAGTTTTCGCATCAGGTCCTCAAATGCGCGGTTCAATCTTATAAACTGTTCATGCTCGCCGCCCTGGTCCGGGTGATATTTTTTGGCCATGCCCCGGTATTGGCGGGTAAGGGTTTTGACGGTCATGGTGGCAAAGGCGGATTTCTCGATGCCCATCAGCTTCAACGCCTCTTCCACGGGCATGGCTTCCCGGGGCGGGGGCGGCCGGAATCCGTGATGCCGCCGTTTGAACTGCCAGATCAAATCATCAAGGTAGCGCCCCCCATCGAAATCGTTGTCAAAGAACCAGCACACATACCGGATCAGATATTCGTGAAGGGTGTCGCACATTTCCAGATCTGCCCAGAATGACGGGTCGGTATTGAGGCGGCACACCGCATCCAGAAAGCAGTCATCCACCTTTTCCTGCGGCAATGCCTGGGGAAACTGCCGGGCGATTTCGCTGGAAAAGCTTCCCGCCACATCAAATATGACAAAGGCATAGGTCTTCTTTTCATGGGCCTGCAACACCTGCTCCATCGCCATGAATTGCTGCTCGATTTCGTCGCGGGATTTGTCCAGGAGCTTGCGGTAGAGGGTTCTCGGCGCCCGGTTGAGGCGGGACTGGTCCATCTCGCCGAATCGCAGGTAATGCATGCGGCGCTGGTCAAACATATGAAAGGTTTCGGTCTGGCAGCGTTTTTTCTGCTCCCGGCGAAGCGTTTCACGTCCCGGCGGTGTCCGGGAAAACCCCTCAATGGCCCGCCGGGATGCCGGATCGATAAAAGGCCAGAATACCTGTTCCAGTTCTTCATTATCCGGTTTTACGCCTTTTGCTTTGAGCGCATCGCACAAAGCCTCGTCAAAATAAAAGGCATGGCCGCTGTCCGGGTATACAATGCAGGCTTCCGGATTCGGGCCCAGGTCCACCAGGTCCCGGCTTTTGAATGAATCGCCGTGGGCAAGGCTTTCGCGGATCACATAATGGATTTTTTTCTTTATGCGTTTTTTGGCAAGATACATGATACACCTATGGGTAAAATCGCTTCAGCCGTTCAGGTGAAACCCCCAGGTAGAAAAGCGTGGACAGGCAGAGGTTACGAAGGGTGACATAACAGACCCCTTCCTTTTCCCATCTACGGGCCGATGTCATCACCGCCGGACGCAGCAGCCGGATTTGATACCCGTGCCGTTTCAGCCGCTGCATCAGGTCGATATCTTCCATGATCGGAATGGGGCGGTAGCCTCCCAATGCGCGGAATATGGCGGCCTTGATAAAGATCGCCTGGTCGCCGTATGGAATGCGCGTCAACCGGGAACGAAGGCTGGCGATTGTTTCGATCATCCGGAAACCCGGTCGGGGCGAATCGATGCCAAGATCAAAAGCGCCGCCGGTAACCGATTCATCCTTGCAGGCATTAATGATAAGTTCTCCCGCGCCCTCTGGCAATCGGGTGTCGGCATGGAGAAACAAAAAAATTTCCCCGCTTGCTTCCGTTGCACCGGCATTCATCTGGGTTCCCCGGCCGGGGGCAGAGAGGATTTCTAGGACATCCCGGCCACTGACAGCGGCCAGGGTGTCGCCGTCGGACGCCCCGTCAACGACAATTGTTTCCGTACTCATCCCACCGGTTGCAGCATCGATCGCATCAAGCGTGGGATTGATGCTGCCGGCTTCGTGAAGCACCGGTATGATAATCGACAGCCGGGGGGCCATAACCATTACTCACCTGATTTAAATACAATATCCCCGTAATAGCTTACGGCGGATTCACCGGTGTTGTCCGTGTCCGTCATGATGGCCACGCCGGAAATCATTGGCGGCTCCGTGCCGAATGCGGTCTTGTAGTCTTCGTAAATATTGCGGGTCTCGGTGACCCATGTATCTTTTTTGGCTGTGCCGCTTTCCACCACGAACATCATCACCCGGTCGGTGTAGGGGTTGGGCACACGGGTGCCTTTGGACGCGTTGCTGCCCCAGATATAGTTGATGGCCGCCACGGGCGGGTATTCGCCGTACAGGGCCTTAATGGCCCCGAATTTGGTTCTTTCCCAGAACCCTACCTTTTGGGGATCATATTCAAAGGCGATATAGATGCGCGCCGGGTAATCGTCTCCGCTTTTCCGGGTCACATCGCCTTTTTTCAGAACATCCGTAATCTTCCATTGCCACTGGATAACGGGAAATTCCCGGGGGGCGATTTGGATTTTACGGATCATGCCGGAAGCCGATGCGTTGCTTTGCGCCCGCACTACAAGGGTATCACCGTCATGAACCATATCATACCGGGTATGCTGCTCGATATCATCGAATGTAAGCGGTTCCCAACCGGCCGGCAGATCGCCGCCATCGGGGTTTGCCCGGGAAAAAAGTCCCACCGGCAAGGTCTCCCGGGCCATTGCCGGTTGTATGTTAAATATGACCATCAGCAGCAAAATAAAAACCGCCAGGCATGTCCGTTTTATTCCCTTTCGGGTTTTCATGGCATCTCCTTGTTTGTCAGATACTGCATGGTGTGCGGCGCCCGGCCGGGATTGTCCCGGCAGCCGGCCGCGAACTGTCTGAGGTCGGCTTCCGTGTCGATATCCAGCCACTGAGGAAGGATATAAGGGCCAATGCCCGATGACTGAAAACGTTCACAGGTCCGGGTGAACACGGTATCTGTGCTCCAGGGGATATCATCAAATACATTGGCCGTAAATCCGTCAGCCGTAAACCCGATCAGATAGTAACCCCCGTCCGTACTGGGGCCGATCACCGCTGGTGCGGTGTCAAGCGCGGTCAAAGCTTCGGTAATAATGGATGACGGCAGGTCCGGGAAATCGGTTCCCATGAGCACGGCCCTTTCAATGCCGCTGTCAAACGTTTCGGCAAGTGCATTGCTCATTTTATCGCCCAGTGTCCGGCCTTTCTGTTCATAGAACGCATATCTATCCCCCAGCCATGTGCGGACATCCGGCCCGGCATCGGGCGGATGAAAATAGATGCGCGGCAGATAATGTATGCTTTCGAGTTTGTCCAGCATGTCGGCCACAAAACATTGATACAGATTCAGGGCCGTGTCATCGCCCAGGGTTGCAGCCAGCCGGGTCTTGACCTGTCCGCTTACCGGCGCCTTGACAAAGAGGAGAGTCGCTGTTGTGGGGGTGCTTGTGTCAGTCATGTTTCGCCATGTGCTCTGGATATTTTTTTATTTTGGCCACAGACGCACACAGACAGGCACAGACGTTTTTTATTGCTGTTGTCTGTGTCCGCCTGTGGCTGATTCCCCCGAACCTGGTTCCCACGCTGAGCGTGGGAACCATTGGTGGCCCCATTCGTGTCAATTTGTGTGAATTCGTGGGCTTCAATTCTTTATCTCCGACTGAAATACGGGCATGCCTGTTGAATACACTCCCTGTTTTTCCGCTGTTGACGGCACTGCATATCACCTTCTGCCTTTAATTCAACCGGTAACAGTTTTTTTGAAAGTTCGGCCGCGGTTTTCAGCGCGGTAAACGATTCCCGCTGGCAGCAGCGGGCGGCTTCATTCATGTTTATTTTTTGGATGACCGTATCGGTGACTTGCTGGACCAGTTGTCGCGGCGTGGGGGTCAGGGGGGTGCTTTTCAGCATGATTCCGTAAGCAATGCCCACTCCCATGGCAGCGCCGCAAGCGCCCCAGAATGCGCAGACGCCCCCGGGAACAGTTTTGCCCCGGTCGACACCGGTTAGTATGTCGGCCCCGGTCACGTCTCCGCCCAGGTTCCGGTAAACCGCCAGAATGATACCCGGCACCGCAAAGTGATGTTCCGGCCCGTGAACCGGGAACGAGGGGTGGGTCCGCAGCAGGTTCAGCAGGTCGATCAGGTCCGTGGCGTCCGTATGGATGCAAATGTGTTTGACAATATCGATCATGTCCCGGCTGTGGCAGGCATCGCACACAAAATGGCCGGCTTCGCACACTGCATTGGCGGTCAGAATTTGTCCGCACAGGGTGCAGGTTTCCGGCCGGTCCTGATTCAGATATTGCAGGGGTTTGCCGCAGACCATGCAGCCGGCCAGGATTTTACCGGCAGCAGGATTGGCGTCGGAAACAACTGGTTGTATGGAAATACCACACCCGCCGGATGCCGGCGGCTGGTCGCATTCGCAGCCACTCTGGGCCTCCGGCGGTTCGGCACAGTCACATCCGGCACTGTCTGTTGATGGGGCGGCACAACAGGTATTTTCGGCCTCAATATTGTCGGCCCCGCCAAGGACATCCAGGGTGAAAATGGCAGGGTCGTTTTCCGCCGGATAGGGCCAGTGTGCATCACGGGATTCGCCCCGCATTAGTACCTGTCCATTGTCCATGATCACAGCAGCATAAGGGCCGGGATAGACAACCGGGCGTTGCGAGGGGACATCCGTTGGTTTGAACGCTGTGTAGGTGACGGAATAAAAACGATGGCCCTGCACCTCGCGGTAAAAAAACCGTTTGACAATGCGGATCTGATGGAACCCCATGGCTTCCAGAATGGCCATTAGATGGGGCTGCAGCAGGGCGCCGGCAATACATTCACCACGCAATGTGGCGTCGTTCTGAATGGACGGGGGACAGGGGGCATCCGTGATTACATCGGAAATATAGATCCGGCCGCCCGGTCTAAGCACCCGGAAAATCTCGGCAAAGGTCTGGCGCTTGTCCTCGGAGAGATTGATCACGCAATTGGAGATAATCACGTCAACCATGTTGTCAGCCACGGGAATGGCTTCAAGAAACCCTTTTTTAAAGATAACATTGCGATACCCCAGGTTGTCAGCCACTGCTTCCAGGGACTGGCTGGCGCGGGTGAGCATGTGGTCCAGCATGTCCAGTCCGATCACTTTTCCGGTGGGACCGGTTTTTCTGGCTGCGATAAAACACTCCACGCCCGCCCCCGCACCCAGGTCCATCACTACCTCACCCGTGGCAATCCCGGCATCCAGGACCGGGCTGCCACACCCGTACGACCGGACCCGGCCGGATAAGGGAATGTGGGCCAGTTCGGTCTCAGGATAGCACACCGGGTTGATGATATCCGGATTGTCGAATTTGTCCGCGGCGGTGTAAAAGTCGCCCACCACCTGATGGGTGCCGGCAAATGTGAGCACGCAGTTGGAATGGGTCAGGGCCACGCCCTGGCCGTCATGATGGCACTGCAGCAGTTTTTCCCCCATCTTGCGTCGCAGCCGGGGCGTGCCGTTTGTGGCGCTGTCCGGCGTCAGGCCCGCGGACTGGGTCATCAGCCACAGGGCCAGGTCACGATACAGGGGCAGATAGGGATCATGACCCACAAAAGCGCCGCCCGCATAATAGCTGTGGGCAATATCTCCGCCGCCGGTTATAAACCGGAGCGGGTCGGTTGTGGCGGTATCGTCCGAGAGCAGGGAGAGGTTGCGAAGGGCTTTTAAAATGGCGCTGTTGCGCCATATCAGGCCAAGGTCTTCCCGGGCGACGATTTGCCCGCAGGCAAGGTCGGCCTGGCCGATCAGGGCGGGGGCGGGGTATACTGTTCCGTCCGGCCCCACGGACAGCGACGTCCAGCCCGCATTGCTGAGATCATGCCGGGTGCCGGGTGTGGCAAAGACCCGGGTGGCCATGTTCTGAATGTTGTCAATGGCGATGTTCGCTGCTTTTGCCCGTTCATGGCATTGCATCAAACCGGCAAACAGGGTGTCGCAGGGCACAAAATCTTTCGGCTTTGCCTTTCCGGTGACCAGCAGCCACATGTAGTGCACACCGGTAAATCCGTATTCATCGGCCAGGGCCACCATGTCCGGCATCTGGTGGTAATTGGCCGCGTGAACAGCCATGGACAGGGTAACGGACGGAGCAATGTCTTTTATGGCATCAAAGGCGGAAAGCAGTTTTTCATAGGTCCCCTCTCCCCGAAGGTTGTCGTTTGTCCCGCCAATACCGTCCACGCTGATCTGGAGAAACAGCCGGTTCTCTGGCAGGGTTTGAAGAAAGTCGATATGCTCTGGAATGAGAATACCGTTGGTCAGGATCACCAGCCGGGTGTCATGCCGTTCTTTCAGGATCATCCGGCAGATGGCCTGAAAGTCCGGATGCATCATGGGCTCGCCGCCGGTCAGGTAAAAGGTGCGGACGCCCAGGTCATACGCATCCGCCACAATCGTGATAAGGATTTCCAGCGGCAGCGTGACCTTTGTTTTATCCGTGCAGGCAAACAGGCAGTGCCGGCAGGCCAGGTTGCAGCGGTCGGTGATATGCAGCCAGCATTCTTCAAGCCTTTCCAGAGACAGCACATCCGCACGGCCTGTGTATGGCCCCACTGGCGGGGATTTCAGCAGGGAAAAAAACCGGCGGTGCTGCCAGTTGTCCCTGGTCGCTGATGGGGGGGCGCCGGTTTCAGCCGTTTCACCGGCAGATTGTCCTCCATCGGCTAACAGTGTTTGCATCAAGACATCTCCGGCTGCATTGGGAACCATCCAGTCCGGTATGTCCGGCCTTATGTAAACCGGTGTGTTGTCATGCTCCAGTCGTATCCATTGGTCAGTCTGCATATAATCATGTCCTTGACGCTTTTCATGGTTTCAAGAGAACAAATTACATCCTGATTCATAAAGAACCTGGTTGATCTTGTCGTTGTTGTAATCGGTTGCCGCTGGATTACGACAACGATTAGGATCACGAGGGACAAAGGCAGTAACACAATTTTTATGGTGCCCACTCAAGCTGTTTTTTTCAAAAACGACGTCGGTTGGGGCTTTGTACAAAATTGTCATTATATGTGCAAGATAAGATTGCATCAAGTGTTATCATATAATCAGATCGTCACCGCTGCCATCGCAGAAACCGTTCTACCGCGGAAAGCACCCGCTCGGGTTTTCGTGCCTTTTTCCATTCACCGGCAACAAACCGGTTGGCCTCGGCCAGGGTGGGGTAAATATGAATGGTGCCGAGAATTTTGTTCAGGCCCAGGTTGTGCTTCATGGCCAGAATAAATTCGGCGATCAGCTCCCCGGCGTGCGACCCCACGATTGTCACGCCGAGAATTTCATCGCTTCCGGGTTTGGTCAATACCTTTACAAATCCCGTGTCTGCAGAATCGGTCACAGCCCGGTCCAGATCGTCAAGGTTGTAGCGGGTTACTTCATAGTCAATGCTGCGGGCCGCGGCATCGGTTTCATTCATGCCCACCCGGGCCACTTCCGGGTCGGTATAGGTGGTCCAGGGAATAACCCGGTCGTCTGTTTTAAATGTTTTAAAAGTCCCGAACAGCGAGTTGACCGCGGCATACCAGGCCTGATGGGCCGCCACATGGGTGAACTGGTAAGGCCCCACTGCGTCGCCGGCCCCGTAAATGGTGGGAATGGTGGTGCGAAGGGTCTCGTCGGTCTGAAGGGTGCCGTTGGTATTGAGTGCCACCCCGACCTCCTCCAGGCCGAACCCGCGGGTATGGGCCTGGCGGCCCACAGCCACCAGAATCTGATCGAAGGGTACGCGCACGTCATGCTCATCATGGGTACAGATCAATACCGGTGCATTATCTTCGGTGACCACTCTGGTGGCCGTGTGGCCGGTCAGAACGGTAACACCGTCATGTTCCAGGGTTTGACGGACAAATGCCGCCACCTCCGTGTCTTCCCGGCCCATGAGCTGGGGCCCCATCTCCACTTGTGTGACGCTTGCACCCATCCGGGCAAATGTCTGGCTGAGTTCGCATCCAATGGGACCGCCGCCCAGTACTACAAGGCGTTTGGGCAGTTCGTTAAGGCCCCACACCGTATCTGACGTCAGATAATCAATGTCGGCCAGTCCTTTGATCGGCGGCACAAACGGCCCGGCTCCCGTAGCAATCACGATTCGCCGGGTGGTCAGGGTTTTGCCGTTCACCGTCACTTCATAAGGTGAGATCACCCGGGCTTCGCCCTGAATGCATTCCACGCCCAGATCGGTGTAACGTTCCACCGAGTCATGAGGCGCAATCTTATTAATGATATTGTGGACCCGCTGCATGACATCGGCAAAGTCAAAATCAATTTTTGCCGACCGGAAACCAAAGTCCTGTGCCTGTCTGGCATAATGCAGCATTTTCGCACTGCGGATCAGCGATTTACTGGGAACGCATCCGGTATTCAGGCAATCCCCGCCCATTTTGTTTTTTTCAATCAGCGCCACCTTTGCCTTTACCGTGGCGGCAATGTAAGCAGTGACCAGGCCGGCAGATCCCCCGCCGATAACGACCAGGTTGTAGTCGAAGTGCCGGGGCCGTCGATGTCCGGCAAGCGCCCGTCGACGCTTGACAATGGCGATAACCGCCTTTGCGATCCAGGGAAATATCCCCAGCAGTATAAATGCGCCGATCAGGCTTGGGGACAGAATATCACCAGCAGTGGTGATCTGTGAAATCTGGCGGCCGGCATTGACATACACCATGCCGCCGGGCAGCATACCCACAAGGCTGACAAGAAAAAAAGTGCGGGTGCGGATCGGGGTCAGGGCCATGGCCAGATTGATGACAAAAAAAGGGAAGATCGGTACCAGCCTAAGGGTAAACAGATAAAACGCTCCGTCTTTTTGAACGCCCTCATTGATTTTTTTCAGCCGGTCTGAAAATCGCTGCTGGACATAATCACCGAGGATAAAGCGTGCAATAATAAAGGCCAGGGTTGCCCCGAGCGTGCTGGCGATCAAAGCCGCGGCCGTGCCGACCCAGAGGCCGAATAAGGCGCCGCCTGCCATTGTCATCACTGCGGCGCCGGGGAGAGACAAAGCCGCCATGATCACATAGGCAAGTACATAAATCCCCAGGGTCAGCAGAGTATGGTCCGCATAAACCCGGCCCAGGGCTTCCTGTTGGGCTTTCAGGTTGTCCAGGGTAACGGACTGCTGGAGATCAAATGCAAAAAAAAGGACAACAATGACGGCCACCACCAGGATGACAATTCCTTTTGTCAGGGTGTTTCGGTTCAGAGCGGACATATGCGGCTCCTTAAGAAATTATTATGGGTGGCTTCGTAAAAAGCTTCCAGCACCGCCGTGGTGTTTTTGCAGAAAGTAACGTTATGTGGCTGCCACAAATATCGCTTTTGTCCCTCGTTGTCGTAATCGAACGGCAGCCGATTACGATCACGACAATGAAAACCAACCACGTTCCGAAGCACTCAATGCCTCATAGGCGAATATTTCATGAAATTTTCTCGTTCCCATGCGCCTGCGTGGGAACACAACAGAGTTCTTCAGTTCTTACGTGTTTTACAATTTCCGTGCCGTCCACTAAAATAGATTAAAAAAATAATAATTATGAATGGTTATAATTATTTTAAGGGGTATTGCCGTCGTGATGCGGCAATTTATCAAGACAGTTGTGTCTCGCTTTTATGATTCCTGTGTCTTTTCTTTGCACCAATCACTATAATGCATTATAACCATAAATGGAAATTTCAACAGGCCGGGGAACAAGAAAATGTCCAGACATCTGGTGTTGGCCGGTGCCGGGCATGCCCACCTGACCCTTTTGTCCAGCATGGCCGGTTTTCTGAACGACGGTCACCGGGTTACGGTTGTCAGCCCTTCAAAATACCATTACTATTCCGGCATGGGCCCGGGGATGCTGGGGGGGATCTATGCGCCTGAGGCCATCCGGTTTCCGGTTTGCCGCATGACGGAAAAAGCCGGCGGGACGTTTGTGCAGGACAGCATCACCCGTATCGATCCGGAACAAAAAACGGTTACTCTGGCTTCCGGGAAGGTGTTGACTTATGACCTGCTTTCGGTCAATACCGGCAGTTATGTATCCGACACCCTGATTGCCGGCAGCAGGGACGATGTTTTTTATGTCAAGCCTATTGATCAGCTCATGGCCGCCCGGGAACGCATACAGGGCCTGCCGTCAGCTTCAGGGGAGGCGGCTTCCGTTATCGCCGTTGTGGGCGGGGGCCCGGCAGCCGCGGAAATCGCCGGAAATGTATGGCACCTGGCCGACCGGGCCGGGTTATCCATGCCGGAAATTCATCTGTTTGCCGGCACAGGCCTGATGACGCGATTTCCGGTAAGTGTCCGGAAAAAGGTACGACATATCCTTACAAAGCGTGGTGTTCATATCGATGAGACCGGTTTTGTCAAAGCCGTACAAACCGGGTGCGTTACCCTGGCAAATGGTGAAAACCGGTCCGCCGATGTCATCATTCTGGCGCCGGGGGTCCGCCCGTCACCTGTTTTTGCGGATTGCGGCCTGCCCGTAGGACCGGAAGGGGATTTGCGGGTAAACGCATATTTGCAATGTACCCGGTATCCTGATATTTTCGGCGGAGGTGACTGTATATATTTTGAACCGTGCCCGCTGGATAAGGTGGGCGTTTACGCGGTCCGGCAAAATCCCGTGTTGTTCCAAAATATCAGAGCGGCCCTGGCCGGGGCCGCCATGCGGCCCTTTGAGCCGGGCGGTGACTATCTGCTGATATTCAATCTGGGTGGGCGCACAGGCGTTCTGAAAAAGCGGTGGATCACATTCAGCGGAAAGCCGGCCTTCTGGATCAAGGATTATATTGACCGGCGGTTTATGGCGGGATTTTCGGGTTGAAAGGCTGGCTTGACAGTAAAGGAGGAAATAATGGTATCACGGGAAGCGATTGTGAACGAGGCATATGCCCGGGGATTCGTGGCTGTGGGATTTACCGATGCCTCACCGTTTGAAGAACACCGCCAGATGCTGGCGAAGCGGCAGGAAGAATACGGCTGGGCCGAGGCCGTGGGACTGAACCTGATGGACGGCACCGATCCGGCCACTATTCTTCCGGAAGCAAAGTCCATTATCGTGGTGATTGAAAATTATTTCAGCCAGAGCTTCCCCCGGTCCATGGAGGGCACGTTCGGCCGTTGTTATATTGACGACGACCGGGTCACAAAGGACGGGCTGGTGCCCCGCATCAAGGCATTCCGGAATTTTCTCCGGGAAAACGGGATTCAGTCCAAGGTGCCGTTCAACCTTCCCCATCGGGTGGCTGCGGCCCGGGCCGGTCTGGGAACTTTCGGCAAAAACTGCCTTTTTTATCCGCATCATGCCATGCGTGGCAGCTCCTGGAATTTGCCCATTGCGTTTGTTATAGACCATGAATTTTCGCCGGACACCCCCACCATGGGTATCGGCTGCCCGGACTGGTGCAGGAACGCCTGTATTGCTGCGTGCCCCACCCGCGCCCTCAAGGGCAACGGCACCATTGATCCGCGCAAGTGCGTCTCGTTTCTCAGTTATTTTGGCGACGGCCTGACCCCCAGGGAAATGCGGGAACCCATGGGCATGTTTGTTTACGGCTGCGACCGCTGCCAGGAGGTCTGCCCGCGCAACCAGGCATGGCTGTCAAATGATCTGCCCATGAATGAGCGGGCCGCGGCCAAAGCCGAAGCCTTTGATCTGCGGGCGCTGCTTCATATGGATGTGGACTATTTTCAGTCCCGGATCTGGCCCCATATGTTCTATATGGCGTCCGGCGATATCTGGCGCTGGAAAATGAATGTGGCCAGGGCCATGGGTAATAGCCGGGACCCGGAATATATTCCCGACCTGGTTCGCGCTTTTCAAGAAAACACGGATGAACGGATCACCGCCATGGCGGTATGGGCCATCGGCCGGATCGGCGGCGAGTCGGCACGTGTTGCATTGCAGGGGTTGGGCAACGAAAATATGGCCGATACGGTAAAGGAAGAACTGGCCCTTGCCCTTGAGGCAGGCTGAGCTTCAGCCGGATCGTTATCGGGCTTGACTTGTGGGGATTTTCCGTATAAAAGGGCCATAAAAAAGCAACCTGAAAATCCAATTTAAGGAGAGAATACAATGGAAAAAACACTGTCAATCATAAAGCCGGACGGTGTGCAGAAGAATCTGATCGGTGAGGTGATCCGCCGGCTTGAAAAGGAAGATATCAAAATCATTGCCATGAAGATGATTCACATGACCAAGGCCCAGGCCCAGGGGTTCTATGCGGTGCACAGGGAACGCCCATTTTTTAACAGCCTCACCGATTTTATGTGTTCCGGCCCGGTGGTGGTGATGGTGCTGGCGGGCAATAATGTGATCAATCGCTACCGGGATATCATGGGCGCCACCAATTATGAAGAGGCGGCCGAAGGCACCATTCGCCGGGAATTTGCCACGGATATCGAAAAGAACGTGGTCCACGGGTCTGATGCACCGGAAACCGCGGCCTTTGAGATCGGGTATTTTTTCAATGCCTTTGAGATGATGGCTTCGTAAAAAGTCCAATATCAGCTTATGTTTTTGGGTTGCGCTGTATCACTCGCCATGGCACGCACTTCAAGTACGCTCTATTCCTCGAGATGCACCGACGCCCGGTTCGTAAGCGGCCCTTGAATTTTTTACTTTGCCATCGGCAAGCAATATTTGACGAGTTCACCAATCGTGATGGAAAATACTGCCATTGTTCTGGTCCGGCCGCAGTTTCCGGAAAATATCGGCGCCTGCTGCCGGGCCATGAACAATATGGGACTGGACCGGCTGATTGTTGTCTCCCCGGCCGACTTTGACCTTCCCCGTATTGAAAAGATGGCCATCCATTCGTCCGCCCATGTGGTGGAAAAGATCGCGGTTTACGACGATCTGGAAACGGCGCTGGCGGGCTTCACCTTTGTTGCCGGCACTACAGCCCGCATGGGCCGGCAGCGCCAGATGGTGATGACGCCGCGACAGTTTGCCGCAGAGATGCAGGCCATAGCGCCGGAAAACGATTGTGCCATCCTGTTCGGCCCGGAAGACCGGGGTCTTGACAATGATGCCATCCATTACTGCCACCGCCTGATCAATATTCCCACCAGCGAGTTTTCTTCCCTCAATCTGGCCCAGGCGGTGATGGTAGTCTGTTATGAACTTTTTACGGTGGCTGCTCCGCCCCAAAAGGTGTTCTCTCCGCGCTTTGCCGAGCATCACGAACTGGAGGGCATGTACGAACACCTGAAAGACGCCCTGATCAAAATCGATTTTATCAACCCGGAAAATCCCGACTACTGGATGAACAATTTCCGCCGGTTCTTCGCCCGGATCGGCCTCACCGCTAAGGAAGTCCGGCTGATCCGCGGTATCTGCCGCCAGATCAACTGGTACGGGGGAAAACGGTATACAGATGGCCTGAAAGACGCAGGAAGGAATGATGAAGAATAGGGGCGATGCCGGTTATTTCATGAAATCCGGTTTATCGCAATGTTTCGTTTTGACTTTATCAAGCACCTTTCGCACCCTTTTGGCCATCTCGACCTTGCCGATCGGTTTCATCATCAGCTCGTCAATATACCCGTTGTTGCGCTGGTTATTGACCTTTTCATTGAACCCGGTGCAAAGGATTACCGGCACTTCAGGCCGGATTGATTTGACCGCCATGGCAAGTTTATCGCCGGTCATTTTCGGCATGGCCATATCCGTTATAACAAGATCGAACGTATCAGGGGAGGACCGAAAAATTTCCAACGCCTCAAGGCTGCTGGTTTTGGGCGTCACGTGATATCCAAGCTTTTCCAGTCGCGTCTGCTGGATTTTGACGATCGCTGCTTCGTCATCCACCAGAAGGACCCGCTCTTTGCCGTGGGGTATTTGTTCGACGTCATTTTCCGTTTTGCGGATCGCGGCCTTCTGGGCCAGCGGCAAATACACGTGAAATGTGGTCCCCTTGCCGGGCTCACTGTTTACGGTAATATAGCCGCCCGCGCTTTTAACAATGCCATGGACAACGGAGAGTCCCAGGCCTGTTCCGGTCCCCTTTTCCTTGGTGGTAAAATACGGTTCAAAAATTTTGTCCAGGTTTTCTTCTGAGATACCGGTTCCGGTATCGCTGACCACTATCCGGGCATATTTTCCCGGTTTTACGTCCGGATAGGTGTTTGTGATATCCGCACCAAAGTCCACGGATTTGACGCTGATTTCCAATACGCCCGGACCATCGGCCATTGCCTGTTTGGCATTGGTGATCAGGTTGATCAGTACCTGATGGGTCTGGATGGGATCGGCCTCGATAACCAGGGGGTCGCCGGTGATACCCTCCCTGAATTCAATTGAGGCTGGGATGGTGGCGCGAAGCATCTTCAGTGCCTCTTTGATCACGGAAGTCAGTTGAAACGGCTGTATCCTTTTTTCATCATGCCGGCTGATTGTCAGGATCTGTTTGACCAGGTCCCTGGCCCGTTTGCCGGCAATATCGATTTCCGCAAGGTTGTCCGCCAGAGGGGTGCCTTTTTCCGCGTCATCCATCGCCAGTTCGGTAAAACCGATAATGGATGCAAGAATATTGTTAAAATCGTGCGCAATACCCCCTGCCAGTGTGCCGATGGATTCCATTTTCTGGGCCTGGCGCAACCCTTCCTCCAGACGCACAATTTCCGTTCTGTCGTCAAAAACCGCAACCACTTTACCGGATGGAATCTGGAACACCCGGTTTTCAACCCACTGAGTAATGCGGTTATCGGTATATTTATTTAAAGGGACGTGGCCCGGCTGTCCGGTTTGCCATGTTCCCTGAAGCGCTTTAAACAACCCCAGGTCCCGCACACCGGGAAAAATTTCTGTGAGTCTTTTCCCCCGAATGTCGTCAATGGACACCCGGCTCAATTGCTGGCCGGCCGGATTCATGTCTGAAAAAACAAAATCATTGCCGTCTTCCACTGCTTCATATACAGCCACCCCGATGGTTAAATGTTCAAAGAAATGACGGAACTGTTCCTCGCTGTCACGCAGCAATGCCTCTGCCTGCTTTCGCTCGGTAATGTCCATATTATAACCGCTCCAGACAATGGAACCGTCTGCCTTTTGCTCCGGTATGGAATTACCGTATATCCATTTGAGCGGTTTTCCGGGCACCTGGACCCTGTATTCACACACCCACTGCGACATGTGTCTGGCTGATTCGTCAATAGTCTGCTGTATTCTTTCCCTGTCTTCGGGATGGAAGGTATTAAAGATCAGGCTGAAATCATCGCGCACATCTTCCGGCATGCAACCAAAGATCTCTTTTACGCCATTACTGCTATAAGGAACAGAATAGGTCCCGTCCGGCGCCATCCGGAACTGGTAAAGCATTCCCGGAACCTGGGAGGCGATATTGGTCAGCATGGCGTCTTTTTCTCTTAATGCCTCCTGGGCGTGTTTGCGCAGGGTGATGTCCTGAAACGTCCCCCTGAGTTTAACGGTCCTTCCATCAATGACCTCGGGCTGACAGATCGTCCGTGTCCACAAATGGTTGCCTTTGGCGGTGATAAAGCGGATCTCCATGTCATAGGGCTCACCATGATCCAGCGCGCGCTGAATGGCCTGTGCCAGCTTGCCCCTCTCGTCCGGGGGATAGAAGTCCAGGGCCCCTTCCAGTGATGGTTTTTGATCCAGCGGGATTTCGTGGATGCGATAGGTCTCCGCGGTCCATGTCACTTCAAGTGTTTCGGCATCCAGTTCCCACCCGCCCACACGGGCCATGCGGCCGGTGGCTTCCAGAAACGCGTTGCTTTTCTCCAGCGCTTCTTCTTTTTGTTTCCACCCGGTGATATCACGGGCAACCGCATAGGTTACGCCTTGCTCCGGACTGGGATGGGACACCCAGCTCAACCACCGGTAGGTGCCGTCCTTGCAGCGATACCGGTTGTCAAAGTTAATGACCCTGGCGCCTTTCTGCAGCTTTTGATCAACAATGGCACGGGTTGCCTCGACATCCTCCGGGTGAATAAAATCGAAAAACGGTTTTTCCAGAAGTTCCGCTTCATTGAATCCGAGTGTCTCGGTAAATGCCGGATTAACTTTGAGAAAGGTGGCCGTGTGGATATCCGCAATGCAGATCATGTCCAGGGACATATTGAAAATCTGGGTCAGATCTTCCTCAGTTTGTTTTAAATCCGTGATGTCGATTGTATAACCGGCCAGATATGTTTTTTCGTCCTGATTGATGGGGAATTTGTACGTGACATAATGCCTGCCATTGAACTCTTCATTGAGTTTCAGGTGGATTCCTTTTCGGACAACATCGATATCATCGCGCGTCATCTTTTCTGCAAATTCAGGCGGGAAGAGGTCCGCCATGGTCTTTCCGACCATTTGGGAAGAAGGGAGACCAATTATATTGATGTAATTATCACTGGCAAAAAGAACCCGGCTGTCCGTATGCGATACTTCTTTGAGAAAAGCGTAAATAGGCGAATGCTTGATGAAAAAAGACAAAAGCCCGGATGCGTTGTTGCCGGTTTCTGCTTCTGCCTTACGCCTGGCTTCAGCCTGCTCAAGCTCTCGAACCCGTTGCGCCAATTCTTCATAGGTCGGTTTTTCAGACATACAGGCTCCTGACCCTGATATTCTTCGAGTTGCTTTGGATCCAGCTAAAAGGCGTGTGTCGGGATAAAAGCGATGGATAGAAATATCATATCAAATGACAAGATCATGATGCAAGAAAATAGTGTATCATCAGGACAATGTGGCTGCCGTTACACTTGACGATGGCCGCCTGAGAATGCAGATATGGCGGAAGGCTTTAGCCTTCCACCCGGGTTTTTTCTGTTTCCATGCTGAGTGCGGGAACGGGAGGGGTGTTGCTGTTGCCCTCCACCTCCGCTGCATCTCTGCGTTGAAAATTATTCTATATCAATCCGGCCGTCTGACCGACAGGACGGTGAATGCGCCCAGCACGTTCAGCAGGATGAAAATGGCATAAGCGGTATCGTAGGACCCGGTCAGGTCGAAGCTCAAGCCGGCGATCATGTACCCCAGCATCTGAAGGATGAGAAACAGGGCCATGTACCGGTATACCGCGGGAAATACTGTGCGGCCGAAAAAATCGGCCACAATGGCCGGGTAGGTTGACATGACCCCGCCCATGGCAAATCCGAACACCAGCACAAAGGCCACCATGCTGGTCAGGGAATGGGCAAGCAGGGCCACCACAAGACCCATGGCATTGACCGTCATCATGGCGGCCGCCACCCGGGAAGCGCTGAAATAGTCACAGAACAGCCCCCATATATATTTGCCGATCGTACCGGCCAAAGCCGCCGCGGCCATCATGGCCATGGCGGCGGTGTCTGAAAGTCCGATATCCACGAACCGGGGCTTGAGCTGGGACATCACGCCCACCACGCCAATGAGGGTCATGGCATAGGCCATCCCGAGTTTCCAGAAGGCCGGGGTTATTAAAAGCTGCGACAGGGACCAGGCGGTTTTGCCGGTATCGCCCTCAATTGCTTCATATGAAAGTCCCGGCGTGACAATACCGGCTGCGACACTGCTGTTTACAGGACCGGTATCCATTTCGACGGTATGGTTTGTTTCCCCGTCCGGCAGCAGCCCGCGGTCCTCAGGCCAGTTCACGATCACCAAGAGGGCAAGCGGTGCAACCGAAAGAATTGCCATGCCCACAATGAGGGCGGTGGTCTCCATCCCCAGGTGAACAATCATTACCATGGCGACAAAGGGCAGAATGGCGCCGGAAAGGGTCATGCCGGCGGTGGCAATGCCCAGGGCCTTGCCGCGCTTGTTCACAAACCAGTTGCTCACGGCCGCGTTGGCCACAATACCGCCATAGGCACCATTGCCGATGTAAAGGAGGATATACAACAGATAGAATTGCCACAGGCTGGAGACCCGGAAGATCAGGGCAAATGCTGTTCCCGCTATGATGGCGCCGAATACCATGAGTCGCTTGATGCCCAGGCGAAGAATCAGGGTGCCGTAGACAAGCTGGGCTGTCAGACCGAAAGGGGTGCCAAGCATCAGGGCCAGGCTGACCTGGGTGCGGGTCCAGCCCCGTGCCTGGCACAGCGGCTCCAGAAATGCATTCACCGCATATAGCCCTGTGCCTACGGCCATGAAGTTGGCCACAAACGCCACTGCCACGATATACCAGCCATAGTAAACAAAAGGAGTTGCGGAATGGGGCATTTTTGGAGTTGTGTTCATTGTTTTATTTCAGTCTCTTTTATAGTGGCCTACAGGGAACCTGTTCAATCCTTATGGAAGCCTGAAGGCTTCCGCTACATGGTCCAAGCGTGAACCATCACGCGTGCGGTGTTGCAGGCCTTTTAAGAAGTCAGCAAAATGCTTGCAAAAAATGTCTATCTGTTATATTATAATAGATACAAATTGAAAATATGAATCTGTTTTTGATTTGTAATACCCCCGTTCCCCTGCCCGGACCGGACACAATCGGATCTGCTGCCCATGTGAACAAATGGGGAGGGTTGAACATCAGCGAACAATACTCTCTTTTTCAAGGGATCTTAAGCCAATCGTCCATGCAGGGCCTTCCGGCCCTGAATATTCATAATATATTCTTGCGGGAGACCAGCCCTGAATGACTCAGAAGGGGGCGGGTATGCCACCCGCAATGTTGGGATTTTCTCCATTATTCAAGACTCAACAAAGGAGGTATGTCATGAAATTATCATTCTGTGTGTGTGTTTTGTCCGCAATGGTTGTTTTGTGTATGGCACCGGCTGCCTGGTGTGAAAAGGCGCCGCAGTCGGTTTACGATCTGGCTGAATCCACCCTGAAGGGGTATGGCACGGCACCGGAAATTGTACAAGCGGTAAAGGCGGCCAATGCAGAGGGCAAGTCCCTGTCCCAGATTCAAAAGATGGATGAACAGTGGCGGAATACGCCCGGCATATCGGGGTTTATGAAGGATATGATGACCTCCGGATGCGGTGTGTTTTTAAGGGCGATTCAGGCGGAGGCGCCCTATTATGCGGAGATTTTTGTCATGGACAATCAGGGCGCAAACGTGGCCATGACTGACAAGACCTCGGACTACTGGCAGGGCGATGAAGCCAAGTTTAAAAATTCATTCAACAACGGTCAGGGCGCTGTGTTTGTGGATGAAGTGGAGTTTGACGACAGCACCCAGGCATATGTGGTGCAGGTGTCCGTGCCGGTCATGGACGGCGGGAAGGCCATCGGTGCCATTACCTTTGGAATAGATCTGGATGCGCTTGAGCAGGGCATGTAGAAACCAGATGCAATGCCCCGGGCATGTTGAAGGAGGAATTTCTATGATTTCGTTAAAAAAGTTGAACATGAAAGCCAAACTGATCGGCAGTTTTGCCGTTATGGTGGTGCTGATGGTGGTGGTCGGCGCGGTCGGCTACCGGGGTATTGGCGTGATTTATCAGAACCTGGATGATATTTTTGCCGTCCGTATGCCCGCGCTTGACGCGCTTATCGAAGCGGACCGGGATTTGCAACAGTTGCTGGTGGCTGAACGATCCATGATTTTCACCAATGCACGGTCGGATGAATTTGAAGCCCTGGTGGCCGCTTATGAGGAAAACCTTCAGCAGTCCGCCGACCGTATGGAAAAATTCAGCCGTCTGTCAACCGGCGACCAGGAGGCCGGTATTTATGAGGAGTACAAACAGGCAAGAGCCGCATGGGTAGGCGTATCCCGGCAAATCGTGAACGGCAGGAAGGCCGATACACGGGAAGGCCGCCGTATCGCCCTTGATCTGGCATTGACCGACGGACAGGCGACATTTGAAGCCATGCGGGACAAAATCGACGCCCTGACCCAGCTCAGCCTGGAAAAAGCTGAACAGGCCCATCACAGGGCAAAGACGATGTTCCGGAATGTCGTGGTATTGTTTCTGGCCATCATAAGTATCGGCATTGTGGCCACGGTTGTGTTGGTGTTGCTCTTATTAAAGGGGATTCTGGGCCCGGTGAACCGGGTGCTGGGGTTTGCCGAAACCCTGCAGCAGGGAGACCTGTCCGTACGACTGGATGCCGGGCATGATGAGATGGGAAAAATGAGTCATGCGCTGAACAATGTGGCCGAAGCCATGCAGGTAAAGGCGAATGTGGCTGGCGCCATCGCCAGCGGCGACCTGACCGGGAACGTTCAGGTGGCATCGGAAAAAGACAGCCTGGGCAAAGCCCTTCGGGGCATGGTGGAGAGCCTGAACACCGTGGTAAGTGAGTTGCATGCCGCGTCCGAACAGGTCGACGCAGGTTCAAATCAGGTGGCTGAGGCAAGCCAGGCCCTGTCTCAGGGCGCCACCGAGCAGGCGTCGTCCCTGGAGGAAGTCTCTTCTTCCATGACAGAGGTGGGGGCGCAGACCACCACCAATGCAGAGAACGCAGACCAGGCCAACAAGCTGGCCAGCAGCGCCAGGGATGATTCCCAGGCAGGACTGCGGCAGATGAACGAGATGGTGGCGGCCATGAATGAAATTAACAACTCAAGCCAGGAAATTTCAAAGATCATCAAGACCATTGATGATATCGCTTTTCAAACCAATCTTCTGGCTTTGAATGCCGCGGTCGAGTCGGCCCGGGCCGGCAAGCACGGCAAGGGTTTTGCCGTGGTGGCGCAGGAGGTGCGAAGCCTGGCCTCGCGAAGTGCCCAGGCCACCGGCGAAACCGCGGCGTTGATCGAAAACGCCATCAAAAAGGTCTCTGCCGGCAATGAGATTGCCGAGCAGACGTCCAAGTCTCTGGACACCATCGCCGAAGGTATCACCAAGGTGGCCGACCTGCTGGGTGAAATAGCGGCTGCCAGCAAAGAGCAGACCAGCGGGATCGACCAGGTCAGCCAAGCCATTTCCCAGATCGACGATGTTACACAGCAAACTGCCGCCAATGCCGAACAGACCGCTGCTGCCTCCCAGGAACTCTCGTCCCAGGCCACCCGGGTCCGGGAACTGATTATGCGATTCAAGATTAATAAAGCACGTGACACCGGTCAATCTCAGGCGCTGTCGGCGGCAACGGCAGTTCAGGAGCAATCCCTGTCGCTTCCGTATGATGACGGGGGCAATGACGCATGGGGTGCCTGAGAAGCCGTTTCCCCGATGGCGGATAATCACAGATCGAGCGCGTTGCATGAAGGGATGCGACAGGGAAAGGCTTTGCATCAATTGCGGATTATGCTATAATGTTGAAAATTAAGGGATCATTAAGCGGATTGGAATATCTTCCATCATTTCGAGAATAATCAAACCGATTCATCTTGTTACATCGTGTACGCCCCGGGCGTGCCACCGTTGATGCATGTCACAGCGCAAGGAGCCATGAGAAATGACCGATGGAAATGCCAACATTGACGAAAATGTCAGCTCTTTTGTTGCAGAAAGCCGTGAGATGATTGAAGAAGTCGAGCCTTCTCTGATTGAGTTGGGCAGTATGGTGGAGCAAAGCGGTAAAGTGGATGACGATACCACCAATATGATATTCCGGCTGTTCCATTCCATTAAGGGGACTGCCGGGTTCCTTCAGTTTGAACAGATTGTCAAGCTGACTCATGAGGCGGAAACCTTGCTGGATATGTTCAGAAGCGGCAAGTCCGCCTTCTCTTCCAGGGATACGGACATGCTTTGCCGCACCTGTGATACGCTCACAGCGCTGCTGGCGCGTATTGAGGAAACCGGCAAAGACACCGGCCTGGAAGGTTCGGTCGAGGCGATGGTTGCCGAGCTGAATCAGCGGATAGTCGGCGATTCAGGGGGGAAGGCCGCCGCTAAAAGCAAACCGGCAAAAGGCACCGGGAAAAAAAGCACGAAAAAGGCAAAAGGGAAAAAGGGGAAAGGAAAGGCGGCGCTGGTCAGCAAGACAGCCGATACGCCGCCGGAAGATACAGATGAAGCTGCTGAAGCGGATGAGGAACAGGCCGCCCGGCCTGCCGAATACGACATACAGATGGCATTAATGACGCCGGAGATGATTCAGGGGTTTACCCTTGAAGGTGAGGAACAGCTTGAGCAGGTGGAAGCGTCTCTGCTGGAGCTGGAAAATACGCCGGACAACATGGAACATATCGAGGAGGCGTATCGCCTGATCCACAGCTTCAAGGGCAATTGCGGATTCATGGGATTTGCCGATTTTGAGACCCTCAGTCACCGGGCAGAAACCTATCTGGACGGGGTAAAGAGCGGCCTGGTCACACCGGACAGTTCCAACATCCCCACACTGTTGCATGTGGTCGATGTGTTGCGCAATGGTATTGCCGATGTTTCCAAGGGCGGCGAGGGAAAGATCGATAATCTTCAGGTATTGCTGGATCTGCTGGATGATATCACCCCGGAGGCTGCAAAAGCGCCTAAGTCGCAGAAACCTGCGGCAGAGAAGACATCGGTGGTTGAAACGGATACCGGGGAATCGTCGGTCCCCGATCCGGCAGAACCCGTGATCACCGCTGAAGGGGCGTCTCTGTTACGGGAAGAAGGCGATGATGATGAAGAAGACGATGATGGCAAAGGCCCCGCCAAACCGTCACCGGAAGCCGCCATGAAGGTCCGGGCCATTAACCGCAAGGACATCCGGGTTGATCTGGTTAAGCTGGATCATCTGATCAATCTGGTAGGGGAACTGGTGATTGCGGAAAGCATGGTGCGGCGTAACCCCGACCTGGAGGGGTATGAGTTTGACAATTTTGAGCGGGCCGCCGCGCAGATGAACAAGATTGTTCGTGATCTTCAGGATATCGCCCTGTCGGTGCGAATGCTCCCCATTTCCGGCGTTTTTCGTAAGATGATCCGGCTGGTCCATGACTTGTCCAACAAAGCCGGCAAAAAGGTGGATCTGGAACTGCTGGGGGAGGAGACCGAGATCGACAAAACCGTGTCGGAGTTGATTGCCGATCCACTGGTTCACCTGGTTCGCAACTCCCTGGATCATGGAATTGAAACCCCGGAGGAACGGGTTGCCGCGGGGAAGGACCCTGTCGGCAAGCTTATCCTGGAGGCAAAATATGAGGGCGGAGAGGTCTGGATCAGTATCAGCGATGACGGGCGTGGGCTTGACCGGGAACGCATTCTGGCAAAGGCTTTTGAGCGGGACCTGATTAAGGGCGACACCGCCGCCATGACCGACGAGGAGGTGTTTGACCTGATTTTCAAACCCGGATTCTCAACGGCCGCCGAAGTGACGGATATATCGGGTCGCGGGGTGGGTATGGATGTGGTCCGCCGGAATATTGAGAAAATCAACGGTCATGTCGAGATCCGCAGTAAACCGGGGCAGGGATCCCTGATCATTCTCAGCATTCCGCTGACGTTGGCCATTATTGAGGGGATGCTGGTGCGAGTGGGGCAAGCTTACTATATTATCTCGCTGCTTTCCATACGGGAATCCATTCAGGTGGAAAAATCCATGATCACTGTCACCATGGACGGCCAGGAGCTGATCCGGTTCAGGGAAGAATTTGTTCCGGTCATTCGTCTGCATGAACTGCATGAAATCCAGGCGGACAACACGGAACTGGTCGGCGGACTGGTAGTGATTGTGGGTACTCAGGAGGAATCAGCGGCAATCATGATTGACGAACTGCTGGGAGAGCAGCAGGCGGTGGTCAAAGGATTGTCTGAATATATCGGCAACGTGAAAGGGGTATCCGGCTGCACCATTCAGGGCGACGGCACCATCAGCCTTATTCTGGATACGGGCGGATTGATCAAAAGGGCCCGGGGACAGAAAAACAGCCAGGCTGCCTGATGGCAATCAAATTTCAAGGAGAACAATCATGTCAACGGAAACCAAAGATGTATTGAACGCTGATTTTTTTGATGATGACGACGACGAAAATGAAGATGCGCAAAAGGATATGTATTTTACCTTCAAGGTCGGGGAAGAAGAATACGGTGTGGACATCAGTTGTGTGCTTGAGGTGGCCGGTATCCAGAAGATAACAGAGGTCCCGGACATGCCCGATTTTGTCAAGGGTGTCATCAATCTCCGCGGCCAGGTCATTCCTGTTATTGACGTCCGGCTGCGGTTTAAAATGGAGCCCATGGAGTACAATGATCGTACCTGTATTCTTGTGGTCACCATCAAGGAGATGTCTGTGGGCTTGATCGTGGATCAGGTAAGGGACGTGGTGCATATCAAGGAAGACAACGTGGAACCCCCGCCGAAAATGAGCAACAAGCCGGGTGCCCGGTATATCAAGGGGTTGGGCAAGCTTGATGAGGAGGTCAAGATACTGCTTGATCTTCAGAAACTGCTTTATGATGAAGAGCTTGAGAAGATCGAAGCGGCTGTTGAATAGTCTTTATTAATAAAAGAGCCGGCGGTGGGGAATTCAAATTTTGTAAAAAACAATTTCGGCACCATCTTTATTAATGATGCCGAGTTTAAAGCAATCCGGGATCTTGTTTACGATAATTTCGGCATTAACCTGAGCGCCAAAAAGCGGTCACTGGTGGAAGGCCGGCTTCAACGCGTGATAAAGGCCAAAGGGTTTGCCTCGTTTAGTGAATACCTGAATTATGTGAAAAGCGACGCAACCGGTCAGGCCCTGGGAGAGTTGAGCAACCGGATATCCACCAACCATACCTTTTTTTTCAGGGAGCAGGCCCATTTTGATTTTTTTGTCAAACAGGCGCTGCCCGAGATGGTGGATCGGCTGAAAAAAGAGCGTTCAAAAGAGTTCCGTATGTGGTGTGCCGGTTGTTCGTACGGGGATGAGCCCTACTCTTTTCTTATTGAGATGATGGAATATTTCGGTGTTGATTACCGGAACTGGGATGCCGGGTTGCTGGCCACTGATATTTCAATGGCGGCCCTGGCCGGTGCAAAGGCGGGCATATATCCGGAAGACCGGCTTAAGCTGGTGTCACCCGACCGAAAGCGAAAATATTTCAAAAAAGTCGATGAGAATGCCTGGAAGGTGTCGGATGCGTTAAGTCGTGAAATTGTGTTTCGCCGTTTTAATTTCATGAACAAGGTATTCCCGTTTAAAAAGCAGTTTCATATTATTTCATGCCGCAATGTCATGATCTATTTTGATCAGAAGACCCGTACGGAACTGGTGGAGAAGTTCTATAATGCCACCGTGCCCGGCGGGTATCTCTTTATCGGCCACTCCGAAACCTTACAGCGCAATAACAGCCTGTATGAATATGTGCAGCCGGCCATATACCGTAAAAGGAAAACCTGATGCCAAAACCGATCCGCGTCTTGGTGGTGGACGACTCAGCGCTTGTTCGCAATATTCTTTCCCAGGGCTTGGGCATGGATCCGGGGATAGAGGTGGTGGGCAAGGCATCGGACCCGTATCAGGCCCGGGACATGATCGTTCGCCTGAGCCCGGATGTATTGACCCTGGATGTGGAAATGCCCCGCATGGACGGGGTTGCCTTCCTTAGGCGCCTGATGCCCCAGTATCCTTTGCCTGTTGTCATGGTGAGCGCGCTGACCGGCAAAGGAATGCAGATAACGCTGGATGCTCTTGAAGCCGGGGCGGTGGATTTTGTTACCAAGCCCAAAAGTGATGTGGCGCGTGGTCTGAATGAAATGCTGGGAGAATTGCGGGACAAGGTCAAAGCAGCGGCCACTGCCAATGTGTCACACTGGAAGAATAAAAAGTCGTCAAAGCCGGTAAAAAAGATTGCCTCTTCCAGAGCCCTTGAGGAGTCCACTGACAAGGTGATTGTGATTGGCGCTTCCACCGGCGGCACAGAAGCGATTCGTAAGGTGATTTCCGCCTTTCCGGTGGTGGCCCCCGGCGTTGTCATCGTGCAGCACATGCCGGCAAAATTTACAAAGATGTTCGCCGAGCGGATGAACGAGTTGTGTGAAATGGATGTGAAGGAGGCGGAAGACCGGGACCGGGTAATGGCCGGCCGGGTTTTAATTGCGCCGGGCGGTTTTCAAACGCGCATTGTCCGGTCGGGTGGTATTTATCAGGTCCGCATTGAAGCGGGTGAACTGGTTTGCGGCCATTGCCCTTCCGTGGAGGTGCTGATGCAGTCCGCGGCCCAATATGTGGGGCCCAATGCCGTGGGGGTTATGCTGACCGGTATGGGAAAGGACGGTGCTGGTGGCATGCTGGCCATGCGGAATGCCGGCGCCCGGACGATCGCCCAGGATGAGGCCAGCTGTGTGGTGTTTGGCATGCCAATGGAGGCCCATAAAAACGGGGGTGCGGAACAATTGGTGCCGCTGGATGAAATCCCAACAACTGTGCTTGATCTCATAGCGGGACGGAAAAAATGAAGCATCTGATAATCGGCATCGGCGAATATGACGCGACCAATACAACGGATACTGTCCTGAAAACCTTTGCCCTGGGATCATGTGTAGCGGTTATCCTGTTGCACCCCCCGACCCGGACCATCGGCATGGCGCATGTGGCCTTTCCGGAATCAAAAGCGGATCCGGTACGCTGCAAGGAGCTGCCGGGCTATTTTGTGGATACGGCCATCCCGGTGTTGATTGACAGGATGAATGCAGTCAGTGGCAATGCAAAGGCAAAGGGGTATAGGGTCAAACTTGCCGGCGGGGCCAAGGTAATGGACCCCAACGGCCTGTTTAATATCGGTAACCGGAATGTACTGGCAGTCAAAAAGAGTCTGTGGAAGTACGGTTTGGGCCCGGTTGCCGAGGATATCGGCGGTGCGATCAGCAGAACCGTGGCGGTCCATGTGAATACCGGGAAGATTGTAATTTCTTCGCCGGGAAGAGATAACTGGAATATTTGATCCCTGCTGGCACGATATATGTGGGGAAGGGTGGTTGATGAAAAGGGAGGCTGGTGATGGCAAAAGTACTCGTCGCGGAAGATGACCAGATTTCACAGCGGGTGGTTCAGAAGATGCTGACCGACCTCGGTCATGAGGTGTTTGTCAGTCCGAATGGAAGACACGCGTGGGAGACCCTGACGATAGACGACACCTTTGAGTTGCTCGTAACGGATGTGATGATGCCTGAAATGAGTGGACTGGAACTGATTGAACACGTCCGTTCAAGCGAGGTATATGCAAATCTGCCGATCATTATTGTATCCGCTTATGTCGGGGTCAAGGATATTGCCCGTTTTCTTGAGACCGGGGCCACAATGTTTCAGGCAAAACCGATTCAGCAGCCGGAGCTTGCAGAGAATATTGACAGGGTCCTGGCAGTGTAAAATTTTTCCGGAAAAGGAGTGATGGAATGTCTGATATCGCCAGAATTATAGAAAAAGCCCGGGAAATGCCGGTGATGTCTTACAGTGCCATGCGGCTGCTGGAAGTTCTCGGTGATGAAAACCATTCCCTTACCGATGTGGCCAAAATCGTGGAAACCGATGCTGCACTGACCGTGGAGGTACTGCGCCTTGTGAATTCCGCGGCGTTTAATCTCCGGTATAAGGTTGACACGGTTGCCAAGGCGTTGCCCTATACCGGTGAAAAATTCATTACGGGTATTGCCCTGAAAACCTGTGCTCCGCATATTTTTAACCGTCCATTATCGGGATATGAAAGCAAAAAAGGGGAGATGTGGGGTCATTCCCTGAGAACGGCCATTGCCGCCGGCGAACTGGCGCCACGGGCAAAAGAACCTATTCCATCGGGATTGGCATTTACAGCCGGGATACTGCATGATATTGGTAAACCCGTGCTTTCCAAATTTATGGGTGACAAGGCGGGCGACCTGCTTCATGATATCGATGAAGGCATGGTGGATGATTTTTTTGAGGCCGAGCTGAAAGCATTCGGCACCACTCACTGTGAGGTCGGCGGTGAGCTGGCCCGGCACTGGAAGCTGCCGGAACACTTGCATCTTCCCATAGAGCACCACCATAAACCGTCGGAAGCCCCTGAAGCCTATCGGTGCCTGGTTTATCTGATCCATCTGGCTGATATGATTGCCATGATGGGGGGCACCGGTACCGGTGTGGACACCATGGCTTATCAGATTGATGAACGATACGCGGATTATCTTGAGCTTGACAGAAGCGGTCTCGACAGTCTCATGATTGCCGTGGCGATTGACTTTGATAAAATGCAATCCGCTGTTTTTGGGGAAAGAGAGGCAGAGGAATGAAACGTATTGTGATCGCTGACGACTCCGGAACTGCCCGGCTCTTTATCAAGCGATGCCTTGAGATTGCGGGACTTCAGGATGCGGAGTTTCTCGAGGCGGCCAACGGCAGGGAAGCCCTGGACCTGTTAAAAGAAAAATCCGCTGATCTTGTTGTGACGGACCTGATTATGCCCGAGATGAACGGCGTCTCCCTTTTAAAACGGATCAAGTCCTCTCCCCGTCTTCATGAGACTCCGGTCATCGTCGTCACCAGCGCTGCCAATCCCCAGAAGGTTGAGGAACTGATGCAAATGCAGGCGCTGGCGGTGGTGAGTAAGCCCATTTCCCCGCCCGATATTGCCGAAGCGATTCAACCCTTGATCCCAGATGAGGAGGATAATCCGTGAAAGCCGATCCGCAGGAAGTGCGTGACATTATTGAAGAGGCGATCACCACCACCTTTTCGACCATGGTATTTTCCGAAGTTTTTCCCTGTGATCCCGATCCGTCATATTTTTCAGCTGCAGCGACAGCCCCGGAGGCAGCGACACCATCCGAACGAGCGATTCTGTCCGCAGGTCTGGAGATGACTAAGCCCTTTAAACTGAACCTTCAGCTGACCCTGCTGACGGATCAGGCCGTCCTGGTGACCACCAATCTTCTCGGTGGTGAGGCGGATTCGACCCCGCCTGTCGCGCATATACAGGACGCTATCGGAGAATTGTTAAATACCATTGCCGGTATAATGGCCCAACATTTTACACCGGAAGGGGAGACCTTTGAAATCAGCCTTCCCGCAATCAGTCAGGCCCCGCCACCATCAGAAGACAACCAGACGGTTGTCAGTTACTTTCTTCAGGATGATACCTATATTTTTACCATGGCGGTGTGGGGAGATGCGTTGTAGGCCGGGACTTTTCACTCCACGCCTTCGGGCATCGGCGGCACCGCATCCCCGCCAAGCACATATCCCCCGTCCAGACGAATCACGCTGCCGGTCATAAACGGTGCGCCCTGAATGATGAACATCACGGCATTGACGATGTCCTGAAGTTTACCGGTGCGGCGCAGTAATGTGTGATCGGTGATTGCCGTTTTCTGGGCATCGGTCAGCAACCCCCATCCCCGGGTCTTCTCCGCGTGCCGGGTTTCGAAAAATCCCAGCATGATTTCATTGACCCGGACCTCCGGTGCGCCCATCCGCGCCCATGTTTCCGTGAGCATTGATATTCCGCGGTTTGCAGCGGCATACCCGTCGTTGAAAATCATGCCGGCCGGGCCCGAACGTCCCACCACACCGGCAATAGATGAAATGTTGATCACGACCCCGTCGCCGGACGCCTTGAGAAGGGGCAGGGCATGATGAAATACCCATTGTTTGGCCCGCAACGTGGTGGCCTGTTCCATATCCCACTGGGACTGTGTATATTCGCCGTGCACCACGGGCCAGCCGCCCCGCTCAATGTTATTAATGAGAATATCCAGTCGGCCGAATTGTTGCGTCACCCGGTCCATCAGGTCAGCAATAGCCGACGTATCATTCAGGTCGATATTGACAATCAGGTGATCTTCACCGGTCCCGGCAAATGCGGCTTTCATCTCCGGCAGGCTTTCCGGCCAGTCAAAATGGGTTAGAACGGTTTTGACGCCATGGCCGGCAAGGACAAGACCGATTTCCCGGCCGATACCCTTTACCGCCCCCAGCACCAGCGCGACCTTTCCGTTAATATGTGGTGCCATAAAGCATCCTTTTCACCCATTCCAGTGCCAGGGGCAGAAGAATGTCATCATCTGTTTTTGCCGCTGCGCACCGTTTCTCATCAAATCCCATATCAGCCAGTTCGCCGGTTCCGAGTATTTCGGTGCGAAATCGATCAAGATCGTAGCATCCCGTATAAAAGATGTTCTGTGAGGTCAGATCCAACTGCTGTCCCGGCGCAAAACGATTTTTGGCGCTGATGAGTTCCATCATCAGGTCGTTTGCCCGGTTGTATGGCGCAAGCCCCTGTTCTTCAACCCACTGGCGGACCGTGATGGTGCGCTCCCGGCCAAACCCCTTGCAGTGAGGCTCTTTCATTAACATATAGCGCTCCGTGATTTTGCCGGTCTCCCGGGACCGGGATGCCACCCGGGCCAGGGGATAGGATCTGCATGATGCGGGCCGGTCTTCATATACCCGGCATCCTTCGGGGCTGACAAAGGGACATCGCAATGCTTTGGATGACGGGTCGGGCTTCAGGGACACCACAACCAGCCCGCTTTCCCCGCCGATATGCTGCGTGGTATAAACGGCCAGAAATTCCGATGAGGGCATGCCCAGATGGTTTTTGAGCCGCAGGATATCATAAGGGGTAAGGTATTGACTCAGATCGCCGCAGCATTCGTTGAAACAGGATACGCCCGGATCGCAGGAAAAGGTGAAGGTGTCATTAAGAGAGCGTTCATAAACGTCGTAGTCTTCCATGCGGTTTCCTAAAAATATATATTGGGTCTTATAAATAGCTGAAAATCACTTGATTTATTTCTGGAGAGGTTGCCGGTATATTTCCGGTCTGTTTCCCAGACAAACCCCAGTACCAGGGAAAAGGCGATCTTTTTATCTTTTATCGGCCATTTTTTGTCAACGGAAAAATGGTGGCTGATGGGTTTAAAGGTGCCTTCGGTGGCACTGAAGGTATATTCAAACCCGCTGTTTTTGAGAAAGGATTCAGCCGGTGCGTCAAAATCGAGGCGGCTACGTCGTAAAGATATATAAACCGAATCGGTGATATCCGGGTGGTTATGGATTTTGGTGCCCACCCGGAAGCTCCACGACAGGGTCTGGTTGGTGAAGACCCGGTCGCCCTTCAGTTTCCATTCGATTTCGCACCATCGGTCATAAATAAATGTGTTATCCTTTATATGATAGTCCCCGACACTGATCAGATATCCCATATAACCGTTATTCCCGGCTTTGCGTGCTTCTCCCTTTTTTTCAAAACTCACCACATTACCGGTGAAAAAAGAAACCGCGTAGGGTTCATCAAACCCTGCGGTAATGGCGGTCAAGAGGTTGAATCCATCAATTACTTCGGCTTTGTCATAGAACCTTCGCTGGTCCTGTTTGATCAGACTCCCCAAGCTGGGCATGGGATAGACGCTGGCCTCAAACAGCAGGTGACGGGGAACAAATGACTGTTTTAACAGGTCTTTGTATACATCGAATTCATTTTTTTCCCCCACCTTTGGAATGGGTTCATCGGTCATGCAGAAAATAACGGCGGCCGATGTATAGTATGCGTCCCATTCCAGCTCAAACTGAACCCGGTCGGTTTTTTCAGGCGGTGCTGTATTGCTGTTTGCAACCCCGCCGTCCTGGTCAGCGGCGGCAGAAATTGCTGTCAGGCCAGCCAAAAGAACAATTCCTGCCCATACTTTAAAGAACTTTTTCAATAACACTTATCCAGCCCGGTTATTTCACTTCAACCTAAAACGCCTGGCCCTCGGGGCCAGGTCAGCATACAGTGGCTTTACTCACCTTCAAATTCCATCAGTGCAAAAATATTATACCCCTTTATTTTTTCCTTGCCTTTGAGGTCGGGCAGATCAATTACAAAGGCGCATTCCACGACCTCGCCACCCAGTTTCTCCACAAGCTTGATGGCGGCCTCGATGGTGCCGCCGGTGGCAATCAGATCGTCAATGATCAGCACCCGCTCACCATTTTCGATGGCGTCTTCATGAATTTCCACGGCACTTTCGCCATATTCCAGAGCATAGGATGCACCAGTGGTTTTATAGGGCAGTTTCCCCTTTTTTCTGACAGGGATAAAACCCACTTCCATTTTGTAGGCCAGGGGCGCACCAAAAATCAGCCCGCGGGCGTCGATGCCGACGATTTTGTCGATATTCATATCTTTGTACCGGTCATAGAAACGGTCAATGGTTTCTTTAAATGCAGCCGGATTCTGAAGCAGAGTGGTAATATCCCTGAACATGACGCCCTTCACGGGCCAGTCAGGAACGGTACGGATAGCGGCTTTGATGTCCATGTCTGGTGTCTCCCTCCTGGTTTTGGCTTAGATTTTGGTCACAACGGTTAACAAGAGATCTTTCACACTCTGGGCGTTGCTGTTAAACACTTCCATGACCCCTTCCCATGACACCGGTTCTTCGCTCTCTTTCCAGCAGTCGTAGTCGGTGGACATGGCGACAGCGGCATAGGGAATGCCCGCTTCATTGGCAAGCGATACCTCGGTGGCAATGGACATGTTGATTACATCCGCCCCCCAGGCCTTAAACATTCTGGATTCGGCACGGGTGGAAAACCGGGGCCCCTCGATGGTAACAACAGTTCCCTGTTCGTGGGTATTCAGGCCCATGGCGTTTGCGTTTTCGATCAACACCTGACGAAGCGCTTCGTCAAAGGGGTCTGCCATGGGCGTATGCGCGCTCAGGTCCTCCCCTTCAAAGGACTCAAAAAAGGTATTGGCCCGTTTTTTTGTGAAATCGATGAACTGGTCAAGAATGACAAAATGGCCGCGGTCGATTTTGTTCCGCAGGCTGCCACAGGCAGTTGTAGCCAGAATGTGCGTGACCCCGTGTGATTTCAAGGCGTGGATATTGGCCCGGTAGTTGACCTGGGTGGGCGAAAACTGGTGCTGTTTGCCGTGCCTGGCAATGATCGCCACATCCACCCCTTCCACATCGCCACACAAAAGCGGCGTTGAAGGCTCGCCATAAGGGGTTATGACGGTTATCTCTTCCGGGTCATGTAAAAGATCCGGATCGTCCAGTCCGGACCCGCCGATAATACCGATTTTTTTCATTTTTTCTCCATGGGTTTTGCCGGTTAGGATCAGTCTGCTGTATCAGTATACGGATATTATATGCCCGTGCGATTGTCAAGCAAAGAGGCGGGCCGATTGAGAACTCGGGTGTCTGATCAGAGTGTCTGTCCGTTTAAGATGGGTGGAAACAGATTGGGAAAAGCATTTGTTGTTTAAGGCGTGGAAAGGGGTGGGGGGCTCAGATAGAACAGCCGCTCCATCCATAATGGGTGGGGGGCAGCAAGATAGCGTTTCAGCAGTTGTTTCCTGTAGGCCCTGTCTATCAGTCCCGATAAACGCAACGCCAGCTCTGGTGAGACCGATAATCCCCGGTTCAGCCAGCTTTCCATCCCTTTTCTGAAATTGTGCCGGTCCGCTTGCACCAGAAGGAGGTGTATTTTTAATGCATGAAGGTGATTTACGATTGCTCCGTCCTGCTCCGCCGCGCTGATCCAGTTGTCGATTCTTGTGTTCCACAGAACCTGGTTTTCGCTGGAAAAGGCGGATTGCAAAACGATGGGAGACAGGTATTTTCTCAGCAATCTGCCGAGTTCATCGCTTTTCCGGTTGGCAATCAGGGTGTCAATTTTTAATATAAGGTCGTCCCGCTTCAGTACCGACATTTCATCGGCATGAGGTATAGATGGAGAGATATCCGTGTCGGGGGATTGAAGAAAGGCCGCCAGGATTTCTCTTTCTATGTATGGATTGGATAAATTTTTTCTGGTATTCACCGCCATAAAGTCCTTTAAGGTCCATGACGGTTGATATGTCTTTAAGAACGAATTGATGAAAAGAGAGGGGGCCCAGATGAGGCGTTCGTCGAGTTTCGTTGTTAGCGTTGGTTTCCGTTTTGTGAAGAGATCAATCGGCGCCCGGGTTTCAACAAAGAGGTTGTTATCGGTATTCACGTATTGTGAATGGGCGGCCATCAGGTCGATTGTGGCCGGTGAAAATTTCTGAAGGGCCAGCAGTTCGACCAGGGAGTGCAGATCTGCCCGCTCCATTTCCGCCTTGATGCGCGGCTGGCGGAAGTATTCGCGCATGGCGAAGAAATCGGCATTAAGCGGTTCCCGGCTGCTCAGCAGCAGCAGATCCCCGCTGGCGCCCTGAAATCCGTAAACATAAGGAAAAATGTCACGCAGGGCGCGGATGATGGAAAAGAAGGTCTCATTACTGATTTCATAGGCTTGCAGCCATTGAACAAATAGCCCTTGCGACGTCAGCCGGCTTTTCACGGTTCGGTAGAAATCCAGCGTAAAAAGCGAGGCGACGCCACTCATCCAGGGATTGGACGGTTCGGATACAATGATATCGTACTGCTGTTCTGTTCCGATAAGATAATTCCGGGCATCATCAACTATCAGGTTGCATCTTTCATTTTTCAGAACGCCGTGATTCCAGGAATCAAACAGGACAGTGGCTTCGGGCATGCGGGAGATGATCTCCACGGTATCTACCCTCTGAACCCGGTGATCCAGAAGCATACTTCCGGTCGTGATCCCTGATGCCAGACCGATGACACAGACATTCCGGGGATTTTTATGAAAGATCAGCGGGAGCTGCCCGACCAGTATCTGTGTGGGCAGGTCCGCATCCAGGGAGGCGTCTACCTTGCCGTTGAGATAGAGGAAATAATTGGACTTGTCAAACGAACATACCATGATATTGGCTGAAGCATCTTCGATAAACAGATGGACCCTGGTATCGTGAAGATGCTTTCTGAGCATTTCCATTGACAGATTTGTTTTGCGTCTGGCGGGTTCAAGCGTAAAGTACCGTTTATCCCAGGTATAAAACGTTGTAGAGAGCAGTGCCAGCAGAATCAGGACCGGGCCGGAGTGGAGCCATTTTTTAACAGTAATACGCGAATGGTTTCTGAATAAAATATAAAACCCTGCCAATAGCTGCAATAATCCGGCAACGAGAAACAGTTTCTCCAGCCCGAAAAGTGTGAGGAAGAGCAGGCCACCGGTAAGCGCCCCGGCGACATTGCCCCATGTATTCCATGCAAAGACCTTTCCTGTGTCAGAACCGATCGTGGCGGTTTCATTGGAATGGGCGTGAATAATAAGGGGGATCGTCATCCCCAGGCAGAAAGAGACCGGCAGCATCATGGAAAAACAGAACAGTAGCTTGCCGGCTTCATGAATATAAAAAGATAGGCTGGAACAGGAAAACAGGGTGTTGTAAAAGGTAAACACGACCGGCACGAAAGGGTAGAAAAACCAGGTAACTAAAAGATAAAGGGCGGAAGCGATCAGAATCTTGCCCCAGAAGATCACCGGTTTTTTGATATAATCTTTCCGGTGGCTTAACCAGTAATTGCCGCTGGCGATTCCGGTGATTGATGCTGCCAGCATAATTGCGAAAGAATACGTACTTGAACCGAGCATCAGAGCGTAGTAGCGTGTCCAGGCGGTTTCGTATATGAAACTGATCAGGCCTACACTGAAGACAAGGACCATGACTTCCGGTTTGTAAAGAGCGTGCCCCGCCTTGGATGTTTCCCACTGTATGGGATTATCAGCGGGTTTTTCCGGTCCCTCATTTTCAGGGTGGTAAAAAACACTGAGAATGAACGCCCCCAGCGCCACGAATAAATTCCCGATGGCCAGCAGAAAAAAGGTCCCTTGGATTCCCATGAAGGGGATGATGAGAAACGCGCAGCCAAGAATGCCGGTCACTGCTCCGGCGGCGTTGATACCATACAAAGTCGCTGATTTTTTCCCCGCAACGGAATACGATGGACAGCAATGCCGGACAAGGGCGGGCAGCGTACCGCCCATGAAAAAGGTAGGAATCAGCAGGAGAACTGCTGAAACGCCGAGTTTGTATATAATCGCGCTGGTTTCCCCGGCGTTGAAAGGAGTATAGGTGACATGGTGATAATAGAAGTTGTATGCAATATCAGCCAGGGGGATAAAAAAGAGGGCGTACAGCCCTATCAGGGCCTCGTAAAATCCGAAGAGCCTGAGCGGATTGCGGGTCTTGTCGGCAAGGGGGCCGAGCACCCTGCCACCGATGGCCAGGCCCGCCATGAAACAGGCTAAGACAATCGCGTATGAATAGGCACTGATGCCGATGGTTTTGAGCAGAACCTTGCTCCACAGGACCTGGTATCCCAAACCGATAGCGCCGGAAATAAAAAAGAGCACCAGCAGGAATCTGAGCATAGCAGGTCCCCTGTGCCTCAGCCTGCCGGAAGTCGTCACCACTGCTGAATTTGATGATGTCTTCATCGGTGTCAGCAAAAATACGCGCGTCCTTTGTTCTGTTAGAAGTCAGTATACCGATATTATATGGCCGGCTGATTGTCAAGAAAAGAGGATGGCAAAGCAGACCCGATGTTAAATATATTGAACGGTTTTCCTGTATTAAAGAAAAGGGTTTATTTTGCTTGACAAGCGTATATTTATCTGGTATGACCTCTAACCAGAAAGGGGATATCCATGGCCCGAAATGAGGCAGCCATCATGCGGCCTGTTCAATATACTGAATATTATCTGGTCACCGGCATTTTAAACGGAACTTATCCGCCGGGGAGCGACCTGCCTTCGGAGCGCAAACTGGCTGGCGATATCGGGGTGACCCGACAGACGTTGCGGGAGGTCTTGCAACGGCTTGCCCGGGACCGGTGGATCACCATCATGCACGGAAAACCGACCCGCGTAAATGACTACTGGCGGGAAGGTGGGATGGGAATGCTGGCCACCCTGGTGCAATATCCCGAATATATACCCCGGGAATTTATCCGGCACCTGCTTTGCGCCCGGGAGATGCTGATGCCGGTATGTGCCGGTCCGGCTGTTGCGGAAAACCGGGAGATGTTCCGGGCCTTTCTGGAATCCGGTCCGGCATCGGTGGATGATGCGCAGGCCATGGCCGATCATGACTGGGAATTACAGTCAATGATGGTATTTCACAGCGGCAACATGGTCTATCCCCTTATGCATAATGATTTTGCGCCGGTTTTCAAGATAATGGGACATCGGTACTTCAGCCTGGAAAAATCGCGGTCCGCTTCTGTGATGTATTATGAACGGTTGCTGAATGCCGTTATCAATTATGAAGATGTCCGGTCTGTTGTGAAACGGGCCATGGCAGAGAGTATCGTCATTTGGGACGAACTTCAGGAGGCTGTTGATGATCGGCCAAATTAAAAGATCCTGGGATGTGATTGTGGTGGGCGGCGGGGTCACGGGCGCGGCGGTATTCCGCGAGGCCATCAGAATGGGGTTTCGAACCCTGTTGCTTGAACAGAAGGATTTTGCCTGGGGCACGTCCAGCCGGTCTTCAAAAATGGTCCACGGCGGGCTTCGCTATCTCAAGGAGGGCAAGATATTGCTGACCCGTGCATCGGTGGCCGAGCGGGAGCGGCTTCTTTCCGAGGCGCCCGGTCTTATCGATCCATTGGGATTTTTGATGCCCGTTTTTACGGATATGGGGCCTTCAAAAACGATGATGAACATGGGCCTGGCCGCTTACAGCCTGATGGCCCTGGAAAAGCAGTATACCGGATTTAATGCCCGGGAGATGAAAAAGCGTATCCCCTATCTTCGTTCGTCGAATTTGTCCGGTGGTTTCCATTTCAGGGATGCCCAGGTGGACGATGCCCGGCTGGTGCTGCGACTGCTTCAGGAAGGCATGGCCAACGGCGGGCAAGCCCTCAACTATACTCGCGTTACGGAAATACACCGGCACCGGAATGGTCGTGTTGCCGGTGTGGCGGCGGAGGATGTGGAAACAGGCATTGCCGCGAATCTGGAGGCCGGTGTTGTCATTAATGCCGGGGGCGTCTGGGCGGAACATCTTCACCCATCACCTGAAAAAGGGCTTCATATCCGGCCGTTGAGGGGCAGCCATCTCTTTTTTCCACGGTCGGTGTTCCCGGTTGACGATGTGGTCAGCTTTATCCACCCGGCGGACCAGCGGCCTGTGTTCATGTTCCCCTGGGAAGGGGCTGCCGTACTGGGGACCACAGATATTGATCACTCAGAAGATCTCTATGCTGAACCCGTAATCAGCAGGCGGGAAGTCGACTATCTGATGGCGGGAATGGCCTTTATTATGCCGGATCTGCCGCTCGCTGAACAGGACTGTATTGCCTCAATGGCCGGGGTCCGGCCTGTGCTCAGTAAAGGCAAGGCCTCGGCGTCTCATGAATCCCGTGAGCATGTGGTGTGGGAAGACAGGGGACTGGTGACGGTTACAGGGGGTAAATTGACGACCTTCCGTCTGCTGGCGCGGGATGCCCTGAAAAAAGTGAAACATTATCTGCCGGCGGCATCCTTGCCGTCAGGTCGGACACCGGTCTTTGACCTGCCGGACACGACAGCTGCTGTTTTGCATTCGTTGGCACCAGATGTCCGGCAACGACTATTCGGCAGATACGGCCGGGCTGCATCTGCCGTTGTGGAAACCACGACACCGGAAATGATGGCAACTGTTCCCGGAACAACGACTCTGTGGGCCGAACTGGCTTATGCCGCTGCCAGCGAACAGGTGCGACACCTTTCGGATCTGCTTCTGCGGCGCGTCAGAATCGGCCTGTTGCTGCCCGACGGCGGGGTCGCGCATTTTGATACGATTAAGGCCGTCTGCAAATCCGCTCTCCCCTGGGATGATGAACACTGGCAAAAAGAAGAAGATCGTTACAGGCAGGTCTGGCAGGCGGCATATGCGCCGCCGGCATTGCCGGAAAAGGAGAAAGTCCGTGACTGAAAAAACGATTCTTTCCATTGACTGTGGTACCCAGAGCCTTCGGGCGCTTTTGTTTTCTCAGGCCGGTAATCTTATTGCCCGGCAACAGGTTGCATATGCTCCCTATGTCAGCCCGCGCCCCGGATGGGCGGAGCAGGATCCGGAAATTTACTGGAACAGCCTTTGCCGGGCCTGCAAGGGGCTGAAAGCGGAATACCGTACAGCATTTGACAATATTGCCGGTGTCGGCGTGACCACCCAGCGGGCCAGCATGATCAATGTGGACAAGAACGGGGTTCCCCTGAGTCCCGCCATCATATGGCTGGACCAGCGAAAGGCTGCTCCCCGGTTTTCTCCCCGCAATGTAGTCCGGCTGGCCCTGAAAGCGGTCCATATGGATGAGGCGTTTATGGAGATTCAGAGCGAAGGCAAGTGCAACTGGATCCGCCAGAACCGGCCCGATATCTGGGATGCCACGGCAAAGTATCTGCAAGTATCGGGGTTTCTGAATTACCGCCTCACCGGTGAATTTGCCGACTCGGTGGCGTCTCAGATCGGTCACCTGCCGTTCAATTATAAAAAGATGACATGGGCGAAACGGTTTGATCTGCCGTCTCTGCTGTTTTATGTGGAGCCGGAGAAGCTCCCGGAGCTGATAGCACCCGGAGAAGTCCTGGGCATGGTGACACCGGCCGCGGCAACGGCCACCGGCATACCCGAAAACACGCCGGTTGTTGCCTGCGGATCAGATAAAGGCTGCGAAACCATCGGGGCGGGCGTGATTGACCAGAGTGCGGTGAGTCTGAGCTTCGGCACGACCGCCACCATTCAGACCACATCGTCAGATTATTTTGAGACTTCGCGGTTCATGCCGCCCTATCCGGCGCCGATCCCGGGGCGGTATAATCCTGAAGTAGAGATATTCCGGGGATACTGGATGATTACCTGGTTTAAGAATGAATTCGCCTACCAGGAGGTCCAGGAGGCCGAAGCCATGGGGATCCCCGCGGAAGAGGTATTGAACCGGCATCTGTTGGAGACGGAGCCAGGGGCAATGGGGCTTGTGGTACAGCCTTACTGGAGCCCGGGATTACGGCACCCCTCCGCCAAAGGGGCCATAATCGGGTTCGGCGATGTGCATAAAAAGGCGCATATTTACAGGGCGGTCATCGAGGGGCTGGGATTCGGACTGCTTGAAGGTCTTCACAAGCTGGAAAAAGCCGGGGGCATCAAGGCCGGCAGCGCGGCGGTTTCCGGCGGGGCTTCCCAGAGCGATGAAATCTGCCGGATTACGGCGGATATCTTCAATCTTCCCATGGTAAAGGGTGCGACCCATGAAACGTCCGGGCTTGGCGCGGCTATAGTGACTGCCGTGGGCCTCGGGATTTATACCTCATTTGAAGAAGCCGTATCCGGCATGGTCAAACAGGCCACTGTGTTCGATCCGAACCCTGCCAATGTGGACATCTATCAGGCGCTTTACAGCCAGGTCTACAGGCGGATGTTCAGAGCGCTTGCACCGCTTTACAGAAATATCCGCGCTATCACCGGTTATCCGGAGTAAGAATGGGTTCAAAATCAACGGGAGACATTAATGAAAGATAACAAAAAAGCGACGGCACCTGACTGGGTTAATATCCCGCCGGCCCCGCATACCTTTCGTTCCATTTTCAAATGGGGCGCGCCGGACGAATTCAAACATCCCAATGCCGGCTTTCTCGCCGTTGTCAGCGATGCGCTGGGATTGGCGGATTCCCGTTTTCAGGCAACCGGGGACACCGGTGAGGAACCGGTGTCCTGTGAGATCCCGTCGCGCCTCTCCCGGGGCGATGCCGATACCCTGGCCGCTATTGTCGGAGAGGAAAATTTCTCTTTCGGGGACTATGACCGACTGAAATATTCCACGGGTAAGGCCATGGAGGATATCTTAAAACTCAGGGCCGGCATGGTGGACAATCTTCCCGATATGGTATTACATCCCCGCGATCAATCGGATGTTGAAAAAATTGTCTCCTTCTGCCATGAGAAAAAAATTCCGGTTTATGTCTACGGCGGTGGGAGTTCCGTGACGCTGGGACTTGAATGCAACCACGGGGGCGTTACCCTGGTAATGGGAACCCATATGAACCGGATGCTGGCATTTAACGAGGTCAACCGGACCATAACGGTCGAGCCCGGCATGATGGGGCCGGCATATGAGGATCTGCTTAACAATGCGCCGGAGCAGTTAGGCGCGGCCCATCGGTATACCGGCGGCCACTTCCCCCAGTCCTTTGAGTTCTCGTCCGTCGGGGGATGGGTGGTGACCCTGGGCGCGGGTCAGGCCTCTTCCTATTATGGCGATGCCTACGACCTCGTCGTCAGCCAGAAATATGTGACACCTGCCGGTACCTTTAAAACCCTGGATTATCCCGCCACCGCCACCGGCCCCAAGGTCAATGATATCATGAAAGGGAGCGAGGGGTGCTACGGCGTATTGGTGGCTGTGACCATGAAGATTTTTCGGTACCGGCCTGAAAACAGCCGATTGTTTGCTTTGATGTTTCCGGACTGGGAATCCGGTGTGAACGCGACGCGTGAGATCAGTCAGGGGGAATTCGGCATGCCTTCAATCATGCGGATTTCCGATCCGGAAGAGACCGACCTGGGGTTGAAGATGTACGGCATTGACGATTCGCTGCTGGACCGGTTCATGCGTTTCAAGGGGATGCAGCCCGGATCGCGATGTCTGTTCATCGGCCAGGCAGACGGTGAAAAGGGGTTTGCCCGGAATGTGAAAAAAAATGTCAAGCAGATCGCCGCCCGCCACGGAGCCATGTACCTGACGGCCTATCCCATGAAAAAATGGATGCATGGGCGGTTCAGTGATCCATATATGCGGGAAGACCTGAACGACTTCGGCATCCTGATCGACACGCTGGAGTCGTCCGTGACCTGGGATAATCTTCATCAACTGTATCAGGGCGTACGGACCTATATCAAACAGCACGCACCGATTATCTGTATGACCCACGCTTCTCACTTCTATCCCCAGGGCACCAATCTCTATTTCATTTTTCTTGCGCCCATGAACGATCTGACGGTATTCAGAAAATTTCAGAGAGGCATCATCGAAGCCATTGTTCAGCACGGGGGATCCCTGAGTCACCACCATGGCGTGGGGCGAATGATGGGGCCATGGATGGAACGGCATCTGGGAAAAGAGCAAATGAACATTCTTCGTGCCGTCAAAGACCATCTGGATCCCCATGACATCATGAATCCGGGCGGCACGTTGGGGCTGGACGGCTGAGAAGACCGGTTTATTCCATGTCCAACTGAGAATCCTGGATCTGTGGGCCAGGATTCTTTACTTTGCCGTCAGTTTTTTATGCGCCGGCACGCCATATACCTTTTTGTAGGATCGACACGCCGGGCACATGTGCTCTTCAATTCGCACCATCTGGTAAAGGACGCCTTTGCCCTTTTTTCTGGCACGGGTACAGACGGGACAGGTGTCCTTACAGAAGTGTGCCAGTGATTGTGTTGCCTTTCCATTTGCCATGATATACCTCCCTTAACAAGGTCGCTGGTAAAGTCGCAAAGTGCTTTTATACCATATTTGATGGATAAAGCAATTATTGACAGTCCTGATTTTGTGGATTATAATCTGAAATTATTGTAAAAACACCCCCGCCGGCAGACATCAACGCGTATTGAAAAACGGGGTTTTCTGTGGCGGGGCAACATAGGTTACCCTCTCCCAAGTTAACGCTGAAACGGGAAAGCAGCGTATATAATGAACGGATACCCCGGATGAAGAACTTCAGGAAGTGGCACGTACGTAACTGGTTGCCCTGGTTTCGACGAAGACTCAGCCTCTCCAGGCGGAATATGATTATCGGCGAGGTGTTGCGGCAAAGAGGGGTCATCACGGACCAACAGCTTGAGCATGCCCTGGATGTTCAAAAAAGCAAATTTACTGAGCAGGGAAGGGTAATGCCCATCGGTACCATCATCGTATCGTTGGGATATGCCGAAGAGGCGGCCGTTGTTGCGGCGATAAACGATCATTACAAAATTTCTGTCACCACTTTATCCGACAATATCCGGGAGCATGTCAAATCCCTCCGGGGTTCCTTTGTGGAACGGCTGCCGGCACCCCGTATGCCCATCTGGCTTCAGTTGTCCATTACGACTATGGTGTTGATCGTCCTTACCGCAGTATTTCTCAATTTTTTTATTTTAAACCGTCAGCAGGAACAACTCTATGACAAGACCCTTAAAATCGGCCTGGTAAGCCTCAATTATTTTGACAGCAATGCCCGTATCCCCCTGTTGGAAGACGATCTGCTGCAATTGAATACACTTGTTCGCGATGCCACAAAGGTGGAGGGCATTCTTTACGCCGTGATAACGAATACGAATAATATGATCAAGGCACATACCGATTTGACCCGGATCGGAACCCCGTTGCGGGAGTTTGAAAATGTTGAAAATGTAACAAAAAAAGGAAGAACGCTTTATTTCAACCATACCCTGCCGTCCGGCGAATATGTGCTGAATATCTCCCGGCCGATCATGTTTAAAGACAAGACCCTGGGGCGTGTCCATGTGGGTGTTTCGATCAATTTTATCAAGCACCTGATTCTCAAAGAGCGAATCATTATTTCCTTGATTACATTAAGTGTGGTCCTGGCGGGGCTGCTGCTGGCCGTGATACTGGGAATTTATTACTCCAATCCCATCCAGAAGCTGGTGCTGGCCACCACCGAGATCAGCCGGGGGAATTACCGGCACCGTGTGGTGCTGAACCGGCGGGACGAGCTGGGAAATCTGGCCCGGGCATTTAACAAAATGAGCGAAGAACTCTGGCGGAATTCATTGATGCAGGAATCGTTCGGCAAGTATGTGGGGAATGACGTGCTGGAGATGATCATGGCCGACCCCCAGAAACAGTGGCTCAAAGGACGAAGAAACGATGCCACGATTCTGTTTGCCGATATCCGCGGATTTACATTTTTTTCCGAGCAGAATGAACCGGAGCAGGTCATTGACCTGCTCAATGAGTACTTTGAGATTGCTGCAGGGGTTATCCTGGATCATGGCGGGTATGTGGATAAGTTCATGGGAGATGCGGTTCTGGGTGTGTTTGGCATCCCCGTCTTTCACAGCAACCATGTGGAAAGGGCGCTTCAGGCGGCCCTCACCATTCAGGAACATTTGCGTAAAGTGGCGAAACGTGGTAATACCCTATTAACGGCTGTGGGAATCGGCATTGATACCGGTGTGATCGTGTCCGGCAACATCGGTTCTCAGGATAAAATGGAATATACGGTTATCGGCAGCAGCGTGAATGCTGCATCGCGTCTCAGCGGTATCGCCGGGCCCGGTGAAACAATTATCAGCACACATGTTTATGAGCGGCTACGCCATCAGATAAGTGCGGAAAAGCTCCCGGCCAGGCATATAAAGGGCTGGACCGAACCGGTTGAGACCTATAAGGTGCTGGGCTTGAACAGGAATGCTTGATGGCCGTTGTGGTAATCATTACCGGCGCAGCGCATCCATTTATGGACAGCCAGCCCCATGAACAATCGTTTTTGGGATGGCAGAATAAAACGTTTCAACGCAAGGCGTTGATGCATCTCGAGGTGCAGCGCAAAGAAGAGATGGGGCGTTTTACGAGGCCATCAGAGAAAATACCATGAAACAATATGCTCATTGCATACTGATATTTCTTTTCAGTCTGCTTTTTATCGGGGTTTTGCCCGGGTGCATGGCCCCAAAAGAAGTGCCGCCCCCACCCCCACCCCCGCGGGTTGAGCCGGTACCCCCCCCCAAGCCGGCCCCGGAGCCACCCAAAACATCGATTTCCAGTGAGTCAAAACAACAGAAAGAGATTGATTCGGAGATTGAGCAGAAGCTGTGGCTGGCCAAGAAGAGCCTCGGAGAAGAAAAATACCCGGAAGTGCCGCCTCTTGCCAAAGAGGTGCTTGCGATAGAGCCTTCCAACCGGATGGCCATGGAGCTGGCCAATGCGGCCTATTATCGCATGGGCAAACAATTCCTGGCGCAAGAACAGTATCTTGATGCCATGAAAATGTTTAAAAACGTGGCGGACGGATACAAGGATATCAAGTCGCTCAGAACCGAAACCCGGGACCAGATGATTGCGCTCGCCGAGAAGCATTACCGGCGCGGGGTTCAGTTTTTCGTGGAGGAGGAGTTGCTGAAAGCCATTGATCAGTGGGAAAAGGCGCTGGCCCTCAACCCCGATCATCCACAGGCGAAAAAAGATATTGAAAATGCGAAGCATCTGCTGGAAGAGCTGGATAAAATCGAAAAGTGACGGCGGACGGCTTCGTTTTTCTGGAAACAATGGGATGAAACGGTTTTCCAATATCATCGGTTTCGACGATGCGCCGTTTCCCCGGCATCATACAGGCGATGTGGCCGTGGTCGGCGCGGTGTTCGCGGCCTTGCGGTTTGACGGTGTGCTGATCGGTACGGTCCAGAAAGACGGTATGGATGCGGCCGGCCGCCTTGTCGCGATGATCAGGGAATCAAAGTTCGCACAGCATATCGGCCTGATCATGCTCCAGGGCGTTGCCCTGGCCGGCTTTAACGTGGTGGATGCCCCCGCCCTCAGCCGGAATACGAATCTCCCCGTACTGGTAGTTTCCCGCATTCTGCCGGACATGGGTGCCATTCAGGCGGCCCTGCTTTCCGGCAACATTCCCGGTGGTTCGCAAAAATGGGCCATGATTCAGGCGCTTGGTCCCATGGAGCCGGTAAACGGTATCTATGTGCAACGCGTCGGAATTTCCCGTGCCCAGGCCGAAGATGTTCTCACCCGTTTCAGTATTCACAGCAATATTCCCGAACCGGTTCGTACCGCCCATCTGATTGCCGGTGCCCTGACGTTTCATGACAGAGGTTTTGGAGAGAGCAGGGGGGCTCCATAATGACTCAAACGATCCTGAAAGGCCGGCTGGAGCGGATTACCTATGCCGATGCTGAGAGCGGGTTTACCGTTGCCGCCCTGAAGGTCTTTTCCAGCCGGGAGACCATCACTGTGGTGGGCAATTTCGGCGCAACCACCCCCGGCGAGATTCTGGAAGTAACAGGCGAATGGACCACCCATCCCCAGTTCGGCGAACAATTCCGTGTGGATGCCTATAAGGCTGACCCCCCGGCAACCGTATCCGGCATCAAAAAGTATCTCGGGTCCGGCCTGATTCAGGGCATCGGGCCGGTCATGGCAGAGCGTATCACAAAGGTGTTCGGCAAAGATACCCTGCGGATCATGGAGACCGATATTGACCGGCTGCGGGAAGTGGAGGGCATCGGCAAAAAGCGGCTGGCCATGATCAAAGAATCCTGGCAATCACAGCATGAAATCCGGAATGTGATGCTGTTTTTTCAGGGCCACGGGGTCGGTGCCGGTTATGCGGTGAAGATTTACAAGGCCTATGGTACCGACGCCATTGACATGGTGTCGGAAAATCCCTATCGGCTGACCGGTGATATTTTCGGTATCGGATTTGTTATTGCCGACGACATTGCCCGGAAACTGGGTTTTCCCGCAGACAGCCCCCTGCGGGTGCGGGCAGGTATCCACTATGTCCTGGACCAGATGACCCAGGCTGGCCATGTCTATTACCCATGGCATCAGTTGGTGACCAAAAGCATGGAAATACTGGGGGTGGGCCGGAAGATTGTGGTTGAGGCAATTGCGGCGGAAGAAGCGGAAAAGACCCTTGTGGCCGAGCCGTTGCGAGATGATTCCGGCGGCGCTTCCGGTGATGAAAAAGCGGTGTTTCTCTGGGGATACCATTATGCAGAGCTCTCCATTGCCGCCCATTTTAAACGTCTGCTGGACACGGCCAAATCCATTCGCAGGATTGATACGCCAAAAGCCGTTGAATGGGTACAGGGAAAACTCTCCATGACCCTGGCCCGAAAACAGGCAGAGGCGGTCGCCACAGCGGCTGACAGCAAGGTTATGGTGATCACCGGCGGGCCGGGCACCGGCAAAACAACGATTGTCAAGGCCGTATTGAAGATTTTTCTTGCCCTGGGGGCCATCCCCATGCTTGCCGCCCCCACGGGTCGTGCCGCAAAAAAATTAAAAGAGGCCACCGGCAGGGATTCACGCACCATTCATCGCATCCTGGAATTCAGTATGGCCAAGGGCGGATTCCAAAGGGACAGCGAACACCCCCTTGAATGTGATCTGCTGGTGGTGGATGAAGCGTCCATGATCGATTCACTGCTGATGTACCATCTGCTCAAGGCCGTGCCTTCGCACGCCACCGTCATCCTGGTGGGCGATGTCAACCAGTTGCCGTCTGTGGGCGCCGGCAATGTGCTCCACGATATCATCCATGCCAATATTGTACCGGTCGTGGCATTAAATGAAATATTCCGACAGGCCCGACAGAGTCGTATTATACGGGCTGCTCACCAGATCAATCAGGGAATCGTGCCGGGGTTTCACAACCGGGATGCAGACAGTGATTTCTTTTTTATCGAACAGGAAGACCCGGAAGCGGTGGTTTCAACGATTACCGATCTGGTGAGCCGCCGGATTCCCGACCGGTTCGGGTTTGATCCCGTTGATGAAATCCAGGTGCTCACCCCTATGCACAAAGGGGTTGCCGGCGGCAACAATCTCAACAATCGCCTGCAGGCTGCCCTGAACCCGGAAAACGACGGTCTGGTGCGCGGGGAGACCACATTTGCTGTGGATGACAAGGTTATGCAGATTCGCAACAATTACGACCGGGAGGTGTTTAACGGCGATATCGGCCGTATCCGGCGGATCGACCACAACAGCCGGGAGATGGTAATTCAGTTTGACGGCCGGTCAATCCACTACCCCTTTGCCGACCTGGACGAGATCGTCCTTGCCTATGCCGTTTCGGTTCATAAATCCCAGGGATCCGAGTATCCCGCCGTGGTCATGCCCATGCTGACCCAGCACTATATTCTCCTCCAGCGAAACCTGATCTATACCGCCGTCACCCGGGGCCGGCAACTGGTGGTCATGGTGGGCACCCCCCGGGCCCTTGCCATCGGCGTGAACAACAACAAGACCAGCCACCGGTATACGAGACTGAAGCAGCGCCTGTCTGCACTCGACCTGTGAAACACCCCACCGCATTCGCCCGGACTGCCCGTCAGCATAGGGCTTTAAGAAATATAAAGACATTGACATTATGAGTATATACTTATAAAATACCCTAAAATACCGGCTAGATGAGTCTCACCATGCAATTATCAATTCAAAAGAAAACCAAATCATAAACCTCATTTTCGGCATTGAAAATCAGAATCTTTAAACCCTGAAAGGAGGATATTGTTTTGAAAAAAAATGGAACCCTTATTTGGCAGGTGGTTTAACAGGTCTGCTATTGATTTTGTCGGTGCTGATCAGCGGTAATTTTCTGGGTGCGTCAACCACGTTTGCGCGCAGTGCATCGGTAATTGAGCAGGCCCTTGGTGTTGACACGTCGGTCATTGAGTATTTTACAACCAAAGGCGGCAAGTACGGCCCCTCATCGCTGCCGAACTGGCAGCTGATGTTTGTTGCGGGAATCCTGATAGGCGCATTTATCGCATCCCGGATTTCCGGTGAATTTAAGTTCCAGGCCGTTCCGGACATGTGGGGGGAAAGGTTCGGTGCCAGCCCTGTAAAAAGAGCAGTGGTTGCCTTTTTCGGCGGCGTGGTTGCACTGTTCGGTGCACGGCTTGCCGGTGGCTGACCCAGCGGGCATGGTTTGAGCGGTCTTGCTCAACTATCGGTCAGTGGTTTTGTTGCCTTGTTCGCCTTTTTCGGTGGCGGCCTGATGACTGCAAATCTTGTTTACCGTAGTAAGGAAAGGAAATAATCATGAGCCTGCTTTATGGAATCATTACCGGCATTCTTTTTGGGTTCCTTTTGCAAAAAGGACAAGTCCTGCGATACGATAAACAGGTCGGCGCTTTAAGATTGGTTGATATGACCATTGTCAAATTCATGCTGAGTGCGGTTGTCGTGGCGGCAATCGGTATTTACCTGCTGAAAGACCTCGGCGTGATCGAACTGAGCATAAAAGCCACGTCTCTGGGCGCCCAGATTGTCGGCGGCGTCCTGTTCGGCATCGGCTGGGGGCTTTTGGGCTATTGCCCCGGTACAGCGGTTGGTGCCCTTGGCGAAGGAAGAATTGATGGGCTGTGGGGCATCGTGGGGATGCTGTGCGGCGGGGCGCTTTTTGCGTCGGCCTATCCCTTTATGAAAGCCAATATTATTTCCCTGGGCAGTTTTGGTAAAATCACCCTGCCCCAGGTGATCGGCCTTAACCACTGGATTGTCATCATCATATTCGCAGCAATTGTAATTGGTTTGTTTCGTTTTTTTGAAAACAAAGGACTTTAAATAAGGAGGTTACTATGCCCGAAGAAATGGATGCCGGCTGCGCCCGGCCAACCGGCGGTCCGGTCGGCGAAAGTACTGAAAATGAATCTTCACCAGAACCAGCACCCGTCAAGGAGGTTTCGTCCATGATACGCGTAGGAAAAAAAGCACCGGATTTTGTTGCACCTGCTTACCAGAACGGTAAATTTATTTCTGTAAAATTATCGGAATACCTGGGCAAATGGGTGGTACTTTGCTTTTATCCCGGGGACTTCACTTTCGTCTGAGCGACAGAAATTTCGGCAGTTGCCGAAAAATATGCAGAATTTCAGAAGCTCGGCGTTGAAGTCCTTTCCATGAGCATTGACAGCGTTTTTGTCCACAAGATGTGGAATGACAATGAAATTTCCAAAATGGTCGATGGCGGCGTTCCTTTTCCAATGCTGTCCGATGCCGGCGGCAGGGTTGGAAAAATATTCGGGATCTACGATGAAGATGCCGGCGTGGAAACCCGTGGACGGTTTATCATTGACCCGGACGGCATTGTGCAGGGCTTTGAAGTGTTAACACCGCCGGTGGGGCGCAATGTGGCAGAATCCATACGACAGATTCAGGCCTTCCAGTTGGTGCGTAACAGTAAGGGCACAGAAGCAACGCCTTCTGGATGGAAGCCCGGCAAGGCCACCCTCAAGCCCGGACCCGACCTGGTGGGCAAAGTATGGGAAGTCTGGAAGACCGAGATGGCGTTTGATTAACCCGAATATTTCATGAAATCACTACAAGGCCGTTTTTCGACAGAAAAACGGCCTTTCTTTGTTCTTATGGGTGCGCTCAGGCCAGTCCCGCCACTTCAATGATGGCGTCCGCAACCTCTACGGGCCTCATTTCATTCACGAAATGGGACACATTCTCATGCACCGTTACATGGCCTTTAAGCCGGGGCAGGGCATTGGTCCACTGGTCAATGACCTGCTGTTTGGCCAGGGGGTCCCATGCACCCAGAACGGCTCGGGCTGGGATGTTCCGGCCTTCGGGGCCCCAGAAGCGGGTGATGTTTTCCTGAATGTAGCGGTAAAAAGGGGTGGTGTCCTGGATCCCCTTGACCGGGTCTTTATACGTGTTGCCATGTGCCCAGACCGGGCATTGAAGGACCATGCGTTTGGACATTCTGGCGTTTGACTTAACACCGAACTGTTCCCTGTAAATGCGCTGGGCTTCGATATTTTTCCCGGGCAACCATCCCAGAAGGGCCCGGATCATATAAATGGTGTAATCCCATATCATCCTGACCGGTTTTTTGGGGGGCGTTAATACGGCATAGGCCGCGTGAATGCCCCACAAAGCATCAAAGACCAGGTAGGGCATCCGTGACCATGAAAAGGGCCCGGGGATGGGATAGTTATAATGATTGAGTCCTTCATTGGGAAACGGAAAAACAGTGGTGTTGGTCACCACAAGCCCGGTGACGCGTTCAGGGTCTTTGATAAACGTGCCCACACCAATGGGGCCGCCCCAGTCATGAATGACCAGGGTCACATCGGTCAGGTCCAGGTAACGGACAAGCTGAATGAGGTTTTCCGCGTGATGCATGGGCACCATCTGGAACGGGGTCTGATCCGACAGCCCGAAACCAATATGGTCCATCATCACAAGCCGGTATGTTTTTCGGGCTGATTTTTCAAGGGCCTTGATGATGTTCCGGTAAGCATAGGAGCATTCCGGGTTTCCATGGGTCATCACCACGGTGGTTTCCGGCTCACCATCCCCGTATGTTTTGTCCCAGAAGAACATTTTCATCCCCGCGCAATCACCTTCCGGTATCACAAACCAGCCTTCAGAACCTTTTGGGTAATAATCATGGGGAATGTTTCGAACGGGCGTGTTGCCTCGGGTTTTTTCAATACGTCCACTCATATGCGTTGCCCTCTTTCCAGTAGCCTCATAATGATAGATTGCATTAAATCTATAAATAAAAAATGATGGCATGTCAACTTTGACGGCGTAAGATCTAATATTCCACTGAAATCAGGCACAACCCCTGGGGCGGGGCTGTCGGGCTGCCCAGGGCCCGGTCTTTGCCGTTGATAATTGCAGGGAGCCTTTTGGCGGGGATTTTGCCGGTGCCCACATCCACAAGGGTACCGGCGATGTTGCGTACCATATACCGCAGAAATCCATCCGCTTTTATCTGAAAGAAAAGAAATCCGTCCTGGGCTTCAACCAGCGCGGCATCCATGACGTGCCGGACGGTGTTTGTCTTTTCACCGCCGCCCCCTTCAAAGGATTTAAAGTCGTGGCGGCCGATAATATGCGGCAGGGCGGCCCGCATGGCATCCAGGTCCAGCGGATGCCGGATATGCCATGAAACGTGCCGGTCAATGGCTGTGGGAACCGGCCGGTTAAGAATACAGTACTGGTATGTCTTTGCTGTTGCATCATAGCGGGAATGAAAGTCGGAAGGAACTTCCTGGCAATCGATAATAACAACATCGTTGTTTAAAAGGCTGTTCAGGCCCTTTTGAAAATTTTCTGATGTCAGGCGGGATGCGGTTTTAAAGTTGGCGACCTGTCCCCGGGCATGAACCCCGGCATCGGTCCTGCCCGATCCGGTCAGCGTAACTTTTTCACGTGTCATTTTAAATAGCGCATCTTCAATGGCCTGCTGAATTGTGGGATCGTTTTTTTGCCGCTGCCATCCGTGATAGTGGGTGCCGTCATATTCGATGGTCAGCTTGAGGTTTCTGGTCATTGTTTGTCAGCGGGTTTGTTGGGGTTTATCCGGGATGAATGTGGTACGCCCGGCAGGATTCGAACCTGCGATCTTCAGCTCCGGAGGCTGACGCCCTATCCCCTGGGCTACGGGCGCACAAAGATAAAATTTACTATTTCAGCCTGTTTGTGTCAACAGGAAATCCAAAACGATTCTGTTCCTTTTCCAGGAAGGCTTTGGCGTCACCGGCCACATACAGGGAGCCGGCAATGCAGATCATGTCATCGGGGTTTGTCTTGGTCATGGCCAGGGTGATGGCGTCCCCCACAGTGGGGCTGACCAGGGCGGTTGTCCCGAGTTCAGCCACGGCATCGGCCAGGGTTTCTGGCGGAAAGGCGCGGCCTGTTTCGGCACGGGTGACGATTACCCGGTCGCAGGCGGGCAAAAGGCTTTTCAGGATTGCCTTGTGGGGTTTATCGTCAAGAATACCGACCACGAGGGTGATGGATTTATCGGCAAAGCGGGTGTTTAGATAATCAGCCAGGGCCTTTGCTGCAATCAGGTTGTGGGCACCGTCAATCAGGATGGTGGGTGAGTGGGCAACGATCTCCAGACGGGCCGGCCATTGAACATTCAAAAGTCCATCCCTGACGGCGACTTCATCAATTTTTTCCCCCTGTTCGGCCAGAATTTCGCAGGCAGCCACGGCAAGGGCGGCATTTGCAAGCTGATGATCGCCGGACAGACAGGTTTGCAGTTTTTTCCAATGGTGGTGAATTCCGGCATAGGAAAAGGTCGATTCGCCGTTTTTCCGGATACGGATATGTTCACCCAGGCGGTAAAAGGGCGCCTGTTGTGATATGGCAATTTTTCTGATCTTCTCCAATGCAGGTTTCTGCCGTGTGCCGGTGATAACGGGTATGCCCGGTTTTATGATCCCGGCCTTTTCCCGGGCGATTTCTGAAAGGGTGTTGCCGAGATACATGCGATGCTCAACGGAAATATTGGAGATAATCGACAGCACCGGCATTATCACATTGGTGGCATCAAATCGACCGCCCATGCCGGTTTCGATAATGGCAATATCGACTTTTTCCCGGGCAAAGGCATAAAAGGCCATTGCCGTGGTCAGCTCGAAAAACGTGGGCTCCCGGCTATCTCCATGATGTCCTTTGACCGCCTGATACGCCGTAATCACCCCTTGATCGTCGATGGGCCTGCCGTTGATTTTGATACGTTCATTGAAGCGCACAAGATGGGGAGATGTATACAGGCCGGTCCGGTAACCGGCACGGTGCAAAATGGTTGCCAGAAGGGACGCAATGGATCCTTTGCCGTTGGTGCCGGCCACATGCACGCACGCAAAGCGTTCCTGGGGATTTCCGAGTGCGCCGAGAATCTGCTCCATGGTGGCCAGCTCCAGCTTGATGCCGAACCGGCGGAGCGCATACATCTCTTGCAGACATTGATCGTAAGTATATGGCGTGGTCATTATACGTAAAAAAACCCGGCCAAAGGGTTGGCCGGGTTTTATCATCGGTTGTGCACTACTCGGCGCGGTGATGCGCATCCCGTAGTGTTCACAGGGTTATCTGTATCTGCGTCGCTTGATTTCAGAAATCCGCTGTCTGCGCAAGGCTTCCCGTTGCTTGCGCCGTCTGAATTCGCTTGGCTTTTCATAGTTCTTGCGAAGCCGGAGGCGCTTAAAAAGGCCGTCATTCTGAATTTTTTTTTTCAGAACCCGCATGGCCTTTTCAAGGTCGTTATCAATGACGCGTACCTCGATTTCCTTCAAATTGAATCACCCTTTCTTTCCATCGAAATATTTTTTTGATTTCGAATGGTTATTGAATTCAGAATATCATATTCTTTTTGTAACAGAAAATAATAATATAATGAGACCGTTTTTACAAGCAAAAAATTATAATTTTGACACCAGCTCGTCGGTCACTTCCTTGACGCTGGGTTCACCGTCAAGGGGGATGTATTTCAGGGCGTCATTATTGGCTGCCATCTCTTTGAAAAAGTAGGCCGCTGCCAGGGTCCCGGTTTCCGTGTCATAGTAGATGCTGTGGCGCTTGTCAATGGCCGCCTCATCCTGGTCGTCGCTGCGGGTTTTCAGTTCACCGCCGCATACCCGGCATTTGTCACCGTCGGGTTTAATGGCATCAATAAAAATATTGTTGGGGTGGTTGTTGTCATTGACGCACAACCGGCGGCCCATAATACGGTTTTTGGCGATCTGCCGGTCCAATACAATTTCTACAACAATGTCCAGGCTCAGCCCCGCTTTTTTCAGTTCTTCATCCAGTTTTTCCGCTTGTGTCTTGTTTCTGGGAAATCCGTCCAGCAGCCAGCCGTTTTTGCAGTCATCCTGCTTCAGCCGGTCCAGGATCATGGGAATGGTGATCTCGTCCGGTACCAGGTCGCCTTTGTCGATATAGGATTTTGCTTTTGCACCGAGTTCCGTGCCGTTGGAAATGTTGTCGCGGAAAATCGCCCCGGATTCAATGTGGGGAAGGTTGTACTTGTCTTTGAGGATGGCACCCTGGGTGCCCTTACCACTGCCGTTGGGGCCGAAAAACAAAATGTTCATGATTGGTCTCCTTTTTAATAGTTAACTGGTTCTGTTATTGTGCAATCGCAAGTAAAATTTTCCCGTAAAAGTCAGAAATACAATAGCCCTTGGTATACAAAAGAAAACGGTTTGTCAAGTTGTTCGGGGTATTTTTCAGGTCCTTTGCGGTTGCCGTCGCAGACCGGTTCCAGGCGAAGCCGCTTTCAGAACAATCGCAAAGAGCGGTCATAAAGTGCTTGACATTACATTTTAAAATAGTATACATAAATATATTGATATGAGGATGCCCGCCTTTTGATGAACGCCATAAGTCCGGTCGTTGTGCATGGCCTTCAAGCTTTTCTTTAGGACAATCAAAGGTTCGGTAGGACAATCAGCGGTTTGGTAAAATTTAGAATATCCCGGTGGAAAGCGGATGAATGCCTGACGGTTTCGGTCAGCGCCCGCCCGGCTGAAACCACCAGCGGAAACAGATAAAAACCCCGGAAAGGTAATGTGTACATGGATATATCTGAACTCAAGAAGAAGAAAATGGACGAATTAAAGCAGATTGCGACAGACTACGCGATTGACAGCGCCGGTTTTAAAAAGCAGGAACTGATTTTCGCCATTCTGCAGTCCGAGGCTGAAAATAACGGCTACATATTCGGTGAAAGCACCCTTGAAGTGCTGGCCGACGGGTTCGGTTTTCTGCGATCCCCGGATTGCAGTTATCTTCCGGGTCTTGATGACATTTATGTTTCGCCTTCCCAGATCCGGCGGTTTAATCTGAAGACCGGCGACATTGTCTCCGGCCAGATCCGTAAACCCAAGGATAATGAACGGTATTTTGCCTTGCTGAAGGTGGAGGCCATCAATCACGAAGACCCGGAAATTGCCCGGCAAAAAACCTATTTTGATAACCTTACGCCGCTCTTCCCCAACCAGAAAATCAATCTCGAACGGAGTTCCGATAATTACTCCATGCGGATCATGGACCTGCTGACGCCGATCGGATTCGGACAGCGGGGATTGATCGTTTCTCCGCCCCGGGCAGGCAAGACCATGCTCCTGCAGAATATCGCCAACAGTATTATAGCGAGCCACAAAAAGGTCGTACCGTTTGTGCTGCTGATTGACGAGCGCCCGGAAGAGGTGACGGATATGAAACGGTCGGTTAATGCGGAAGTGATCAGTTCCACCTTTGATGAACCGGCTGAACGGCATGTGCAGGTGGCGGAGATGGTGATTGAAAAGGCCAAACGCCAGGTGGAACATAAAAAAGATGTGGTTATTCTGCTGGACAGTATTACCCGGCTGGCCCGGGCCTATAACTCTGTGGTGCCGTCCAGTGGAAAGGTGCTGTCCGGCGGTGTGGACTCCAATGCCCTGCATCGGCCCAAGCGGTTTTTTGGCGCAGCGAGAAATATTGAAGAAGGCGGCAGCCTGACAATTATGGCCACCGCTCTGGTGGACACCGGCAGCCGTATGGATGAGGTGATCTTTGAGGAGTTTAAAGGTACCGGTAACATGGAATTGCAACTGGACCGGAAACTGGCGGACCGCCGTATCTATCCGGCCATTGATATCAACCGGTCAGGCACCCGGAAAGAGGAGCTGCTGGTGGAAAAAGATGTGCTGAACCGGGTGTGGATCCTGCGCAAGCTGCTGGCCACCCTCAATTCTGTGGACGGCATGGAATTTCTGCTGGACAAGATGAGCAGCACGAAGAATAATCAGGAGTTTATGGATGCCATGAATTCGTAACGGCTCCGTAAATTTTTTTTGACTTTTGAGCCCTCTGGCGTTATAACCCTTTTTCGTGATGACGAAACCGGTCATTGCGGGAAAGGGATTTTTTTGAGTAAAGGAGGCAGTTTGTTATGAAAAAAGAGATTCATCCGGAATATTATGAAGCCAAAGCACGGTGTGCCTGCGGCAATGAGTTCACGGTGGGGTCTACCCGTGAGGCCATATCCGTTGAAATCTGCTCCAAGTGCCATCCGTTTTTTACGGGCAAACAGAAGCTGGTTGATACGGCCGGCCGGATCGAGCGGTTCCGGCGGAAGTATGCCAAGTTTGAGCAGCAGAAGCAGGATGGTAAGCAAGCCTAACCCGAGTATTTCATGAAATATCCGGGCTAATCCATAGGCAGACAACAGGCCGTGTTTGAAAAACTAAAAGAGATAGAAGACCGTTTTTTTGAGCTTGAACGCCGGATGGCCGACCCCGATGTGATCAATGACAGGGCGGCATATCAGCAATACAGCCAGGAGCATGCCGAACTGGCCGGTATTGTTGATGTTTACGGGCGGTACAAGAGCACCTCCGAAGAACTGGAAACCAGCAAGGAACTGCTGGATGACAATGATCCGGAGATGAAAGCCCTGGCCAGGGAGGAGGTGGAAACCCTGCAAGCCGAACTGGCGACCCTCGAAGAACAGCTCAAGAAACTGCTTACCCCCAAGGACCCCAATGACAGCAAAAATGTGCTGATCGAAATTCGGGCCGGCACCGGTGGTGAAGAAGCCGCGCTTTTTGCAAACGATCTTTTCCGCATGTACTGGCGATACGCGGAAGCCAAGAACTGGAAAACCGAGGTGATGAGCAGCCACGAAACGGGCACCGGCGGTTTCAAGGAAGTCGTTTTCATGGTCTATGGCAAAGGCGCCTATAGTTATTTCAAGTTTGAAAGCGGGATCCACCGAGTGCAGCGTGTTCCCGAGACGGAAACCCAGGGACGGATTCATACCTCTGCTGTAACGGTTGCGGTTTTACCGGAAGCGGAAGAAGTCGAACTGCATATCGATCCCTCCGACGTTAAAACAGATGTTTACCGCTCCAGCGGCCCAGGGGGGCAGTCCGTTAACACGACCGATTCCGCGGTGCGGTTGACCCATCTGCCCACTGGCGTGGTGGTGACCTGCCAGGATGAAAAATCCCAGCTCAAGAACAAGGCCAAAGCCATGAAAGTTCTGCGGGCACGGCTTCTGGATAAGATGGTGCAGGAACAGAATGAAAAGATCGCCCAGGAGCGGAAAGGGCAGGTAGGGACCGGGGACCGCAGCGGCCGGATACGGACCTATAATTTTCCCCAGGGCCGGGTCACCGATCATCGTGCCGGGATCACCCTTTATAAGCTGGACACGATTCTTCAAGGTGAAATGGACGAACTGCTGGATAAGCTGGCGACCTATTTTAACGCTCAGCAGCTAAAAGAACCGGGCGCCGGAGATGCCTCCTGATTCCCCTGCATGGACGATTCTCGAGGTTCTGAAATGGACCGCCGCCTTTTTTGACGAACGACATGTCGAAGGGGCGCAACTCTCCGCAGAACTCCTTCTCGCACACACCCTCGGTATTAAGCGTCTGGACCTGTATCTTCGCTATGACCAGCCCCTTTCCCCCGATGAACTTTCGGCTTACCGGGCATTGATCAAACGGCGAGCCAGGGGGGAACCCGTGGCTTATATCCTCGGGGAAAAGGCATTCTGGACAATGACACTGACGGTAGCGCCGGATGTGCTGATCCCCCGGCCAGACACGGAATGCCTGGTGGAAACCGCCTTGGCAGTTTTGCCGGATCAAAGCAGCGATGCTTCCCCCTTCCGGGTGCTGGAAATGGGAACCGGTTCCGGTGCCGTCATTATCGCTCTGGCAGGTGAGGCGTCGCATTGCCGGTTTTTTGCACTGGACCGGTCAACCCGGGCCGTGGCCGTAGCCGCCGGTAATGCCCGGAAACAGGGCCTTTCAGGTAATATCGATTTTGTTGTGTCTGACTGGTTCGCCGCCCTTTTGCCGGACGCCGGTGGTTATGATCTGATCGTGGTCAATCCGCCCTATATCCCGTCAGCGGAGATCAGCAATCTGGCCATTGAGATAAGGGACTTTGAGCCCCGGACAGCCCTGGACGGAGGACAGGACGGACTTCGGGATATTCGGCATATTATCAGTACGGCCCCGCGCTATCTTAAGCCGGGCGGCCGGCTGATGATTGAAATCGGCTGGGACCAGAAAGCGGCAGTAACGCGGCTTGCTGAAGCGGCGGGCGCGTATGGGCCACTGTCTTTTGCCAGAGACCTGGCCGGCCATGACCGTGTCGCTCGACTGCAGGTGAAATATCCGGGCTAAGTCGGATCTGATCACCCCATTTTTTTTCAACCGCAGAGACGCAGAGAACGCCGGAGGGCCAATCCTCTGCGGTCTCTGCGGTGAAATTGACAATTTCAGCAGGAAATACCGGTCTTGCATCGGGTTAAAATATTTACGGCAGCTGACGATTTGGTGAAAAAAACAGTTGCCTGCCAGGACAATACCTGTTAATCTTGCATATTTATTCTTAGGAACAAAAACACACGCTTTTTAACCGGCAGCCGTGTGCTTTATCATGCTTGGCCCATCGGGGGCGGGCAGGTAAAAGTGGTGTGCCGGGATGATGAAAGCGGCGGAAAAACACAACAAAAGGAGAGGCATCATGAGTTACGTTACAATGAAAGAGTTGCTGGAATCGGGCGTTCATTTCGGTCATCAGACCCGGCGGTGGAATCCCAAGATGAAGCCTTACATCTTCGGGGCAAGAAACGGCATTTACATCATTGACCTGCAGAAAACCGTCCGCATGTTCAAAGACGCCTATGACTTTATTACCCAGGTCGTGGCAGGCGGCCATTCCGTTCTGTTTGTCGGCACCAAAAAACAGGCCCGTGAGTCGATTTACGAAGAGGCCAACCGGGCGGAGATGTTTTATGTGCATAACCGGTGGCTCGGCGGCATGCTCACCAATTTTCAGACCATCAAGAAGAGTATCGACCGGTTGCACCACCTGAACGATATTGTGAATGACAACTCTATTGAGATGTATCCCAAAAAGGAACAGGCCAAGCTGCTTAAGGAACGTACCAAGCTTGACAGCGTGCTGGGGGGCATTCAGCATATGACCCGGCTGCCGGGCGCGATCTTCGTTGTGGATGTCCGAAAAGAGGCCATTGCTGTCCGGGAAGCCCGCAGGCTTGGCATTCCGGTGGTGGCCATTGTGGATTCCAATTGCGATCCGGATGATATCGATTATCTTATCCCGGGCAATGACGATGCGATCCGTGCGATTCGACTGATTACATCCCGGATTGCGGAGGCCTGCATCGTCGGCAGGGAACGCATGGAAGAAAAGAAGCAGGCGGTATCGGACAAGGATGCCGCGCCTGAGAAAGCCGAAGGCGTGACCGGCCAGGAAGGCAAAGCAGCAGCCCCTGAGGGTGAGCGGGAAGTGATTTCGGACGGCTCGGAAGGCCCTATTGTGGAAAGAATCCGGAAATCAGCCTTTACATCGCTGTCGGACTATCAGGAGGAGACGGACGACGAGGCCGTCGATGCGGAAGGTGGTGATGCATCGAATCAACAGAACAAAACAGAGGAGTAAGCAATATGGGAGCGATAAGCGCAAGTATGGTCAAGGAGCTTCGCGATAAAAGCGGGGCCGGCATGATGGATTGCAAGGAAGCGCTGACGGCGTGTGACGGTGATGTTGAAAAGGCCATGGATTTTCTGAGAAAGAAGGGTCTTGCCAAGGCTGCCAAACGGTCCGGCAGGGATACGTCCGAAGGTGTTATTGAATCTTACATCCATATGGGCGGTAAGATCGGTGTGATGGTGGAAGTCAACTGTGAGTCTGATTTTGTGGCCAAAAACGAGGATTTCAAGACATTTGCCAGAAATATTGCCATGCACATCGCCGCCACCAACCCGGCCGGCATCGAACCCGAGGATGTGCCCGCGGAGCTTGTGGAGCGAGAACGGGCGGTTTACCGGGAGCAGGTACTGGAGATGGGCAAGCCGGAAAACATGGTGGACAAGATTGTGGACGGCAAGATTAAAAAGTTTTACAAGGAAGCCTGCCTGATGGATCAGGCTTATGTGAAGGACCCCGGTATTTCGGTACGGGACTATCTGAATGAGCAGGTGGCAAAGATCGGGGAAAGTATTCGAATCAAACGGTTTGCACGGTTTCAGCTGGGGGAATAACACAAGTGAAAGAACCCGTTTACAAGCGCGTCCTGCTGAAATTGAGCGGTGAGGCGTTGATGGGGGACAGGGGATTCGGCATCAGCCCGGAAGTCACCCAGTATGTGGCCGAGGAGGTACGTTCCATCACCAGCCTTGGGGTTCAGCTTGCCATTGTCGTTGGCGGCGGCAACATTTTCAGAGGGGTTGCCGCCAGTTCCTATGGCATGGACCGGACATCGGCCGATCACATGGGTATGCTGGCAACGGTGATTAACAGCATTGCCCTTCAGGATGCCATTGAAAAAATGGATATTGAGACCCGCATTCAAACGGCCATTGAAATGCATGCCGTGGCCGAGCCTTATATCCTGCGGAGAGCACTGCGCCATCTGGAAAAGGGACGGGTGGTGATTTTTGCAGCCGGTACCGGCAATCCATATTTTACGACAGATACGGCAGCCGTGCTGAGGGCCGAAGAGATTCATGCGGAAGTCCTGTTCAAGGCAACCAAGGTCAACGGTCTGTATAGCGCTGATCCGGAAAAAGACAGTTCTGCAAAGTTTATTAAAACAACCACATACATGGACGTTCTGGAAAACAAGCTGGGGGTGATGGATTCTACCGCTATTTCCCTGGCCATGGACAATGACCTGCCGCTTGTTGTGTTTGCTATGAGGGAGAAAGGTAATGTGCAGCGACTTGTGTGTGGTGAAGATATCGGCACTTATATCGGGCCGGCAAAGGCCGGCGAATAATCAAGAATGAGGTTGTCGCCATGATAGAACTGGTCTACGAAGAAACCGAAGAAAAAATGGGGAAATCCCTGTCAACGTTTAAAAATGAACTCCAGCGGATTCGGACCGGCAGGGCCTCACTTTCCCTTCTGGACAACGTGATGGTGGATTACTACGGCACTCCCACGCCGTTGAACCAACTGGCATCGCTCTCTATTCCCGAGAGCCGGTTGATTGTGATTCAGCCCTGGGATACCAGTTCCATCAAGTCCGTTGAAAAAGCCATTCTGCAATCCAACATCGGTCTTACTCCCAGTAATGACGGCAAAGTCATTCGACTGACCGTCCCCCCGCTGACCGAAGAACGGCGGAAAGAGATCGCCAAGCAGGCGCAGCAGACCGCCGAGGATTACCGGGTGGCGGTTCGGAACATTCGACGGGATGCCAACGAAACACTGAAGAAGATGAAAAAAGACGGCGATATTTCCGAAGACGACGCCTTTGCCGGTAAAGATAAAATTCAGGAGATCACCGACACGTACATCAAGCACATAGACGAGGCGTATAAAGAAAAAGAGAAGGAAATCCTTGAAATTTAAACAGTCTCTGGTGAATCGTGCGGGTCTGGACAAGGCGAGGCTTCCCCGCCATGTCGCTATTATCATGGACGGCAACGGCCGTTGGGCGAAAAAACGGTCGTTTGAACGGCTGGAGGGACATCGTCGTGGTGTTGATGTAATCGAGACCGTTGTCAAGGCCTCCCGGAATGCAGGTATTGAAAATCTGACGCTGTATGCATTTTCGACTGAAAACTGGAAGCGCCCCGCTGATGAAGTGGCCGGGATAATGGCGCTGCTGAAAATATTTTTGTCAGAAAAACAGACCACGCTAAAGGAAAACGGTATCCGCCTCAATGCCATCGGCGAACTGTGGATGCTTGCCGATGATGTGCGATCCGTTCTCGATGAGGCCATTGCCGTAACGGGTGGCGGGTCGGATATGGTGTTGAACCTGGCATTGAGCTACGGCGGCCGAGCCGAACTGACATCCGCTGTAAAGCGGATTGCCGAGGATGCCCTTGCCGGCAAGCTTCAGGTTGGCGATATTCAAGATCATGTCATTCAGGATTATCTGTATACCCGTAATATTCCGGATCCGGATCTGATGATACGCACCAGCGGTGAAATGCGGATCAGCAATTTCCTTCTTTGGCAATTGGCCTATGCCGAGATATATGTAACCCAAACCCTGTGGCCGGATTTTACCGAGGATGAATTTGTTGACATCCTCAAGGATTATGCCCGGCGGGATCGCCGGTTCGGGAAAGTGTAACCGCAAAATAAAAATGGTTTTTGCTTATGCACCTGCAACGATGGTTAACCGCGCTTGTCCTGATTCCGGCTGTCATCAGCCTGATCTATTTCGCGCCTTCATGGCTGTTTGCGGTGATCATCGGTGTCCTGGCGGTTATCGCCCTTTTTGAGTATTACCGTATTGTTCTTCCGGATGAGATCCGGTCGGTTTTTTCCCCCATTCCACTTTCCGGTTTTGCCGCAGGGCTGGGTATGATCGCCGCTGCTTCTCTGGGCCGGTATGACATCATCTGTTTGATATTTCCCGGTGTGCTTGTGCTGACAGGCACCTGTGTGTTGCCGGCCTATCGGCAGTCACCTGTCTCGTTTGAGGCCGTTTTAAAACAGGTCGCCGGACAGGTATATCTGTCGCTGATGTTTGCGCTGGTGGTGATGATTCACGCCGCCCCTCATGGTGCCACCTGGGTACTGATGCTGCTGATTCTTGTTTTTATCGGCGATACGGGCGCCTATTATACGGGCTCGTACCTGGGTCGGCACAAGCTGCTGCCGCTGGTAAGTCCGAAAAAAACCGTTGAAGGGTCGCTGGGCGGGATGGCGGCGACGGTGGCGGGAGGAATGGTGATCAATGCGTACCTGCCGATTCTGCCCTGGCAGCTGGACATGCCTCAGCTTCCATGGGGATGGGGCGTGCTTTTTTTTGTGGTGCTCTCCGTATGCGCGCAGGCAGGTGATCTGTTTGAATCGATCATGAAGCGGGATGCCGGCGTGAAGGATTCAGGGGGGATTATGCCGGGACACGGCGGGCTTCTGGATCGTATTGACGGTGTGCTCTTTGCCGTTCCCGTGATGATGTTGTTCAAGGAATATGTTTTTGCATGATGAAACGGTTAACCATACTCGGGGCCACAGGCTCCATCGGTACCAATACCCTCGCTATTGTATCCCGGTTCCCCGAAAGATTTGCCGTCAATGCCCTTTGTGCCGGCCGGAATATTGAGCTTTTGGCGGAGCAGGTGACGGCCTTTTCTCCAAAGCTGGCGGTGGTTATTGATGAAACTGCAGCCGACGCCCTGGCTGCGTTATTGCCTGACAATACCGCTGTCGAAATCATGTATGGTGAAGATGGCTATCGTGCTGCGGCGGTGATGGCATCCACCGACATGGTCGTGTCAGCCATGGTGGGAGCAGCCGGCCTTGCGCCGACCCTTGCCGCTATCGAAGCGGGCAAGGCCGTGGCACTGGCCAACAAGGAAGTTCTGGTCATGGCCGGCGAAATTGTCATGCAGCGCGCCACCGCCCGAGACATACCGCTTTTGCCCATTGACAGTGAGCACAGCGCTGTGTTCCAATGCCTGGAGGGACACAGCCGGGATCAGGTCGCCGCTATCTATCTTACCGCATCGGGTGGGCCGTTTTTGAAAAAAGACCGGCAGGCCATTGAAAATGCCGGCGTGCAGGAAGCACTTTCCCATCCCACCTGGACCATGGGCCGGAAGATATCCATTGATTCCGCTACGCTGATGAACAAGGGCCTGGAGGTCATTGAAGCCCATTTTTTGTTTCAGATACCGGTGGATGCCATAAAAGTGGTCATCCACCCGCAGAGTATTGTTCATTCCATGGTGGGATATGTGGACGGCGCGCTGCTGGCCCAGCTCGGCGAACCCGACATGAAGGGGGCCATCGCTTATGCGCTTTCCTATCCCGAACGTCTTTCCATTGGGCAGGCACCGCCGGATCTGGCGGCTCTGGGGGAATTGCGGTTTGAAAATCCGGATATGGACCGGTTCCCCTGCCTGGGGTTTGCGTTTACGGCCTGCCGGTGCGGGGGCACCATGCCGGCGGTGCTCAACGCCGCCAATGAAATTGCTGTGGCGGCGTTTCTGGACGAACAGATCCGGTTTGGCCGCATTCCGGCAGTTATCGAGACGGTCATGGAACGGCATACGGTCGTGACAAATCCGTCGCTATCTGCTATTAAAGAGGCTGACGTATGGGCCAGGGCTTGCGCAAGAGATATCGTTGAAAAACCATTGTAAACTGTCCAAGCAAGAGATTAACCCATGACAAGCATCATCGCACTCGTTGTTGTTCTGGGAATACTTATTTTTTTTCATGAGTTCGGTCATTTTCTCATGGCCCGGCTGTTCGGTGTGGGGGTTGAACGGTTTTCCCTGGGGTTCGGCCCGCGGGTGACCGGTTTTAAGCGGGGAATCACCGACTACCGGCTCTCTGCCATTCCGCTGGGCGGGTATGTAAAGATGGTCGGCGAGGAACCCGGCGAAGAGATCAGTGAAGCGGACAAACCTTTTGCATTCACGCAGAAATCGGTGATGCGGCGGTTTATTATTGTGGCTGCCGGCCCGGTATTTAATTTTCTGCTCGCCATCATGATTTTTTACGGGCTTTTTCAATTCTACGGCGAATCTGTGATGTTGCCCGTCATCGGTGAAATGACGGAATCCAGCGCAGCCGCCAAAGCCGGACTGAAACCCGGAGACCGCATTCTGGCCATCAATGATACCGTTGTTGACTCGTGGGATCAGATGGCCGAACGGATCAAAAAGAGTGAGGGAAAAACCCTTCATCTGAGCATAAAGCGGGAGGGGCAGATCATTACACTGAATGTAGCCCCGAAGGTCTCCCAGACAAAGAACCTGTTTGGTGAAACCGTTGAACGATACATGCTGGGCATTGCCCCGGCCGTCACAGCCGAAAATATTGTTCACAAAGACCTGAGTCCGCCCGTCGCCCTGGGCAAAAGTGTCTCGCAGACCTTTGAAATTATCCGGCTGACGGTTATCGGCGTGGGTAAGATGATTACCGGAACGGTGTCTGTCCGGGAAAACGTGGGCGGCCCCATCTGGATCGCCCAGATGGCCGGTGAACAGGCCCGGCTCGGCATAGCCAGTCTCATGGCCTTTATGGCGTTTATCAGCATCAGTCTGGCCATCATCAATATTCTGCCGATTCCGGTGCTGGACGGCGGTCACCTGCTCTTTTTCACAATTGAGGGTATCCGGGGCAAGCCGGTGTCACTGAAAGCCCGGGAGATGGCCCAGCAGTTCGGTCTTTTTGTTCTGGTGTTTTTGATGATATTGGTGATTTATAATGATATATTAAGATTTTTTAGTTGAAGCAGGAGATGAATATTGCCGCATCAGCTTGAGATCACACTTAAATCGGATCTGCCCGATGCTCAGGGCGAGACCGTGAAGAAGCGGGCATACGATTATCTGGGGATCGCACTGAAGCGGGTACAGGTGATCCATGTGCTTGCCATTGATGCAGACCTGACCCCGGACCAGTGCGAACAAGTCAAGCGGGTCTTTACCAACCCGGTGACCCAGGTATCCTCATTTTCATCGCTCCCCCTCTATTTCGACTGGACCATCTGGGTAGGGTTCAGACCCGGGGTAAAGGACAATCCCGGGGATACGGCCCGGGAGACGATTGTCGAAGCCCTGGGCATCCATTTTGAACCCGGCCAGGCGGTCTACACGTCTCGGCGGTATTGCCTTGAAGCGAGCGGGCTGGACGCTGATGCTGCCGATCGTATTGCCGCCGAACTGCTGGCAAATGATACCATTGAACAATGGAAAGTGTTTTCCAATGACCAGTGGCGGAAGACGGGCGGCATGGGGGTTGTCATCCCCAAGGTAAAGCTGGATCATACCCCGACCGTTACTACCATTCCGGTTGAAAGTGACGAGGCCTTGCTGGCTGTGAGTAATGAACGGAACCTGGCCCTGAACCCCAATGATATTCCCACTATTCGCGAATATTTTCTGCGCAAAACCGTTCAGGCGGAACGTACAGCCAAAGGGTTGTCAGGCCCCACCGATATCGAGTTGGAGTATATCTCCCAGGCCCGGAGTGATCACTGCAATCACAATACATTTGGGGGGTATTTCCGATATACGGATCTGGAGACCGGCGAAACACAGGAAATTGACAGCCTGTTTGCCACCTGTATCAAGGGGCCCACCCTGGCAATGCAGGAGCAAAAGCCTTGGGTGGTATCAGTGCTGTGGGATAATGCCGGTGCGGCCCGGTTTGACGAGGCCCATTCGTATGTGATTACCGGCGAGACCCACAACTCACCCTCGAATATGGAAGCCTATGGCGGCGCTATGACCGGTATTGTGGGGGTTTACCGGGACCCCATGGGCACGGGAAGGGGCGCCCGGCTGGTGATGGGGGGGTATGGTTTCTGCACGGGTCATCGGAATTATGGCGGGGACTTGAAACCCAAACTGCATCCCCGGCGACTGCTGGACGGGGTGATCGAAGGGGTGAAAGACGGGGGCAACAAAAGCGGCATTCCCACCACATTTGGCCAGGTCTATTTTGATGACGGATATATGGGGAAATGTCTGGTCTTTGTGACGGCCATCGGTATCATGCCGGCTATTATCAAAGGAGAACCCGCCCATGAAAAGCGCACCGTGCCGGGCGACTGCATTGTCATGTGCGGGGGGCGGGTGGGCAAGGACGGTATTCACGGCGTGACCGCCTCTTCAGAGGTCTATTCCGATACAACGCCGGCCGGGCATGTTCAGATCGGCGATCCCTACACGCAAAAAAAGATGCACGATTTTCTGCTCTGCGCCAGGGATGAAGGGTTGATCCGTTTTATTACCGACAACGGCGGCGGGGGGTTGTCGTCTTCTGTCGGTGAATCCGCCGTTTTTGCCGGTGGCTGTGAGGTTTGGCTGGAAAAGGTGCCCCTGAAGTACGAGGGGCTGGATCAATGGGAGATATGGGTGTCAGAATCCCAGGAGCGTATGACCGTTGCCGTGGCGCCGGAAAATATTGACCGGTTTTTTGAACTTTCCGCGGACCACGCGGTTGAGTCCACCGTTATCGGCAAGTATACCGATTCAGGTAAACTCCACCTGATGTATGACGGTGAGACCTGCGCCTATATCGACCTTGATTTTATGGAATCGGATTTCCCCCAATGGCGGTTTGACGCTGAATGGGTGTCGCCCGCGTGGCGGGGACTCTGCGAGCCGGTTCTCTCCCCGCCGCAGGATTACAACAGATTGCTGTGCGAAATGCTGGCCCGGCCCAATATCTGCTCAAAAGAGTGGATTACCCGCCAGTATGACCACGAGGTCCAGGGCGGCAGTGTGATCAAGCCACTGGTGGGCGAAGACAGGGATGTGGTCTCGGATGCGGCCGTGACCCGGCCGGTGCTGGATTCGGAAAAAGGGATCGCATTTTCCCAGGCCCTGTTGCCGGCTTATTCTCAGATCGACGCTTATCATATGACCACTTGCACCATTGACGAGGCCGTGCGGCGGGTGATTGTCGTGGGCGGTCCGTGGAACGCCATCGGCGGCGTTGACAATTTCTGCTGGCCCAATATCCAGTATGATACGACCACCAATCCGGATGGTAAATTCAAGGCCGCCCAGTTGGTTCGTTCCTGTCAGGCCCTTCGGGATGCCTGCGAGGCCTTTGGTATTCCGCTGCTGTCCGGCAAGGACAGCATGTATGTGGACGGCCACCTGGCCGGCCGGTACGGCGAGACCCGGAAGGTATCAGCGCTGCCCACCATGCAGTTTTCCGCCACCGCTGTGGTGGAAGACGTATCCAAATGTGTGACCATGGATGTCAAGGCCCCGGGCGACCTTGTCTATATGATCGGCCATACCGCCGACGAACTGGGTGCATCCGAATATTACGCCCACCTAGGGTTTGTGGGGAGGAACGTCCCTCAGGTGGATACGGCGGCCTGCCGGGCGCAGTATAAGGCTGTTGCCACCGCAATTGACAGGGGATTGCTCGCCTCTGCCCACGGCATTTATCGGGGTGGACTGGGGGTCCATCTGGCCCTGTCGGCCATGGCCGGTATGATGGGCATGACAATTGACCTGACGAAGATCCCTTGCCCGACCCCCTTGTCCGATGACAGGATTATTTTCTCCGAAAGTCCGGGGCGTTTTTTGGTCACTATTGCACCGGAAGACAAGGCTGAGGTCGAAACCCTGTTTGAGGGGGCTGTGTTTGCCTGCATCGGTTCGGTTGTTGAACACCCGGCCCTGACTGTTAACGGGAGCAGTGGCGGTCCGATTATCGAGGTTAATGTGGATGAATTGAAACAGGCCTGGAAAGAGCCATTCGGAGACTTGATATGAGCAGTAATGTCAACGCCCTGGTGCTGACCGGTTACGGCTTGAACTGCGACATTGAAACCGCTCATGCCTTGACGCTGGCCGGGGCAACGGCCCATCGGGTGCATATCAATGCGCTTCTGGCGAAAAAGGTGATGCTGGATGATTTTCATATCATGGCCTTTGTCGGAGGGTTTTCATGGGGAGACGATCATGGCGCCGGTGTTATTCAGGCCCATCGAATGCAATCCGGTATCGGTGACGATCTGGCACGGTTTGTGGACCGGGGCGGCCTGGTGATCGGCATCTGTAACGGATTTCAGACCCTTGTCAATACCGGTCTGCTTCCCGGCATTGCCGGTGAAAAAACCGGACGTGTCCGATCCGTTGCCCTTATCACCAATGACTGCGGGAATTTCAGGGATGACTGGGTGAGCCTTTCGGTTGACACCGCTTCGCCCTGTGTGTTTACCCGTGGCATGACATCGCTGGAACTGCCGATTCGCCACGGAGAGGGGAAGTTCTATTGCGACAGCACGGTGCTTGAAACCCTTCGAACGGAACATCAGATTGTCATGCGATATGCCGATAGGACCGGCAAACCGGCAAGTGGTCGCTTCCCGGAAAATCCCAATGGTGCCATCGACGATGTGGCTGGTATATGTGACCCAACCGGCCGGGTGTTCGGTCTGATGCCCCATCCAGAGGCATATGTTCATTTTACCAACCACCCCGGCTGGACCCGCCGGAAGGTGAAGGCCCGGCGCGCCGACCAGCCCTTCCCCCCCGCCCCTGAATCA
>JAXHTY010000014.1:0-117684 GCA_034189905.1 Thermodesulfobacteriota bacterium
CGTCCACCACAATCACGTTTTGAGTGATATAAGCGTCCGCTTTGTCAGATTTTGACTTTTAACAGAGAAAATGAGCCCATTTTGATCATTTTTAACAGAGTCATGAAATATGCGGGTTAGGAGAGTTTCTGTGATCTGCAATATGAAAGGTTTCAATATGCCTGTAATATGTACACCGGAAGAATTAATGGGGGGATAAGCAAAATGTATGACGACCCTATTGTAAATGAAGTCAGAGAGATTCGGGAACGATTATCGAAAAAGCATAATTTCGAAGTTGAAGCCATTTTTGACGATATTCGGAAGCGGCAAGCCTTGGTGGGCTCGCGACTGGTTCGTCATAGAAAAAGAATTAGTGCCGAACAATCGGCTTCACCTGACCGTGGTTCCGCTGCGCTACACCCCGGCAGGTGAGCCGCAGCGTTGGGGCTACAAGAAAGATCAGTAGTGATATCTCAATTGAGCAATCAAAATTGCATCATCAGAAACCTTATAAATGAATCTATGCTCGTCATTGATTCGCCTGGACCAGTAGCCGGAAAGCGCATGTTTCAAAGGTTCAGGTTTTCCAACACCCTCAAAGGGGCTACGTTTAGTTTCCTTAATGAGGGTGTTGATACGGCGAAGAATTTTTTTGTCCGTTTTTTGCCAATAGATGTAATCGTCCCAGGCATGGTCAGAAAAAATGAGCTTCACTCTATAAGCTCCTTTTCATTTCCTTTGCCATTTTCGAGTTGGACGATAGATTCAATCAGACGCCTTGTGTTTTTCGGTGACCGCAATAGATATGCTGTCTCTTCAAGGGATTCAAAATCCTCAAGAGACATAATAACTACAGATTCCGAGGACTTCCGTGTTACAATCATCGGAGCACGGTCTCGACAAACTTTTTCCATTGTTTTAGCAAGGTTTTGTCTTGCTGCTGTATAGGTTATGGCTTCCATTTCATCACCTCCTGTACAGCATATTGTACATATTAACGGCGAATTGTCAATATTTTTTTTGCCCCAATTGGGATAGGGATTAGCCTCACGGCTACCCCCTCCCACACCACCCGGCATACGGATCGCGTACCAGGGCGGTTCGGCTGATTAAGGGGAATCAGTTTCCGGGCAGATACAATCCTTTGGCAATAAAATACTTCTCGGGCATGGCGATGGCCACCCACTTGATTTTGCTCATGTGCCAGTATTTCTTGCGGGCATTGCCGCAGAGCATGGCATCCCGGTGAGCGATTCCAAGCTTTTCAAGGTTACGGGCCCTGGTTTTCGGGTTCTTCCACTGCTTCCAGATAAGACTGCGCAGTCTGCGCATGATCCATATCTTCAGCCCGCATATTTCATGAAATTTTTGATTTATATTATTTTCTGTTATTATTTCAATGCTATATGTTATTTTTTTATAGTCATTTCAAAATTGCAAATTGTCATGCGGAATAAATGCAATTTTATATCAAAAAATTTCACCCTTCGGGCGAGCCGCCTTGGACGCATCTGCTTTGTTGCAGGCCGCTCGCAGTAGATTTACTACAGCGTCGCAGCCTGCGCCTTGCAGCTGCGCCCAAATCGACTCGTGAAATAAACGGGATAGCCCTTTGAGGAAGGATTTGGCTTCCGTGATTCGGAAGTAGTTCCACCATCCCCGAAAGTACAGGTTGACGGCTTCGTAAAAAGTCCAATTTCTTTGTTGCGCTGCATCTCTCGTCATGTCACGTACAGCTAAGTACGCTCCATTCCTCGAGATTTGCGCGACTCGAACTTGAACTTTTTACTTTGCCGTCCCAAAATTGACTTTTTACGAGACCATCATGGTTGACCCGGTCAAAGAATTTGGACAAGTCCATGTCGACAACATAGGTGTATCCTTCAACCATGTGTCTTTTACCCTGGATAACCGCGTCGTGCGCGGATTTACCAGGCCGGAAGCCATAGCTGGCTTCGGAAAAGACAGGGTCCCATACCTGTTCCAGGATTTGGGATATGGATTGCTGGATAAACCGGTCAAGCACCGTGGGTATTCCCAGTAAACGCACGCCGCCATCCGGTTTGGGAATCTCCTTCCTTTTCACCGGCAGCGGTTTATGGGTGCCGAGCAACAGGTCTTTCTCGATTTTTGGCCAGTGCCTTTCGAGGTATCTCCCCAGCTGATCGGTTCTCATCCCATCAACTCCGGGGGCTCCTTTATTGGCACAAACCCGCTTCCAGGCCCGGATAATGTTATTGCGCTCAAGGATCGCTTCCCTTAACCGGTCACTTTTCCCCAGACGTTCGGCAATCTGTGACGCTGCGAATATTTCCAGCTGCTGTGGCTTTATATTCACAAGTACACACCTCCTGTTTGTCGTTATCATTTACCCGGACCATTCGGTCCGGGCACCGTTCCGGCCTTCACCGGGGTGAGACCTCCCCGCTTTTGCGGGGCTCGTTTCCGCCGGCTACTATGCCTTCTGCTGACTTCTCCCATGCGGTCAGGGCCGGTTACCCGACCCTCAGCCGCGTGCGGCACATGAGAGACCGAGCACGCGGAAACACATGTCTTTCAGTACGCGGATGCCGAGTTTACGGACACGCCCTGAGATGGATAGAGGACTTTATCTTGTTGTGCAGACTCGTCCCGACGTGTGCGCCTTATACTCGATTCCTGTGCGTCATCCCGTACCTTCGCGGTGCCCGACCTCGGCCGGGCGGCTTCCTCCCGAAGTACCGTCACCGGCACCCCGTTGCCATACCGCTACACCCTTCGCCTCCATCAGGCTGGGTCTAAGACTTGCCAAAATCATCAAAGATATGATAACCTTGGCTCACTTTTAAGAACATGTGCCGTGCCCGGCACACACCAGTCACTGGTGCCGACCCAAAAAGCCGGGCGGCACAGTTCAACCGTTAACCACCCAAAAAATATTTGCAATGGCTCGCGGTATGATATATTATCATACTCGGAGGTGATGAAAATGGCAGCATCAAAGATTGCAATTACAATGGATGACAAGACGTTAAAACGGCTCGATCTTCTCGTGAAGTCCAAATTTTTTCCAAATCGCAGCAATGCGATTCAGCAAGCAGTTACTGAAAAGCTGAATCGAATTGACAAAAGCCGTCTTGCCCAGGAGTGCGCCAAGCTTAATCCGGAATTCGAACAATCCCTAGCTGAGGAAGGATTCTCATCGGAGCTTGAAGAATGGCCAGAATATTAAGGGGAGATATCAACTGGGCAGATTTAAATCCAGTTATTGGAAGTGAACAGGGCGGTTTACGCCCTGTCCTTATTTTAAGCCACAATGTATTTAATGAGAGATCTGGAACGGTCATTGCCGTTGCCATTACCAGCCAGCCGCAAAGAGCTGGCTACCCATTGACCTTGGAGCTTGAGACGCCGAAGCTTCCAAAAAAATCCTGGGTAAAGATCAGTCAGATTCGAGTTCTTTCCAAAAAGCGAATTGGGAAGAAGATAACAAAAGCTTCTGATGAAGAACTGGCTCTCATTATAGATGGTTTAAATGAAATAATTGGTGGTTAACAACGCCACTCACACGGACTCGCAGGGGCGGGCCGCCTTGGCTTTGGCGTAGTTTGGTGTTGAACTCGGAATTCCGGGGACACACCTTACTTAATTGATGGAGGATTTGCCGGCAAACCCATATAACGCATCAATTAAGGGAATTCTGGGGACATGATACTTAATTAAAAGGGGCAAAATTTAATAATTAATAATTAAGTATCGTGTCTCCAGAATTAGAATTACGCTTCAATGGATGGGTCAGGCGATCGGCATGGTGATGGTAGTGGTGGACATTCAGCCCCTTGCGGCAGACGTAGCCCCTGCTTCGCGGATTATCCCTGTCCGGCCCAATCCTGACCATGGTGTTGTTTTCAACCGTCACTTCCAGTCCACAGTTCTGGGCGCAAAGCGCGCAACCGGTTTTATGGATGGTTCCCATGATATTCCCTTTCCGTTCTTTGACAGCGGATTGCCTTCACAATCCCGTTGTGCGCCATCCGGTTGATCAATTCGGTGATGGCCGGTTGTTCAATCCATTGCCCTGACCCCGATCCTTCAGCAGCAGACCATCCTTTTTCCTGAGAACAGGTCCGGATGGGATGCCGGGATGTTTCCACAGACAGGGGGCCGGCAATTTCAGCAAATGCGCCGGGGGCGGGGGAGCATGCCCCCCCGAATGCCCATGTTTGGGCCGCGATTGAGTTCACATGCGCAACATTTATTTCACATGTGAAGTAAACTGTCAAGACAAATTTTCCCGTTGAAAAACGAGGGCTACCAGGGCGTCAACCATATCCATTCATCAAGTTTGCGCTTTTTCGTGATGTGGGCCGTCCAAATTCAAACCGGGCCGTTATCTGCCGATGAACTTCCGCCCCAGATGAAGGACGCGACCAACGGGGCCTTTCTTGTCTTTGAGTATCTCTTCAAAAAGCATCTCCAGGTTTTCGGGAGGGACATACGGGGTCTCCTTTTTCTTCAGTGAAAGCGCGCCGGTTTCACAGGTTGCAACACACACCCCGCATCCCAGGCACCGGTTACGGTTAATACGGACGGTTTTTTTCTTTGTCAGGGTGATGGCCTCGGTCGTACATTTTTCCACGCACTTTCCGTCTCCGGTACACTGGTCTGCATCAAGGGTTGCATAATAATTACTGCCGACAAACGCGGCGGGTTTGGGGAGAAAAGAGACCAGTTCAAGCAGTCCGCAGCAGCACTTGCAGCAACTGCATATCCATATCGATTTCTGGCAGTTGGATGTTTGCAGGACAAGTCCTTCTTTTTCGTTTTCAGCCAGGATTTCAAGGGCTTCTTCACTGGAAATCGCCTGCCCCAATCCGTTTCGAATATACTGGTCGCCAAAATCGCCCACAACCAGACAAACGTCCCGCCTGTCCGTCGCCAGGCAGTGCCTGCCGATTTTATCTTTGCCGACCCGGCAGAAACATTCGGCAACACAGATGTGCCCCTCTCTTTGACGCACCAGCTCCCGAATTTCATCGTAGGTGGCGATCTGCATGTCCGGTGTAACGGCTTTCTGAATCGGAATCACCCTGCCCTGGGGATGACTGGTGGTAAGATGTTCCATGACATAGGATTGATAGGCATACTTACGATAGTCCAATACAAATCGGGCATCCATGGTATGCACTTTCTGGTCGATCATGCCGATGACAAACGGCGCCAGCGCATATTGTTTTTTGCCGTCAATAATATTGACAAATATGGCGCCGTTTTTTTCCATATTGTCCAGCATGTTCTGTAATTGTTCTTCGGTTACGCCCTGATGCCGGACGTTTTCAAAAATCCGGCCGGCAGACTGGAACTTGTAACTCAGAAAAAGCGCGATTTCCGCTTCATCCACCGTGAAATAGGAACTTAATATTCTGCGCTCAACACCGGTAATGGTTGCCGGAAAACCGATCGGCTGTTTATTGAAATGCTTCTGGAGTCTTTTATAGGTGTTATGAGTGCCTGTAAAAATACCGATGCCGTCGCGCAGTCTGTTTTTTATCTGTTTCATGGTCTTCTCCGCTGTTGTTGTTTTGAATTAGCTGGACGTCCATTCAATTTTTTTCAAAAAAATATTGCCATTACATTCTTTTCAGGTGGTAAACATGGCAAGGGCGCTTTTCCGCACGCCTTCCCATATTTCCTCATCATCAATCAGCGATGGATCGGCTACCATCTGTAAGCCAACGCCATCAATCAGCCCGGTTACGGCAGCGGCCAGCCCGTAAGGGGAGATGGACGGCGAAATGATGCCCCTTTTGATGGCGCCTGCAAAGCCTGTTTCCAAAGACTGCCGGAACCCTTCAAACAGGTTCTGGATTTCTTTGTCCACTGCCCGGCTTTGGCGGGCAACCAGTACGCCCTGAATAAATGCCGGGTAAAAATCGGGGTCATGGGCCACAAGGTGGCGCAGGCCCAGGATCGTTGCATCGGCCAGCTCATTTGCAGTGCTGCATTTTTTAAAAGTGGCCTCTGCCAGGTAAAGGCTCAGCTCCACGACATCCTGAATCACCTTTACCAGCATGTCTTCCTTGTTTTTAAAATAATAATGCAGTAATCCCCGGCTCACGCCCGCCTCTTGTGCCACGAGGCTGACGGTGGTGCCGGCATAGCCTTTTTGCGCAATAAGCGTTCGAACGGCTTTCAGAATAATCTCTTTTTTGTCGCCTGCCGGTGTTTTTGCTGGCATATTTTACAAATCAAGTAACTGAATTAAGTTGGACGCCCATCCAATAAATAAGGGAATTGACCGTTCTTGTCAAGGGGTTTTTTCTGTTTCCGGATAGCCCTGTAACAGGAAAGGCATGGCAGGTTGTTCAGCTGGCAATAAGAAATTCCGGGCCTATCAGGCCTGTGATGCCACCAGCCCGTGGCCCAGATCAAAGGCCTTGTGGTTGATCTCCAGGAAATCGGGGGGAATGCGGGTGTCGAGAACCTTTTTGACGGAGGATTCGGAAACAACGCGGGTGAGACCGATGACCGCGCCCAACATGCAGATGTTGAGGACAACGGGGTTGCCGGCCTGTCCGGCGGCGGTCTCGTAGAGGGGAAGCTCCACCTGGCGGGCATCCACCTTTTTCATGGTGGTGACCCGTTTCTGATCGGTGACCAGGAGCCCGCCGGGCCGGATGGCGGTATAGAATTTGTTGTAGGCTTCCTGGGTAAGGCTCACCACCACATTGGCGTTGTTTACCCGGGGGAAGTTGATGGGCGCATCGGAGATGATGACCTCGGACCGGGCGGCACCGCCCCGGGCTTCCGGACCGTAGGACTGGGCTTGAACCGCATTGAGGCCCTCGTGAAGGGCCGCGGCTTCGCCGAGAATCACCGCCGCGGTGATGACGCCCTGGCCGCCGGAACCGGAAAAGATGAATCGGGTTCGTGACATTGGTGTTTCCCTTAACGCCTTGTTTTGTTTATAACGCTTTGAAATTGGAAATTAGAAATTTGATACAGCTACCGCTTTTTCCAATTTCAAAAATTTTCTGAGCGGTGTCTCAGCATTAACCTAAATTCGTGCCCAGACACGACTACTTACCCCCAGCCCGCTCAATCACCTTGTCATACTCGCTGCAATATTCCGGGGCGTCCTGTTCTACAAAAATGCCTCTCGGAATTTTTCCTGATGCTCCTGCATCGCTGTTGTCCAGCGATTCCACGGGTATGGTGTTGGATTTGTAGAATTCCATCATTTCCACGGCATCCCCGGCCTTGTTTCTGCGGCCGAAATTGGTGGGGCACTGGGACAGCACTTCCACAACGGAAAATCCCTTGTGAGTAATGGCCTTGACAAAGAGAGATGTCATCTGCTGCACATGGTAGGTGGTGGTGCGGGCCACAAATGTGGCGCCTGCAGCGGTTGAGATATCCACCACGTCAAAGTCGTGGTCAATGTTGGTATAGGGCGCGGTGGTGGCTTTTGTGCCGTATCCCGAAAGCGGGGAAAACTGGCCGCCGGTCATGCCGTAGATGCGGTTGTTCATCACAATTGCGGTGATGTCGATATTTCTGCGGCAGGCATGAATAAAGTGGTTGCCGCCGATGGCCAGGGCATCCCCATCGCCCATGGGCACGATCAGGGCAAGCTCGGGCCGGCTCATCTTTACGCCCGTGGCAAAGGCCAGGGCCCGGCCATGAAGGGTGTGCAGGGAATGCACATCCACATACCCGGTGATGCGTGCCGAACACCCGATGCCCGAAACCATGACGGTGTCGCTCTTTTCCAGACCCAATTGTTCAATGGCCCGCAGCAGGCTGTTGAGCACGATGCCGTGCCCGCAGCCCGGACACCAGATATGCGGAAAAAACCGCTGTCGAAGATAGTCTGTTACCGCCATAATTGCCTGCCAATCACTTTTCTGACCAATTTTCTAAAGTCAACCCTTCGATTCGTTGAAAATGCTTCTCGTTGTTTGTGACCAGAATGAAATTATTCGATAATGCAGCGGAAGCCAGAATAAGATCAAAATCATCAAGCGGTGTGCCGTTTTTTTCGAGCCCTGCCTTTAAAAGGCCAAATATTTCAACCACATCCTGATCCACGGGAATTACCGAAAAAGCATTTTCAATGGCCTTTACCTTTGCAAGATTACTTTCCACTTTCTGAGACTTATAGGCGCCATAATATAGTTCCATCAAGGTTACGGTGCTGATGACAATGGGATCATTCAAGTGATACCGCAACTGCTCATTGACCGGTTCGTGGCCTTTAAGGCTGTAAATTATTATATTTGTATCAAGCAGATACATTAAAATCCGTCTGATAATTTTTTCGAATTGACCCGGTTTGCTTTAACCTCACGGATAATTTCTTCAGCATCTCTGGTGTCTGACCAGGAACCGCTTAACGACAAAAGCACTTGCGCCGGTGTTCGGGTTTTTTTTATGGATTTCTCTCTGGCAAGATACCCTTTTAACACATACAGAACCTGCTGGCTGACAGAACGGTTTTCTGAATCCGCCAAGGCTTTTATCTGCTGGTAAAATTCATCTTGAATACCTTTTATCTGTAAATTTGCCATATTTAAAACCCCTTTTTGACAGACCATAGCTTTCATGAAATTATAATATAAATTCATGAAAGCTGCAAGAAAAACCATCCGCATTTCATCTTCGGCATTTCATCTTTGGCGATCGTATTACCATTGCCTTACACCCCTCTGCCCTGAATGACCCGGAGCATGTTCCGGATGTCCGTGGGGCTGATAAAAACACCGTCCACCCGGTTGACCAGGTAGACCCGCTCGGGATGGTCCACGGCCTCCCGGACCTCCTTGATGATCTGGCCCAGGTTCATCTCCACTACGGCAATGTAGGCCGCATTGGCGCACTTTTCTTTTATGATATTGTGGGGAAACGGCCACAATGTCTGAAGTTCCAGCAATCCGTATCGCTCACCCCGGTTCCGCCGGTTTTCCACCAGATGCAGGGCCGATCGGGCCGGCGAACCATAGGCAATCAGAATGATATTGGCGTCTTCCAGGTAGTATTCTCTGTACCGCGCCATTTCATGAACATTGTTGTTGATCTTGTCCGCCAGGTGACGGAGAAGCCCGTGCACCACCTGCGGGTCGCCCGAGGGGAAGCCCCACATGTCGTGAAACAGGCCGGTGACATTGTAGCGGTGTACACCGCCGAAATCGGACATGGGCAGCCGCCCGTCCTCTCTTGGCAGGTAGGGATGGTAATCCACCCCCTGCTTGACCGAAGTGTGCAGCCGCTCTGTCACGCTGATCTCGCCCGGATCGGGGATCACCACCTTTTCCCGGGTATGGCCGGTAACCTCGTCCAGCAGAAGAATTACCGGGGTGCGATAGGTTTCAGCAATGTTAAACGCCTCCACGGTCACGGAAAACACGTCCTGGTTGGAGGCGGCGGTCATGGCCACGATGGCGTGGTCACCGTGGGTACCCCAGCGCGCCTGATTCACATCGCCCTGCATGGCATGGGTGGGAAGCCCGGTGGACGGTCCGCCCCGCTGCACATCCACAATCACACAGGGAATCTCGGCCATGACGGCGTATCCAAGGGCTTCCTGCATCAGGGAAAACCCCGGCCCGCTGGTGGCGGTCATAACCTTGTGGCCGGTGAGAGAGGCGCCAATGGCCGCGCACAGGGACGCGATTTCGTCTTCCATCTGCAGAAACTTGCCGCCGATCTTCGGCAGCGCCCTTGCCATGTATTCGGCAATCTCGGTGGAGGGGGTGATGGGGTAGCCCGCGAAAAAATCGAGCCCCGCATAGAGCGCCGCTTCAGCACAGGTTTCGTTGCCTTGAATGAATTTCGGGGTGCCGCTCATGTTTCTTCCCCCTCTGTTGTCTGAACCTCGATGGCCAGATCCGGGCACATGTATTCGCACCGCTTGCAGGCGATACAGTTTTCCGGATTTGCGGCATACGCCTTAAAGGTATCATCCAGCGCCAGCACGCCCTTTGGGCAGAAATGGACACAGATGCCGCACCCCTTGCACCAGTCCCGGTTGATTAAATGGGCTTTGAGTTTCTGCTTTTTCGCCATCCCCTATCCAGTTCTAAATAGTGTCCATCCATTTTACATGGATGTCACAATCTGTAGTTTCCAATCCAGAGATTGCGGAAAAATTCGCATTTCTGTATGGAAACTAAATGAAACGGTTCATCACCTCTTCTATCACGGCATCGGCGTTTTCCGGGGTGATGTTCATCTGCGTGCAGACGTCCTTTATCTTCTCCATGCGGCCGGGGTCGGCCATGTCGTCCAGCCGGGAAAAGTATCCCAGCCGGCGGCCCACCTGGTACAGCATCTGATCCTCCGGCGGCATTTTTAGAAATCGCCGAACCGGCTGTATCATCTTTTCCTTGTCCTGGGGCAGGTCGCCCTCCACCTCTTCAAACAGGTTCAGGATATGATCGCTGACAATGCGGGAATGGATGCCGTCCAGGGATTCAAGAAAGAGCAGAATCTCCCCGGCCATCATCAGGTCGGTACACTTTGTAAACCGGCCGGCTGAATAGTCTTCAAACAGGGGAACAGATGACGGAATAGCCAGGGTTCGCAGCCGGATAAAGTCGGGATCGATCTTATTCAGGGCATCGGCGGTTTCCGTGGCGTGTTCCCGTGACAGCTCCTGACCGCCCAGGCCTGGCATGACGTATTCGGAAAGTTCAAACCCCGCCTGCTTTGCCTTTTGACCGGCCTTGACATGGTCGGCCTTGGTTGACCCCTTTTTCACCATTTCAAGCACCTTGTCCGCGCCCGACTCCATACCGATGTGTATCCGGTTCAGCCCGGCCTCGCGGATTTCTTCCAGCTTTTCCTGCTTGATGCGACTGATAGTATGGGAGCGGGCATATGAGGTAATGCGTTCAGCCTGGGGAAAGCAGGCTTTCAGATGCTTGAGGATATCGATGAGATCGTCCGGCTTGATGATCAGGCTGTTGGCGTCCTGAAGAAATACAGACCGCATGCCCGCGCTGTACCAGTTCAACGCGGCATGGAATGCCTGCTGCTCGCCGGCATCCACAGACTCGGAAATGTTATAAACCTTGTCCCGGGTGATGGCCCCGCGCTCATCTGCCGCATCCACAAGCCGGGCCACATATTTATGCACGGCATCGATATCTTTTTTTACATGCCCGGGATCACGCAGGGAAAATTTGGTGCCCTTGTATACCGGGCAGAAACCGCACCGGTTCCAAGGGCAGTTACGGCTCACCCGGATCAGCAGGCTGTTTGCCTCGCTGGGCGGCCGGATGGGGCCCTGCTCAAACCCCTGATAGATGTCTCGGGTTTTTTTATTTTTCTCGGTCATAAAATCAGTATATCAGATTTACCGGCTGCGGAAAACAGATGGCCTCGAAATAAGGCAATGCGTCAAAGGATGACGACAAGTGATATTTGAGTTTGCCCTTCATGCGCTTGTATGATTAAAATGCTGTAATATACTTGATCCTGAGACAGCCGATTACGACGACGACAACGATTACGATAAAGAATAAACACAGAGGACATATGACAGACTATTCAACAGACATCTATTTAAAAAAGAAATCCCTGACCCAGGCCAGGGAGATTTTATTTAATACATTTGCCCGTTCTGCATCGACGGGCGTAGAGACGATGGCCGTGACGGAAGCAGTCGGGCGGATCCTGGCTGAGGGCGTTTCCGCACTGGTTTCCTCGCCCGCCAACCATGTGGCCGCCATGGACGGCATTGCAGTAAAGGCGGAAAACACCTTTGGCGCTGCCGAGACCGCGCCGAAAACACTGCGCATCAGCACGGAAGCGTTTTTTCTGAACACCGGCAATCTGTTACCGTCAGAGACAAACGCGGTAATCATGATAGAAGATGTTCATGTGATTGACGACCACACCGTTGAAATCATGGCCCCAGCCTTTCCCTGGCAGTATGTGCGAAAGGTGGGAGAGGATATCGTGGCAACGGAACTGCTCTTTCCGGCAAACCACCTGATCACCCCTTATTGCGTCGGCGCGCTCCTGTCTGCCGGGATCATGACCGTTTCCGTTACCAGGCGGCCCTGTGTGCTGATTATTCCCACCGGCGACGAACTTGTGGCCTGCAAGAGCCTGTTTGCGCCATCGGACCTGCCTCCGGGAAAGATCCTTGAGACCAACGCCCATATGCTGGGGGCGCTGGTGGCCGCCTGCGGAGCCGAGTTTATCCGGCACGATATTGTGGAAGATGATCCGGAAAAGATCAAACAAGCCGTACAAAAAGCCGTGGACAGCGGCATGTATCAGGGCATTTTTCTGCTGGGCGGGTCTTCGGCCGGGGCCAGAGATTACTCAAAAACCGTTATCAGCGAACTGGGGGATCTTCTGATTCACGGCGTAACCATCATGCCGGGCAAGCCGTTTATTGCCGGCAGCATAAAGGATATACCCGTTTTCGGCATCCCCGGATACCCGGTTTCCGCGGTTGTCTGCTTTGAAGAGATGATCCGGCCGTTTCTTTACCGGCTGCAGGGGCTGCCCGCCCCCCAAAAGGAGACCGTTACGGCAGTGATGGCAAAAAAAGTCGCGTCCAAGCTCGGGGTGGAAGAGTTTCTGCGGGTCAAGCTGGGCGCGGTGGGGGACCGGATTGTTGCCACCCCGCTGCCACGGGGGGCCGGATCGGTCACCTCACTGGCGGATGCGGATGCATTTGTCCGGATTCCCGCGGACACCGAAGGCATGCCCGAAGCCACACCTGTGGCGGCCGAACGCCTGAACCGGCGGACCGACCTGGACAACACCCTGGTGGTGGTGGGCAGCCACGACAACACCCTGGACGTTATTGCCGACATGTTCGGTCATGAGCGTCGGGGCATGCGCATGGCCTCCTCCCATGTGGGCAGTATGGGCGGTCTGATGGCGCTGAAAAAGGGATTCTGCCATGTGGCCGGCACCCATTTGTTTGACCCGGAAACCCGCACCTACAACATTACATACATCAAAAAACACCTGCCGGGGATGCGGTTAAAGCTCGTGCGGCTGGTATCCCGGCGACAGGGGCTGATTGTGCCCCGGGGCAACCCGAAAAACATATCCGGACTGGAAGACCTTGCCAAGCCGGACATCCGGTTCATCAACCGCCAGCCCGGCTCGGGAACCCGCATCCTGCTGGATTACCGGCTTGACGAACTGCGCATCAACGGGCCAGCGATTGCAGGCTACGACAACGAGGAATATACCCACATGGCCGTAGCGGTGGCCGTGGCCAGCGGCGCGGCCGATGCGGGCCTGGGGATCTATGCCGCGGCCCGGGCACTGGGCCTTGACTTTGTTCCTGTGGTGACAGAGCAGTACGAGCTGGCCATACCTGAGCAATTCATGGGGCTGCCCGTAGTCCAGGCCCTGATGACCATTATCACCCGCCCGGAATTTGCCACGCGGGTGGAAGAATTAGGGGGTTACAGCACGGAAGAGACCGGTCGGCTTATTGATATCTCATAGCTGAAGATTTATGAATCAGCCACAGGCGCGCACAGACGAACACAAAGACCGCTTCAAATTTCCACCTTCCATGTCCGTGTCTGTCTGTGGGGGTCTGTGGCTGAGAAAAACTGAAGATCACGCTTCCGTGTCGTCGTCCGCGTCGTCGTAGCAGAATGCACGGATTTTTTCAGCCATGTCGGTGGCCAGCATCTCGCTGGTTTCCCGCAGCTGGGCTTCCAGCATTTCCGGCGCATCGCCGAAATCGTCCAGCAGGCCGGCGGCCAGGACGCTGGCCATATAAACGGAAACCGTATTGTAGACCTTGCGGCCGTCATTTTCATCAATGCCCAGATCTTTATAAAGCCTGGAAAAAGCATCGGTGAGCGCATCCAGATCCAATTCAAAGTCGCCCATGTCGATTATCATTGTATTTCCTTTTTTTGAGGGGGATGATATAACCCGGTTTTTAATTGCTGAATGCATATACTACCGGTAAATATTAACAGACGCAACCATCAATAATTCTTATGATTAAAGCAGTCAATCTTTCAAAATCCTATGGCGCGCAGGTGTTGTTTGATGATATCGGGTTTGATGTCAACGCCGGGGAGCGGGTCGGGCTGGTGGGCCGGAACGGGCACGGCAAAACCACCCTGTTCCGGCTGATCATCGGCCGGGAGCAGCCGGATGCCGGTGAGATCGCCATTCCCAAAGGATACCGCATCGGATATGTTACCCAGCATGTGGCCTTTTCAGCGCCCACCGTTCTGGAAGAGTGCTGCCTGGGCCTGCCCGAGCAGGAGAAAGCCGATACCTGGCGGGCGGAAAAGGTGCTGGCCGGCCTGGGGTTTTCAAACGACGACATGCAGCAATCCCCGGATGGCTTTTCCGGCGGATACCAGGTACGCCTGAACCTGGCCAAAGTCATCTGTTCGGCTCCGGACATGCTGCTGCTGGACGAGCCCACCAACTATCTGGATATTATCGCCATCCGCTGGCTCTCCGCTTTCTTGAATCAATGGCGCGGCGAGCTGATCCTGATCACACATGACCGCTCCTTCATGGACGGGGTCATCACCCACACACTGGGCATTCACCGCAAAAAGCTGCGGAAAATCCCGGGCGCCACCGATAAATACTACAGCCAGATCATGAAGGAAGAGGAGATTCACGAAAAGACCCGGTTGAACGAGGAGAAAAAACGGCGGGATGCCGAGCAGTTTATTACCCGGTTCCGGGCCAAGGCCCGGCTGGCCGGTATGGTCCAGTCCAGAATCAAGGCTTTGGAAAAACAGGAAAAAACAGATAAACTGGATCAAATCAAGACCCTGGATTTCTCCTTTAATTATTCGCCCGTCAAGGCAAAAACCCTGCTTCAGGTCAAAGATCTGGGATTTGCCTATGAAAAAGGGGCCCCGATTGTCGAGAACGTGTCATTTACCGTCGGGGCAAACGACCGGATCTGCGTTATCGGTAAAAACGGCCGGGGCAAGTCCACGCTGCTGAAGCTGCTGGCCGGGGAGCTGACACCAGACACGGGCGAACGGAAATGGCATCCCCTGGTGCAGACCGGCTATTTTGCACAGACCAACAAGGTGGCATTAAACGAGAACCTGACCGTTGAGGACGAAATCATAAACGCGGGCTGTGAAAAGCAGCGGGCCCGGAATATCTGCGGGGCCATGATGTTTGAAGGCGATCAGGCCTTAAAAAGGATCGGGGTGCTTTCCGGCGGGGAAAAAAACCGGGTCCTTCTGGGCAAGATTCTGGCCGCGCCGGCCAATGTGCTGCTGCTGGACGAACCCACCAACCATCTGGACATGGAATCCTGTGATGCCTTTCTTGACGCTGTTGAGGCGTTTCCCGGCGCGGTGATCATTGTGACCCATAATGAAATGTTTCTGCATACCCTGGCCAACCGGTTGATTGTATTTCAGAGCGACGGCATTTGCGGATTTGACGGCAATTACCAGGATTTTCTGGACAAGGTGGGGTGGGAAGAGGAACGGAAGCCCGAAGGCGATGCCGGCGATACCCCTAAACCTTCAGGCGCCAGCAAAAAAGCCCTTCGAAAACGCCGGGCCGATGTGGTGGCCCGGCGCTCTGCCGCTATCGGTCCCTTAAAAAAGACAATCGTCGATGTGGAGCAGCGCATCGAAATTCTGGAAGCCGAAGCCGAAAAGCTCAACCGGGACATGGTAACGGCGTCCGAAGCCGGCGACGGCGACAAAATTGCCGGTCTTTCCCGGCAGCACCATGAAACCCAGTCGGCCATCGAAACGCTTTACGATGAGCTGGACACCCTGTGGCAGGAGCTGGAAACCCTGACTGAACAGTTTGACAGTGAACTGAAAGACATCGACACCGCATCGTAGGCCGATTTGCAAAGCGACTTTATTTTCGTGCTTTTCGTGTATTTCGTGGACGGATATCATTACCGCGGCAGCAAAAAAGTCCACGAAATCAGGAAAGACACGAAAAAAATGCATGGTCTCTGCATTGGCCACGGACTTACACAGACCCACACGGACTGTCCCACAGCACGGTCCGTGTTTTTCCGTGCGGGTTTGTGGCAAAAAAGAAAAGTATGAATCAATTTGACAGAATTTTCAGACTTTTTTATAATTAAAAGTCAATTATCCCAATTTAACAACCAACGAACAGGCCGGCATGAACCTGATCAAAAAACACCCGACCCTGGTTTTTGGTCTGACCCTGACCTTTGTTTTTTTATGCCTGGCTGTTTTTCGCGTGGGGTTTTTCGATGTTCTGTCGCTGAAGCTTTATGATGCCGGCTTAAACCTCAAATCCTATCCCCGGGATGCCGACAGCATTGTCATTGTGGACATTGACGACGATTCCATTGAAAAGCTGGGCCGCTGGCCCTGGCCGCGGTCCCGGATTGCCGCCTGTATCGATAAAATTCAGCAAAGCATGCCCTCGGTGATCGGCCTCAATATTATCTACAGCGAGCCGGAAGAAAACGCGGGATTAAAAGAGATCAAGCGGCTGGAATCTCTTTTTATTAAAGACTTTATCGCCAACCGGCCCGTTTCTCCCAAAGGCCCTGTGGAAGCCGGCGATCTGCTGGAAGAAAAATTTATGGCCGCTCTTGATGCCGCCCAGAATCGGCTTGACCGGGACTCCATCCTTGCCGCCGCCATAAATGACGCAGATCAGCTTGTGCTGCCGATCTTTTTTAAAGACACCCTCCTGCCGGCTGCCGGCAATCAGGATATTGACCCTGCGTTGAAAAAACAGGCCATCGGCCGGGTCACCCAGCCACCCGGCAGTATGGTTTACCGGGCCGACCAGGCAACCCTGCCCATTGCCATGTTCCGCAATGCCGCAGACAGCATGGGGCACATCAGTTGCGCGCCGGATTACGACGGCACCTACCGCCGGGAACGGCTGATTTATAATTACAAGGGCGTGTATATCCCGTCATTCGCCCTGGTCATAGCCGCCCGCCACATGGGCATTGCGAACAAAGATATTACTGCCGAACTTGGCGAAGCCCTTCACCTGGGCAGCCTTACCATTCCCATGACCGGTTACTCGGAAATGCTGATCAGTTTCCGCAGCCCGGAAAAATCCTTCAAGCACTATTCTTTTTTTGATGTGATCAACGACAAAATTCCGCCGCAGGTGTTTTCGAATAAAGTTGTGCTGATCGCACCGTCGGCCAAGGGGATCATTTCCCCATGGAGCACACCGGTAACCCCATCCATGACCCTTGGCACCTTTTCCGCCAATGCTCTGGACACCATCCTCCAACAACAGTTTATTAAAGAACTGCCATACAGCCGGCTGGCCGAGCTGCTGGCCATTCTGAGCCTCGGCGGACTGATTACCTTTCTGTTTCCCCGCTCAAAAGCGGTTTTTGCCGGTAGTGCCTTTTTTGTGATTGTCCTTGCCATGATCGGGGGCTCCCTGTTTTTCCTGGCCGCCAAAGGCGTCTGGATCGATGTGGTCTATCCCCTGTTGTTTGTGATTATCGGCTACATCGGCATTGTCACCATCAACTACTTTGTCGCGGAAACCGGCAAGGAAAAAGTGGAAGGCGAATCCGCGGAAACCAACCGCATGCTGGGCATATCCTTCCAGTCCCAGGGCATGCTGGACATGGCATTTGACAAATTCCGCAAGGTCCCCATGGACGATGAAATGAAGGACCTGCTGTACAACCTGGGCCTGGATTACGAACGCAAACGTCAGCTCAACAAAGCCGCCTCGGTTTACGGCTATATCGAGCAGTACGATGACAGGTTCAAAGATGTGACCACCCGCAAGCAGAAACTCATTCAGGCCAGCGACACCATGGTATTCGGCGACGGGTTTCTGGGCGGCGGTTCCGGCGGCGACGCCCTGACCGGAACGGATCCAAATACCCGCCCCACCCTGGGCCGCTACGAAGTGCAGAAACAACTCGGCAAGGGTGCCATGGGTGTTGTCTACCTCGGACAGGACCCCCGCATCAATCGCACCACAGCCATCAAGACCGTCCGGTTTACGGACGATTTTGAAGAAGATGAAGCCGCGGAGATGAAAAAGAAGTTTTTCCGGGAAGCAGAAAGCGCCGGCACTCTCTCTCATCCCAATATTGTCACTATCTACGATGCCGGTGAAGAGCAGGATCTGGCCTATATTGCCATGGAATTCCTGGACGGGGTGAGCCTGGAAAAGCATGCCAAGCCCAAAACCCTCCTGCCGATGCGACGGGTGATCAGCTACATGGCCGACATTGCCGAAGGGCTGGATTACGCCCATCAACAGGGCATTGTCCACCGGGATATCAAGCCGGCCAACATCATGCTGCTGTCTACCGGAAAAATAAAAATCACGGACTTCGGTATTGCCCGCATTACCGCTTCTTCACAGACCAAAACCGGCATTGTAAAAGGGACGCCGTATTACATGTCGCCGGAACAGATATCCGGCAAAAAGGTGGATGGCCGAAGCGATATTTTCTCGCTGGGGGTCATGATGTATCAACTGCTTACCGGGGATGTGCCGTTTAAGGGCAGCAGTCCGGCGGCACTGATGCATAAAATACTGAACGAACCCCATCCGGATCCCCGCACCAAAAATTCGAAAATTCCCAAACCGCTGGTGGCCATCATCAACAAGGCCCTGGAAAAGGATGTGGCAAACCGCTACCAGACAGCCGGCAAGATGGCGGCACACTTGCGGGCGCTGGGCGCAAAAATTGATGCGGCCATGCAGAAGAAACAGGCAAACACCTAGCAGGAATAACGCCTATGGTAATCGTAAAATCGGCCGGAGTGAGCGATGTCGGCATGAAGCGACAGGCAAACGAAGACAGCTTCATTATGGACGATGATCTGGGCCTGTATGTGGTGGCAGACGGCATGGGCGGTCATGCCGCCGGCGAGGTGGCCAGCCGTCTGGCTGCGAGCACACTTCAGAACTACATGAAAAAGGTGCTGGTCCAGAATGATGCCCAGGAATTGCCCGACACGAACAAGAATCTTTCCCGAAAGGCCAACCAGCTAGCCGCCGGCATTGTCCTTGCCAACAAGAGTGTTTTTGATGTGGCCGCGACCAAGTCTGCCTATACCGGTATGGGCACCACGGTATCGGCGGTTCTTTTTTCCGATAACAGTTTTATCGCAGCAAACGTCGGCGACAGTTCGATTTTTCTGATTCGCAACAATGCGATATCCCTTGAATCCACCCTCCACACTTTTGCCGCTGAGATAGCCGCTAAAAATTCTGAAGAGACCGTCGGCGATGAATACAAGCATATGCTGACCCGGGCCGTAGGCACCAAAGAAAAAGTGGTGCCGGATATTGTTGAGCGGGCCTGTATGAAAAACGATCTGATTGTTATCTGCTCTGACGGACTTACGGACAAGCTCTCTGAAACTGACATTAAAGAGATCGTGCTTGGAGAAACCAGCCTGAAAACCGCCTGCCATGAGCTGATTACGCTTGCCAACGACCGGGGCGGTGAAGATAATATCACTGTCATTCTTCTGAGAATAAAACACCTCTATCCTGCCGACACTGTTGTATATCGTGCGCACAGGTGGATTAGCAGTATGGCAGGCAGGCTTAAGTAAATAAATGAGAGGTATTCATGCCCGACACCATTTCACGCCGTGCCTTTCTCAAGGCAGGGCTGGTTACTCTGGGCGCCGTGGCTGCTACCGGCCCCGGGCTGACCACCATAACCCGGGCATCTAACGGCGAGCCCTTATGCACCCTTCTGGATATCAGCCGGTGCATCGGATGCGAAGAGTGTGTTTACGCATGCCGGGATGTAAACGGCCACAAGTTTCCGGAGCCCGGGCACCCGTTTCCCGCCATGCATCCAACGAAACGGGTAAAAATTGCAGACTGGTCGTCCCCTGAAAAACGCGCCGTAACCGACCGGCTGACCCCGTACAACTGGCTTTTTATTCAATATACTGCAGGCGAGTATAACGGCAAAGCGTTTGAGCTGAATATTCCCCGGCGGTGCATGCATTGTACAAATGCGCCGTGCTCCAATCTCTGCCCCTTTGGCGCGGCGTATCACCAGTCAAACGGCATTGTGCGCATCCACCCGGATATTTGTATGGGCGGGGCCAAGTGCAAAATGGTCTGTCCCTGGCTGATTCCGGAACGCCAGTCCGGTGTGGGCCTTCACCTGAGCCTGATGCCCCAGTATGCCGGCAACGGTGTGATGTATAAATGCGACCGGTGCTATGACCGGGTGGCAAAGGGTGAAATACCGGCCTGTATCGAGGTCTGCCCGGAAAATGTTCAGCAGATCGGCCCCCGCAGTCAGATGATCGAAAAAGCCAGGAAACTGGCAGACGAGACGAACGGATTTATCTACGGTCTTGATGAAAACGGCGGCACCAACACTCTATATGTATCACCGGTGCCCTTTCATGTCCTGAACCAGTCCATTGCGACCGGCCCGGGGAACCCCCATTTAAAGCCGGTAGATGACACCATGGCCGGGCCGAACCGTTTGATTGCGGCTTTGGCCATTGCACCGGTAGCCGGCATACTGGGCGCCACGGCCCGGTTTAAAAACCTTGCCGTGCAAGCGGACAAAGTCGAATCGAGCAGGGAGGACAGTTAATGGGCCGTCTAGAGAAAATACTGTGGCGGATCTACGCTGGGCTGGTTATTCTGACCGCCTTTACCGGGTTCGGCAATATGCCGTTGTACAAACGCTACTATGTTTCAAACCTGCCCGGGCTTAGCTGGACCAGCGACTTTCTCATCAATGTCCGGGTGCATTATATTGCCGGCAGTTTTCTGCTGGCAATCGGAATATATTTTCTGGTTCTGTACCTGTTTTCCTCGCGATCGCACCTGCAATTGACCGTCACTGGCCGGCTTCGGGCGCTTTTTCTGGCGCTTTCCCTGTTTTCCGGCATGATCATGGCATTTAAAAACCTGCCATCTGTCACCTTCTCCTTTGGCTGGCTGGTTGGCATGAACTTTCTGCACATGGGAACGGCCATGGTTTTTGTGTTTCTCTCACTGGGATGTTTTATCGCCCGGGCAAGATGGGCAAAAGACTGAAATCCCGAAACCGGCACTTGGCCGATCATACCCATTTTTTCGTGCATTTCGTGGACTTTTTCGCTGTTAGGGCAAATACACACGCATGGGATTATGCGGTGAGCAATAAGCGGTAGCAGAGCGGGATAATGTCAATTCGGGTGGCAGGTTCATTGTTTTATAAATTTCAAATAATTTAAAATAATCCTTGCTTTATTGGGCAGTCTGGCTTAAACTTAGAATACTCAACACAGTTTTGCGGCAACAGCGCGGCAAAACATCTTCATTCTGCAGGACAACCCATTTGTCAGATGGCTTCCCCTTCAGTACATGAAATTGAGAATTTATCAAAAAGATTAAAAGGAGTATGTTAGTATGGCTGACGGAATTGTTAAATGGTTTAACGATCAAAAAGGTTTCGGATTTATTGAGCAGGACGGTGGTCCGGATGTGTTTGTTCACCACTCAAAAATCAATGCAATGGGTTTTCGTTCACTGAATGAAGGCGACCGGGTCTCATTTGATATCGAAGACGGCCCCAAAGGACCTTCCGCGGTTAATGTTACCGTAAGCTAGTTTCCATCCATAAATAGCCTTTTTGCGTAATATCTGCGTCAAACGTCGGGCTTGCGTATGCGGCGCATATTCAGTTCGTCTCCGCACAAGTTCTTGTTTTTATTGATTTTACGCAAAATTCACATTCTGGATTGGAAACGCCAGATCGTGCCATCCATGTGAAATGGATGGACACAAGCTGGTTTTCTTTTTTTCAAACAAAAAAACGGGCGCTGATTTAACATCGGCGCCCGTTTTATTTTCCAGTAGAACTACGCTTTATTCAGTGATCGCCATTTCCCGTCTCCGACTTCACGGTCAGGGCAATCTTATAAAGCACGGTAAGAATCAGAAAGCCTGCGCCGTAAATGCCGATGGTGATCATGATCTCGGGAAAGGTCGGTGTGTACTCATTTACATGGTGCAGGGGGGAGGGTACAAAACCGCCGGAGATCATGCCAAGGCCCTTGTCGATCCAGATGCCCACAAACAGAATAATGCAGGCAAACCCGAGAAAGCTGTCTTTCTGCCGGGTGGCCGGTATGACCAGCAGCACAATGGCCAGCAGCATCAGGGCCAGCGAGGTCCACATAAAGGGAACCAGCGCCCCGTGGCCGTGAAGGCCGAAGAAGAGATACTTTAAATGCTGGATGTGGCCCGGGATATTGCTGTAAAGCGCCACAAACACTTCGCATGCAAAGAAAAAGACATTGGCAATCAGGGCATAGGTGATGATCTTGGCCATCCCCTGAATGGCTTCGCGACCGGCATCAAAGTTGGTGAACTTCCGCATGATAAAGGCAAGCAGAATAATCAGGGCCGGGCCGGCGGCAAAGGCCGACGCCAGAAACCGGGGGGCCAGAATGGCAGTCAGCCAGAAATGGCGCCCGGGCAGCCCGCAGTAGAGGTAGGCCGTTACCGTGTGAATGCCGAATGCCCAGGGAACGGACAGATAAATCAGAGGTTTGACCCACTTGGGCGGCGCCACGGCGTTTCTTTCCGCTTCCAGCACATTCCACCCGACCACGACATTCAGGAACAGATATCCGTTGAGCACGATCATGTCCCAGAAAAGCATGGAGTTGGGGGTGGGATGAATAACCACATTCAGCGCCCGCATAGGCTGACCAAGGTCGGCAATGATGAACATCAGGCACATGGACACGGCGGATATGGCCAGAAATTCACCCAGAATGGTGATTTTACCGAACACTTTGTAGTTATGCAGGTAATACGGAAGGACAAGCATCACGCCTCCGGCCGCAACCCCGACAAGGAAAGTGAACTGTGCAATGTAAAACCCCCATGAGACATCCCGGCTCATACCGGTAATGCCCAACCCGAAGTCAAACTGTTTTAAATAAAAGAGAAAGCCCAGGCCCGTAATGCCAAGCAACACCGCGACCAGTGCCCAGTATTTTTTATCTCCTTTAAGTGCTGTCTCAAGCATAATCACCTCATCCTTATACGATGTAATAGACGGACGGCTCGGTCCCCAAAGACGGGTTACGCCGAATCGTGTAGTTTTCTTTCAATGCCTTGCGTACTTCCGATGACGGGTCATCCAGGTCACCAAACAGCAGGGCACCGTTGGATGCTTCCACACATGCCGGCATCAACCCTTTGGCAAGGCGCTCCGCACAAAAGTTGCATTTTTCCACAACACCCTTCATCCGGGTGGGATACGCCACATTGATTTCCTCAAGCCCTTGACGGGGATCACGGAAATTAAAACTTCTGGATCCGTAGGGGCAGGCTGCCATGCAGAAACGGCAGCCGATGCACCGGTGAAAATCCATCAGTACAATGCCGTCTTCCCGCTGAAATGTGGCTTTGGTGGGGCAGGCACGCACACAGGGCGGATTTTCGCAGTGATTACAGAGGGTAAGAAATGGCAGATGTTCAACCCGGTCCGCCAGATACTTGTTTTCACGGGCAGGGAACACATGCTCGTAGCTCTCTTCCCATATCCACTTGATCTCATGGTTTTCGTTTTCGAACGCCGGAACATTGTGGATACTGTGGCAAGCTTCAATGAGCGGTTTCAGATCACGGGATGTTTTCAGTTTTCGTGTGTCAATCACCATCCCCCAATGAACGGCTTTGAGCGCCTTTTTGCTGTCAACAACATGGCCGGTGGGCGCACCACCGCCATGACTGTCTTGACTGTCCTCATCTCCATGGGAGCTGGCTAACGCTGTCAGTGCCGGCGCGGCAGTAATGCCGGCCGCTGTCATTCCGGCCAGTTTGAGAAACTTTCTCCTGCTGCTTTCCATTACTCACTCTCCTTCGTATTATGGCAGTCCCAGCAGTAAGGTCTTACCGAGGCGTAATCATGGCATCTGTCACAAAACTTGTCCTTGTTGGAATGGCAATCAAGACAGGTGTTTGTGAGGCTCATATCAAACGCTTTGCCGTTACTGTTGATATAGGTTCGCTTGGCATGTCGCACGACCGATTCCCGCCACAAATCCAGAACCTGCATATGTTCTGTTTTCATGAATTCGGTCGATTCCACACATTGCTTTGCGGCTTTCGCTTTCGCGGTCAACTCGAGTTCGGGTGCCTCGGCCTCCGCCCCCAGGTTGAGCCAGAAAGGAATCGTCACAATCACAAAAAAGATAATCAGTCCGGTTATGATCAACCCTTTATTATTCATCAACGTCCTCCTCTTCCTCCTCCTCCATTCCTAAGAGTGGTTCCCCGCGCAGATCCATCTCGCGCTTGGGTTCGTCAGGGAACACCAGCGCGTTAGCGACCAGCTCATGAAGACCGGTCACGCCGACTTCGGGAACCCAGTATTCCATCAGGGCGGGGAAGACGGCCCTGTCGATGGCGCAAATGCACCCCAGCATATTGACGCCGAATTTTTCGTGAACATATTTTACCGCATTGGCCCGGGGCAGCCCGCCGGACATCCGCAGCTCCATATCCTCGCCCGCGTTCAATCCGGCGCCGCTGCCGCAGCAGAAGGTCTGTTCCCGGATTGTATTGGCCGGCATGTCATAGAAATAGTTGCATACATTATTGATGACATACCGGGGTTCGTCCAGCAGCCCCATTCCGCGGGAGGGATTGCAGGAATCATGGTATGTCAGCTTGATATGGTCGTTCCGCGAAGGATCAAGGTTGAGCTTGCCGTGTTTGATCAAGTCGGCCGTGAATTCCGCAATATGCACCATCTTTGTGGATTTGGCGTTTTCAAACCTGGTCCCGGTAATGGGCGAAACCGGCTCTTCAAGAAAATCCGCCGGGCCGTTCATTGTATCCATGTACTGGTGAATCACCCGCCACATATGTCCGCATTCGCCGCCGAGAATCCACTTGACGCCCAAGCGCTTTGCCTCGGCATACATCTTGGCGTTCAGGCGCTTCATGGTTTCATGGGAGGTGAAAAAGCCGAAGTTCCCGCCCTCTGAAGCATAGGTGCTCCAGGTGACATCCAGGTTGTACACCTTTTTCAGATAGTCAAACAGCATCATATAGCCCATACAGGTGTATGTGCCGGGATCGGCGAATACGTCGCCCGAGGGGGTGATAAACAGAATATCCGCCCCCTTCTTGTTCAACTGGGGCGGATCAATAGAAATGCCGGTAAACTCCTCGATGTCTTCCACGAAGAAGTCGAGCATGTCCTTGTAGGCATGGGGCTGAATGCCCAGGTGGTTGCCTGTCCGGTAACAATTGGCCACCGGCGTGGCAATCCAGTCGATGTTGAGCCCGATAAGGTTAAGCAGTTCCCGGCCCATGATCGTAATTTCGGCGGTGTCGATCCCGTAGGGGCAGAACACCGAACAGCGCCGGCATTCCGTGCACTGGAAAAAGTAGTACCACCATTCCCGCAGCACATCAAAGGTCAGATCCCGGGCACCGGAAATCTTTTTGCCGAACACCTTTTTAATAATCTTGCCGGCGGTGGTAAAATCGTTCCGGTAAACAGACCGCAGCAGTTCCGCTCTGAGTACGGGCATATTCTTGGGATCGCCGGTGCCGAGGAAAAAGTGGCATTTATCGGCACAGGCGCCGCACCGCACACAAATATCCATGAACACCTTGAATGTTCGAAAGCGCTCCAGACGCTGCTTCATGCCTTCATGCAGTATCTGCTGCCAGTTATCCGGCAGCTGCCAGTCGTCTTCCAGAGGGTCCCATTTCCTGGCATTGGGAAGCCCGACATATTCCACGCTTTTGGGATTTGATGCATAACAATACATCCCCTCCCGAATCTCGACAGCCGCATCCATCCAGCCTGTTGAAGGCGGCCTGTGGTCAATCCTTGCCAACAACTCTTCTGGTTTAATATCGTTTCCCATCTATGACTCCTTTTCCACTGGTAACCCGGCTTCTACCATCTTTTCTCTGAACTCTTCCTCGTATTCATCATACGTGTGGGTGGGCACAGAATAGTTCCACGGATTGACATGGTGCCGGGCACGGGTTGTATTGGCCAGGTTTCGTGTCGGAGAGAGAAATACACCGCCCGCATGCATAAGTTTGCTGAACGGGAAATAGGCCACGAGCAGACTGACCAGAAACAGATGAACATAGAAAACCGCACTCACATCCGGTGCATGGGGGCTGAATGTCGCCATCCCCATGGCAAACTCCTTGATGGCCAGGATATCAACCTTGGCAAAATAACGCATCAGGATACCGGTCGCCGCGATGCCGATGATCAGAAACAACGGAAAATAGTCGGAGGCCAGGGATACATATCTCACCTGAGGCTGAAAGATGCGCCGCCCCAGCAGAAACAAAACCGCCGCCAGCAGCACCAGCCCCGACAGAAACACGCCCGGCAGACCGATTACAAAGTAGGGCGAAAAGAACTCAAGCCGGAAGAAACTGTCGGCTTTTTCCAGTAATTGAATGACCCAGGGGACCGGCTCAAAGAAAAACCGCATGTGCCGGAGCACAACAACGGCAAATGCATAGTGAAACGCCAATGCGCCCACCCAGAGAAAAATTTCCCAGCGATAGGCCAGCTTATTTCCGTCCTTGAACTTGGCTGCTGTATTTCTGAAAAGAGACCGGAACAGCAGGACCTCAAACAGCATCCGGATTACCACGCCGGTTGTGGTGCTGGGATTGTCCACCTTGTTCTGTTTGATCCAGGGAAGGGATGCCTGCTGCCCGCAGGTTGTGGGAATGCGGAACGGAACCGCCGAGCTGGCCCAGTTCATTATCTTTCTGCCAAACCCGATCAGAAAAACAAGGACAGCCACATAAGGGATAAATATACCGAAAAAGCCCTTTAGCCCCCATGCGTCGACCCCGATCCACGCCAGCAGAATCATAATGACAACTGCCGCAAAAGAAAATAGATAACTTGAATTCATCGACGCTACCTCATAATTAGAATTAACTGCCCTTTACAGGCAACAATTATAACACTATCTAAATTTTACAGGGCCGGCTCCGGCCCTTCGTTCCTCACCAGCCCGGCCCGCTCAAACGCCTTGAACGTCCGGTTTCTGATCTCAAACGCCCGGAGCTCATAAATCTTTTCCCGGCATTCCATATATTTATCAAATCCAACCAGTGCCAGGCCGGAAATGGTGTCATCCAGCCGGGACAGAGTTTTGGCATCGGCTGCCCCGTTTTTTTCCAGTAACTGGCGAATGATGGGTTTTAGCAAAAAGATAAAAGCGACAGATTCCGAGGGGGAAAACGACTGGACCGCCCGAACCCGGATGATCCCGTCCAGTGCCTGTTTAAATGTTTCCGTATCGGCGCTCTGGCAGATCCCGTCCAGCACCTTTTCCAGGCTCTCGGTCACGGTACCGGCCACGGGATTGGCAAAACGGTCCTTTTCTCTGGATAAAAAGGCCTCGGTCTGCCTGGCATAAGACTCCGCCACACAGTCAAACCACTGTTTTAAAATGGTTTTTTTGTTTTTGGCGATCAGCTCGTCAAGGCCCATTCGTACCCCTGAATACGGTAAATTTTTATTTTTGTAAAAATTCGTTCAAACGGCATTTATAATCAAACAGGTCGCTGGTGTCAAGCAAAATAAAACGAATTATTCCCTTGACACCATCTGAAAAGAGGTGGTAAATGTTTCTAATTCAACTCAGCTATCCACTTCTTCGGGGCGTGGCGCAGTCTGGAAGCGCACTTGCATGGGGTGCAAGGAGTCGCAGGTTCAAATCCTGCCGCCCCGACCAATCATTTTTTCGTTTAATCCCTTTTCTGTAACAGATGTGAGCAGAGTATCATGAAAAGACGGCTTCGTAAAAAGTCCAATTTCTTTGTTGCGCGGCATCTTTCGTCATGTCACGTACGATGCAGGGGCGAACACAAGGTTCGCCCCTGCAGATCATTCCTCAGGATTTGCTCGCCTCGAACTTGAATTTTTTACGAAGCCCTCAAATCCTTCCTGATCACCGTTTCAATACTTCGGTCCGCCCCGTTCGAAATGCGTCATAGACCACTTTCATGGTAACGCCGATCCTGCCCAGGGGGCCTTTTTTCTTTTCCATGATCTCATCATACAAATCCTCAAAGCGTTCCGGCGGCTCGATTTCCTGTTGGTTTTTTTCCAGCTTCAGCGCGTTTTGCGGGCAGGTCGGCACACAGACCCCGCAGCCCAGGCACAGGGAGAGGTCCGCCCGGGCGCTGTTTGTCTTTTCGTCGACCGCAATGGCCTTGACCTGGCATCGCTGGGAACAGGCCCCGCAGCCATTGCACAAGGTTTGGTCCACCGTCACATGAAAATTGGTGGCCCAATACCGCAAGGGATTGGGAATCAACTGATGCACCTCCAGCATCCCGCAGCAACACCCGCAACACGAACAGATAAATTCCGCTTTCCGGGAATTGGATGGTTGAAGCACAAGCCCCTCTTTCTGGTTCTGCTCAAGAATGCTCAGCGCCTCTGTTTTGGAAACTTCCCGGCCCACGCTAAGCCGGATGGCGCCTTTCGCCGCATCGGCCATGGCCAGGCATGTTTCCATGCGGTCTGTAGTGCTGCATGTCCCGCCTTCGAGCTTCTTCTTTTTGCGGCAGATGCATTCCGCAATCACAAAAGGTCCGGGACTCTGATTGATCAGAATTCTTACTTGATCATAGGTGCTGACTTCATGGGTGATATCGAGGCTTTTCGCAATGGGAATGGTCCGCATCTGGGGCCTTTCGGTGCTCAAAAACGCAAGACCGAAGTTCCGTTCATTGGTATAGGCGTTGAAATTTTTGATAAAATCAGGCGTCAACCGGTGATGTTGCATTTCGTACATGCCTACCACCAGGGGCGCAAGGGCATAGTAGTGCTTTCCATTCTCGGTTTTTGAGGAGATGCCGCCGTTTTTAAACATCTGTTCCAAATGAGCCTCAAGTTCTTCCACAGATATCGTTTGATGCGCCATGCGCTGGATGATCTGATCGACTGTTTCCGGTTTATAGGTCATACAGGTTGCGACTTCCGCTTCAGCCGGGCTGAAAATATGTTTGAGAATGTTAATTTCCACGCCCGAACGGGTTGCCGGAAATCCAACGGGCTGACGGTCCAAATGCTTTTGCAGTTGCCTGTAAACGATAGGGTCTGTCATGGCCGCCCCTATCGCGGAAAGGATGCTTCGGAACGGATAAAAGAGCGTCGCCGCGCGTTCCTTCATGCCGGCATAGAAATGTTTGGCGTCCAAGGTTATGCCGGGACGGGAATCCGTGATGTATGTATCACCGCGGGACTCACGGAACGCTATTTCTACGAATCTTTCAAAAACAAGGAAGATCTGCTGAGCGCCGTGTACAGGAAGATCATTGAAGAAGAAAAAGACGCTTTTATGGAAATTCTCATGTCGGATGGGGAGACACGGGAAGAAAAGGTCGCGCGCACGCTTCATACCTTTTTTACGTACCTTCGCGATGATCCCCGCCGCGCACGGATTCAGTTTATGGAGGTCCTGGGGGTCGGCCCCCGGGTCGACAAGGAATACTTGGACGCCTTTGACACACTTAGCGGTATGATGGCCCTGCTCTTAAAGACGATCTTCCCCAAAGCCGATCTGGAGGGCGCCTCGGGAAGAATCATTCCGACAATGCTGGCGGGCTCGGTAGTTTATGTCGCCATGCAGTGGGTGCTAAAGGGTTATGATATTCCCATTGCCGATCTGGTGGAGCAGATATCACGCATATTTTTTATCACCGGTGAAGGGCTCACAGCTTCCTAAAAAGCTCCCTGCAAAGCCATCAACTTTTTCATATCATTTCCCTCTTTTTCCATTGCACCTGGTCAACGAACATGATACCCACATGGCAAATGTTAAGATTTTGTCAGAATTGTGTTAGGGATTTTTCAGAGCCACATAAAATATTAATATCAGGGGTAATCAAAAACAATAAGCATGGGCATTGAATACGGTATCTTGATTTTCGGCTATATTTTCGGTTTTTACATGGCATGGAACATCGGTGCCAATGATGTGGCAAACTCCATGGCATCGGCCGTTGGTGCCAGGGCTATTACCCTGAAGCAGGCGATCTTTATTGCCGGCATTCTGAACATTGTGGGGGCCATCTTTCTGGGCTCCCATGTCACCAACACCATTCGCAAAGGCATTGTTTCCACCAATGTGCTGGCCGACCCCAATGTTGCCCTCATCGGCGCCCTTGCCGCCTTGCTGGCAGCCGCCTTGTGGGTCTCCTTTGCCACGTGGAAATCCCTGCCCGTGTCCACCACCCACTCCATTGTGGGCGCCATGATCGGGTTCGGCATCATGGCGGGGGGCTTTTCCGTCATTGACTGGGGGAAGTTGGGCGCGGTGGTGGCCAGCTGGATTATCTCGCCGTTTTTCAGCCTCATCATTGCCTATGTTACCTTTAAGTTTATCATCAAAACCATCTACAATAAAAAAGACCCTTCCGGGGCAGCACTGAGATATTCTCCGTTTTTTATCGGCATGGCGGTATTCATTATTGCGCTTTCATTCCTGTTCAAAACACCGCTCGGCAAAACCTTTGATTTGAATGTTCCAACGGCTGTTTGCGTGGGCCTGTTGATCGCGGCCGGCGTCGGTTATTTCGGTAAAAGCATGATCATCCGTTTTGGAATGAAACATAAAGGCGATGAGACCGAACGGATCTTCCGGCGCATTCAGATCGGTACCTCCTGCTATGTGGCGCTGGCCCAGGGCGCCAATGATGTGGCCAATGCCATCGGCCCGCTGGCCCTGATTTACTATATTGTCCAAACCGGCAGTGTTACCGGCATCAATAAGGTACCGGTACCCCTCTTTCTCTTAGGCTTTGGCGGCATCGGCATTGCCGCGGGCATTGCCATGGCCGGCCGCCGGGTCATTGAAACCGTCGGCTCCCGCATCACCAACCTGAATAACACCCGCGGTTTTTCCGTGGATTTTGCCGCGGCCACCACGGTCATGGCGGCCTCCAAAATGGGCCTGCCCGTGTCCACCACCCACGCGGCTGTTGGCGGGGTCATCGGCGTGGGGGTGGCCCGGGGCTTTGAAGCGGTAAATTTCCGGGTGATCTATGAGATTGTGTTATACTGGATACTGACCGTTCCGGCGGCCGCCATCACCAGCATGGTAATTTTTAAAATACTGCATTACTTTCTATTCTAAGGAGGCAGAATATGCGTATCCCGCTCGTATCCCTTTTTATTACATCGCCGTTTGCCGGCCTTCAGGAACATGCGGAAAAGGTAAAAGAATGCGCCTGGGCGTTTCAGCAGGCCATGGAATGCCACATGTCTGAAAAATGCAGTACCTTTGAAAATCATCATGAAAATGTGGTGGTGCTGGAAAGAGAGGCAGATGCCATCAAGCGCCGTGTCCGCGGCCACCTGCCCAAGGGCACTCTGCTGCCGGTAGATAAATTTCAGTTATTTCGATACCTCCGGGAACAGGACAATGTCATTGATGCCGCAAAAACCGTACTGAGCCTGATCTCCTACCGGGAGGAGGTGGGGATTCCACAGAACCTGCGAAAAGACTTTGCCCACCTGGTGGACAGCGTGATCGAGCCCATCGAAAACCTGGATAACATGGTCAAGGAGGCCCGGACCTATTTCAACACCTTTTCCGAAAAACAGCGCACCGTGGTCAAAGACATTATCCGCAACCTCCGGCAAAAGGAACATGAGGCCGACCAGGTGGAAAGCCAGCTCAAACACAAAATTTTCAATATCGACAACGACCCGGTCACGGTTTTCCACACCTTTATGATGGCGGAAAAAATCGGTGAAATCGCCGATCACGCAGAAAACGCCGGCGACATGATGCGGGCCATGGTGGCAAAGTAAGTCAGGCTTCTTGATTAAAGACCTTCCGGCATACCACAGCGATCCGTTTGACAGAATGCTGGTGGCGCAGGTCAAAGTTGAAGGGTTCACGCTGGTGACCCCGGATGTACACCTTCAAAAATACCGCATCCCGGTCCTGCCGGCCGGATTCAAACGGTAAAGCAAGCCCGGTCTCACCCCGCCAGATGACGAATCCTTCGCCAGTCCAGCCCCAGCAAATCCGCGGCAATGCGGTCCACGGCCAGGGGATCGAAACCCGCGACGATCTTGTTGACCGGCGGATCACAATGGGCCCCGCCCAGATGATAGTCAGAAAGGCCGATACTGGCGTCCAGCACGGTCAGATCCGGGGTGCGGTATTGATTCAGGTCGAGAATGGACTGCTGCATTTGCTCATGAAAGACCGCCTTTTTCCAGGTGCCGCCCCGGCCGGAATAGTGGGCCGGCGGCGCAAACCCCATCATGTTTTTCAAGGTGCCCGTCATGGTGGCAAGGGAATGGGCCTTCAGCACCGGCACGGAAATAATAAAACAGGTAAACGCCAGTTCCGGCAGAAACATCTCGCCAAAAACCGGGCATTGATCATCGGTCTTTTTCACCAGCGGCGCATGGTTCAGGTCCACCAGGGGCACACCGGTTTGCCCGGCAACCGCGTCATACCCCAGGGCGGTGAACACCCCGGGCGTTTCCCTGCCGGCAGCGCCCGTGCCTTCGGCAATCATGATATCCACATCGGAAAATCCACGAATATAGTCAATCACAGCGGCACAACAGTCCGGATGCGTGGTCACCGGATGGGGCGAGGCATTCACCAGATTGGGTTTTATGAGAATCGCGGCCTGCTGTGCAATTGTCTGTCGCGCATTGATCTTATCCAGCGCCTGGGCAATAGATTCCCTGTAAGTGGTGAATTCGACAATGGATGGGGATGTCATATCATATTTCCATTGGCTCAGTTCCGTGCGCCACGACATAAACCTGCCCGCCCTTTTCATATACTGCGATGCCGTCTAAATATTCCACCTTGCCGTGGGCATCATAGGCCAGGCCCAAAAGGTGGTGCCGGGCCACGTAAAGATTCCAGTCATGGGTGATGCCGATGGAAAGCCGGGGGGCGCCGCTATTTTCGGCGCTTACCTGTTGTTTCAAAAAACCGGCCATATCCTGTGCAATGGTTTTGGGGGGGGCTATAATATCCGTCTGAATGTCACCGGCAAACCATTGCCTGAAAAACCCGGCTTCGGTTGTATAGTCTTTAAAAAGCCGGTGAACATCGCGCACATAATAGGGGGAAAGGGTTTGTTCAAGCGTGTTGTGCCGGGTTTCGCCCCCCTGCCGGACATATCCCTTGTCCATCAGATAGGCGGTTTCAATACACCGGCCGATATAGCTTGAAAAAAACCCCACTGCCGTGCCGGCGGGCAGGGCCGCCCCCCATTCACAGGCCAGCGCCTTACCGGACTCGGTCAATCCCATAAACGGCTCGTTTATGGCATTGTCATGATCATAGTGTCTTTCGGAATGGCGCATGATCACGATAAGCCTTGAAACCCCTCTGTCATTTGCGATATCATGAAGTATTTGTTTTGTGTTGTGTCCGTACTTAAATGCCTGCATCATTTGGCGTACTTCCTTTTCGGATAAGCATAAATATGACTAATTATATTAACGATATACCATATTTCGTGAGCACTATAAAGTCCCTGGCGGATACGATTATAACAAATATCGTGCTCATTGGACAGGTGCCGTCGCCCACTTTTGAGGAGCACGGCCGGGCCGATGCGTTACTTGAACGGCTGTCTGAATCGGGTGTGGAGCAGTGTACCACTGACAGCATCGGCAATCCAGTGGGGATCATAAAGGGCGGCAACCCGGAAAAACCCCCGATTTTTGTGGTGGCCCATCTGGACACGGTGGTGGACAGGGAGGTGGATCACAACTATACGGTTAAAAAAAACACCCTCTCCGGCGCCGGGCTCCTGGATAACTCTATCGGCATTGGCGTGCTGGCCTCTTTGCCCGATATTTTCAAGGCCTGCGATCTTTCTTTTGCATCCGATATCGTGCTGGCCGGCGTTGTCCGATCCATCGGCAAGGGAAACCTGGAAGGCATCAACACCCTGCTGGGCAACTGGAAAACCCCGATCCGGGGCGGGGTGTGCGTTGAGGGACGGGAACTGGGACGGCTCAGCTACTCCTCTGAAGGGGTAAAACGGTGCGATATTACGTGCAGCGTGGGCACCGGTTCCAGATCCCGGCACCGCATGCCGCCCAACGCCATTCTGGTACTGAACGAAATCATCAACCAGATACTGGAACTCCGGCTGCCGCAACGGCCGCTGACCCGGGTTATTCTCGGCAGAATCACCGGCGGTTCAAAGCACGGCGTGATCGCGCACACAGCCCGCCTGGGATTTGAAATTCAAAGCGATTCTGCGGAAATGGTCAAGTCCGTGTATTCAGATATCAAGGATATTGTTGATGGCGCGGGACATGAATTCCAGGTGAGTATGCGGCTGAAGAGCATTACCGAGCAGGCCCCCTCCCGCCTTACCTTCAGCCACCCCTTGGTAAAGGCCACGGTGGAAGTCATGAAAAAACTGAAAATTGATCCGGTGAACATGCCCAGTGAATCCGAGTTGTCCGCGTTTCTGTCCCGGCGGATTCCGGCGGTCACGCTGGGAATTACGCACGGGGAGGAGTCGTTTGTGCCGGAAGAGGCAAAGGCCCGGATCGAACCGATGTTTAAGGGCATCGCCCAGATTGTCGCGGTTATCCGTGCAATGGACAGTGGAGTGTGTGATGACAACTAAGCCCTGGATAGAAACCAATACCTTTCACCACTCGACCTTTGCCGACCTGAAACAGATGGTGGCGGTAAAAGAAGAGAGGGGGCTTACCATCTCCCTTTGCCTGCCGACCCTGAATGAGGAAAAGACCATTGCCAAAGAGATCGTCATCATGAAGTCCGAGCTGATGACCCGGTATCCGCTGCTTGACGAAATCGTTGTGGTGGATTCCGGCTCCGAGGACCGGACCGTTGAGATCGCTGCCGCTTATGGGGCCAAGACCCACGTGGCGGATAACATCTTTCCCGATCTGGTAAAATACAGGGGCAAGGGCGAAAACTTATGGAAAGCCCTGTATGTGGCCAAAGGGGATATTATTGTTTATATTGATGCGGACATCAAAAACATACATCCGCGGTTCGTCTATGCACTGGTCGGGCCGCTGGTGCTCTCTGAAACGATTAGGTTCACCAAAGCGTTTTACGACCGGCCCATTGCCCTGGACGAAAAAAAGATCCTGCCCAGCGGCGGGGGCCGGGTGACCGAGCTTGTGGTGAGGCCCCTGTTTTCCCTTTTTTTCCCCGAGCTTGCCCAGATTCTGCAACCGCTTTCCGGTGAATACGCGGGGTTTCGGGAAATATTTGAACGCATTCCGTTTCCCATCGGATACGGCATTGAAACAAGCATGATTCTGGATATTTACAAAAAATGGGGCCTGCATGTGATGGCCCAGACAGACCTGGACAGGCGGGTTCACCGGAACCAGGACACCAAAGCCCTGGGCCGGATGGCCTTTGTGGTCATGAAAACATTTTTTGACCGCATTGAAAAGCTGGGCCGGGTGACCCTGCGGGAGGCCCTGTTTGACGAAATGATTCAATTTGTTCTTGCCAACAAGGAACATATACCCGAGGTGCACCGGCTGTCTTTGTCAGAGCGGCCGCCCATTATCGAAATTCCGGAATACCGGGAAAAATTTGCTGTTGATCAAACATTAGGGGCGGAATAGTCGTGGACAAAAACCTTCTGACAGACGGCTGCAACCGGCGGATTTCCTATCTACGGGTGTCCATTACAGACCGGTGCAACCTGAACTGTATTTACTGCCGCCCGGGGCTGCGGATTTCCAAGCTCTCCCATGATGACGTACTGTCCTATGAAGAGATACAGCGGATCATAACGATTGGCGCCGGCCTGGGCATTGACAAGGTCCGCATCACCGGTGGAGAGCCGCTGGTGCGGCAGAAGTCCTGTGACTTTCTGGAAACCCTGGGGCAAATCCGGGAACTCTCCGACATATCGATCACAACAAATGGCCTTCGGCTTGAAAACTGTCTTGCACGACTGCAGCGGGCGGGTGTCAGGCGCGTTAATATCAGCCTGGATACCCTGAACCGGAAAAAATTCGCCCGTATTACCGGCGTACAGGCTTTTGACCGGGTATGGGCCGGCATCATGGCCGCGCTGGATGCCGGGCTGAACCCGGTAAAGTTGAACATGGTGGTGATGCGGGGGATCAATGACGACGAACTGGCCGATTTTGCACGCCTGACCATAAAGTATCCCCTTCACGTCCGGTTTATCGAACTTATGCCCGTGGCGGTGATGCCAGAAAATACCGGCCGGTCCATGCTGGCTCATGAGATCAGGGACCGGATCGCCGGGCTGGGCGACCTGACCCCCCTTGGCAGCGTTGAAGCCGGTGGCACGGCCGAACGATTTGCGTTTACCGGTGCCAGGGGGGAGCTGGGGTTTATAAGTCCCGTCAGCCGTCATTTCTGCCGGACATGCAACCGGCTGCGGCTTACAGCGGATGGAAAGCTGAAACCATGCCTGCTGTCCGACACATTTGTGGATATAAAAGGGCCGTTGCGGGTCGGGGCAACTGATGATGAACTGGCGGGTATTTTTCGTGAGGCGGTCTGCCGGAAACCCGGCAATGAGGGGGCCTCGCCGCTTCGAAATGCGGCGTTGCCGGAGTATATGTCCGCCATCGGGGGGTAAGGAAGTAAATGAAGCAGATATATGCCGACCTTCGCGATGTAGCCAGAGAGATCGCCGCCGGATATCCGGAACCGGATTTTTACAGCGTATTTTCAGCATCTGCCGGCATATCCATGGATGTTTTTGAGACAACCCCGCTTTTGTCGGTTTTGCAGGAGACGGTTCGTCAATATACAAACGACAACCTGGGTCACGGTATGGGGCACGCCAGAAAAGTGGCCCTGGATGCCGGCACCATTGCGGCCGCAGAAGCCCTAGCCGCCGATTATTCCAGTCGGCAGGCCCGGCAGGTCGTTCTTCTTGCCCAGTGCGCCGGACTGCTCCACGACATGGAGCGCCGGCACAAAGACCATGCGGTAAAGGGCGCTAAAACCGCCCGGCAGACCCTGAACCGTGAAAGCCGGCTGAATGGGGCGGAAATAGACATCATCGCCTTTGCCATTCGGAATCACGAGGCATTCAAACCCGTGACCACCCCCAGGGCCATGAATGTCTATATCATTTCCGGCAGCCTGTATGACGCGGACAAGTTCCGCTGGGGGCCGGACAACTTCACCCATACCCTCTGGCAGATGATTGAAACGCTTCAGCCCCCGCTGTCAACCCTTGTGCAGCATTATCCCGGGGCAATGGACCACATCGCGGCCATCAAACCCACATTTCGCACCGAGGTGGGCCGGGTTTACGGGCCTCAGTTCATCGACATCGGTCTGGCCATCGGCAGGGAGTTGCTGGAAATTATCCAAACGCAGTATGCTGAGTATTTTTGAAAAAGAGGAGAGAGGTAAAATGCACGACCAGCGTATGAGCACTATTTTCAACGAGGAGAGACTCTCCCGGTTGTTTCCAAAGGATAAAGCAGATTCGTTCTTTGATGCCCTATATGGAGATGCAAACGAAGGCGCTTATGACATTAAGCTGGTATTTAATGGAGATGCGCCGGACCACCTTGCGTTTGAATTTCACCTTACCCAGCGGCCGGGCAAATGTCTTGCCTGCAATCTTACGTATGGATTACCGGAAGTCTTCCAGCGCCATCCGGTGATTAATATCAAACATCTGGTTCAGGAGATTGAAGCCTGTCTTGAGGGCCGCATTCAGGTTACAGACTGGAAACTCTTAAACACGCAGGAGCTCAGCGGGGAGCTGCATGTCATTCCGTTGGTGATCTCGTTTAAGCCGACCAGATAATACGTTTTTTGAAACCATCAGGATTTCAGGAACCGGCTGGCACTCTCCAGCATGGCTTCGGCCTCCTCCATGGTGGCGGCCGTCTCTGAGGGAATAGTGTCGGGAAGTATTTTGGCAAACAGGTGAGAGGTGTTCTGGTTTTCCGGGGTGACCACCCGGGCGGCCCGTTTCAGGCCGGCCTGCTCCAGGTGGTAGATGACCTTCCGGATATGAAAAATTACTTTTTTATCAAGGGTTAATGTCAATTCCGTGACATCGTTGATCAGGTCAAACCCCTCCCGCAGATTAAAGGATATGGAAATAATATGGTTGGAGGCGAGCTTTGCGCTGGCAGGATCAAACCGGCCGGATAGCTTCAGATAAAGACGGTTTTTGGTTTCATCCACACGGACATCCCATCTGGCCGCGCCCTTTTTTCCCTTTTTATACAAAGGCGGCTGTTTCCTGGACAGGTGGGCAATCCGTTTCTCCGCCTCTGCCAGTCTTGTCTCAAGGCTTTCCACTTCCCGGACCATCATGGGCAGGGCTTCCAGCGCCAGGTCAATATCTGTGAGATCGGCTTTGCTTCTGTGTCTGAAGCGCGTTTTAATTTCAGACAAATTCATCACACTTGTTCCGTATGTCTGATCTGAACACATCACCCTCAAAGGCGTTGTTGGGCGGCGGTTGCGGCAGTCGGTAAAGGCTTCATGCCCCGGAGACGGGCAAGGGTGGCATGCGGTTGTTGATGTAATTATGACAATATATCTGTATATCAGTATACCATAAAAAATTCGGAAGGAAAAGAAAAACATGCGGCTAATTTTACGGGTTTGACTGGCAAAACCCCTTAAAATAGTGTAAGAATAGATTTACAAACTGGTTGCTTCAACCGCTTTTTCAAAGGAGGTGGAAATGAGCACGAAGGCTTGGCCGACACCGAACTGGCCGGATGGTGTGGCAAGAGAAATCGGGGATTACGAGCATCCGCTGTTTGATTTGCTGGACATGGCCGCGGCAAAATATCCGGACAAAATTTATACCATCTTTAACGGCGCCACCCGGACGTTTTCCCAGGTGAAAGACGCCGCAGACCGGATCGCCAATTTTCTGGCGGCCAATGGCATCACAAAGGGCGACCGCGTGGCCATTTTTCTGCCCAACCTCCCCCATTATCCTGAAGTTTACTTCGGTATCATCAAGGCCGGGGCGGTGTGCGTCACCTGCAACCCTGTTTATACGCCATCGGAGTTGAATTATCAGCTCAAGGACTCGGGCGCCAAGGCGCTGTTTTGCATGGACCATCCGCAATTCTATCCAACCACGGTCCAGGCCATTCAGGAAACCAGTGTTGAAACCGTTGTCATTTGCAGCGTGGCATCCTATCTGCCCGCAGTAAAACGCATCCTCGGCGGCCTTCTCAATAAAATTCCAAAGGCGGAAAAGCATGAGCCCGGTCATCTCTTTTATGATGATATTCTGGCCTCCTATCCACCAAAACCGCCCGGCATCACCATCAACCCCTCTGAGGACCTGGCGTTGATCATATATACCGGCGGCACCACGGGGGTTCCCAAAGGTGCTGCCCTCACCCATGCGAATTTCGTTTTTGATGTAAAAGCGGCGCTTGAATGGCTGGTGATTCCTCACGAACCGGATGGTCAACCGGAAAAGCCCCGGCTGGGCGGGTTTCATTGCCATATCGGCATTCTGCCCTGGTATCACAGCTTTGGCATGACCCTTTGCCTCCTCCAGTCATGCGCCCTGGGGGCACGGCTGGTGTGCGTTCCGGACCCGCGGGCCGGAAATCCGCCGTTTACGGAGGTTCTCAAGCTGGTTCAGAAATACCGTCCCACCATTCTGGTGGCCGTACCGACAATATTTTCCGCGTTTGAAAATCATCCCGATTTGAACAAATACGACCTGACCTCTCTGCTGTGCTGCGCATCGGGCGGTGCGCCCCTTCCTGTTGAAGTGGCAAAGAATTTCGAGGCCAAGACCGGCGCGATCATCTTTGAAGGGTACGGGCTTTCCGAAACATCGCCGGTTATCTGCGCCAACCCCACCAATAAAGATCAGCGGAAATTCGGTTCTGTCGGTTTTCCGTTTCCCAACACCGACATTAAAATTCTGGATACGGAAACGGGCCGGAAGGAGCTGCCACAGGGGGAAGATGGAGAGATCGCGGCATGCGGCCCTCAGATAATGCAGGGCTATTGGCGGAAACCGGACGCCACAAAGGATGTTTTCCGTGAGATTGACGGCCGCACATTCTTTCTCACCGGCGATATCGGCCATATCGATGAAGAGGGCTATATTGTCATTACAGACCGGAAAAAAGACCTGATCCTTGTGAGCGGTTTTAACTGCTATCCCCGTGAAGTGGAAGAGGTGCTGTTTCAACATCCCAAGGTGGCGCAGGCAGCGGTGGTCGGCATTCCCCATGAAAAAAGCGGTGAAGCGGTCAAAGCCTATGTTCAGTTAAGAGAGGGTGAAACCGCCACGGAACAGGAAATTCTCGACTTCTGCAAGGAGCGTCTGGCCGGTTATAAACGCCCCCGGGCGGTGGAGTTCCGGGATGAACTGCCCACCTCGGCGGTGGGGAAGGTGTTGCGGCGGGTGTTGAAAGACGAACAGGCCGGCTAATTGAAGTGGTATAATTTTGCCGATATGATATAATAATCTAAAAACGCCAATCCGGGCAGCCGGGTTGGCGTCCTTCATGACCGGATACAAAACAGTGTGGCTGGAAATATTAATGTTTATAAATACGGTTTAATATTATGTTTATTGTTTCAAATTTTCTTGTGGCACTTGCCAGAGTAATGGATATTGTATTGACGATTTATATGTGGATTATCATCGCACAGGCGATTTTATCCTGGGTCAGCCCGGACCCGTATAACCCTATTGTGCGGGCAATCAATAACCTTACGCAGCCGGTGCTTTACAGGATCCGCGAAAAGATTCCGACCGTTTTCGGGGGGCTCGATTTTTCCCCGATTATCGTATTGCTGGCGATTGTATTTCTTAGGGCCTTTGTTGTGAACAGCCTGTTTATGCTGGCGCACCGGTTGTAGCGCAAGGCAGAGATGAGTAAAAGCGGTGCGTGCGCCGCCAATGGGACATCCGGAGGAGCAAGATGGCAAAGATTGATGCATTTTTCAAGCTGATGCATGAGCAGGGCGCATCAGACTTGCACCTGGTCAGCGGGCTTCAGCCTGTTCTGAGAATTCGGGGCGATGTGGAACGGGTGAAGTACGGGGTTCTGGACGACGATGAACTGCGCGGCATGCTTTATGAAATCACGCCGGAAGAAAAGGTGAAGGTCTTTGAAGAGACCGGAGACGTGGATTTCGGGTATGAAATTCAGGGGCTGGCCCGTTACCGTGTGAACTTCTTCATGCACAAAAACGGGGTGGGCGCTGTTTTCCGGGAAATTCCCAGCACCATCATGAATGCCGAACAGCTCGGCCTGCCGCCGGTCATTCCCAAGCTGGCCTCGCTGCCGAGAGGGCTCGTGCTCTTGACCGGCCCCACCGGCAGCGGTAAGTCCACCACGCTTGCCGCGATTGTGGACGAAGCCAACCGGACCCGCAAGGACAATATCATCACCATTGAAGACCCCATCGAATTTGTCCATGAAAGCAAATCCTGTATCATCAGCCATCGGGAGGTGGGGCTTCATACGCAGTCCTTCTCCGCGGCCTTGCGGGGAGCGCTTCGTGAAGACCCGGATATTATTCTGGTGGGGGAAATGCGGGACCTTGAAACCATTTCGTTGGCCATAGAAGCGGCATCAACGGGCCACCTGGTGCTCGGCACCCTGCATACCACCAGCGCGGCAAAGACTGTGGACCGTATTATCGAGGTCTTTCCCGCAGACCAGCAGGCCCAGGTCCGGTCAACTCTGGCCGACGGCATCCGGGCTGTTGTCTCCCAGGTGTTGTTTAAGCGTATCGACAAAATCGGCCGCTGTGTTGCGCCTGAAATTCTGATTGCCACTCCGGCTGTGCGGAACCTGATCCGGGAATCCAAAACCCATCAGCTCCCCTCCATGATTCAGACCGGGAAAAAATACGGCATGCAACTGCTGGATGATGCCATCATGAACCTTTATCATAAAGGATGGATCAGCGCAGAAGAGGCTTATACAAAGGCAAACGACAAGGGTCAGTTCCGGGCGTTTCTCAAAACACCGCCCAAGGATTTTACAGAAGCCTGATCCTGATCACGTTTGGTGTATTGTCCTTAATGAAATGTTTGCGGGGCGGAAATCATGCAAAAACCGGAAATCGATCACATCCTGACCAAGCTGCTGGATTCGTATGAGAATGTGTCCGACATCAACCTGACCGTGGGCAAACCGTTTCAGGTGGAAAGCTCGGGCGAGTTAATCGCCGTGGATGTGGGGGGCGGGTATAAACCCCTGACCCCTTTTCAGACCGAAACCTTTGCCCTGAATCTTGTTGAACAGGATCGCCGTTTAACGGAAATGCTGCTCAAGCAGGGCGCCTGCGACCTCTCCTATAGCCTGCCGGGAAAGGCCCGCTTCAGGGTAAACGTGTTTTCCCAGTCCGGGCAATACTCCATTGTCCTTCGTCGCCTGGAATCCACCATCCCCACCATTGAAAGCCTGGAGCTGCCGCCCATCTTTCTGGAAATGGCAAAGGAACAGAACGGCATTATCTTCTTTACCGGCGCCACCGGAACGGGTAAGTCCACTTCACTTGCCGCCATTCTGGAAGAAATCAACGAAAACAAATCGGTCCACGTGGTCACCCTGGAAGATCCCGTGGAATACGAACATCCCCACAAAAAATCCACTTTTAACCAGCGGGAACTGGGCCTGGACTTTGACACATTTGCCAACGGCCTTCGGGCTGCATTGCGGCAGGCCCCCAAGGTCATTCTCGTGGGGGAAATGCGGGACAAGGAGTCCATTGAGATCGGCCTGAGGGCCGCGGAAACCGGGCATCTCGTGCTGACCACCCTGCATACCGTGGATGCGGGCCAGACCATCAACCGTATTCTGGGTATGTTTGACGTGGATGAAGAGCAGCAGATCCGGATCCGGCTGTCAGAAAACCTGAAATGGGTATGCTGCCAGCGGCTCCTTCCCAAGGTCGGCGGGGGGCGGATTGCTGCCTTTGAAATTCTCGGCACCAACCTCCGGGTCAAAGACAGCATTCTGCACGGCGAGGGCGAAGGCCGGACCTTTTATGAAATTATCCGGCAGAATGAAGCATTCGGTCATATCACCTTTGACGATTATATCGTCAATATGTATGGCGAGGGGATTATCACGGAAGAGACCGCCAAGGCCTATGCCTCGCGCCGGGGGGTCGTCAGCCGGGGGATCGACGCGGTGAAAAGCTCGCGGGGCGAAGCCACCACAGAGATTGAAAACCTTGAAATCGACCGGCGTTACGGAAAAGGATAGGAGCAAACCATGGACATTAGTTGTGAAAACTGCGGCAACAGCTTCAAGGTGGCGGATGAAAAACTGCCCGCCGGCAAAACCGTTTCCATAAAGTGCCCCAAATGCAAGGAAAAGACCTCTTTTCCCGTTCCCGCTAAAACGGAGAACCAATCCGGTTCCGACGGTGCAGCGGCGTTCGGGTTTGCGGAAATGATGCCCGATGAAAGCACCTATGACGCCTCGGAAAAGCCCTTTGATTTTATCGAAGAAGAAGGAAAAACCGCGCTGGTATGCGAGGCCAACCCGGAAATAAAGGGAAGGATGAAAAAAGTCCTTGATTTTCTGGAGTATCATATCTCCGATGCGGACGACACCCGGGATGCACTTAAAAAGCTGCGGTATCATACCTACGACCTGATCATTATCAACGAAACCTTTGGCTCCCGCAGCCCGGACACCAACGGCCTGCTGATCTATCTGGAGCGGATGAAAATGAAAATCCGGCGGAATATCTTTATCCTGCTGTTAACCAAGCGTTTCACCACCATGGACAACATGACCGCCTTTCAAAAAAGCGTCAACCTTGTTGTAAACCTAAACGACATCGACCACTTTGAAAAAATCCTGACCCGCGGCCTTAACGATTATGAACAGTTTTACCATATTTACAAGGACACGCAGCGGCAGATTGAAAACTACTTATAAGCCATCATGACTCAAAAACCGTCTTCTCCATATACCTGCAAGGATTACCGCGAAGAGATGATTCTGAACACCCTGCAGCGGCGCCTGGCCACCGAAACCCTGACCGACGCCGAACGGGAAGCCATCAAAACGGAAATTCATAAAATCAAAAAAGCCATGGGAATGGAATAATTTTAACTGGCATCACGTTTTTCCCAGGCCACAAAATCGTCAATCTCTTTTTTAAAGGTCTTGATGGTCCAGCCCAGTAATGCCGCGTCATCCAGCAACCCCAGGCTGACAAGAAAATCGGGCAGCAGATCGATCGGCATGACAAAATAGACCACCGATGCCACGATCATGAGCAGGGACTGCCAGGAGACCTGCCGGTATGAGCCGTTTGCGTAGGCCCTGATCATTCGGAGGCAGGCCATAAGCGACTCCCAAACCTCGTTCAGCGGCCCCTTTTTTCCCGACGCTTTTTCCCTTGCATCATCGGCCAGCTTTCGAAGCTCGTCCGGCGATTTGATATAGGCCTCGGCCCGGCTCCTGGCCTTTTCATAGGCCTTGCTCTTTCGCGTCCGTTGCGCATCGTGAAGATTGTTATCCATCGTTTTTTTTCTATTACCAGGGGATTAAAATATTTACAACCCAAATGCATCAATTATCAAAAAATTTCATGAAATATTCGGGTTAACCCGGAGGCTGGGGTCGTAGCCAGTGTGCAGGCTGTCTCGCAATCCGTCATTCCGGCCAGTGGATCGAAGCGGCACGTGAGCCGGAATCCAGTATAAAATTGATAGGATACATTTTTTATTCATACTTTTCTTTGCTCGTCCAAAGAAGTGGTGGTCGTAAAAACATTGAAACACAAGCCCGGCCCTGCTATAGTTGAGAGTCAGAAAAGCGAGTTCTTATCCGTTATCCGTATCCGCCCGTTTTATCCGTTAATTTAACTGCCCTTAGGCTGACACTTTCAATTGGGGCTCCAGCTCCCCAATGGCCATCCGGACAATATCCGACAAAAAAATCATCGGAAGACCATGTTGTCCAGCCGTGCCCTCCAACATATTTTTACAAACCGGGCACAAAAAGACCAGGGCTTCGGCACCGGATGACTTGGCATCGAGAATGTTTTTCTCCACGTCCGCGGCGCTGTCGCTCATATTATATAACAGCTTGACACTCGAGCAGCAGAGTGCTTTTTTTCGATCATACGTTCGCTCCACCCGCACCGCTCCGGTCAACTCGAACACTTCATCAATAAACGTCTCCTTGTCCGGTGTATATCTGGATGCGCATGGACGCTGATAGGCGACCTTCAGATTCAACGGATTGACCTCATAAATATGGTCCTTGAGATACTCAACCAGATATTCAGCCAGATGAATGGGCTGGAACGGAACCGTGATACCGAAATCAGGCACAACTTTGGCAAGCATGGAATAGCAATCCACATGGAAGCAGACAATCTCTTCGGCACCTGTCGCTGCCAGGCGGTCCACAAGGGTCTGTGCCTGCTCTTTTTGAATACTGCCGCCGCCCATATGGCCAAACAGCCCCCAGCAAAAATACGGCTTTCCACCCACACGCGGTAAATCAAAAAGATTGCCCTTTAAAAGCTCCGGCTCCGCATTTTCATAGGTGCAGGTCGCCAACACCCGTTTTGCCTTTGGAACGGATTTTATTTTACCCGTAAACAAGTAATGATCTTTGGTAGCCTCAACCACCTCCTCGGACACAAGACTCCTGTATTTCTCCTGGAGTTCAAGATGAAGATCAAATGGGTTCGCATTTTGTGGACAGATTTCATTACACGCCACACAGGTAATACATTGTTCGAGCACGGGTGTGGATTCTCCATTTATCATCTGTTTTTGCCACGCAATTGCCCGGGAACGGTCAACATCCATCCATTGACACGCCACAAGGCAATCTCCACATTGGTTGCAACGATCAGCGTAAAACATAATCACAGCCCTCCCATCTTAAACAATTCGGTTATTCATTTATTTCTGGCCGATAATGATGGCGCTTGACTGTTAACGTAACACATGTTTTAATATTAGGATAATTAATAATAATTATGATCAGCATAAGAACAGCTAATGGGAATGAATTATGTCTTTTATTGAGGTCCGCCATTTAAAACTGGTGAAAGCCATCGCTGATTCAGGCACCATGACCAGGGCGGCAGAAAAGCTTTACGTGACGCAACCGGCCCTCAGTCAACAACTGACCGACCTAGAGGGTAAATTGGAAATCGCCCTGTTTCATCGAACCAAAAAAAAGATGATCCTGACATCCGCCGGTGAAGCGCTCCTGACAACTGCCGGGGAAGTCCTGGACAGTATTAAGCAGACCGAACTTAGAATCAGTAAAATGGTCCACGGAGAAACAGGAAAGCTTCGCATCGGCACCACATGCATGCTTTCGTATAAGTGGCTTCCGGATGTCATGCGTCAACTCCAGGAAGCGTTTCCCAAAGTGGATATTGAGCTTAAGACATCAATGGAAGTGCTTGAAGACCTGAAAAACAACAAACTCGATTTAGTCATATCGACAATGGTGGATGATCATCCTGCGTTCATCACCGAACCGCTTTTTAAAGACGAAATTTTAATTACCATGTCTCCGCGTGATCTGCTGGCGGCAAAAGCCTTTCTCATTGCCGAAGATTTTGAAGGCACAAACCTCATTTCCTATCAGGACCCGATTAAAGGCGACCTCTACAACGACTACCTCTCGCCGGCCGGGATTGAACCGGCCAAACTGATCCGTGTAGATCAACCGGAAGCCGCGCTTGAATTGATCAAGTCAGGCTTTGGGATCAGTCTTTTCCCTAAATGGGCGATCAAGCCCTATCTTGCGTCAGATGTGCTTTGCGGACGTTCGTTCTCAAAGCAGGGGGTCTATCTGGAATGGAAAGCGATTTGGCTGAAAGGAAAAACAATCCCAATCTATCAGGATGAGTTTGTACGGTTGATCTCTTCAGTTTCTCAGCATCAGACGTCAAAAGAGTTAAGGGACTGAGCTTTCTTTCAGTGAATTGCATAAGCTCCGCTTTGCTGCGGCATGCTGCAGCAAAGCGGATGCGGTGAAAACGGCGCGTGCAACTAGCTGTTAACTCTTTCCATGACAGCGGCTATGCCCAGCCCGCCGCCGCAAATGCATTCAAGCGCAAGGCGGGAATTCCCGGAATTTGTCTATCAATTTTATACTGGATTCCGGCTCACGTGCCGCTTTGCTCCACCGGCCGGAATGACGGGTTGCGAGACAGTCTGCACACCGGCTTCACGGCCCCGCCCCTCCGGGGGTGAACAAACGCCCTTTGTATTCCCACGCAGGAGCGTGGGAACGAGAAAAGGAAACCGGTCATTTTTAATGGAAGCCTGAAGGCTTCCGCTACACCGGCCGTGCAGATGCCAAAATCTGAAACAGTAATTTCCAAACGAACTCTAACTAGTTGATTTTGTTGGGATTACAATGGGGGCTAACCGAGGCTTAAGCGGGCCGATTTGGGCGCAGATGCGAGGCGGCCGACATGAAGCTGTAGTCGGCCTACTGCAAATGTCGGCCAACAAAGCAGGTGCGTCCAAGGCGGTTCGCGGATACTAGTAATTCAGGCCGATGATTCGAAGGCCTTCGAGGGTCAGATTGGTCTCCACTGCTTCAATGGTTTCCGAAACACTGGCGATCAGGGAGGCCAGGCCGCCGGTGGCAATAACCCGGTAGGGGGTATCAGCGGTTTGCTGAATCCGGTTGACAATGCCGTCCACCAGGCCGGCAAACCCGAAAATCATGCCGGACTTGATACTGCTCACCGTGTCATGGCCGATCAGGGTGTCCGGCGCTTTCAGCAGATCGATGCGGGGCAGTTTGGAGGCGTGCTTGAACAGGGCCTCGGCGGCAATGCCGATGCCCGGCGCAATTACCCCGCCGGTGTATACGCCCTTGTTCGATATCAGGTCAAAGGTAATGGCCGTGCCAAAATCCACCACAATCATGTTGGTCCGGTATTTCTCGTATGCGGCCGCTGCATTGACAATGCGGTCCGCCCCCACTTCGGCCGGGTTGGCATAGTCAATGGTGATATTGGTGGCGGTCCTGGCATCCACCCAGGTGGGGGAAATGGCGAGGTATTTATGGCAGAATGCATCGTAAATGCGTTCCACCGTTGGTACCACGGAGGAAATCACCGCTTTTTCAATATCACCGAACGCAATGTCGGCCACGGCAAACAGGCCGGTCAACAGAACACTCAGTTCATCTTCCGTGGTATCTTTTTCCGTGCGGATGCGCCAGTCTTTAATAAGCTCACCGTCATTATCAAAAATACCAATGACGGTGTTGGTGTTGCCGATGTCGATTACAAGCAGCACAGTAGACTCCTTTCAAAATATGATGCACTCGTAAAAAGTCAATTTTGGGACGGCAAAGTAAAAAGTTCAAGTTCGAGGCGCGCAAATCTCGAGGAATGGAGCGTACTTGGTTGTACGTGACATGACGAGAGATGCAGCGCAACAAAGAAATTGGACTTTTTACAACTACCCCATTCTAACATTAATGTGGGACCAACATGGTATTTACGAAGCCGTCAAAATATCACTCAGGCGCATTTTTTATGGCATCGGCCAGCATCAGTGTGATCCGGGCGGCAGCCACGTCATGAACCCTTATGATATGCGCGCCGCCCAGAACGGATGCCGCAACCACCGCCTGGGTGCCGGCAATCACTTCGGGCGAATCCGCCGGCAAAGTGTCGTCACCGCTGCCGGCCAGAGTCTTACGGATAAAGGCCTTTCTGGAAGGTCCCACCAGTAGGGGCAAATTCAGGCGCCTGAACCGGTGCAGGTTGTGAATCAGTGTAAGGTTGTGGTCAACGGTTTTGCCGAATCCGATGCCGGGATCCACGATGACCCGTTCCCGGGCAATGCCGTTTTCTTCGGCCGTTTGGGCGGCATCGGCCAGAAAATCAACCACCTCCCGGGTGACATCCTCATAAGCAGGGGCTTCCTGCATGGTTTTGGGGTTGCCCTGCATGTGCATCAAGATAACCGGCACCCCGGCATCCGCAGCAACAGATGCCATCTGCGGGTCCATTTGCAGCGCGCTGATGTCGTTGATAATGGAGGCCCCGGCGGCAAGTGCGGCCTCGGCGACTTTGGCCTTGGTGGTGTCAATGGAAATGGGTACGTTGATCCGGCCAGCCAGGGCCTGAATCACGGGCGCCGTTCGCTCAATCTCAACGGCCGCAGGCACGGGGTCGGAAAAGGGCCGGGTGGATTCACCGCCGATATCCAGAATATCGGCACCGTCGGCCACCAGTTTTTCGGCCTGGGCAATGGCGCTCTCCGGGTCTTCAAACCGGCCGCCATCGGAAAAGGAATCCGGCGTTATATTTAATATCCCCATGATCAGGGTGCGGCCGTGCATCACCAGTTGACGATCATTCCAGGAAATCCGATAACCGGTCATGCGTCTGAACCATCCTGCTTTGTATCGTCGCCGGTCGATGTGTCGCCGGTGTCACGCTCAGGTTCAGCCGTTGACTGCGGTTCGGCTGCTTTGGCCGTATCATCCGGCTTTTTGTCCGTGTCCGACGTCCCGGCATCGTGATCCTCATAAACATGAAGCTCGATGTCGGGCCGCATAGAGCGAATCAGGTCGTCCAGTTCCGGCCCCATGACCGTCTCTTTTTCAAGCAGCAGGTCCGCAAGCTTGTGAAGAATATCAACATTTTCGGTCAACAGTTCCTTGGCTTTTGCGTAGCTGTGCTTTATGATGCCCTCGATTTCCTCATCAATGCGCCGGGCGGTGGCCTCCGAATAGTCCCGGTGCTGGGCAATCTCCCGGCCCAGAAATATCTGTTCGTCATTGTTGGAGTAGGAAAGCAGGCCGAGGCTCTCACTCATGCCCCAGTCCCGCACCATTTTCTGGGCAAGCTCCGTGGCCTGTTTGATATCGTTTGCCGCGCCTGTGCTGATGCGGCCGAACACAATCTCTTCGGCCACCCGCCCGCCAAAGGAGATGGCCAGTTCACTTTCAAGCTGGTCCTTATACTTGAAATCCCGCTCCTCCGGGAGGAACCAGGTCACCCCGCCGGCACGTCCCCGAGGGATAATGGTAATCTTGTTGACCGAATCCGTTTCCGGCAGAAGCCGGGCCACGATGGCGTGCCCGCCCTCGTGATAGGCCGTGACTTTACGGTCTTCTTCCTTGACCACCTTTGATTTGCGCTCAAGGCCCATATAGACCTTGTCTTTTGCATCCTCAAAGTCGGTCATGGTGACCTTGTCTTTGTTGCGCTTGGCCGCAAACAGGGCCGCCTCGTTCACAAGGTTTTCCAGATCGGCTCCGGAAAATCCCGGGGTGCCTTTTGCCAGGTTGCCCACGTTGACATCGCCGGCTGCCGGAATTTTACGGATATAGACGTCCAGAATGGCCCGCCGGCCCTGAATGTCCGGCATGGGAACCACAACCTGCCGGTCAAACCGGCCCGGCCGCAACAGGGCCGGGTCAAGCACATCCGGCCGGTTGGTGGCGGCAATGAGAATAACCCCTTCATTGGATTCAAACCCGTCCATTTCAACCAGCAACTGGTTCAGTGTCTGTTCCCGTTCGTCATGCCCACCGCCCAGACCGGCGCCGCGATGACGGCCAACGGCATCAATTTCGTCAATATAAATCAGGCAGGGGGCATTCTTTTTGCCCTGAACAAACAGATCGCGCACCCGGGACGCGCCCACGCCCACAAACATCTCGACAAAGTCCGAACCGCTGATGCTGAAAAACGGCACGCCCGCTTCGCCGGCAATGGCCCGGGCCAGCAGCGTTTTGCCCGTCCCGGGCGAGCCGACCAGCAGGACCCCTTTGGGAATCCGTCCCCCGAGCCGGGTAAACTTCTGCGGGTCCCTCAGAAAATCGATAATTTCGCTGACCTCTTCCTTGGCTTCATCAATGCCGGCCACATCCTCAAAGGTGAGGCGCTTGGTCTCGTCCGACAGGAGCCGGGCCCGGCTCTTGCCAAAGGAAAGCGCCTTTCCGCCGCCTGTCTGCATCTGCCGCATAAAATAGATCCAGATGCCGATCAGCAGAATCATGGGCAGCCATGAAAGCAGGGCGGACAGAAACCAGGGGGCTTCCGCCGGCGGGCGGGCTTCGATGGCCACGTTCTTCTCCCGAAGGGTTTGAATCAACTGGTTGTCCTCCGGTGCGTACACCTTGAACTGCTTTCCGTCAATGCCGGTTGCATAAATATTCCGGTCCTGAATAACCACTTTCCGGACCTGCTCTTTTTCCACCATGGAAAGAAAGTCCGTGTAGTTAATGGACATTTCCATTTGCCGCTGCTGATTAAAAATATTATAAAGCATGACCATCATCAGAATGATGACAAGCCATAGCGCCAGATTTTTATAAAATTGATTCAAAAGGAACGCCTCCTTGTTTGTTGTTTTCAAATAAAATAACACCTGTATTACCGCAAAGGCAAGTAAAATAAGCAGGAATTTTCAGCAGATTGCATTGCACGCGCGGACTGACAGCAGGTGGTTCCGAATATTTCTTGAAATATCTTTGATATAAAATTGATCAGATTCCTTCAAGTAAAAAATACAATTTATACTGTGTTAATCGGGTAAAACCTGTTCTGAAATTTAAAAATATAATCATACTAACGCTAATATCAAAATAATTTCTTGAAATATCCGGACGATGCCCCCGAAGCTGCTTGCGGGAAAGGCCGTTTCTGGATGGAAACGAAATATTTGATAAATCGCCGCGACGCATACATTTTTTTCTTGCATTTTCCCGGATAGGTATCTAAAATAAAAGATTTTAAAAAAATAGAAATTTATAACAGATACAGGTTTTTATCGGTTTTTTTGCTCAGGTGGCCGGCACGTGGACCGGAAGGGCGTCCTATTTGATAATTATGCCGGTCAATTAACAACCCCCAAGCAAAGGAGGTCAGGCATAGCTAAGAAAAAACCAAAAACCAATATTAACAGGGACATCAGGGCGAAAGAAGTTCGGGTTATTGATGCCGAAGGCAACCAGCTCGGCATTCTTGCCATTCATCAGGCACTTGCCGCGGCTGCTGATGTCGGCCTTGATTTGGTTGAAGTATCGCCGTTTGTCGATCCGCCTGTTTGTAAAATAATGGATTACGGACGGTATCGGTATGAACAAACAAAAAAACACCAGGAAGCCAAAAAACGGCAGGCGACCTTTCAGGTCAAGGAAATCAAGGTGCGTCCCAAGACAGACACCCACGACCTGAACACGAAACTCAATGCCATCCGGAAGTTTATCGAGCGCAAAGACAAGGTGAAGGTCTCGGTTTTCTTCCGGGGAAGAGAAATCACCCTTTCGGACAAGGGACGGGAGTTGCTTGAAATGATACGGCAGGAAACCGAGGACATTGCCGTTGTCGAGTTTGCCCCCAAGTTTGAAGGCCGCAACCTCTTTATGGTGCTGGCCCCGAAAAACTGACGTCCCGGCCGCCTGTTTTACATAACCGCGCCCCGGTGCGGTGCAGCCTTGTCGATATATGACGGTTATTTTAATAATAAGGAGTTTAGCAATGCCGAAAATCAAGACCAATCGGGCAGCGGCCAAACGGTTCAAACGAACCGGCTCGGGTAAGTTCGTCTATTCAAAGTCGCACAAAAGCCACATTCTGACGAAAAAGACCCGCAAGCGCAAACGCACGTTACGGAAAAGCCACATCTGTGACGCCACCAACAACAAAGAGCTGAAACGGCTACTGCCCGGCATGTAAGGAGTAAGAACCATGAGAGTAAAAAGAGGCTTCAAGGCCAGAAGACGCAGAAAAAAAATATTAAAGCTTGCCAAGGGTTACCGGGGCGGGCACAGCAAGCTGTTCCGTACGGCCAAAAATACGGTGGATAAAGCGCTGATGTATGCCTACCGTGACCGCCGCCAGCGCAAACGCGATTTTCGCAAGCTCTGGATTGTGCGAATCAATGCTGCGGTCCGGATGAACAACATGAGTTACAGCAAATTTATTCACGGGTTGAAAAAAGCCAATGTGGAGCTGGACAGAAAAGTCCTGGCAGAGCTGGCCATATCAGATCCCGCAGGGTTTTCAAAGGTAGCGGAACTGGCTTCAGCACAACTGTGATGGCTTCGTAAATGCTCAATTGATGCAAGGCAGCCGGGGCGTTACGATGCATCTCTTGTCATGCCACGTACGACTGAGTACGCGCCATTCCGCAAGAGGCATCGACGCCTGTTTTACTTTGCCATCCAAATCGGCACCGGTGATCAAGGAACAGGCGGGCAATTGACGGAATCAATAGAAGAGATCAAAACACGGGCGTTATCGGAAATCGAAAACGCCGTTGATGCGGATGCGCTGAAAGCGGTTGCGGTCAAATACCTGGGCAGAAAGGGCGACGTAACGCTCTTTCTGAGGAATATTTCAAGCCTGCCAAAAGAAGACCGCCCTGAAGCCGGAAAGCAGGCCAATGAGATCAAAAACCGGATTCAGCAGGAAATTGATCTGGCCATGGCCCGAATGTCCAGCAAGGCCGCAGTCGGAGAGGGTATTGATGTGTCCCTGCCCGGCCGCCCGCTTTGCCTTGGCTCCCTGCATCCCATCACCCACACCACCCGCCGGATTTGCGAGATTCTGGGACGAATGGGATTCGATATTGCCGAAGGCCCTGAAATTGAGAGTGATTATTACAATTTTGAAGCGCTGAACATCCCCAGGCACCATCCGGCAAGAGATATGCAGGACACCTTTTATATCTCTGACAATACCGTGCTGCGAACCCATACTTCCCCCACCCAGCCCCGTGTGATGGAAAAGCAGGATCCGCCCCTGCGGATCATCGCTCCCGGCAAGGTCTACCGGTGTGACTCGGATGTTACTCACACCCCCATGTTTCACCAGGTGGAAGGCCTGATGGTAGACAAAAATGTCTCTTTCGGTGACCTGAAGGGGGTGTTGACCATTTTCATTCACCGCATGTTTGACAATCAGACCAGCCTTCGATTCCGGCCGAGCTACTTTCCCTTTACCGAACCCAGCGCGGAGGTGGATATCCGCTGTGTGGCCTGCCGCGGAAAAGGCTGCCGCATCTGTTCCAATACCGGCTGGCTCGAAATTCTCGGTGCCGGCATGGTTCATCCGGCGGTATTTGAAATGGCCGGGTATGACACGGAAACATATAACGGGTTCGCCTTTGGAATGGGTGTGGAGCGCATCGCCATGCTGAAGTATAATATTGATGACACCCGGAAATTTTTTGAAAACGACATTCGCTTCCTGAGACAGTTTTAAAATGAAAATCAGTCTGAGCTGGTTAAAAGAATATGTGGCCGTTGATATGCCGGTCGATGACATTGCCCATGCCCTGACCATGGCGGGACTGGAGGTGGAGGGGGTTGTTGACCGCTTTTCCGGTCTCGGCGACGTGGTGGTTGGCCGTGTCACCGCTGTATCCGATCACCCAGATGCCGACCGGTTGCGGGTTTGTAATGTGGATGACGGCGAATCCACCATTTCTGTTGTTTGCGGGGCTCCCAATGTAAAAGACGGTATGCTTACAGCCCTGGCAAAACCCGGCGCGGTGCTTGCCAGCGGCAATCCCGTCAAAAAGGGAAAAATCCGCGGTGTTCCTTCGGCCGGCATGCTCTGCAGCGAAGTGGAACTGGGCATTGGTGAAGATGCCGACGGCATTATGGATATTGACGGGGATATCGCACCGGGAACCCCGCTGAATACGGCCCTTTCCATATCAGACCCGGTTTTGGAAATCGATCTTACCCCAAACCGGCCGGACTGCCTGAGCATCATCGGGGTTGCCCGGGAAGTGGGCGCCTTTACCGGAAACCCGGTTCAGCAACCCGACATTCAGGTGTCCGAAACCGGTCCGGCCATCACCGGCCTGACCGATGTCGCCATTGACGCCCCCGACCTTTGTCCCCGGTATGCGGCGCGGCTGGTGCTGGATGTCAGCATCGGACCATCTCCGCCATGGCTTTGTGACAAACTGGTATCCGTGGGACTGAAACCGATCAACAATATTGTGGATATCACCAACTTTGTCATGATGGAAACCGGCCAGCCGCTTCACGCCTTCGATCTGGACCAGCTTGCGGAAAACCGGATTGTTGTCCGGTGCGCCGGATCGGACAAAACATTTACCACGCTTGACGATAAAGTGCGGACCCTCTCCGAAGAAATGCTCATGATCTGCGATGCAGAAAAACCGGTGGCCATTGCCGGGGTCATGGGCGGCTTAAATTCCGAGATTTCCGAAAATACGACCCGGGTGCTTATTGAAAGTGCCTGCTTTAAACCAGCCAGTATTCGCAAAACCGCCAAGCAACTGCAAATGTCCAGCGATGCCGCCCACCGGTTTGAGCGCGGCGTGGACCCGGCCGGCACCCTCAGGGCGGCAGACAGGGCCGCCCAGTTGATGGCAGAACTGGCCGGCGGAAAAGTTGCTGCCGGTGTGATCGACAACAACCCGGTGCCGTTTTGTGAAAAAACCCTCTCTATAAATGCAGACACTGTGAATCAGCGGCTGGGCACCGATATCCCGGCGGATAAAATGGTCGAGCTTCTCGTGGCCGTGGATATTCCCTGTAAAAAAACCGGTGATCATATGCTGGCGGTAACAATTCCGGCCTTCCGCGTGGATATTGAACGGCAAGAGGACATCATGGAAGAAGTGGCCCGGCTGTGGGGTTATAACAATATCCCCGTAACATTTCCCGCCATTCCCGTGGAAGTGGAACCGCCCCTGCCGGCATTTGCCAGACGTAACCGTGCCCGCGATATCATGGCCGGTCTCGGGTTTATGGAAGCGGTGAACTACAGCTTTATCAGCAGCGAAGCCGGTCAGCAAATGGGATTTGACCCGACGACGCCCCACGGCGACCCGGTTGAAATCTTAAATCCATTGACTGTTGAACAGTCGGTTATGCGAACGTCCCTCATCCCGGGGCTTATTAAAACCGTTCAGCAGAACACGGCCCAGCAGATAAAAGACGCCAGGCTCTTTGAAATCGGCCGGGTCTTTCTCAAGCAAAGCGACGCGGAATTGCCCGATGAGTCGGAAATGATCGCCGGCGCCTGGACCGGATCAAGAACGCCGCGTGCATGGCTTGTTCCCGATGAGCCGGTCGACTTTTACGATATGAAGGGGGTGGTTGAGGCGCTGCTGGCCGCACTCAATGCCCCGGCTCCGGCCTTTACGGCCATGCCCCGGGAAAAGTGTATTTATGCAAAACCCGGCCATACGGCCCTTGTTCGCGTGGGGGAAAAAGACGTTGGTCTTGTGGGCGAGCTTGTCGATTCCCTGATTGCAGACCACGGCCTCAAACAGCCTGTTTTTGTTTTTGAACTGGACCTCTCGGTTCTGGGACAACTGCTGATAGAAGACCGCCAGGCGCAACCCCTATCCAGGTTTCCGGCGGTCACAAGAGACATAACCCTGATTCTTCCCGATGCAGTGGAAGCCGGCGATGTGGTTGCGTCTCTGGATGCGCTGAACGAAGAATTGATCGAAGCCATACGGATTACGGATGTTTACCGGGGAGACCCGGTGCCGGCTGGCAAAAAAAGCCTTTCTGTCAGAGTGGTCTATCGTTCCCGCAGCAATACCCTGAAAGACAAGTATGTAAACCGGCTGCATGCCGGCATCACGGACAGAATTGTAAATGCATTTGAAGCGGAGTTGCCTGAATAAACAAAAGAGGGCTGCCAGACAAATGCCTGACAAACCCAAAAATGTCGAGCCGTTGCTTTTTGAAGAACCGGCAACGACAACGCCTATTCCCGACAAATTATACTTCCGAATCGGTGAGGTCTGTAAAATCACGGGCGTTGCCGACCATGTCCTCCGGTTCTGGGAAACCCAGTTTCCGCAGCTTGCCCCGGGCAGAACGGACGCCGGCCAGCGTCTTTACACCAAGTCGGACATTCAGCGGGTCCTCAACATCAAGCACTTGCTTTATGAAAAAAAATTCACCATGAAAGGCGCCAAGCGCTATTTGTCCACCAAAAAATCCGCCTCAGACTCAGACCGCCTCCTGAAAGAGATTGTGGATGAACTTTTTGCCATTCGTGATATTCTTAGTTAAACCAGATTATTATTTTGTTTAAACCAACATTTTGACTTGACTTGCCGGTTTCTATTTCTTATTATTACACTTCAAAAGAGCGGGCATAGCTCAGTTGGTAGAGTACAAGCTTCCCAAGCTTGGTGTCGCGAGTTCGAGTCTCGTTGCCCGCTCCAGAGACTGTTTGCCGGCGGTTTTTGACTGGTTGCCTGGTGAGCGCAGACAGTTGACGACGGAAGAGGTGAGCGTGTAGCAGGGATACGGAAACGAACAATTTTGGATAAACGCTAAAACGGGCAACAGCCCGTTTTTTGTTTCAGTAACGACGATGCATGCGTCTGATGGCAAAGAAATAGGGCAAACAGCGGACCAGAAGCGTGATACGCCACTGTTTGCCAGTATGGATACCGTAATATCGGATACATGGAAGCTCATTGAGCCGGTCTGTGAATCCGAAGGGTTGGAGCTGGTTTACGTGGAGTTTCAGCGAGAGCAGATTGGCCGGGTGTTGCGCCTTTACCTGGATGCACCGGGTGGCGTTACCATTGATGACTGTACCCGCATCAGCCGTCAGGTGTCGGCGCTGCTGGATGTTTATGCCGATTCCCTTGACAATTATACATTGGAAGTCTCATCGGCCGGGCTGAACCGGCCGCTGTACAAACAAAATGACTTTCAGCGGTTTGCGGGTCATACGGCAAAGATTAAAACCGCGGCGCCGGTATCGGGGCGGAAGAATTTTAAAGGGGAACTGATGGGGGTTTCCAGCGGAACGGTTGAGATAAAAGTTGACGGTGATGTTTTTTCGGTTCCGTACGACAAAATTGTAAAGGCACAACTTATTGTTACTGATTACGGAGTCAGCCAATGAACATACAGGATGTAAAAAGGGTTGTAGAGCAAATAAGCCGTGACAAAGGCATTGACAGAGACCTGCTTATCAAAGCCCTTGAAGAGGCCCTTAAGTCTGCTGCCAGAAAAAAATTCGGGGCAGCCATCGATATTGAAACCATGTATGACGATGATTCCGGTGAAATTGAGATTTTCCAGTTTAAGGAAGTGGTGGAAAATGTTACCGACAGCGACCTTCAGATAAGCCTGAAAGAGGGGCGTGCCCTGGACCCGGAATGTGAAGTGGGTGACAGCCTGGGCGTTAAAATGGATACCGAGACATTCGGCCGGATTGCGGCCCAGTCGGCAAAACAGGTAATCATACAGAAAATCCGGGAGGCCGAACGAAGCGCTGTATACAAAAACTTTGCGGAAAAAGAGGGCGAAATCATCAACGGTATTGTCCAGCGCCTGGAACGGGGCAATGTTATTGTGAATATCGGCGATTCAGAAGCCATTTTGAAAGTCCGTGAACAGATTCCCGGAGAAATGTACCGGCGCGGCGACCGGGTCAGGGCGAATATCATGGCGGTGCTTGAAGAATCTTCCGGCCCCCAGATTATTCTTTCCAGGGCGCACGCTTCATTTGTGGAAAACCTCTTTAAAACCGAGGTTCCGGAAATCAGTGAAGGCATTATCACGATAAAGGCGATTGCCAGAGAGGCGGGCGGCAGGACAAAAATCGCCGTGGTATCCAACGATGTTGATATCGATCCGGTGGGTGCCTGTGTGGGCGTTCGGGGAAATCGCATCCAGAATGTGGTGAAGGAGCTGCGGGGGGAAAAGATCGACATTGTTCCCTGGAGCATCGACCCGGCAAAGTTTGTCTGCAACGCCCTTTCCCCTGCAGAAATTTCCCGGGTAATCATTGACGAAGATAACGCCACCATGGAAATCGTTGTGCCGGACGATTCCCATTCTCTGGCGATCGGCCGGCGGGGCCAGAACGTGCGACTGGCCTCTAAGCTTACGGGCTGGCACCTTGATGTGCAAAGTGAATCCATATATAATCAGATCATGGAGAAGGGATTTGACTCCCTGTTGAAAATTCCCGGCGTTGAACGGCCCATGGCCAATGCCCTTTGTGAGCTGGGATTTTTCTCGGCCAGTGATATCGCGCAAGCAAGCGCGGAAGACCTGATCGAGGTGGAAGGCATTGATGACGAACTGGCCGGGGAGTTGATCAAAAAAGCCGCGGTGGTTGCAGCCGAACCGGAAAATGACGAATCAGCGGCTGAAGATACAAGTGAGGATGAGACCGGCGGGACCGACGACCCACCCGCTTCGAAAACGGAAGAAATCGAAAATGATCGCACGAACCAGGAAAACGGGCACGCGTCTGACGCATAGCCGGAAGACGATACAACGACGATATTTCGATCAGGCAAAGATCCGACAGGCAGGATGAACAAGGAGGCTGGATGGCAAAAACCAGGATATATGAACTTGCCAGAGCTCTGAATATGACAAACAAGGCGCTTTTGAGCAAACTGGAAGATATGGGCATTGAAGCAAAGAGCCACATGAGCTCTCTTGATGAAGACGACGTCAATCGCATCAAGGCGAGCCTTTTTCATGGTGAACCGGAACGCACCGATGTTGTGGAAAAAAAGCGCGTCAGGTCCAATGTAATCCGAAAACGACGCCAGCCTGCCAAAACCAAGGAAGAGCCGAAACCGGAAGCCCCGGCAGATGAGGCGGCTGCGCCTGAAGCAACGCCAGAGCCGCCGGAAGAAAAAGCGCCATCTGCGGTCGAGCCTGAAACCACAGCAGAAGAAAAAGCCGAAGCCGGTGAGCAATCCGTTGAAGCCGAAACGGAAAAAACCGGGCCTCCTGAAGCTGAAACCACAGCAGCAGAAACGAAGGCCGAAGAAAAAGGCGCGGAGACTGAGGCGCCTGAAGCCCCGAAAACCGAGGACGCAACGGAAAAGGCACCCGAGGCGGAAGAGAAGAAGGAAGCGGCACCGGAAAAACCCAGGAAAAAAACCAAATCCAAAAAATCCCAGGCCGCCAAAATTATTAAATTCCCGGATAAGCCGCCGGTAACGGAAAAAGAACCGGTGTCCGGGGAATCTGAAGAGGCGCCCGTGGTTCCCCCGCCGGCTGAAGAAAAAGGGGAAAAGCCGTCCAAAAAAGGGAAAAAGAAAAAGAAGCATACCGAAGAAACGGTTGATAGTGAAGAAAAACTGGCCAAGAAGAAAAGTTTTTCTAAACGCAAGGAAATCATCGAGGGCGTGGCCCTGTATGACCGCACCCGAGGCCGGATGCGGAAAAAGGGCAAAGGCAAAAGCAAGGCGCCCAGTGGTGCAAAGACCCAGATCACAACCCCCAAGGCCATTAAACGAAAAATCAAAATTCACGAAAGTATCTCCGTGGCAGAACTTGCCAAACGGATGGGTGTTAAAGCCAATGAAATCATTGCCAAGCTGATGGGCATGGGCGTGATGGCCACGGTTAACCAGTCGGTGGATTTCGATACGGCAAGCCTGGTCGCGACTGAATTTGAGTACGAAGTGGAAAACGCCGCTGTTTCGGAAGACGAAATTTTAAAGGCAAATGAAGTGGATGCCCCGGAAACCCTGAAGAACCGGGCGCCGGTGGTTACGATTATGGGCCATGTCGATCATGGCAAAACATCGTTGCTGGATGTTATTCGGAAATCCCGGATCACGGCCGGCGAAGCCGGTGGTATTACCCAGCATATCGGTGCCTACAAGGTTGATGTGGAAAGCGGCGCGGTTGTTTTTCTTGACACACCGGGCCACGAAGCATTTACCGCCATGCGGGCCAGGGGCGCACAGGCCACGGATATCGTTGTGCTGGTGGTTGCCGCGGACGACGGTGTTATGCCGCAGACCATCGAGGCGATCAACCACGCTAAAGCGGCCGAGGTTCCCATTGTTGTGGCCGTCAACAAAATTGACAAAGACGGGGCGGATATCGAACGGGTAAAACGGGAGGTGTCGGAGCACGGCCTTATTCCTGAAGATTGGGGGGGAGACACGATCTTTGTGCCGGTTTCCGCCAAACAGGAGATGGGCCTCGATGATCTCCTGGATATGATTTTGCTGCAATCGGAAATGCTGGAGCTGAAGGCCAACCCGGACAAGCATGCCCGCGGAATCGTTGTCGAGTCGAAACTGGACCCCGGCCGGGGGCCGGTGGCCACCGTGCTGATACAGGAAGGTACCATATCCGTCGGTGAAGCCGTGGTCTGCGGCATCCATCACGGTAAAATCCGGGCGATGCTCAACGACAAGGGCGATTCCATTGCCACAGCCGGACCGTCTACACCGGTGGAAGTTCTCGGACTGACCGGCGTGGCAGCCGCCGGCGATGAGTTTGTTGCCATCGGCGATGAAAAGAACGCCAAGCTTGTCAGCCAGCAGCGTTCTGAAAAACAGCGGACAAAGGAACTGGCCCGCTCAAATAAAGTCAGCCTGGATAACTTTTTTGAGCAGATGCAGACCGAAAGCGTCAAGGCCCTCAACGTCATTATCAAAGCGGACGTGAACGGCTCGTGCGAGGCCATATCGGATTCTCTGATGAAATATGCTTCCGATGAAGTGAAAATCAACATCATTCAGGCCGCGCCCGGTACGATAACCGAATCGGATGTATACCTTGCATCGGCGTCAAACGCCATCATCCTGGGTTTTAATGTCCGCCCGGCACCCAAGGTACGAACCGTGGCAAGCGAAGAGCAGGTGGATATTCGATCCTATGACGTGATCTATGACTTGATTGACGATGTCAAAGATGCCATCACCGGCATGATGGACTCCAAATTTGAAGAACGGGTGCTTGGCCGCGCCGAGGTAAGGGATCTCTTTGTGATTCCCAAAAAAGGCACCATTGCCGGTTCCTATGTGCTTGACGGTATTATTGCCCGGGGAAAACAGGCCCGCCTGATACGGGACGGCATTGTCATTCATAATGGTGTCATTGGTTCCCTGCGGCGGTTCAAGGATGACGCGAAGGAGGTCAAAACCGGTTACGAGTGTGGTATCGGCCTTGAAAACTATAATGATCTTAAGGTTAACGATATTATTGAGTGCTATGATCAGGAGGAGATCAAACCCGAACTTTGATATCAGGGCTTCGTAAAAAGCTCAATAGCTGTGTTGCGATGCATCTCTCGTCATGTCACGTACAGCCAGTACGCTCCATTTCTCGAGAAGCATCGGCGCCTTGCTCTTGAACTTTTTACAAAGCCCTGATGATATGAGTGTATAGTTTAAGTATGGTGACAGGGTTAGGCATTATAACCCTTCGGATTGAAGGGTGCCGGTCGCTGAAGGAGAAGCGGAAAATCGTCAAGTCGATGATTGCCAGGATACGCAATGCCTTTAATGTGGCTGTGGCCGAGACCGGTGCAAACGATGTGCTGAGTCGTGCGGAAATCGGATTTGCCGTTGTGGGGAATGACCGCCGTGAAATCAACGCCCGCGTTGATAAGATTTTCAACATGGCGGATCGGCTGGCGCTTGCCGAGATTATTGACACCCAAATGGAAGTGATAAGCCTATGAAGTCATATCCCCGGGCAGAAAGAATCAGCAAAGCCGTTCAAAGAGAGGTATCCGCTGTCTTAAGCAAGGGACTCCGGGACCCGCGGCTTGAAATGACCACCATTACCGGTGTCCGAATGTCCAGCGATCTGACAACGGCCTTTGTGTATTACATTGTCAATGGCGACGATCAGGACAAAAAAGCCGCTGCCGAGGGTTTTAAAAGCGCCGGCGGGTTTATTAAACGAAAGCTTGCAAAAAACTTAAAAATGAAATATATGCCTGATTTACTCTTTTATTACGATGAATCCATTGACTATGGTGAAAATATAGACAGGGTGCTAGAGAGCTTGAAATCGGATCATGTACAGGACGATCAGTAACCACTTAAAAGGCAGCCGTAACGTTTTAGTTGCTTCACATATACATCCGGATGGCGATGCCGTCAGTGCCGCCCTGGCAATGGCAGAGGGGCTTTTGCTGCTGGGCAAACAGGTAACGCTGTATAATGAGCATCCTGTGCCCCAAGCATACCAGTTTCTGGCAAACAGCGATATGTTTGTCAATACGCTGCCCGATACAGGCATTTTTGATACAGCGATTATTCTCGATTGCAGTAAAATCAGCCGGACCGGCCAGCTTGCCGCGTCCATTGAGGCCATTCCGGTGGTGATCAACATTGACCACCATTGCAGCAATGAAAGCTTCGGCGATCTCCGGCTGGTGGAGTGCGAGGCCAGCGCTTCGGCGGAAATTGTTTACCGTCTGCTAAAAGCGATGGGCCTGCCCATAACAACGGACATTGCCTATGCTATTTACACCGGCATTATTACGGATACAGCGTCCTTCAGCTTCACCAACGCAACATCCGCGGCGTTTGCGATCTGCGGTGAGATGGTCGAGGCCGGCGTCGAGCCCCATGTGGTTTCCAAAAATGTTTATATCACCTATTCAGCCGAGCGGATTCAGTTGATGAAAATGGTGCTGGAGACTTTTGTCGTGTCTGACAACCGGAAAGTCTCTTTTATGGTGGTTACACGGGACATGATTGAAAAAAGCGGCATGCTGCCCGAAAATGTGGGGCGGGTTGTCAACTATGCAAAACATATTGAAAACGTAAAAGTTTCCGCTCTTGCGCTGGAAGAGGAAAACCACAACCTGGGTCTGCCGCCGAATCATTCCAATTTTCATGTGAGCCTTCGGTCTGACGGTAGTGTGGATGTTTCCAAAATTGCCATGGCATATGGCGGCGGCGGTCACCATCGGGCGTCGGGGTTCAACATCGCCGACAGTATCGAAGGCGTGAAAGCAACCATCCTGGGCATGGCGGATGAAATCTGAGACAACGCAACCCGGACCGGACGGTGTGCTCCTGGTTGATAAACCCGCTGATATTACATCTGCAACTGTTGTCTCCCGTGTAAAAGCCCTGTTGAACGCAAAAAAGGCCGGCCATGCGGGCACGCTTGACCCATTTGCAACGGGACTGCTGATCTGTCTTGTGGGAAAAGCCACACGGCTGGCGGATTTTTTCCTCCATGGGAACAAAGCCTATGAAGGACTATTATGCCTGGGCACGGAGACTGATACCCTGGACGGCACCGGAACTGTCACCGCCACCAGCGACATCACCGGGATGGACCTGACGACTGAACGCATTTATAAAACAATAGCCGGGTTTCAGGGTGAATATGATCAGCCGCCCCCGGCCTATTCGGCTGTTAAGCACAACGGAAAGCCGCTTTACGATTATGCCAGACGGGGTGTGACCATTGAAAAACCCCACCGCAGGGTCGCCATATCCGCTATTTCGGTCGGTGCGGTTTCTCTGCCGCTGGTTCGGTTTTCCGTTGAATGTTCCGGCGGCACCTATATTCGGGTGCTGGCGGCGGATATCGGAAAAGCCCTTGGGTGCGGTGCTTATTTAAAAAGCCTTCGCCGGATCGCGGCCTGCGGGTTTTCCGTAACAAACGCCGTGACCATTGAGATGCTGACTGCACTGGCGTCGCAAAATAGGGCCAACGAGCGACTGATCGGGATGAATGACGCGCTGTGGCGAATGCCTCGCCTGGATGTGGATAAAGCCCTCGCCGCCCGCATCCTGAATGGGGCCCGGCTGACCACAAAAGAGTTGGCCCCTCCGCCCGGCCTGAAATCAACGGGTGTTTTTAAGGCGACTTGCCAAAACCGCCTGCTCGGGGTCATGGAAAAAACAGGGGACGCATACCGCTATCGTTGCGTTTTTCCGGACTGAGAAGGCCTGAGCACAAAAACCGGGCCATGGCTGCGAACCTGAATCAAAATAATATGGATCGCCACCATTTAAACAATGTTTATGATTGACTTTTGAAATAAAAAAGATTGTAATATGAAAGTTATACACTAAGGATTAATAACCAAGGAGGATAGTCGGCAAATGGGTTTTACATCAACTGAAAAGCAGGAACTGATTGAAAAATACAAGCTTCATGATTCAGATACAGGCTCACCGGAAGTGCAGATCGGCCTTCTGACACATAGAATTTCCTATCTTACGGAACATGTTAAGGTTCATAAAAAAGACCACCATTCCAGACGCGGATTGCTGATGCTGGTCGGCCAACGCAGGAAGCTGCTGAATTACGTAAAAAACAAAGACGTAAATCGTTACCGCGACATCATTAAAACCCTGGGGTTAAGACGATAGGCAGTTATAAACGGTATTTAAAGGAGCATGGTAAGATTCGGCGGACTATTCGCTGTTTACAACTGACAGGGTCAGAGCAGGCGGCTTGCTGTGAAACGCAGCGCAGAGAGCCGCCTTTTTTTTAGGAGAAAAAATGAAAGAACTTACGTATGAAACGCAGATTAATGACAAGCCGTTTTCAATAAAAACGGGAAAACTGGCAAAGCAGGCGTCCGGATCGGCGATTGTCCAATACGGGGAAACCATTGTCCTGGTGACGGTCGTTGCCGCTGATGATCCCAAGGAGGACGCCGCGTTTTTACCCCTGTCGGTTGAATATCAGGAAAAAATCTATGCGGCCGGCCGGATCCCGGGAAACTATTTTCGGCGCGAAATGGGGCGTCCCAGTGAAAAAGAAACCCTTACCTGCCGACTGATAGACCGGCCGGTCCGCCCGCTGTTCCCGGATGGGTATGCCTTTGAAACCCAGATTATCGCTACCGTCCTCTCCATGGACCGTGAAAACGAACCCGATGTGCTGGCCATTGTCGGCGCTTCGGCGGCGCTTGAAATATCCGATATCCCTTTTGAGGGCCCTATTGCAGCCGTCCGGGTGGGCCGCCTGGACGGATCTTTTATCGCCAACCCCACCAGTTCCGAGCAGGAGGGGTGTGATATGAACATCGTGGTGGCCGGCTCCAAAACAGGCGTCGTTATGGTTGAGGGCGGCAGCGGTATTGTCAGTGAAGACGACATGCTGGCAGCCATTTTTTTCGGCCATGAGGCGATGCAGCCGATTCTTGCGCTGCAGGAGCAGATGAAGGCCCAGTGCGGAAAAGAAAAGCGCGTGGTTGCCCCCCCGGAAGTCGATGCGGATCTGGAAACAAAAATTAAAACCGAAGTCGGCGATGCCATTCATGACGCGCTGCTGCAGGCCAGCGACAAAATGGACCGGAAAGCGGCCCTTACCAAGGTACGGGATACGCTATTTGACGCCCTGGGCGAAGACTATGCCGAGCGTGCCGGCGAGGTCAAGTCCCTGTTCCGTGAGCAGGTGAAAAAAATCAGCCGGGATATTGTTCTCAATGAAAACAAGCGGATCGACGGCCGGGCGTTTAACGAGATCCGGCCCATCAGCTGTGAAGTGGGGATATTACCGCGCACTCACGGCAGTGCATTGTTTACCCGCGGTGAAACCCAGGTTATGGGTGTTATGACCCTGGGCTCGGGTCAGGATGAACAGCGTATCGAGACCCTGGGCGGAGATGAAACCCGGCCGTTCATGCTTCATTATAACTTCCCGCCCTATTCGGTGGGTGAAACCAAGCGTATGCTAGGGCCCAGCCGGCGGGACATCGGCCATGGCAATCTTGCCCACCGGTCCATTATCAACGTTCTTCCGGATAAAGAGAATTTTGATTATACGATCCGGCTGGTTTCCGAAGTGCTTGAATCCAACGGTTCCTCTTCCATGGGCACGGTCTGTTCCTGCATTCTGGCCCTGATGGACGGGGGCGTCAAAATCAAGGCCCCGGTCTCCGGTATTGCCATGGGACTGGTCAAAGAGGGCGACAAGGTGGCGGTACTGTCCGACATTCTGGGAGACGAAGACCATTTCGGCGACATGGACTTCAAGGTCACCGGCACCACAGAGGGCATTACCGCCCTTCAGATGGACATCAAAATAAAAGAACTTTCCCGGGAAATCATGGAAAAGGCCCTGGCCCAGGCACGGGAAGGCCGGCTGCATATTCTCGGCAAGATGCTTGAAGCCCTTTCCGAATCGAGAGAAGAAATCTCTCCGCATGCCCCGCGCATTTATCTTGTCGAAATTGTTCCGGATAAAATACGGGAAATCATCGGCCCGGGCGGTAAGGTCATTCGGGAATTACAGGCGCAGACCAACACCCGGATCGAGGTGGATGACGCCGGTATTGTCAAAATTGCCGCCGAAACCGAGGAAGATGCCAAAAAAGCCATTGCCGCAGTTGAAGAAATCGGCAAAATCCCCGAAGCAGGGGAGATCTATGACGGCAAGGTTGTCAAAATAACGGACTTCGGGGCATTTATTCAGATCAAAAGCGGTACTGAAGGCTTGTGCCACATTTCCGAGCTGGACCACTATCATGTGAAAAATGTGACCGACGTTATAAATGTTGGGGATATGGTTAAAGTCAAGGTTCTTGAGGTCAACAATGACGGAAAAATCCGCCTGAGCCGAAAGGCCTTGATTCCCAAGCCTGAAAAAACGGACAACAACAACGATAATAACCGGCGGAGCCACAACAACAAAAACCGCAACAACGGCCCACGCCGGCGCAGAGATTAAATACCGCCGGCCGATTCGCCAGATAAAGGAGACAGCACGCGTGACCGATGCCGCCGTTCCGGTTAAGGTGCTCCGGCTGAGGCCCCGGACGGATGAAGACATTCCTCTTCCCGGTTATATGACCGGCGCCTCAGCGGGCATGGATATATGTGCCGCGGTCGAAGAGAGCCTTTGCCTCTCGCCTCGGGACATTGTCTTAATTCCCACGGGATTCGCCATCGAGCTCCCGCCTGGCTTTGAGGCGCAGATCCGGCCGCGCAGCGGACTTGCGATAAAACACGGCATCGGCATTATCAATTCGCCGGGCACCATTGACGCGGATTACCGCGGAGAGATCAAGATCGCGCTGATCAACCTGGGGGCCGAAAACTACACGATCCATCGCGGCGACCGCATCGCCCAGATGGTGATCAAAAAAGTGTATCAGGCCCGTCTGACCGTGGTAACGGCCATCAATGACACGGCCCGGGGAGACGGCGGTTTCGGCCATACCGGCGTCTGAAAACCCTTATTCAGGAGATTAACGCTTAAGTCGCTGAACTGATGACCCATCCAAGTACAAAAAACGCGTTATCGGTCTGTATGCTGGCCAGTGGCAGCAAGGGCAATGCCGTTTATGTGGCCAATGAAGAGACCTCGCTTCTCCTGGATTCGGGGCTTTCCGGGGTCGAAATAGAGCGCCGGCTTTCTGCCATCAACGTCAACCCGTCGGATCTGGATGCCATCGTTGTTTCTCATGAACATGCCGATCATGTCCGGGGAGTAGGCGTTTTATCACGGCGATACGACCTGCCGGTTTATATCAGCAGGAAAACCTGCCGCGCCGCAACCTCGCAGCTGGGTAATATAAAAACTTTTCAGCACTTTGAGTGCGGCACCGGCTTTTCCATCAACAGCCTGCATGTTCACCCTTTTTCCATATCCCATGATGCGGACGATCCGGCCGGGTTTACGTTTCAAAGCAACGGCGCCAAAGCCGGCATTGCCACTGACCTGGGTATCGCCACCAACATGGTTAAAGAGCATCTGAGGGATTGCGGTATACTGATACTGGAAGCAAACCACGATCCGGAAATGTTGATGACCGGCACCTATCCATGGCCCGTCAAGCAGCGGATCAAAGGCAGGAGCGGCCACCTTTCCAATGAAGATTCCAGAAATCTGCTATCGGCGCTTTTTCATCAGAACCTTTCGCACGTGGTGCTGGCCCACCTGAGCGAAGAAAACAATACACCGGAAAAAGCGATGGCCACCGTGGGTCAGGCACTGACCCGTTCAATGGCCCGGCTTTCCGTTGCAACGCAGGATAAATGTGGCACATTAATGTTTCTTTAGCCGGCTTATGGCCGTTTTGAAATACTTTCTGGTTTTAAGGAATTGTTAATTAATCCAGACATGAGTGATACAAAAAAAAATAAGCCGGATGCCATAGATCAGGACGCCATTCTGGAATATTTTCTGTTTCTGTATAAAAACCAGATTGGCGCCCCCAAAAAGGCGGACACGAATATTGTCTGCGTGGAACGGTCCGTGGGCAACCGCAAGATGACCGCCTATGACCTTCATGTCATGCAGAACGAACAGGCCCGAACCCGCCGCATCACCGTGGGGCCCATTGGCGAAGGCACGGGCAGTAAGAGCAAGTGTTTCTTTGTTATTTATGACAATAAGCTTGTTCTCAAAATCCCGCCGGTTCCCATTACCGACTTTGACAAATATATTGCCAGCATAAAAAAAGAGCGGGGTATTGTCCACCGGGTCCACCCGAGGGAGTGCATCGTGCCGGGTATTTCCGTTATTCTTCGTAAGGTGCACCGCTTCCATAAAGATGCCGAAATGACCACAGAAGCAATGGAATCGGCCTATGTTGAGCTTCTGAAAGACAATCCGGAAATGCAGGATTACCTGAAAATAAACGGTTGTTTTGTCTTTTTCATGGATTTGGCCCGCTATCGCTTTCTGGCAGATGCATTATCAATTTTCAATGCATCTGAAAAAAAACTTCAGGATGAGGTGACCCGGGATTATACCATTCTGGACGATTTTGGCAAATTCGAAGGCCGTTATGGCATGGCGAACGCCAATATCGGAATGGAACTCAAAGGCGTTTACACCGACTATGAAGCCAGGGTCAGAAAGCTGATGATCCAGTCCGGGGCCTCGCTTTCAATTCTTTTATACAAAGCCCAGGAATGGTTTTTTACCCATCTGGCCGGCGATCTGGTACAACCCAAAGGCCCGGATCTGTCCGAAGCCTTTGTGGTCAAACTCAATGAGCTGATCGCCGCCATCATGTATGAGCACCGGCCACTGGTTGACGAATACCGGCAGATGATCCAGGCGTTTTTGCAGTACAAAACCTTTTCCAAGCATAAACTTCACATGGAAGGCGTGGTTGCCAACATCATTGAACTGCTGGCATGGCTCAAGGGAAAGGGGGTTGCCTTTCGGGACATGAAACCCGATAACCTCCTTGTGGCGGGCGATCCGGAAAAGTATCCGAATTTTCTGGCGAAACCAGAATCTTTTACTATCGGCCTGATCGACATGGAAACCGCGGTTTACTTCAAATCGGACGACCCGGCAGCCATTGAACAGCCCCCCCTGGGGGGCACGCCCTTTTATGCAACGCCGTTGCACCTGTTCAAAAACAAAACCCTTCTGGCTGTATTTAAAGACCTTCAACGGGCGCTGTATCTTCAGGACTGGTTTGCCGCTGTGGCCATGATCTACGCCTCCATAACCGGCACCTTCCTGTTTCCGCATACAGCCAAAAAAATCATTCTCGCAACCCGCTCCATTCAGAAGGCGGTGAAGAATAAACAGCCGGTAACCGAAATTCTGGCCAATGTAAGCCATGCATTCTGGGCAAGTGCCCTTGAGGAGTTTGCCGCAAAAACAAAGGAAAACAAGCATAAACTGAACGCCATCAGGGTTGAACTGGCACAACCCGCCCATCTGCTCATTCTCGATGAACTCACAGCCGAAAACCGGCGCAAGGATAATCTGGTCAAGCAGCTTATCGCCCGGCAGGCCATTTTTAAAAACCAGAAAAATCGCCAACAACTTTATCTGGGAACACCGGAGCGGCTCAATCAGATTATTGCCACCCTCAAGACCAAAGAGAATATCGATGTCCCCTCCCTTACCGCCATTGAAACCATTTTGGCAATAAAAACAGACATGGCACGTAATACGGCGACGCACCAGCTTGTCCAGAAAAATCCGTCAAGCATGTCCGCATATCAGGTGATGGAAATTCTGTTTTACATTGTTTACCATTTCATGTATAAAGAAAAATGGGTACAATCTTAACCATTAACCTCTATCGGAATGCAGTTTATGACGCCGCGGGAAAAAGCCAAGCAGTTGCTGATGCAACACCTTCCCTCAGCCACCGAACAAGACTGCGACGAAATCATTGAGCAGATCATCTCCGCTGTAAAGCAGGACGTGGTTGACCTTATCCTCCATCACCTGGAAACAGGCACCCTGGCAGATATCACCGACAGCAAAGAAAAACAGAAAGAATACGAGGCCTTTTCCGCCACCTGGAAACGGCGGTTTTCCCAACCCAAAATGACCGACTCGGAATTTGCAAAAACCTTTGGCAAAGAAAACACGAACCGGCTGAATAACGACCTTCTTGAAATGATCCTTAAAGGCGCGGAAATCGGCTGACAGCAATTGTCCGGCCCCCCCGTTGAACGGGCCAGCGCCTTCTCAGACCCCAATACCCTCCCTCATTCGGCTGAACAATTTTTCTTTTGTTTTCAAAGTTTTTATGATATAATTTTTATATTTCTGACGTTTTCATGACTGTCGCCAGCTCTCAAATCAAATACTCGAACCAGAACGCATATGTACTGGCAAATCTCCTGCCGGTCTGCTTTTAAGCAGTGCCGGTGTTTTCTTGTTATTTTATATGCTGCCAGGAAGCACCGTTCAAAGGAAATATTGGTCCTTAAGAACGAGACAAAGGGGTGCTTGGAACATTCGCTGATGGTTTCTTGTCAGCATGCCAACGCATATTTTCCGGGGAGAAAACCCAATGAATCAACAACAGCGCGCCGTGCTTGTCATTGATGATGCGGATTTCATCCGGCATGGTCTGCGCTGTTATCTTGAAGACATCGGGTATCTGGTACTGGAGGCCGAAAATGGCCGACAGGGCCTGGCGGTCTTTGAACAGGAGCGACCGGATATTGTTCTCGTGGACCTGCGAATGCCGGAAATGGACGGCATGGAAGTCCTCAGTCGCCTCAGCAGCAGCCATCCCGACATACCCCTGATTGTTATCTCCGGCACCGGCCTTATCGAAGATGCGGTCAATGCCCTGCGAAACGGCGCCTGGGATTATCTGACCAAACCGGTGGAGGATCTTTCCGTTTTACGGGACGTGGTGGAAAAAACCCTGGCCCGGGCCCACAATGTGAAAAAAAACAGGCGCTACCAGAAACAACTGGAAGATGAGGTGGCCAAACGGACTGCCGAACTTGAGCGCACCTACCGGGCACTTGTGGAAAGCGAGGAGAAATTTGTTAAAATCTTTCAGTTTTCGCCCGACCCTATCCTGATTTCAAATTTTCAGACCGAAGAAACCCTGAACGTTAATAAAGCCTTTGTGGATCTCACCGGCTATGAAAAAGATGAGGTGCTGGGCACTGTCTTTGCCGACATCAGCATATGGGGAACCGGCAACCAGCCGGCGGACATCAAAGAAAAGCTTCAGAAGACCGGTGAGTGCCTCAACCTGGAAACCAGCATTCGGACAAAAGATGACCGCATCCTGAATATTTCTCTTTCTGCCCGTTGTGTGGAGTTTCCGGACGGGCCTCATGTGATCTCAATTATCCGGGATAAGTCCGAACAAAAGGATCTGGAAAGCCAGCTCATTCAGGCGCAGAAAATGGAGTCCATCGGCCGGCTGGCCGGCGGCGTGGCCCACGACTTCAACAACCTGCTGATTCCGGTGCTCGGATATGCAGAAATGATCCTCAGCGATATGGATAAAACCCACGAGCACCACGACTATATCCAGGACATTTACAATGCCGCGGATAAGGCGCGGATGCTGATCCGTCAATTGCTGGCCTTCAGCCGCAAACAGATACTGGAAGTCAAGCCGGTATCCCTGATTGAGGTTATCGGCGGTTTTAAACAGATTTTGAGACGAACCATCCGAGAAAGCATCGCCCTCAAGTACGAGATCGAGAAGGACCTGAGCATTATAAAGGGCGACAGCGCTCAGATCGAGCAGATATTGATGAATCTCTGCGTAAACGCTCAGGATGCCATGCCGGACGGCGGCACACTGACCATTGCCGCAGAAAATGCTGTGATTGATGAGCTGTTTATCAGTCTTCACCCCGGGGCCCGTCCCGGCGCGTATGTCGTCCTGATCATTTCAGATACCGGCTGCGGAATGGATGAAGCGACCCGGCTCAATATATTTGAGCCCTTCTTTACCACAAAAGAAGACGGAAAGGGAACAGGTCTCGGGCTTTCGACCGTTTACGGCATTGTCAAGCAGCACAAAGGGTTTGTAACGGTTGAGAGCGACCCGGGGAAAGGTTCTGTCTTTAAAGCCTTTTTTCCCCAAGCAACTGCCGATGAAACCGCCATTGCCGCTTCCGGTGATATTCCGGAAAAACCGAAGGGAAAGGGAGAAAGCGTTCTGGTTGTTGAGGATGACTTTGCCGTCCGGGAGCTGATAAAAAATATTCTTACCAAATACGACTACCGGGTGATTGCCGTCGACAATCCATCCGAGTGCGCTGCTCTGGTTGCCGGGAACGATTCACCGGTGGACCTGCTGCTCACGGATGTTGTCATGCCGTCCATGAATGGTTCCCAGCTTTATGAGGCCCTGCATGAAATTCTACCTCACTTGAAAGTCATTTACATGTCCGGGTATGAGGACAGCGAAGTGGCCCAGCATGGCGTGCCCGATTCCGGCGCGGCCTTTCTGAAAAAACCCTTCTCCATTTCCGGTCTTCTTCAAAAAATCTATTCTGTAATGGGGCAGTCGCCCATCAACTAGTGCCGATATTTCATCAGACGATCTTTTGTTCACCTGACACCTGCCGGAAAACAGCTCATCATTTGCGAAAATGTCACAATTTGAGCAAGACAGGTTTCTCTCCCCAATAATTTATCATAAAAACACTGTTCAACTTTCTGTAAAGCTGTTATCCTTTATAATTACTGGGGTCACTGCTGATTCTGAGATGAGCGATCATGGATAAAATTGCAAATTATACGTTGCTGGAGTGTATTCATGAGACGGGGCATTCCATTGTTTACCGTGGGCAAAAGGAAGAGGAATCTCAGCCTGTTATTATCAAGCTGCTGAAAACCATGTATCCGACCCCCTCGGATATTGCCCGGTTCAGGCAGGAATATGAACTGATAAAGACCATCCATCTCGACGGCGTCATCAAAACCTTTGACCTGATCAGCCAGGACAACAAGTTTCTTCTTATCCTGGAAGACTTCAACGGCGTTTCCATCAAGCGCATCCTGAATAAACAAGAGACGTTTGACCTGAAGTCATTTCTGGATATTGCAGCAAAAATTGCTCATATCCTGGGGGAACTTCACGTTAAGAAAGTGATTCACCGGGACATCAAACCGCACAACATACTACTCAATCAGCAAACCGGCATGGTAAAAATCACTGATTTCGGTATATCGATGGTTTTGACCCATTCCAATGATGAGATCTTCAACCCCGATTTTATTGCCGGCACACTGCCGTACATGTCTCCCGAACAGACGGGCAGGATGAACCGGGGCGTGGATTACCGGACAGATCTTTACTCTTTCGGGGTGACCTTGTATGAGATGCTCACCGGATACATCCCCTTTAACGCCCTTGATCCTATGGAACTCATTCATTCACACATTGCGATAATGCCTGAACCTCCGGCTGCAAAGGATTCGACAATCCCCATGGTTCTTTCGGACATCATCATGCGGCTGCTGTCCAAAAATCCGGAGGAGCGATATCAAAACAGCTTTGGCCTTGAAGCCGATTTCAGGGAGTGTATCAGAAAACTGAATAAAGCGCAGGAGATCGGCCCATTTGAACTGGGACGTCATGACATCTCCAACCGGTTTATCATTCCGCCAAAGCTTTTCGGTCGGGAAAACGAAATCAACGCGTTGATATCCGGGTTCAATGCCGTTGCCGTTCATCAGGAGCGCGCCGCGGTCATGGCTGTTGCAGGCCATCCGGGCATTGGCAAATCGGCGTTGATCAACGAGCTTTACAAACCCATTGTGGCACGAAGGGGGTATTTTATATCAGGGAAGTATGAGCAGTTCCGCAGGGATAAACCTTACAGCGCCATTATTCAGGCGTTCCAGGTACTCATGCGGCATCTGCTTTCCGAAAGTGAAGAAAAGATCAGCACATGGCGGGAAAAAATACTGGAAGCCGTGGGAACCAGCGGAAGGGTTATCACCGATGTCATTCCTGACGTTGAACTGATCATTGGAAAGCAGCCGGCGTTGCCGGTATTGGATCCCGAGGAAACCAGAAACCGGTTTAATTCTATTTTTGAACGGTTCATTAGCATCTTTTCCAAGCAGGATCACCCGGTTGTTTTGTTTCTGGATGATCTGCAATGGGCCGATCTGGCCAGCCTTCAATTCCTGAAAAACATTCTCACCGGATCAACCCTGGATTATTTCTATCTGATTATTTCTTACCGGGATAACGATGACGGGGAAGCCTATCAGGTGATGGATTTTCTCAGGCACGTTGAAAAAAATGCCCTGAAGGTCGACAGTGTCACGCTGGGTGCGCTGAAAATCAGGGATATCAAAAACTTCCTGTTGTTTTTTTTGAAATGTTCCGAGAGAGACGGACAGGTGCTGGCCGAAATTGTGGCTAAAAAAACAGGCGGCAATCCGTTCTTTATCAACCTGTTTATGCATAACATTTACAATGAAAAAATGATCGTCCATAAAGGCGTTCACGGCTGGCAATGGGATGCGGAAAAGATCAACCGGATGCAGATGACGGACAACATGGTGGACATGCTGGCCATGAGAATCGGAAAGCTCTCTGAAAACGCCCAGGCAGTCTTGAAGATATGCGCCTGCATCGGCAACCGCTTCGATCTTGAGACCCTGGCTGCAGTGCGGGAGACTTCAGTCTATCAGGCCCTTGTCGATCTTACTGAAGCCCTTGACAAAGAAATGGTCAGTCGGCATGGAAATATGTATGTCTTCCACCATGACCGGATTCAGGAATCGGCTTATTCACTGGTGCCGGATACTGAAAAATCCGCGCTTCATTATAAAATCGGCCGGCTGACGCTTGATCGAGCCGATGAGAACGAACGCCAGAACAAGTTATTCTACATCGTGGACCAGCTCAACATGGGCGCCAACATGATTTCAGACGAAAAGGAGCGGGCTGCGCTTGCACGCCTGAACCTTGAATCCGGCATCAAGGCGAAGGAGTCGGCAGCCTATCATCCATCATTGCACTATCTTCAAACAGGTATAGACTTGCTGGATTACGACGCATGGAACAGCCAGTATGCGTTAATACTCGGTTTGTATACGGAAATGGTTGAAGCCTGTTATCTTTTAGGCGAATTTCCGAAAATGACCACCATGGCGGAACAAGCGCTGAAAAACGCGAAAAACATCCTGGATAAGGAAAGAATTTATTTTAATCTGATCAACGCGCTGAAGGCTCAGCGGGACTATGAAGGCGCCATACAGATGGCCCTGCCGGTGTTGAAAGCGTTTGGTCTGAGGTTGCCGAAAAACCCTTCACAATTACGCGTCCTGCCTGTTCTGCTCAGAACCATGATAAAATTTCGCGGCGTGACTGTTGACAGGCTTTTCGCAATGGACAGCAACCCCCAAAATGAAAAAGAGGAAAAGCTTATCGCCATGGGCCACATTCTGGCGACACTCGGCCATGCGGCGTTTTTCATCAATCCCAACCTGTTCGGCCTTGTCACCTTAAAAGGCATAAACCTGTCATGGAAAATGAACACCTGTTCGGAAGACGTGCCCTTTGCCATTGCCGCATTCGGGGTTATACGACTGGCAGGCTTCGGGGACATTGACGGCGCCTACAAGCTTGGGAACATCGCCCTGCAGATGGCGCAGAAGCTGAATCTGAGAAAAATGGCGTCACGCCTGTATTTTGTGCACAACATGTTGATACGGCACTGGAAAGAACCGATGCAGAACGCCATAGAAGGGGGAATGGAGGGTTTTCGAATCGGCAAAGAAACCGGTGACCTGGAGTATGCTGCATGGAACCTTCATATTTATGCAACCATCGGTACGCTCCTCGGCAAGACGTTGCCCGCATTTGAACAGGAGATAGCCAGCCACAACAAGCTGCTGAACGAGATGAATCAGGATTCCGTCAGGACCCTGAACGCTGAAGTATGGCAGACCATGCATTGCCTGATGGGCAGGGCCGATGATCCGCTTCGCATCAAGGGCGAGGTGTTTGATGAGGATGAGATCGTGCCCCGGTGGATCAAAGAGAAAAACAGACCCGCATTGGCTGTCTATTTTCTGTTAAAACTCTTTCTGCAATGTGTTTTCCATAATCATTCCCTGTCGATGAAAAACAGTGCCAGCTATTTAAGATACCGGGACGCTATCATTGGTTGTCCGCCTGACAGCCATTTCCCCTTTTTAGACTCATTTGCCCGCTTTTATGCTCTGGACAAAGTGTCATGGCCGAAACGAACACTCTATCTCGGCCGGATTCGAATAAACCGGTGGAAGCTGAAAAGATGGGCCCGATATTGCCCGGAAAACAAACTGCAGCTCTATTACGTCGTGGATACCATGTGGGACATGGTTGTGGGGAAAAATATCGGACGGGCGCTGGCCAAGGCGGATCTGCTCATCAAGACCGCCCGTGAGCATAATGATATTGTTATCGAATCAATTGCCAATGAAATGACGGGCCGATACATCCTCGCACTTGACGAAACCGCCGCAACGAGATTTTTTCTTGGCCGGCGGCATAAAGGCGCCAGAGAAAAAACCTTCATCTCGGCATCCATAAACGAGCGGGCAAAGCACTATCTGACAGCCGCCTATTACTGCTATGAAAAATGGGGTGCCACGGCCAAGCTGACACAACTTCAAACCCTCTACCCGGCCATGTTCCAGTCTCTTGATGCCATGCCGGAAAAGGCGGATACCGACACAGGTTCAACATCCAGCAGAAACACTTCAATGTCCCTCGACATGTCATCTGTTATGAAGGCATCTCAGGCCATATCCGAAGAGATTGTGCTTGCAAACCTTCTTTCAAAAATGATGAAGATTGTCATGGAAAATGCCGGTGCCCAGCGCGGCTACCTCTTCCTGGCGTCTGAAGGTGAATTGACCATCGAAGCCAGTAATAATGTGGATACCGGTGAATTCCTGGTCATGCAGTCGGTTCCGATACATGAGAGCGGGGACTTCAGCCAGGCCATCGTCAACTACGTCCACCACAGCGGCGAAAATGTCATCCTGGGCAATGCCGCCAAGGAGGGCCCGTTTATCAACGATCCCTATGTCATGCGCACGCACTGTAAATCCGTCCTGTGCACGCCCATTATGAATAAGGGGGTGCTTACGGGTATTGTTTACATGGAAAACAATCTGAGCGTAGATGCGTTCACTCAGGAGCGGTTTGAAATGCTCCGGGCCCTGTCTACCCAGGCCGCCATCTCCATAGAAAACGCCCGGCTCTTTGAATTGGCCACAACCGACGGCATGACAAAACTCTATATGCACAGCTACTTTCAGCGCCTGCTGGACAGGGAAATCAAGCATGCTCACCAGAACAACACGGAGCTGGCCCTCATCCTTACGGATATCGATAATTTCAAGTTGTTCAACGACACCTATGGCCATCAAATGGGGGACGTGGTCTTAACGCGCGTGGCCAAAGCCGTCAAAAGCACATTGCGTGCCGGGGATATCGCGGCACGCTATGGCGGCGAAGAGTTCGTTGTGATTCTCCCTGAAACAAGCGGTCAGCAAGCCATGAAGGTGGCCGAGAAGATTCGGGGGGATGTGGCCTCTCTGTTGATTCCGCACGAATCAATGTCTTTAAGCGTGACAATCAGCCTGGGTGTCGCCGTGTTTCCCATTCATGCCGTGGAAAAAGAGCTGCTTATCCGGTCGGCCGATATGGCGCTTTATGCCTCAAAACACAGCGGTAAGAACTGTGTGACCCTGTATAACCCGATGCAGTGAAACGGTTCAGCTCCTCAATATTTCGCCCTTTTTCAATATACTCCTTGACTTTTATGCACCGATGTTTTTTTATTTTTTTAGTCTTTGTTTGGGGGCTATCGATAACCATATACGTTACCAAAAGAGGGCAGCCTATGGCCAGATCTGAGCGCAGAGAAACCCGCAGGGCACCTTTGAAGTTTGAAATCAACTATATACAGGAAGACGATTTCCTGATTTCTTATTCAAGGGATATTTCCGCAGATGGCATGTTTATTAATACAGAAACCCCCCTGCCGGTCAATGAAAAGGTGTCTCTGACATTTTCCCTGGAAGGATCGGACCCTTTTACCGTAGAGGCCAGGGTCGTCTGGACCAAGCGGGAAGGTGAAAAAAGAGACAAAGGTATGGGCGTGAAATTTATCCGGCCGACAAAAAAGCTGCAAAACGCCATTCTTGCCATTGTCAACAAGGTTGCCGTGATAGATAAGGAATAAAAAACCTGCGGCGAGGGCCGGCGGCATCTAACGCTTCTCTGACGAGCTTTAAACAGCCAATGCCTTAATACGGGTTTTCAGTTCCCCCAGCAGCTTGCGCCCGGGCGCATCATCATTTATGGAAATGGTAATTTCCTTTTTTTTTGCAGTGGTTCCCGCAGTGATGGAAATCATGGATCTGGGAACACCCAGTTGTTTGGCAAGAAACTTGACACACATGGCGTTTGCCTTTCCCTCCACCGGTGGCGCTGTAATCTTTATTTTCAATGCCCCGCCATGATTGCCCATGATTTTGTTTTTTGATGATTTCGGTACCACCTGCACAAAAAATGAAAGGGTGGTGGCTGTTTCTTTGATTTCCATGAAGGGAGTATAGCGGTTTCATCAGGGTGTTGCAAACCCCTTGCAACACTGTTGGCGGAAAAGAGGAGATCCGGCTGTGCCCCTGTTTGAGGGAGGAGGGGGGGGGAGGTCGGAACACAGCCGGAAACTTTATGTTCGTTATATTATTTTACTGCCAGCAATAACCCGGACTGCCGCCACATCCGAACGCCCGGCCCGGCCCGTTTCCCAATGATCGATGCATACCGTATTCCGATCCCGGACCCATACCATATCCAAAGCCGGTTCCAAGCCTGCCAAAACCCCCGAGCTCCGGGGCCACTTCTTTCACAGCCAGTCTGTGGGCCACACGCTTTTTCAAAAGGCTTTTCTGCAGCGTTGTAATGTCTTCCACCAGTTTATTAATGGCCGTCTCGTCCGGTTTGGTTTCATTTAAAAGCAGACCCAGCCTTGCGGTTTTGGCATCAAGGTCAATTCGCTGTTCGGCCGTTTCTTTAAAAAAGGCTTGCCGCAACCGGGTGAGCTTTTCCTGTTGTTCGGCTGTCAGGCTTTTTTCATACGGATTGCTATATCGCCCGGGACAGTCTCCCTGGTTGTAACCGCGGTTGTGCATTCCCTGTCCCGGTCCCCAAGCCATTGCGATCCCGGCCCCGAGAAATGTCAATAACAAGGTGGAAATTAAAATTCTTTTTTGTTTCATTGTTGCCTCCGGTGAAATAGTGCTGCAAATTGTTGACGGGTTCCAAATGGTTTTTCAATTTTTTCAAATATGCTTTTCTTTAGAGCAAAACATATGCCAGAAACTTCATTTTTAAGTATATTTAATTATTTCAATTTCTTATTGGTCAGCCCGCCATTGGGTCAGTGCAAGCAGTGTGTTTTTTTTATACACCCTGCCGTATCCATGTGGGTATAAAATACCCGGATTTTGACGCCAAGTGCACCCGGCGTCCGGTTGCACCGTTCTGTTTCTCCTCTGAAGGGCCTGCTGCCCGCCATCCCTGGCCGGCCCGCCCGGTTTCCCGCAAAGATGTGTTCGTTCAGGTATCTTTATTGCATTGATTTGTTTGAATGAATATACTGAAGCACATGAAAAACACCTACACTATTTCCAGAACCATGCTGGGCATCTCCCCGTTTCTGATCATCGGGGTTTTTCTGGTGCTGGTCCCGATATTTATCTTTCTGACCGTGGACAACATCCGGACGCTCAACAACCGCGTGGTGGAACACTTCACCGGTAAAGGCGAGGCACTGATCCGTTCCCTTGAAGCCGGCACGCGGACCGGGGTTATGGCCTTGCGATGGGAAGGTGCAAAGGTGCAGCGTCTGCTCATGGAAACGGCCCTTCAGTCCGGCATTGAATACATTTTTATCACCGACCAGGACGGCAAAATATTGGCCCACAGCGATTCATCCCGGGTAAATACCATCTATGACAAATTTTCGGATGCTGATTTAAAAAATGTATATGATACCGTTAAGCACCGACAGGTTACCCTGAAAGACGGCACCCGGGTCTTTGAAGTATATAAACGATTTACGCCGGCCCGGCCGCCCGGTCCGCAGGAACGGTTGCGGGGTCTTATGGAACGGCTGCCCCCCCATATGCGGGAGCAGTTTCCCGATGACTGGTGCCAAATGCATTTTTTCCGGGGTCGTGGCGATAAAAAATCGCCCGAAGTGGAGCAGTTTATCTTTGCAGGCTTTAATCTGGAACGCATTGACGCAGCCAAAAAGAAACATATCAACCGGAGTATTCTGACCGGCACCATCCTCTTTTTTATCGGCTGTGCCGGGATGGTCAGCCTTTTTACGGTTCAAGCCTACCGGTCCGCCCGGACCTCCCTGGTCCAGGTCAAGGCCTTTTCCGACGAAGTGGTGGCCAACATGCCTGCCGGCCTGCTGACCATCGGCACCGATCAAACCATTACATCCTGGAATAAAGGGGCCGCCGACATGTTCGGCATTGCTCCGGAAACCGCCCGGGGGGCTGACATCGCCATTCTTCCTCCGTTCATTCGAAATATCGCCGAACAGGTCATTGCCGGCGAAAAAAGCTTGTCCGCTGAGGTCCAGAGCCCGGGCGGCAACGGCAACACCCGTGTATTTGATGTCAGCGCCTCCCCTATTCATGATGAAGAGAAAAACACTGCCGGATATTTGCTGCTTTTTAAAGACCTGACAGATATGCGGCACCTTGAACGGGAAGTGGAGCGCAGTCGCCGGCTTGCGGCCATCGGCAAGCTGGCAGCCGGCGTGGCCCATGAAATCCGGAATCCGTTAAGTTCCATCAAGGGCTTTGCCACCTATTTCAAGGAAAAATACAAAGACGCTCCGGATGACCGCCAAACCGCGGATACCATGATTTATGAAGTGGAACGGCTGAACCGGGCGGTAACCCAGCTACTGGAGTTTGCCCGGCCCATTGAAATAACCCGAACCGGAGTGGTGCTTCATGATCTGGTGAACCACTCCCTGCGACTGGTGGCCGGCGACCTTGAAAAAAAGGGTATTGCGGCAAAAACGGATATCCAGACACGAAAGCAGGTCATCCAGACAGACCCGGACCGCTTCAATCAGGTGCTGCTCAACCTCTACCTCAACGCCATTCAGGCCATGGAGACCGGCGGGAGCCTGACCGTGACCGTTACCGATGCTGAAGGGGGTGACAGGGTAACCATTGACATCACCGACACCGGCCATGGTATCGCCGCCATAGACATGGACAAAATATTCGACCCCTATTTTACCACCCGGAATACCGGTACGGGCCTGGGGCTGGCCATTGTTTATAAGCTGGTAAAATCCCTGGGCGGGGAAATTTCCGTGGACAGTACACCGGGCGAGGGCACAACCGTTCACATGACCATACCCGCAACGTGAAAGGGCATGCCATGAAAAGCAAACATACCATTCTTGTTGTTGATGATGATCCGGGTCACCGCTCCATGCTCTGCACCCTGATGAAGGGCTGGGGATATGAAATGTTTGAGGCGGATGACGGTGTCGTAGCAGTCAAAATGATACAGGAACAGAGCTTTGACGTGGTGCTGATGGACCTGAAAATGATTACCATGTCCGGGGTGGAGGCGCTTGAAAAAATCAAGGCTTACAACCCGGCGGTTCCCGTTATCATCATGACGGCTTACTCGTCGGTTGACACGGCGGTCGAAGCGCTGAAAAAGGGGGCCTATGACTATCTGACAAAACCCCTTGATTTTGAAAAGCTCCGGCGGCATGTGGCCCGGATTATTGAATCCCTGTACCTGAAACAGGAAAACCAGGACCTCAAGGAAAAGCTGGGCAGCCGGTTCAGGCGGGAAAACATCATCGGCAAAAGTCCGGCCATGGTGCATCTTCTGGAGACCGTGGAGCAGGCCGCGCCCTCGGACGCCAACATTCTGATCACCGGCGAATCGGGCACCGGCAAGGAGTTGATCGCCGGCGCCATTCATTACAACAGCCCGCGAAAAGACCACCCCTTTATCCGGCTCAATTGTGCCGCCATCACTGAATCTCTGCTGGAGTCGGAGCTGTTCGGTCATGAAAAAGGCGCATTTACCGGCGCGGACCGGCAGAAAAAGGGCCGGTTTGTTCAGGCCCACAAGGGGAGTATTCTTCTGGATGAAATCGGCGAAATGCCCCTTGCCATGCAGGCAAAGCTTTTGCGCGTCCTGCAGGAGCAGGAGGTCATGCCCGTGGGCAGCGAAAAGACCATTCAGGTCAATGTGCGGGTGATCGCCGCCACCAACAAGGACCTGAAAGAACTGATTGATGCCAAATCCTTCAGGGAAGACCTCTTTTTCCGGCTGAATGTCGTCAATCTTGCTGTGCCGGCTTTAAGAGAGCGCAGGGAAGACATTCCCGAACTGGCCCTCTATTTTCTGGAGCAGTTTGCCGAAAAAAATAAGAAGTCCGTTGAAGGTTTCACCCCCGACGCCATGGATGCCCTGCTGAACTATCAGTGGCCCGGCAATGTGCGGGAACTGATGAATACCATTGAACGGGCCGTGGTTCTTTCCCGCACCGCCTACCTGTCGCTGGACGATTTTCCGCTCCTGGCCCCGGCGTCCGCCACCACGGACACAGTAGCAACTCCAAACAACGCCGTCATTGGGGATTCACAAACGCCCCCCCTGTCACTCATTGAAAAAAATGCCATATTAAACACCCTTGCCGCCGTGGACAATAACCGCAGCGAAGCCGCCCGCCGCCTGGGCATTACCCGCAAAACCCTGCTGAAAAAGCTGAAGCAGTATGGGGAGGCATGATATGAAATCGCCGGATCAACCGGTGATTCTCATGTTATGCCAGGGCACTTTAAACCATCAACGATCGGAATGATAAAAATGAATTTTTCAACATTCTTTTCCAATCAGGCGCGGAAACCGGCTGGGTTATTCGGGCGATTTGTTGCATCGCGTATTTTCGAAAAAGGGAATGCTGAACTGAATGCGCTCGTGTTTGAAACGGTATCGAAAATCAAACATGATCATGTTTTAGAGATAGGATTCGGAACCGGAAAGCTGATCAAAGAAATAGCGGATCGCATGGATGACGGCATTATTGAAGGTGTGGATTTTTCAAAGACAATGGTTGGGATAGCAAGAAAGAAAAACAGAATGCATATCAAAACAGGGAAAGTCAGAATTGACGGCTTCGTAAAAAGTCCAATTTCTTTGTTGCGCTGCATCTTTCGTCATGTCACGTACTGCTAAGTACGCTCCATTCCTCAAGATTTGCGCGCCTCGAACTTGAACTTTTTACTTTGCCGTTCCAAATTTGACTTTTTACGAGACCATCAGAATTCACTCAGGCGATTTTGATAATATTGATTCTGATGAAGACGGTTTTGATATCATATTCACTGTTAACACAATCTATTTCTGGAGAGATCCGGAAAGAACGATCTCTAAAATTTTCGCGTTACTAAAACCCGGCGGGAAGCTGCTTATCGGCCTGCATGAAAAAAGTGAAATGGAGAATATGCCGCTTGACAGGGATGTGTTTAAATATTACGCCATTCAGGATTTGAAGGCGCTTCTGTGCATGCAAGGTCCGTTTGATGATATGGATATCATTTCCAGAAACGGAAAAGAAAGAACCTGCTATTGTGTGGTTGGCACTAAATCGGGTCAGAACATCGCCAGGTAGTTGTGGTACAAATCCGGGTGGACCCGGCTGTAGTCGTCGAGGTCGCCCATGATTTCCAGTCCGGGGACAATGGCCTTTGCCACGGGCAGGTTGATGTCCGCCCGGGTGAGGTCTGCGTAGCAGGGGGAAAAACCGTTTTTTAAAAGCAGTGTTTCAAGCAGGCGCAGGTCGGTGTCGGGATTTGTCGTGGCATAATCGGGCAGGTTTTCATAGGGCACGATGGTCAGGCCGTTCGGGGCCGGGCGGGTGGCCGGGACATTGGGAAACGGGCAGGTGTTTTCCGTGATGGCTGAGATAATCGCCTTTCGGGCGTTAAGATGGGCGGCTGTGCCTGTGTGAATGGTTCCGTTTTGTTCCGCCACAAAGCAGCGGCAGCAGGGAATCCCCATCGGCGGGGTGATGTCCTGAAACCAGAGATCCAGACCGGCCTGGTGATAGGCCGTCAATAAAGCCCCGACTTCGCTGTCAACCGCCACCAGCCGGAAGCAGGCGTTGGGATCATACGGAACGGTGGCCGCCTGATGGCGTTCGATGATTTCCAGGATCGCGGCCACCCTGGCCTGGGCCTGGGTGTTGCCGGACGCCAGGCCGGTAGACCCGAGGCCGGAAAACAGGGCCGGTTCATCCAGATTGCAGAAGAGAAACAGGCATTGAACCGGTATCCATATTTTATTGTTTCTGCCGGGTGTTTCGCCGGCAATCCAGTGCAGGGGCTCATCCCGGTAGGGGGTTTCCAGGGACAGATTCCCGGGGTCAAGAGCGACCTCTTCTTTTCTTGCCAGTTCGCTGAAGGTTGCATGGCGAACAGGATACCTGCGTTGAAGTCCTTCCAGCCCGCTTTCTGAAACCGAAGCAAAGGCGGAACACCGCTCCACGATTTCCATCATCAGTGAAGCCCGGGCCACGTCAAGGGACAGGCCCCTGCCGTAGCTGGTCTGTTCCCCGGAAAGGGTGAACCGGTTGCGGTGATTGTCAACACTGATGAAAAACCGCCAGGTCCGCAAAAGCCCGATCGGGCTCAGGCTGGCCTGGTGGCGCATGAGCTGGTCCAGCTCAACACCGGCCTGCTCCAACCGCTCGATAGCCGTATCAGCGGTTTTGCCGGGCGTGGGCAGAGGGGCGGCCGGCTTTTGCTGCCCGGCAGTGGTGCGGGCCAGTTCCGACAGGGTTATCTGCGGCTTACCCGCTGCGGAAAGCGGAGACGGTGTTGGTGAATTTTCCGGCATCAGGGGCGGCAGGTCTGTTTTTTCAGGTGGCAGCAGCGGTTTGTGGATAAGAATGTTGCCCCGGAAAAGCGCCGTCCATTGGCGATGAAGGGGCTGGTCCGGCGTCAGGGCAGAACGCAGGTAAATCAGGGGTGTGTGCCGGCTCATTTGCTTCAGGTCTTCGGCGGTATATTGCGTTTTCAGTGCCTGCCTGCCCATGGTAAGCAGCCGGTACTCGGCGGCCAGAGCATCAAAGACCGGATCATCGCCGGTTTCGTCATTTTCGAGAAATTGCTGTATGGCCGTCTGCGGCAGATGCTGCATTCGTGTCAGCACGTACTGATGAAGAAAATCGTCCATGGGGCGCAGCTTTAAACGGGCGAGTGCCTGCTCAAAATCCGGTTTGTCCACCGGGGTCACCACAAAAAAGCCGGTCTGGTGCCGGGTGGTTTCCCGGGTTAAGGTATATTCGATCGTTGTGTTTTTTGCGGTATGTTCCAAGGCCGGTCCCTTCGGAGGCGAATGTTGTGTTCAGGACTTTGAATTTTATCTGTTTCCGCATGATTCAGCAATAAAAAAAGCCCGGTAAAACCGGGCTTTTTTGCGTTGCCATCACCGGGCGACGTTCAAGGGATATGGTTCCTTTTTTTCTGGAAGCCTGAAGGCTTCCGTTACACCGGCTGCGGTATATTTCTTATCATGCGGCCGCGCATCTGCGGCGAACGCGACGCGTGAAATAACCGGGCCAGACCGCCACACATTTCCACCGCTCCCATTCAGGAGAGGCTGAGTTGCGTTACTTCTCGTCGAACTTAAGCCGGTATGCCCTGTCCACTATTTTTGCGGCCCATTCCGCCTGGGGAAAGAAATCCCGGTTGATCACCAGGTCAAATTCATAGGGCGAGGCATCTTTTTTATGGAAGCTTTTCCGGAAAAATTCCCGCTGGCGCCGGCTTTCCTCTTCAAGTTCCCGGGCTGCATCACTTTCTGTTATGTTCATGATATCGGCCACACGCCGGACACAGTGTTCATTCGAACTGATAAAGCGAACCGCCAGGACTTTGTCCCGGGGCAGGATCAGATGGGCCGCCCGTCCCACAAAGATGGTGGGGCCGGATTCCGCAATGCTCACAACAGTATTGGCCAGATCCCGCATGTAGTCACCCGAGGTGAATGACTTCTCGCCGATGATCAGTGCTGCGAACTCGTTGATATATCCCGGATACCGCTCGTCAAAATAGTCGACTGTTCTGGCATGAAGTTCCTTGGACTGGGCAATGTGTTCAATGATTTCACGATCCACCACCCTGAATCCGGTCTTTTGGGCGACCAGGTCGGCGACTTCAAGGGCGCCGACGCCGATTTTGCGTGAAAACGTGATGCAGTTGTTAAGATCAGCCGGGGCCCGGGCCGCTTTTTCCCGTTTTTCCATGGCCCTTTTTGCTTCCCATTCGCGGATGCACTGGTCCACCATCTTTGTTCGGCCCGGTCGTTTTTTTGCATACATACCGGGCAGATAGCCGGTTGTCTGATGTCCCATGGCCGCCTCCTTTTTTTAAGAGCATCATTTTTTATATTGCCGGCAGACACCATCAGCCTTCACACAATCCAGATGGTGAACTCCCGGCCCATATGGATAACCTTGTTGCAGACACGCCCCATAAAAAAGTCTTCCACCCGGGAAACTCCCTGCCGGCCCATGACAATGGTGCCGAATCCACCGGCACGGGCCTCTGCCACTATGGCTTCGGCACGGCTTCCCGCGCCCGTGACAATTTTCCCGGATATTCGTTTTTTGGGTATCCCTGCGGCAAGAAGGGTTTCACGCACAGAGTCAAACCGGGATTCAATTGACTCATGAACATTTTCAAACAGTTCGGGTGGAATATAGCCGGGGTCGTGCGGGTTCAGGGTGTCAATGCCCCGGATGACATGAAACAGTTCAATCGAATAATCGTACCCCCCAAGCTGCCGGCCCGTAAAATTGACCGCACTGGCAGCACTGGAGGATTCATCCATCGCAATGAGGACTTTTCTGGTGTGCTGCCGGGTGCCGGCAAGAATGATCGGGGTATTTTTCAATTTTGACAGCAGCTTGTTGGAAACACTGCCCAGGATGATCTCTTGCAGCCGGGACCCGCCCCTTCGGCGCAATACCACCGCGTCATATCCCCGGGCCGATTCTTCCAGGATGTCTCGTGCAATGCCGCTCTGCCACTTGTGGGTCTGGACTTCCACCTGGCTGCTCTGGAAACCGGACGACACCAGAAAAGACTTGGCATCCTGCATGAATCTGAATGTTTCATCCATTTTTTCCTTCCATATGGTGCGAACCTCTTCCAGGGCGCTGGTGTTGTTGGTTCCAACGGCCATATCCCAATAATATTCCGGTAACTCGCTGTAAACATGATGAAGAACGATCGATGCCGCCTGAAACGGCCTGACCGATGCCAGGTATTCCAGGGTCCGCAGGGCACGCTCCGAGTGATCCAGTAAAACCAGTAAGCGTTTTGTTTCGTTGCCTTCTGATGTTGTGTTCATCGTTGCCCCTCCTTTGCTGAATGGAATCCAGTCAATTTTGACGGCTTCGTAAAAAGTCCAATTTCTTTGTTGCGCTACATCTCTCGTCATGTCACGTATAATGTAGGGGCGAACACAAGGTTTGCCCTACAGGGTTTCCTCGAGATTTGCGGCCTCGAACTTGATTTTTTTTACGTTGCCTTCCCTTTTGCGACTTTTTGCGAGAGCATTAATATATGTGGCGCCGCGCATTTGCGGTAAACACGACGCGTGAAAAAATTGTTTCAGCAGTACGACGGGAGTCCGACAACCCGGTTCGTTCAAAAGGTGTATTCAGGATGGTGCGGCAACGGGAAGTTGAGGTTATGAAGTCATGGTAAGAAGTCGTCTACATCAGGCCTGATGTCGGTTATTACTTAATAATGTAATATCACCCGGGAAAATGTCAAGATTCAATACTGCCGGCGAAAATGCCCTGAAAAAATAAATAAAAATATTTTATTTTAAATAGTTATGATGCTTGGGGACGGATGTCCGCAAAGTTTTTATTGACTTTATACGGCTGGATGAATATGTCAGGTGGAAAACAGAGAGGACGATATAATGATGGATGTGCTTAAATTAAAGGACGCGTATAAGCAGTTTACGGCGGATCAGGACAAGATATTGCCGCCCGGGGAGACAGTGGCCCGGTTCAAAAAGCGGGCGGCGGAGATCGGTGTGGATCTGCTGCAGGAGACCCGCCGCATTGACACGGGCCGGCTGGGTATTCCGGTTTATTACAGCGTGTGCGGCGATGATGCCAGGCGGCTGACCGGCACCAACAAGCAGATGGGAAAGGGCGCCACTCCGGATCAGGCCGAGGCAAGCGCGGTTATGGAGCTTGCCGAGCGGTACAGTTTTTACCGGTTTGCCGATACGGCCGACAATTTTACCATCGATACGCTTGAAAGCCTTGGCAATAAAGCCCTGCCCTTTGATGTCATTGCCCGGTCGGTGCATGACGGTCCCGGTGAATCTGATATTTATGAGGGCGTCAAGGCGATTTTTGAAACGCTGCCCCTGAGATGGACCCCGGCCCATAACCTGACCACGGGCGAAACAACGCTTGTGCCGTTTGACTGGTTCTTTATGATCAACGAGTTTAACGGCACGTCGGCCGGCAACTGCAATGAAGAGGCGATATGTCAGGGGATCTGTGAGGTGGTGGAACGGCATGTATCATGCCTGGCCGGCCAACAGCGTCAGTCCCTGCCCGGGATTATTCCGGAATCGGCAACCGACCCGGCGGTGACGGATATGCTGGACAAATACCGGGACGCCGGGATTCGTTTATGGATTTCAGACCTGAGCTATGACACCGGTATCCCCACGGTTGGGGTACTGGCCTGGGATCCGGACACGTTTCCCGAACAAAGTGAAATTGTCTGGACGGCCGGCACTGCACCAAACCCGGAAAAGGCCATGAGTCGGGCGTTGACGGAAACCGCTCAGCTGGGCGGCGATTTCAATACCGGCGCCTGTTTTGTGGAGAGCGGGATGCCCAAGTTCAGGCAGATCGATGAGGCGGCCTTTATTACCGGAGCTCCGGTTGACCGTCCGATCCAGGCGCTGTCCGACCTGTCTGATGAGAACATCAAAACAGAGATTGAGCGTTGCCTGGCGGCCCTTTCTGAAAACGGAATGACGGTTTTGGTCATCAACACAACCGATCCCATGCTGGATATCCCGGCGTTTTATACCACCATTCCCGGTACCCGGTTTTATCAACGGGCTGAAAATGCCAGTGCCGCCATGTTTACGGCAAAGCTCATCGCAGAACAGTTTTTGCCGGAAATCGCATTGCCCCGGCTGTCGGCCATGCAGGCGGCAATCGGGGACGCTTATTTTCTGGATTTCTATGTGGGTATGTGCCATCTCAATGCCGGGGATGTGCAGGCGGCGCTTGATGCATTCTCCCGCGCAATGGATCAGTCGCCGCCGGATCAGGATCGTGTCAGCATATGCTCCTTTGCCGGCTATTGCCTGAAAGAGCTGGAACGGTTTGACGAGGCCCTGGCCATGCTGGGGAAAGGCATCGCGCTGGATGCGGAACGAACGGATATTCTGAATTTAATGGGGTTTTGTTACTTCAAGCAGAAAAATCATGATGCCGCCATTGATTGTTTTAAGAAGCTGATTCAAATTGATCCTTCTTCTGCAATTGATTATGCCAATGTGGCCTCCAACTACCGGGATATGGGAGAGACAGAAAAGGCGGTTTATTATTACCAGCGAGCCCTTGCAATCGATCCCGCCATTGAGTTTGCCAGGGAGAATTTAAAGGCTCTGGGGGGTGGTGAGGTTAGTTGAGTGTTTTTTGCGGCGGCTCTTCAAGACACTGACGGATGGCCAATGCGATTTCATCCATTTCATAAGGCTTTGCAATGTATCCCACGCCAAGCTCCCGGGCTTTTTCAGGGGATGGCAGTTCACTCATGCCGCTGCATATCAGTAACGGAATGTCGTTCCGGACCGCCAGTATTTTTTCGGATAGTTCCAGGCCGCTCATCTCGGGCATCCGCATATCCGTGATGACAATATCGAACATATCGGCCTGCTGCCTGAATTCATCCAGGGCCTTACGGCTGCTTGAGGTAGCAGTGACCGTGTAGCCGAGCTTTTCAAGCAGCCGCTTGCCAACGGACAGCAATGCCTTTTCATCGTCCACGAACAGAATGTTTTCACTGCCCCGGAGGTTTGACAGGGTTTTTGTGCGGATTGACTTGAGGTGGTCGATATCGCGCTGGCTGAGTCGGGGAAAGACAACGTGAAAGGTGGTGCCGCGACCGGGCTCGCTTTCCACCTGGACGGTGCCGTTATGTTTTGTCACGATACCGTGAACAATGGAAAGGCCGAGGCCGGTGCCGCTGGTTCGCTCCCGCGTAGAGAAAAAGGGATCAAAAATCTTGTTCATATTTTGACGGGATATACCGGTACCCGTATCCTCCACGACAAGGGAAACGTACTCCGTCATTGTCTCTGCCGATGGATCGGATGCCGGCGGGGACGCCACGGTTGATTCAACGCCCACATACAGCGTGCCGTTTTTCTGGCCGATCATGGCCTGAGCGGCATTGGCACAGAGATTCATGATGACCTGCTGTATTTGTGAAGGATCGGCGTTGATCATGATATCCCCGTCGGGAATTGTTTGATGAATAGCGATGGTGGCAGGCACCATGGATTTGACGATTTTCATGGTTTCGGTGACGATTGCGCCCAGGCATACCGGCTTGTGGATGGCGGACTGGCCCTTGGTGAAGACAAGCAGTTGTTTAACCAGTTCTCTGGCACGTTTGCTGCTGCCAAGGATCTGGTCAAATGCATGGTTCTTGCTGGAAGCGTTTATCGCCTCGAGCCCGATTTCCGCATTTAATAAAATAGCACTGAGAATATTGTTAAAATCATGGGCAATGCCGCCGGCAAAGGTGCCGATGGCTTCCAGGCGCTGAGCAACCTGAATTTGCTCTTCGAGTTTCTGTTTTTCCTGCTTTGCCCGGATTTTTTCCGAAATATCCCTGGTAATGCCAAGAATGGACCGGGGAATCCCGTTATCGTCTGTAATGATCTGCGTGACCATTTCCGTCCACACCCTGTGTCCCATTTTGTGCGCCTGCTCCAGGGTCAGGGTGTGGGTGGGCTGATAGGGCTCGTCATTTCGTGCTTTTTCAAGTTCCATGCAAAAAGACTTCAAGGTTTTCCGGCTGCTGGGTGTTACCAGCGAATCCAGTGGCTGGTCTTTGACGTCTTCCGGGCGAAATCCCAGAATTTTTTTAATGGCCGGGCTCATATACGTGCAGCTAAGATCATGGATGTCCATCAGCCAGATGGCATCGCCGGCATTGTCGGCCAGCAGGCGGTACCGTTTTTCGCTTTCAATAATTTTGTCGTAGGCCCGGGCGTTCACAATGCTGATGGCAATCTGAGACGCAATGCCGCTGACCAGGTGTTCGTCGCTGGGCGTAAGCGGGCGTTCCGCGCTGATATTATCCACGGTGATGACGCCCAGGGATTGTCCGTTGAAAATCACCGGCGCGCAGACCATCTGTTGAATCCCCGTCTGCTTGATGAGTTGCTGGCTTTTGGGGGAAAAGGTGGCCGCAACACTGGCGATGTCTTTCAGCAGAATGGACGTCTGCTCTTTAAAAGCCCTGACAAAGACCCCTTTTGAGTCGGGATTGTCAAGATTGAACGCTATGTCTTGCCACTGGTCGGTGAGTATTGCCTTGGGATAGCCGTAACTGCCCTTGTAAAGGAGCTGCTTTTCGTCGGGATCTGCCAGGAGAATCAGGCCCCGGTCGAAATCGAGATGGGTTTTCATCGTCTTGACCGCGGTTTCCACGATGCCGCGCTCCGTGTCGATGGTGCCCATAGCCTTTCCGATATTCTGGATCAACAGGGTGTTTTCATACCGCATGTTGATTTCATTGATCAACAGTTCGGATGCGTTTCCCTGTGAGTGAATGGCTTTTTTCAGTTGATGATTGTCAAGGGCGGTGGTCAGCAGGTAAAGCAGCGCCGGTATCAGTCCGAACGACAGGGCAGTGGGCAATCCGTAGGAAAACGGCAGCATTGTCAATGCGCAAACAGCCGCAAGAGAAAAAAGGGGGAGGCTTGCGGCTCGTATGATTTTCCATCGGTCAAGCGTTGATGCTTTCCATGAAATTTCATACTGGCAGACCGGGTCGCCTTTATGGATACAATGCGGATGGTGGATGGTGTGGGGCGCTTTGTTCAGAATCCGGGCTGTGGCCTCTATGGCGCCGATGCGGTTCTCACACTGAAATGATTCTTCGGTAACGTTGGGCTTGGGGGTAAAGATAAGCTGGATGCTATTTTTCCGGGCTGATGCAACCCTGAAGGTCATGCTTCGACTGAACATGGTGTATGCTTTGCCCATCAGGCGGAACCCTGTGGGGATCGTCAACATGCCCAGTACAAAGTTGCGGCCGGGGCCAAGATTTTCAGAGGAGACGTAATATTGCCCCACTTTTTTGGCAAGCAGGGGGTCATTCACGTGCTGGCCAACAAGACGATGAAACGCGTTGACCTGATGCTGGGTAAACCACTGGCTGTTGTTGTCCACCGCGTGTCGGCTGATCCCGCAATCATCAAGTATTTTGTCGATATTCAGGTCGGGATGGTGATGTGCCAGGTAATGGACGTAATTTCTCAGAATTCTGCTGTTGTAAAGCAGCATTTCGGATTCCATTGGCGGTGTGTCTGGCATCCGTCTCCTCCGGCCATTGCTTGCGTTTCATAACGGCGGTATATGGTGAAGGACTGCCCCCGCCACAGGGGGGGCAGGTGTGTAGCTTCAAATAAACAGACCAATTTTACCAGAAGATGGCCTGCTTTTCAATAAAATCCGACTGGTTCAGGTGTGACGGAAAAATTCAACCATCAAGTTTGACGGCTTCGTAAAAAGTCCAATTTCTTTGTTGCGCTGCATCTCTCGTCATGTCACGTACAACTAAGTACGCTCCATTCCTCGAGATTTGCGCGCCTCGAACTTGAACTTTTTACTTTGCCGTCCCAAAATTGACTTTTTACGAGACCATCAAGTTTAATTCGGAATGTGGTTCATCCGGGTCACGATGGCGTGCTGCCGTACTGTTTGCGCAGCTTGGGCTTTTCGATTTTCCCTGTGGGGTTGCGGGGGATGTTGTCAAAAAAGAACTTACGGGGCCGTTTGTAGCGGGGAAGCTGCTCGCAGAACGTCACCAGTTCTTCTTTTGTAAGGGACTGGCCCTCTTTCACCTGAATGATGGCCGTGGCGATTTCTCCAAGTCGCAGGCTGGGCAGGCCGATCACGGCGGCATCGTGAATTTTGGGATGGGTGAACAGAAACGCTTCAATATCAACCGGAAAGATATTTTCGCCCCCGGTTATGATAATGTCTTTTTTCCGGTCCACCAGCCAGATAAACCCATCCTCGTCCTGGCGGGCCATGTCACCCGTCAGCAGCCAGCCGTTTTTCAGGACATCCGCCGTGGCTGAAGGATTTTTGTAATATTCCTGCATTACGCCGGGGCCGCGTACCATGAGCTCGCCCACTTCACCCTGCGGGACAGGTGTAAGTGCGTCATCCACAATACTGGTTTCCCAGTCGAATCCCGGCTTGCCGATGGCGCCGACCTTATGCGTGTTCTCCATGCCCAAGTGCACACAGCCGGGACCGGTGCTTTCCGTAAGGCCGTAGTTGGTATCATAATCGTGATGAGGAAAGATCTTTCGCCACTCCTTAATCAGGCTGGCGGGCACGGGCTGCGCCCCGATGTGCATCAGCCGCCATTGATCCAGATGGTATTCCGACAGGCGGATATCCTTATTTTCGATGGCAAAAAGAATATCAAGGGCCCACGGCACCAGCAGCCAGACAACAGTGACCTTTTCCTCGGAGACCGCCTCGATGATCCATCGGGGCTCTATCCCTTTCAGGATGACGGCTTTTGCGCCCACCATAAAATTCCCGAACCAGTGCATTTTGGCACCGGTATGGTATAGCGGGGGAATGCATAGGAAATTGTCTTCATGGGTCTGGCGGTGGTGGTGGTTTTCCACATAACAGGCAAATTCAAGATTCCGGTGGGTCAGCAGGGTGGCTTTGGGCTCGCCAGTCGTACCGGAGGTAAAGTAGAGAGCGGCCTGATCATCCAGGTGCAGATCCACTGCCGGCGGCTCGGGCGCACTGTCGGCCAGGCATTGGGCGTAGGAAAGGCAGTATGAGGGCCGGTCTTCTTCCGGGCCGGCGAAAATATATGTCTGGATACACTGGTCCAGTTCCGATTTTACCGCGTCAATGCGTTCAATGAACTCTTTGCCGAAAATAATGACCTTGGCTTCGGCGGTGAGGACACACCGGCTGATCGTTTCGGCCAGGAACCGGAAGTTCAGGGGAACGGCCCATGCGCCAGTTCTCAGAATGCCGAAGTAGGTCGGAAGCCACTCAAGGCAATTGGTCATCAGATGGACCACCGTGTCTCCTTTTTGTACACCCATGTCTGCTAATGCCCGGGCCAGGCGGTCGCTCTGGTCGTTAAATTCGCGCCAGGTGATTTCCCGGCGGATGTTCTCGGCGGGGCTGCGTTCGATAAGCGCGGTTTCATCGCTGTACATTCGCGCGTTACGGTTCAGTATTTCAGTGATGATCATCGGTGCTTCCTTTTTAAAAATTGGGAGGGCAAACTATTCGTCGATATGTTTGGCCAAGTGCCCCGCTTCGGGAAAAATCAGTGCCTTGCAGATCCGTTTGCATGCGTCAAGGCTGCCGGGGATACAGAAAACCGCTGTTTTCCCGATGATGCCGGCCGTTGTTCTGGAAAGCATGGCCGCGGAATCGATTTTTTCTGCGCTGACCTGAGTGGCCAGGGGGGCAAAAGCGGTCAGTTCCTTGCGGAACAGGGGGCGAACCGCCTCGATGGTCAGATCTTTTTTTGCGATACCGGTACCGCCGGTGAGGATGAGCAGGTGCGGGCTGTGGGTGTTTATGGCGTCGCAGACCCCCTCCTGAATGGCTTTGATATCATCGGTTACCAGATCGTGGCAAACCACTGTATGCCGCTCTTTCTGAACAGCATGCGCTGCGATCCATTTGCCACTCTTGTCTTCTGCCAGGGAGCGGCTTGTGGAGACCGTAAGGATGGCAACGTTTAAATTAACGGGGGCATGTTTTTTGTGTTGATGACTGCTCATGATCGGGCGTTAACCTCTTCAATGACCACCATTTCCGCGTCGTCGCTTTCGGTCAGCATGACATTGACCATCTGCGATTCCTCGGTTTTGATGGATTTACCAATATAGTCCGCCTGGATGGGCAGTTCCCGAAGGCCCCGGTCCACCAGGACGGCAAGTTCGACCCGGGCAGGCCGGCCAAAGTCCAGGAGCGCTTCTAGGGCTGCGCGGGTGGTCCGTCCTGTAAAAAGGACATCATCCACCAGGATGACCTGTTTGTCGTCAAGGGGAAAGTCGATATGGGTGGACTGAACCACGGGATGCCGGTTGATTTTTGTCCAGTCGTCGCGGTACAGGTTGATGTCGATGGTGCCGCAGGGCAATACCCGGCTCTCGATATCCTCGATACAGGCGCATAGCCGTTTGGCCAGATGTGCGCCCCGTGTGTGAATACCGATAATGATGAGACTGTCAGCGCCTTTGTGCACCTCGACGATTTCGTGGGCAATACGTCTCAGCGCACGGGCGATGTCGTTGGCGTCCATGATGATTTTGTTATCCATCTTTCCCCCTGTTCATTTGGCCTATGTTATAGCGCATTCAGGCGAAAATTGCCAGTATTACTCCACCGTTTCCAATCCAGCAATGTGAATTTTTCTGCAAGGTCAAGGGAAACAAGGAGGTGTGCGGAGGCATACCGAATGTCCGTCGCACAAGCAACCCCGCAGTTTGACGCAGCAGAGATTGCGGAAAAAGGCCATTTATGGATGGAAAATCGCCAGATCCTGCTTTTTCTCCTTTATGTGGGCGGACACGGCATTGAAGAATTCATCATGGGTAATGCCGTGTTTGACCGTACCATCAAGCATCCGCACTGAAAGGGTATGGGCCTCTTTTTCCTTCTGGCCGATGGTAATAATCAGGGGAATTTGATCCAGCTGGGCCTGCCGCACCTTTTTATTCAGGCTTTCGGCACGATCATCGATCTGTGTGCGAATGCCCCGGCACTCAAACTGATCCCGTACCTCTCGGGCATACGTGGCCAGAGCGTCGTTTATGGGCAGCAGCACGGCCTGCACCGGCGCCATCCACAAGGGGAATTTACCGGCAAAGTGCTCGATGAGAATTCCCAGAAACCGTTCAATAGAGCCGTAAACCACCCGGTGGATCATCACGGGCCGCTGCTTGTTGTTCTGGTCGTCGATGTAGGAGAGGTTAAAGCGTTCCGGCAGAGACATGTCAAGCTGAATGGTGCCGCACTGCCAGGTCCGGCCCAGCGCATCCTTGATATGGATATCGATCTTGGGGCCGTAAAACGCACCGTCTCCCTCGTTGACGGCATAGCCCGTACCGTAAGTATCCAGGGCGGCTCGCAGTCCGCCCGTGGCATTTTCCCATTGCTCGTCCGTGCCGATGGATTTGGCCGGGCGGGTGGAAAGTTCAAGATGGAACCCCAGCCCGAAAGTGTTGTATATCCGCTCCACCAGTCGCAGCACCCCGAGGATTTCCGATTCGATCTGGTCCGGGGTCATGAAGATGTGTGCATCATCCTGGTGAAAGGCCCGTACCCGGAACAGACCGGACAGCACCCCGCTGAGTTCGTGGCGATGCACCAGGCCGATTTCTGCCATGCGCAGGGGCATGTCCCGGTATGAATAGCGTTTTTCAGCGTAAAGCAGCATCCCGCCGGGGCAGTTCATGGGCTTGATGGCGTACTGATTGTCTTCAATGGACGAGATGTACATATTTTCCCGATAGTTGTCCCAGTGGCCGCTTTTTTCCCAGAGCATGCGGTCCAGCATCACCGGTGTCTTGATCTCCTTGTATCCGGCGGCATGGTGTTCGCTGCGCCAGTAGTCCAGAAGGGTGTTCCAGAGCACCATGCCCTTGGGATGGAAAAAGGGCATGCCCGCGGCTTCATCATGAAAACTGAACAGATCAAGCTCTGCGCCGATTTTACGGTGATCGCGCTTCCGCGCCTCTTCCAGAAAGTTGAGGTAGCGTTTCAGTTCTTTTTTGGAAAAAAAGGCGGTGCCGTATAATCGCTGAAGCTGTTCCCGGTTCTGGTCGGCCCGCCAGTAAGCCCCGGATATCTTCATCAGCTTGACGGCCTTGACAAAACCGGTATGGGGCACATGAGGGCCGCGGCAGAGATCGGTAAATTCCCCGTTGGTATACAGGGAAACCGTGTCCCCGGACAGGTCTTCGATGATTTCGGACTTGTATTTCTGGCCTTCAAACAGCTTGAGCGCTTCTTCTTTTGACACCTCGGTGCGCACAAAGGGGATCTTGGCTTTTGTGATGGCGTTGATTTCCGCCTCGATTTTTGGAAACATATCCTCTGAAATCGGGGGCATATCAATGTCGTAATAAAATCCGTCCGCCACCACCGGCCCGATGGTCAGCTCCGCATCCTTGAAGATATGCAGTACGGCCTGGGCCATGACATGGGCGGCACTGTGCCGCATGATCTCCAGACCCTCTTCATCCTGGGTGGTAATAAACCGGACGGTCGCGTCGGTCTTGATGGGCGTGCTCATGTCTTTTAATTCATTGCCGATTTCCATGGCCACGCAATTGCGCCACAGCCCCTCGGAAATGCTTTTTGCCACGTTGTCACCGGTGACCGGTGCCTCAAAGGGTTTGACGCTGTTGTCCGGTAAGGTTATCTGTATCATATGTCACCATGTGTGTTTCGGTATAAGCTGTCCAGATTGACAACAATCCGTAAAGATTATAAAATAGTGAACAATCAGTATCCGGGTCAAGAGAAAAATACGATCTTCACCTATTGTTAACATAAACTTGATGAAAATAACCCCGACATTATATGTTACATGCCTGAGAAACCGGCTCAGTTCCGGTATCTTCCGGTCCAGTATTGCCAACAAGATGATGCTGGGGTATCTGCCCCTTGTGGTGATTATTGTGCTGATCTCGTTTTACACCCTGTCCCGCCTCAGTGCGCTGGGCGATTTAAGCATGAGCATCGTGGACCAGAATATGGCCGCCCTGGAGGCGGCAGAAGGCATGACCAACAGCCTTTTAGCTCAGGAAGCCTATGGCCGGCGGTATCTGATCCTGAAAAGCCGGGAAATGGAATCATTGTTCTGGAAGCGGGATGCCGAGTTTCAGGCCCATCTGGACGTTCTGAAACAGATCCCCGGTGCGACATCTGACCGGCTCACGATGCTTGAATCCTTTCATAAAACCTTTAACCGGTTGTACAGGGATGCCTTTGCCCGTGTGGCGGATGCCGGCAGCGATATTGAAAAGAACAATGATATCGCCATACAGGGCAAACTGGACGCCCAACTGGAAGCGCTAAAGGCGATTACCGCCGCAGCCAAGTCAAGCCTTGAACAAAAGACTCGCATGGCCGGTGCGTTTACAACCAACGCATTCCGGGTTGTGGCGGTCCTTTCGGTGCTGGGCATTATCGTTGGGCTTGGCGCGGCATTGCTGATTACCCGCAGTGTGTCCCGATCCATTAAACAGTTGAAGCTTGCCACCGCCAAATTTTCGGAACGGGAGTTTGATTTTGTGCCCGATGTCACAAAAAAAGACGAATTCGGCATGCTGGCCCGTTCATTTGCCGCCATGGCCCAACGGCTGGCAAGGCTTGAAATGATGGACCTGGACGCCAGCCCGCTGACGCGGTTGCCGGGCGGTATTTCAGTGGAAAACGTCCTGGAAACCCGTCTGGCAGAGGGCACCCCTCTGGCCTTTTGCCTGGCGGATATTGATAATTTTAAATCGTTCAACGACCGTTATGGATATGCCCGTGGCAATGAGGTGATTAAAGCCACTGCCGGGATTCTTTCTGCGGCCATTGCCAACCACGGTACCGAGAATGCCTTTCTGGGCCATATCGGCGGTGATGATTTTGCAGTGATCGTGCATCCGGACCGGTATCCGGCCGTATGCCAGGCAGCCATTGACGCGTTTGACAAAACGATCGGCGATTTTTATGATGAAACAGACCGGTTCAAGGGATATATTACCGCCCGGAACCGGCAAGGGAAGATAGAAACCTTTCCCATTATGAGTCTTTCCATTGCAGTGGTCACCAATACCGGATGGCCTGACTTAAACAGCGTGCGGTGCGGCGAGATCGCGGCGGAAATAAAAGAGTACGCAAAAACCATTTCCGGCAGTATGTTTATCGCCGATAGACGGAAAAAAATAACCGAACAACCCGGCCTGTCGGAAATGGAAGAGATGGGATAACATATGATGCCATGGCGGATAGTTTTTAGCGGGATTTTTGTGGCGGTATTGTTTGCCATGCTGGGCGGTGTCACCGGGTGTGCCGGGACACCGGAGATGTCTGCATGGCGGGGCAGCCCGTCAGCCGTCCCGGTATCGGTGGCACCTTATACGGATAGTGATCCCAAAACGATCCCCGGCAGGATAAAGCGCCTGGAAGCCTTACTGGCGGCTGAGGATAAAGGCAGTGACAAGGCGCGGGCTGAAACGCTGATCACTCTGGCCATGCTGTATGCCCATCATGACAATCCCGCGCCCGATTATGGCCGGGCGCGGGAATGTATCACCGCCTATGCCGAGCTGAGGGATTGGGTGGATGTCCACTATGCCGGTGCGTTACTGGAGACACTGGCCGCCGGTGAGAATGGGACAAAAGATTGCGACAGGCTGGTAACGGACTACAGCGCGTTAAAGGCCCGGTATGAGCGACTTGAGCAGGAAGACCGGAAGCACCGGGAGATGATCGAAAAGTTGAAGCATCTGGATCTTCAGCTTGAGGAGCGACGGGAGCGGATAAAATAGAATAGAACGGATGCAGATGACAGCGCCATTGGAAACGGAAACGGAAACAGAAGCGGAAGAACAGCAGTTTCAACTGATTAATAAAACTGACGACCTGCCTGGCGTTGTGGCGGCATTGGCCGGCCATGACGCCATCGCCGTTGACTTGGAGGCAGACTCCATGTTCCATTTTACGGAAAGGGTCTGCCTGATTCAGGTGGGCACGGCGAGCCATTGCTTTCTTATTGATCCCCTGACGGTTACGGATCTCTCCCCGCTCAAGCCCCTGTTTGCCGACCATTCAATCAAAAAAATTTTTCACGGGGCGGATTATGATGTCCGGTGCCTTCACCGGGATTTCGGTATTGTGATCAACAACCTGTATGACTGTGAAATTGCCTGCAAGTTCCTGGGTATCCGGTCCACGGGGCTGGATGCGGTGATCAGCGCCTTTTTTGATGTTCACCTGGACAAGAAGTTTCAGAAAAAAGACTGGTCTCAGCGGCCCCTGCCCGGAGAAATGTGCTGTTATGCGGCCCAGGACGTTCAATACCTGATTCCTCTTTGTCACCGCCTGGAAACGGCCGTGGCGGAAAAGGGCCGGACCGGGTGGGTTGCCGAGGAGTGCCGGGACCTTGCCGGCGTTCGTCATGCCGACCCCAATGGCAGGGCGCTTTTTATGCGGTTCAAGGGTGCCGGCCGTCTGGACCGGCGAACTCTGGCCGCGCTGGAATCGCTGCTGCACACCAGGCTGGCCATAGCAGAAGAAAAAGACCGTCCGCCGTTTAAGGTGCTCAACAACAGCGTGTTGCTCAAGCTGGCTCAGGAACGGCCCAAAACCCTGTCCGTGCTGAAGCAATCCGGAATTCTCACAAAGCGGCAATTCGGCATGTGCGCGGAACAATTGCTGACCGCCATTAATGCTGCTGTCGCCATGCCGGAAAAAGAATTGCCGGTATATCCCAAAAAAAAGAGAAAGTCCCTGCCTCTTCGGGCCTCCCGCCGGGTCAAGGCGTTAAAGCAGTGGCGGGACAAAACCGCGGACCGCCTGGATCTCGATCCCGGTGTGTTTCTGCCCAACGCGCTGGTGGTTGCCATTGTATCGGCCAACCCCGGTCAGGAAAGCGACCTGGACACAGTCCCCAACCTGAAAACCTGGCGGAAGGAAAATTTCGGAAAAGAGATCGTGCAGGTGATTAACACCACGAAGTAGAAGGTGTTGATGAATCTTCTTTTCGTGTGATTCGTGCTTTTCGTGGATTGTCCCGTTGTGCAGCATACCTGACATGACGAGAGATGCAGCGCAACAAAGAAATTGGACGTTTTACAAATTTGTCAAACATACGAAAGGCACGAAAACAGATGGAGTGATAACAATGGAAGAACAAATACGAGTCCCGTCTGATAGTATTACCCTTGCCGGCCTGTTTGACAGGGGCGTAACCCCGGATAGTGAAAACGGGGTGGTGGTCACCCATCCCCACCCGCTTTATGGCGGAGATATGTACAATCCCGTGGTGGAAACCATTGTGCAGACCTACCACGCAAAAGGGTGGGCCACTTTGCGGTTCAATTTCCGGGGCGTCGGCACCAGCGGCGGTCATTATGACGACGGCGTGGGTGAACAGGATGATGTCGTTGCTGCGGTGGACTATATGCGCCAGGCCGGCATAAAACGCATCGACCTGGCTGGATATTCCTTCGGGGCATGGGTTTGCGCCCAATGTGCATCCGCCTTGGATACTATAAACTGCATGATCATGGTGTCACCCCCCGTGGCCATGATGGGCTTTGCCGGTGTCGGTGCCATCCCCCGGCTGGCAATGGTTGTGACCGGCAGTGAGGACGAAATCGCCCCGCCTGAAATGATTCAGAAACACCTTGCCACATGGAATCCGGAAACCCGGTTTGCCGTGATTGACGGGGCCGATCATTTTTTCATGGGCTGGCAGAGGGTGTTGCAACAAAGTCTTGAAAGTGTTGTTTGACGGGTTTGTAAAAAGCCATCAACCCTGTCTTTTGCAGAAAGCGGTTTCATTAAAACTGACGGTACTCTTTTACCGTTCGGCTGTGTGGAGGTCTGAACAGGCTGTCCCGCAATCCGTCATTCCGGCCAGTGGAGCGAAGCGGAACGTGCGCCGGAATCCAGTATAAAATTGATATTATACATTGGCAATTGATTCAGGCTTTTTGTAAACGCCCCGACCGATGTAAAGGAAGCCTTCAGACCCCCTGTCTGTTGATATCCGATATCTGACCGTTCAGGGTCCATAGATCATACAAAAAGCCCAGCCCGAATATTCCGCCCGTCAGCAGATAAACAATCCCGGTTACCCATTTCCCCATGTAAAAGCGGTGAATGCCAAAGAGCCCCAGAAATGTCAGCAGCACCCAGGCCACTGAATAGTCAACCCGGCCGTTCTGATACTTGAAATCTGCCCGCCGGTCCATGGATGGAATCAGAAACAGGTCGATGATCCAGCCGATAAAAAAGAGCCCCAGCGTCAAAAACCAGATCGTGCCGGTCACCGGCTTGCCGTAATAAAACCGGTGCGAACCCGTAAAACCGAAAATCCATAGAATATAACCGATGGATTTAAGATGGGTGTTGTTTGCATGGTTCATGAGTTTTCTCCTTCTATGCTGAAGACCTTCCGCAAATCCCTGCAAATCGAGTGCATGGCTAAAATGGATATGTCCGAAAATATCATTATATTTGGAATGGTCAAAGGTTTTTTTAGAAGGATACTGGACGCGCTGCCCGGCATCTTTCAGCAGGGAATGACCGCAAAACCCGGTCGCAGTGAACTTGACATCGTAATTTCAAAAGGTTAAAGAATAACAATGCAGTTTTACGGAGGAGGTTGCCGGATGAGTAAAATTCGAATTCTCGGTATTGAAAGTGATCTTTCCCAAAGAAGATGCTCTCGTAAAAAGTTCAAGTTCGAGGCGCGCAAATTTTGAGGAAACCCTGTAGGGGCGAACCTTGTGTTCGCCTAATCAACGGGCGAACACAAGGTTTGCCGCTGCATTATACGTGACAAGACGAGAGATGCAGCGCAACAAAGAAATGGGACGTTTTACGAAGCCATCAAAGAAGCAAGGGGCAATGATATGGTTGATTTTTTACAGCAGTATAATCCTGTTACGCAGGCATTATTTGCCACACTGTTCACATGGGCGTTAACTGGAGCCGGCGCAGGTCTTGTGTTTTTGACAAAAGAGGTTAATCGGAAACTTATGGATTCACTGCTTGGATTTGCGGCAGGTGTTATGATTGCTGCAAGTTTTTGGTCTTTACTTGCCCCTGGCATTGAGATGGCCGAACAGCTGAATCAAATCTCATGGTTAACGGCAGCAATCGGGTTTATGGGGGGAGGCATTTCCATGAGATTGGTTGACAACTTTCTTCCACACCTACATCCGGGGCTGGGGGTTGATAAAAGCGAGGGCGTCAAAACTTCCTGGCAACGGAGTACGCTTTTAGTCCTGGCCATAACCCTTCATAATATTCCTGAAGGACTTGCTGTCGGGGTGGCATTTGGTGCTGTGGCAGCCAATTTGCCGTCGGCAACGATTGGCGGCGCAATTGCGCTGGCAATCGGCATTGGCATTCAGAATTTTCCGGAGGGGACCGCGGTATCGATGCCGTTGCGCCGTGAAGGAATGGGGCGGGGCAAAAGCTTTCTCTTGGGGCAAGCGTCCGGAATAGTAGAACCGATCGCCGGCGTTATCGGGGCGTTTTTTGTCCTGAAGATGCAATACATTTTACCATATGCTCTCTGCTTTGCTGCAGGTGCAATGATATTTGTGGTTGTCGAAGAATTGATCCCGGAATCCCAGAGAAAGAATGACAATATTGACCTGGTAACCATGACGACAATGATCGGCTTCTCCGTGATGATGATTCTTGATGTGGCGTTGGGGTAGAACCCTCGGAAATATTTGCCGGTGCCCGTCCCGTTTATATGGATCGACACCCGCTGACGAAACGCTGATGAGGCGCCGGGACATTATCCGGCGGTTTAAGTAACCCGGAGGCGTTTCAAAACTTGAAATCGTAAATTGCGACACCAGGCTCCAGCCCGGGGGCGGCGAGCTCCCACTAAGTCTCCGGCATGATTGGGAGGGTATTAAAATGGGTAACGACCGATGGATGGAATCCTGTGAGCGGTGCGGGAAGGAGATCGATGTGGGGCTGTTTACGCGCCGGCCATACTATTGCGCAATCTGTGAGATTGAGGCGGCATCAGACCCTGAGGCCGCCCCGGAGCTGGGCGCGCTTTCGGTGGGTGATAAATTGCCAAAGCCCGAGGAGATGCCTGCTGCGGATACGCCGGCAAAACCGGAATCCGAAGTGGCGCGGCAAAAGCGATATACACGCGAGGACCACAATTGGGCCATGGGGCAAAAGCCGGACGAGACGTCCTGAGCCGATTATTTCATTCGCCGGCAGCGTTGGAACTGCATACAGAAGTTACTTCATTATCTGGAGGCGAGACCCATGCACGATGTGACGGTTACAAGCTGGAGCCATCTGCAGGATGAGTTGTTCCACCGGTCCTGGGACGATACGATCAAGCGGTACCGGTCGCCCTTTGTATTCCGGGGGCTGTCGGACAAATCTTATCCGCTTGAAACCGCCCTCATGCGCCTGGGCGGCCCGTACTGGCAGCTCGAACGCCACCTGCTGCGGAATTTCCGCAAATATGCGCAGTCCATTGCCGGGGAACTGGGCTCGTTCTGGCATCTGCTAACGGTAGCCCAGCACTATGGATTGCCGACCCGGCTGATGGACTGGACATACTCCCCATATGTGGCGCTCCATTTTGCCACTGCCAATCATGACGGCTTCGTAAAAAGTCCAATTTCTTTGTTGCGCTGCATCTCTCGTCATGTCACGTACGGCTAAGTACGCTCCATTCCTCGAGATTTGCGCGCCTCAAACTTGAACTTTTTACTTTGCCGTCCCAAAATTGACTTTTTACGGGACCATCAATCATGAACAGTTTGATATTGACGGTGTTATCTGGGTGGTCAATTTCCGGGCGACACACAAGCGCCTGCCCAAAGCGTTGCGCGGTCTGCTTGAGGCCGAGGGGGCGCAGGCGTTCACGGTGGAGCTGCTCACCAGCCTTCGGCCAAAGCCGGACAGTTTGACCGCCGATGACAGCACCTTCCACGAAGTGGTTGAAACCATTACACAATTCGACGACCTGGGAACAGAAAACGAATTCCTTCTGTTTTTCGAACCCCCGTCACTGGACGACCGTATTGTCAACCAGTTTGCATTGTTTTCGGTCATGCCCAATCCCCGGCGGAATATCGACAAGTGGCTTGGCGAGAATCCGGATCTCTTTCGCCGGATCATCATACCGGCTGAGTTGAAGTGGGAGTGCCGGGACAAGCTCGACCAATGCAACATTACCGAGCGTGTTCTGTTCCCCGGCCTGGACGGGTTGAATGCCTGGCTGAGAAGGCAATACAGCCCCAAGACATAACCGGCAAACGCCTGCAGTATGTTTCCACAGGTTGATTTGACTGTTGGTGATTCACACCAGCACCAAACCCGCCAGATCAACCTCTTCGACCCGCTTCGGCCGCCAGTCGGGCTGATTGTCCTTATCGATGAGCCGCGCCCTCACGCCCTCAAGAAAATCCGGATGGGTCACCATAAAATGAGCCGACCGGGCGTCGTTTTCATAGACTTTTTCCATGGGATGGCCTTCGTTGCGACGGATCAGCTTCAGGGTCAATGCCAGAGACGTAGGCGAGCGTTCAGACAAACTCAAAAAGACCGCCTGACAAAGATCGTGCGCCAGCGTGCATTGCGACAGGGATTCCACAATTTCCGTGACAGCGCTTTTCCCGGCAAAATAGGTGGCGACCCACTGGTCCATGTCGGTGTTGGAGGGGATGGTCTGTTCTAAAAATGGCAGAAGAAGCGCCCGGAGTCGGGTTGCATCATTCCCTCGTCCCCGGGAAAGGGTTGCATCTTCCAGCGTTGAGATCACCGTGGGCACATTCGAACTGCAAACGAAATCCGTGGCAAATCCGATGCGAACACATTCGACGCCGTGCATTTCATAACCCGTCAATCCCAGGTACTCGGGATATCCCGGCAGCGTTTTGGCAAACATCCAGCCCGTTGCGCCCACATCCGGAAAAAAGCCGGCTTTCGATTCCGGCATGGCCATTCGCGTCCGTTCGGTGGCCAGGACCTTATCGGCACCCGCCGAAATCCCCAGTCCACCGCCCATCGTGATACCGTCAGCGATAATGATGACTGGTTTGGGAAACCGGAAAATGAGCAGATCCAACGCATATTCTTCTTCAAAAAACTGATCGGCCTTGTCAACGTTACCGTCCCTTACCGCCCGGGCCAGAGCCTTGATGTCTCCGCCGGCGCAAAATCCCCTGTCGCCCTTTCCATAGAAGAGTACAAATTGAAACCGGTCCTCCTTCAACGCCTCGTCCATCGCCTCCCGGATCAGCCGAACCATTTCCAGGTTCAGGCTGTTCAGTGCTTTGGGGCGGTTGAGCATAATGGACATCATATGAGAATGTCTTTTTACCAGAACCGGTAAATCCTGTTTCTTTTCGGCATCCGTCATGGAATAAACTCCCGGGCATTGAAGACCGTTTATAATCCGGTGAACGCTTCAATACTGCTGTTTTTAATGTTCAGAATCCGTCGGGCCCTTTCCGGGTTGCTGAAGCGGGTCAAGCCGATACAGGCGCCAGGTTGGGGGCATGCCCCGGCTGGTGTAAATCAGTCGGAAGAAGGGAACTGATGTGTAAATAGCCGCCTGTCGGGATAAAAAGGACCATGCCGCGGTACCGGCCTCTGGTACGGCGGAAAAAGGGAGGCCGGCCTGGTAGCGCAGGGCGCTCATGGTTCTTCCATCCACCAGTAAATAACGACAGTCCCATTCTTCGAGCAGGCCATAAAAGGCTTCCGGTGAGCCGTGGTAGAAAGTGGTGAGAAACTGCTCGATCCGTTGCCGGCTGGAAAGGGTTTCATATTTTGGTTGAAGCACGACCGGGTGTCCGGTGTGGGCCAGAATGGCGCTGGAATTGACATAATCAGCGGCAATCGCCCCTTTGTCGTCCAGATTGGTCCGGGTCCAGTCGATGAAGCGGGCAAGATTGCGGCTTTCACTATCCGGGTACCAGGTGGTGTCTGCCATTACCGGTAACATCAAGGCCAGAACGGGGATCTGTAAACACAGCAGTGCCCCGCCCAACACCCGGGACCACGGCCAGGTCCACAATTGAGGAATACGGGAAAGGAGCAGTGCCGTTATAACCGGGACCAGTAAGCCATCCAATACCATAAGCCGCTGCACCAGCAGCGAACAAACCGTGGCCATGGCGGCAAAGATCAGCAGAATCTGGATGCGATGATCGCCCCGGCCCTGCCACCAGCTTTTGCCTGCCCATACCAGCCCTGCCGCCAGAAAAATCCCGGTAGCGCCCAGTTGCCAGAAGATATCCGGCGGCCAAAGCGTCATAAATGGCCCCTGCCATAGCAGCCGTGCGCCAAAGCTTAACCGGTTCGGGTCTTCGGGCAGCAGCCCCAGGTGAATGACCTTGTTCCACATAAAGTTGGCGACATGGCTGTAGTCATTGCTGAAAAAGCATGTGATCCCAAAGATCGTCAGGCCGGTGATTGCCACCGCTGTCAATCGCATATATGGCTTAAGTCTATTATAGCGTTCGATGTGAGCCATCAGTAGCAAGGCAATCACAAGGAGCATGGGCCAGGAAAGCAGGAAAAACTTGGCCCTGAGCACGGGTATCAGAAGGCCGCCGGTCATCAGTAATGCGGGAAGCGTCCATGCGCCGGGAGCAGATAAAGGGTTCTCCCCCGTTCGTAAATACCAGCCGACGATTGCCGCTATCTCGAGGGCTGCAACAAAGACCATGGCATGCCAGGTCGCAACAGCCGCCACCAGAGCAATCCCGGCCAGTGCGTATGCTTTTCCGGAGCGAATACGCATCGCCCGGAGCATAAGCCAGAGATGCACAGAAAAGACCGGCAGGCTGAAATCCTCCCGGACAAGGATAAAACCAATGGTCCGGTAGTTGGCAACAGTCAGCATAAAGACGGCACCGGCAAAAGCCGCCCAGCCGTCACTTTGGGTCAACTCCCGGGTCAGGCCGAAAACGCCGATGACGGCAAGGCTGGCAAACAAGCCCATGGCAATGACGCAATAAACATGCAATGGCAGGTTCTTGCCGAAAAGGAGATATCCCCAAGCCAGGTAGAACTCCTGACCGACGGTAAACATGGCCGGCAGATCGCTGGGGAGCGGATAGGCCACGCGGCGATCGGACCGGAAATCGACTGGCGGCAGTCCGCCACCGGCGATGATGCGTTCGGTCAGGTAAAAAAGAAGGGCCGGGTCGCTCATCAACTGGCCTTCCGGCCGGTGAGGATCAAAATTCGGACTTGAAAAAGTGGCCTGGATACGGATGCCGGTGCCGCCGGCAATAACCAGCACCAGGACGAGAACCGCCAAAAGACGGGTTTTCCCCCTCAGCAATGCAGCGCCTTTTGAAATTATACGAGATGGTAAAAAAGGGTGAAAAAATGATTGTCTGAACCCGTCAGATGCGAGTGGCTGGTCTGCATTTTTCTTATTGAACCGATTGCGGGGATTCATCATTATTCCTTTTTTGGGCGATAAGCGCGTCCTGAAGCGCGCATCGGGAAAGCTCGATATCAATCACCGAATCATCATTTGGCAGCATTGCCAGTAATTTTTCGCAAATTTCGAGAGCACCTGCGGCGAGATTGGGGGCGGGTCTTTTGGGTTCGATGACCAGAAATCCAAGAAAATTTTTTGTTTTTATCGAGGGGTTGCCCGAAATTGATTTGTAATCGACTGTTTTGTTTGTTTCCGGCAGCGGGAAAACCGGATATCGGGATTCGTGTGTCAGCGAAATCTCACGCCACTGGTACAGCACCAGTACCGGTTCCAGAGAGGATTGAACCATTTTGGGTGCTGCGGAAGGTATTTGCGATAACGGCAGAAGACGGGAACTGCCCTCATAGTAACGGGGAAACCCCATAAAGGTGGGCTCCCATTCGCCATAGGCCGAAAGGCTGTCAAATAAAATAATATTGTTTTCATCATATGCTGCCGACAGATAGGCTGCAAGCCCCCGCCAATCATTTTTTCTGGATGTCTGCTTAAAATTCAGCGTGGCATTGACAGTCACCATCACCATCAATATCAGTATCGCGGTCGGAGCAATCTTAACGCAGGCGGGCAGATCGCGTCGGGATAACCATTGTTGAACGGCCTCAAACGCAATTGCCGCCAGGATAAACGTAAATGGAAGCAGATAGATGGCATATGCGGGACGAAAGGGCCAGTTCGTTTTTGCTGTGAAAATAAAAACGTGGGCGATCGCGACACAGGGCAGCAAGATCAGTATCAAAGTGAATACCGGAGCGGGCTTGTATTTCCGGATGGCAAAACAGGAAAGCAGCACCAGAAGCCCAATTATCATTGTCAAGGGTTCTGTTTGTACTACCAGGGCTTTCCGTAGCGGTATCAAAGAAAAATTTTTGACACCGACGAAAATATTCAGAAGGTTAATTGTTGCGGCTTTGCCAATTGTATAACGGTCTGACCGGAACAGGATGTTAAGGAAAAACGGAAGGTACATGGCCAGGCAGGTTGCAAAGATAATGGCGACCGGGATCAAACGGCGTCTGAATGCAGCCGACTTTTCGCTCTTGTCTGTTGTCTTCAGATACACGTACCCGGCAGAGATAAGAAAAAGTGTTGTTAACACCACCAGGAAAGGGCTCAGGGTTCTGGAAAAGAGGAACCCCGCACAGAATAGAAAGGTCAATAAACAAGTGGAAAAATTGATTCCGGGCCTGGTGAAGAACCTGTCAAGTGACCAGAAGAGGGCCATCAGAAAGAACAAAGCGATGGCGTAAGGTCTTGCTTCCTGTGAATAGTATAGTTGATACGGCAGTAAGGACATAATGGCCGCAAAACCGAATGCGACACGCCAGGCGCAATACCGGCTGATAAGCAGAAAATAGAAAACAATCATGCCGGTGCCAAAAAAGACAGAAGGTAGCCTTACGGCGAAATCTGATGTTGAAATACCTGCAACAAAATGGCCGATCCAGTAATCCAGGGGCGGTTGCTGTTGCGTGGCTGCCAGGCGGATAATATCGATAAAAGAATGGGTATAATAGGAAACCTGTTTTAATTCATCCATGTAAAGGCTTTCCCTGTCCAGGTCATGGAGCCGTATCATAAGGGACAGGGCAATCAGCACGACAGCAGAGAGGGTAATCCTGAGTTGATGACGGTTTTTCCCCGATATGAGCGATGACATCATGTTGTCCTTCATACCCGATATTATTTGACGCAGCAACCCGGCATGTCGTACCATAACGCGAGAGTGGCAGGACTGCGGCGTATTTTGAACTTTTTATCTTGCCATCCCAAATGCCTTTTTACGAGTGCACCAAATGTTCAATCCGTAAAAGTCGACGCCATTTGTTGGATAATAGCATTGACTGGACCAACATGAAACAAATGAAACAGATTTACAGCGGGTTAAGGGTTGGAACGGTCAACCTGGTATTGCTTGTCGTTTTGCTCGGTCTTGTGGAATGTTTCTCCGCAATATGGGTCACCAGACCCCCCGGTAATATTGTTTATCACTCACGCCTCAACCATACCTGGAAACCGGATTCCAGTTATCTGCATACGGAATTTTGCGATAACAACCCTGAATTCGCCGAGCCCTATCGGGATTACTATAATCATCAAGGCTGGCTGGAGAGATATGATATTCAAAAAGAAAAACCACCGGCAGTCTATCGAATTTTTTATGTGGGGGATTCTTTTACGGAAGGCACCTGTCCCATGGAGCAATCGGTCCCCGAAGTTGTTGAAAAGGAATTGAATGGGTATGCCAAAGGCCTCCCTTTTAAATTTGAAGTCGTTAATACGGGGACAAGCAGTTATGCCCCCACACTTTATTATTTGTTGGTCCGATATGTCATAACCGACTACAATCCGGATCTGATTGTGGTGAACGTGGATATGACCGATGATTTTGATGACTGGTGGTATGGCCGGAATTTAATCCGGGACAAGGAGGGCAATCCGCAATTTGCCCCCCGGCCGGAAGTTGATCGGGCCGACGTGAAAATATCTGCAAACGGTGAACTCAAGGTCCCTGTCTGGTCCCGTGTTCGATTGTTTTTTCATAAATATTCCTATACATACAACTTGATCAGGCACCTCAGGCAATGGGTTTTCAGTCCGGCGATCGATGGCGACGATCGTGAGGGCCGCACGGGCACTTATTCCCGCTGGTCATGGTGCAAATCATACTGGGATGAAATGACCCGCCGCAATGTTGACAACAGTATGGATGTTCTTGGCCGACTGATAAGATGGTGTCAGGAAAATAATATTAAGATAATGCTCACAGGGGTGCCCCATTACCCGCAGTACGCAGGAAATCCGTATGGCGGCGGGCCGCCGATCTGGTCCAGCCGGCCCCATGCGGTGCTGAGAGATCTGGCAGGGGCGTTTCAGGTCCCTTATCTCAATTCATATGAACGCCTCAAACCGGTTATTCAGGGAACACCGCAAGAGCGGTTCTACTATCGTAAAGATATGCATTTCAACCCCCGGGGGTATGCCATCTGGGCGGAAGCGCAGTTGGATTTTTTAATGGCGCCTGCCAATGGCCTGCTGCCCGAGACGTTTTACCGGGCTGTTCGAAAAAAAAGAGGCAAGGGGCAGGACGGCGGGTAAAGAAAAATCATCCGCTGTGGGGGTTGCCCAGCAGTTTTTTGAGCTTTACCGGACCGTCCTCGGCGGTGAGCGGCTTGGTAATATAGCCTGAAATGCCGAGTTCCCGGCAATCATTAATAATTTTCTGATCTGATACGGATGTGCACATCACAACCGGCACTGTCCTGTCGGTCTGGCGGATCTGCTGCAGCGCCTCATAGCCCGTGGTTTGGGGCATGACATGATCCAGGAAGATAAAATCGGGACTCTCCTTCCGGTGCATCTCAACAGCTTCGTCGCCGTTGGCGGCTTCCAGCGTGTTTTCATAACCGATCTTTGCCAGGTACTTTTTCATGGCCGCCCGCATTAAAGCGGAATCATCCACAATCAGAATCCTGGCATCCAGAGGCGTTCCCGCTTGCCCGGCCTCGGCCGCCAATGCACTTTCTTTATAGAGAATGTAATTGAAATAGAATCGTCCCCCTTCGGTAAGGTGGATGGGAATGGTTATGATTTCGCCGGCTTTTTCCAGAAGCGGGTCCATATTCTGTGTATCGGTGATAAAATAGGGAGGCGCGAACTCAATGCCCAGATCCCGGTAGGCCAGGTCATTTGTTGCATTCCCAATGATGGTGTTGGCCCATTCCGCCAGCGCGCTCTGCATTTCGTCATTGATTTGATCGTGCGCTTGAGTCTCTTCCAGCAGGAGCAGCCGGATCCGGTTGCCGATGGTCAGCGCCGTTTCGATATAATTGTGCAAAAGAATAACCCCGTTGATTTTACCGCGGGTTGGTGCGGCGACCGCATACCCTTTGAACCGGAAATTTTCCACCGCATCCAGAAAGGGATCCTCATAATCGGCGTTAAGGCCGCACATAATTTTTAGGTTTCTGATGGTTTCATCCATGAAGGGGGCAATGGTCATCATTTGCAGATCGGTTAGTATCATTCTTTCTCCATTTTTGCACAGTGGCTCATATTCTTGTTCTGAGAACACCCTGCCTTTCTATATCTTAATTTTATGCCATTTCAAACAAAAATCGACCAGAAGAGCGCTGCTTGCATAGTTGAAGGTTTTACAGTATGATGCCCCCGTAATAACCCGTGGCTATTGGATTTTATAAAACCGTTAAAGAGACAGAACATAGAGGTTGATCATGCCGAAAATGGTTAAAAACGTATTAATATTAAGCTGTTGTCTTCTGGCATCCATTATTCCGGTTGCCGTGTCCATGGCAGATGATGATCATGGGGAACATGAAGGACGGTATGAGCATATTTACCATTATGACGATGATGACGATCATGAGAGAGGGGAGCGGTCGTCTCTCGCACCTGTAAACAATGGCGCAGTCAAACAGGCGTGCGGCGGTTGCCACATTGCTTATCAGCCCGGCCTGCTGCCTGCGGATTCATGGGAAAAGCTCTTTTCCAGCCTGCCCTCGCATTTCGGAGAAGAAATCGTATTGGACCAGACGTCGAAAAAAATGATTCTTGAATACCTGCACAAAAATGCGGCAGACCATTCGCCGGCCAAACACTCAAGAAAAATAATGAGAAGCCTCCACGGGCAAACGCCTGTGCGGATCACAGAAACGCCATATTTTCAGGAAAAGCACCACGGATTGCCGTCCGGTGTTTTCAAGCTGCCTGCTATAGGCTCCAAATCCAATTGCGTTGCATGCCATTTGACAGCCGAACAAGGCGATTATGATGATGACGCGGTAAAGATACCCAGATAAAAAAGCACTTATCACGTCAATTCAACGGGTGCCGGGGGTGCTTGCGCCCCTGACTGCGGCAGATTCATGTTTCATCTGATCTTCCAGTTGCAGCCGTTTCTGTTCAATGCCATTTTCCTGTTTGTTGAGGGTTTCAATAGTCATCACATGGCCGAATCGCAACACGGTGGTCGAGAACGGCTTGGGAATGAAAAAGCGATCCCAGCTGTTAAAGTACCAGGCCCTGTCAGCCTTTATATAAAAAGGAAGGATTGTTGCCCCGGCCATATGGGCCATCTGAATGGTGCCGGGCTTGACAATACCGGCCGGGCCCTGGGGGCCGTCCACGATATGGGCGGCCAGTTTACGGGTTTTCAGGTTCCGGATCATTTTTTTCAGGGCAGCGATCCCGCCTTTGGAGGAGGATCCCCGCACGGGTGCCCATCCGCAGTGCAAGGCAACGCGGGCGGCCACTTCGCCGTCGTCGCTCCGGCTGATCATCACGCTGGGCCGGTAAAACCGGAATTTTTCACAATACCGGATAGCGGCAAAAAATTGCTGGTGATAACAGCACAACAGTACGGGCCTTCCGGTTTTCAGGCAATCCAGCAGGATGCTTTCGTTTTCCACGATAAGCCGGAATGTACTGGAATAGAGACGGATGACCCAGTAGAGGAAGGCACCGGAGAGCCGGTGCATAATCGCCTTTTTTACGGACTTATTTATCATTATTCAGATATTTTACGGAAAGTTTTAATGATTGTCAATACAGGTTGCTTGTGGTAATGAAGCAATTTGCGAAGCTGTTCACAGATATTGGTATCGGACTTTTTGCGAATCCATCATAATTCATTTTAGGAGATATATCATGTTTACAAGTGGAAAAGCAGTACGCATGGAACGGATCATGAACCGGAATACCGGGAAGACGGTTATCGTCCCCATGGACCATGGCGTAACAGCCGGTCCCATCGAGGGGCTGATAGACCTTTCAAAAGCCGTTAACACGGTGGCCGAGGGCGGCGCCAATGCCGTTATCGGTCATCTGGGCCTGCCCAAGTTCGGGCATCGCACTTACGGCAAGGATGTGGGACTGATCCTGCACCTTTCCGCCGCCAGCATGCTGTCCCCCAAGCCCAATAAAAAGGTGATCGTCAACACCGTGGAAAATGCCCTTCGCGTGGGAGCGGACGGTGTCTCCATCCATATCAACATCGGCGACGAATACGAAGCGGAGATGCTTCGGGATTTCGGGAAGATCGTGGTGGAGTGTAACTACTGGGGCATGCCCCTGATTGCCATGATGTACCCGCGGGGTCCCAAGATTGACGATGAAAAGGATGTGGAGCACGTGAAGGTTGCCGCCCGTATCGGCGCGGAGATGGGGGCGGATTTTGTGAAGACCAACTATACCGGCGATCCGGAATCCTTTGCGCAGGTCGTGGAAGGCTGCCCGGCCCCGGTGTTGATCGCCGGCGGAAGCAAGGCGGGTGACCGGGAGATGTTTGAGATGATCGAAGGCGCCATGAAGGTGGGGGCCAGCGGATTGTCCATCGGCCGGAATGCATTTCAGCACAAAAACCCCTCCCTGTTTGTGAAGGCTGCCTGCGCTGTGGTGCATGACAACATTTCAGCGGACGAGGCCATGCAGATGCTGCAGGAAGGGGCATAACAAAAAGCGACAGCATCCAAATCGAAATCGAAATTGTCAGGCGCAATTGCTCATTGCAATTTGAGCTTGGTGCAAAACATCAGGCATTAAGCGGTTTCTGTCCAGAATGCCAAGCCCGTTCGGTTTTGATGGCGATTTCGATTTGGACGCCCCCCTTTCAGGGGGGAAGAAAAGCCTGGTCCGCCGGGCCAGTATTCTTTACTGGCGCCGAAGATGTTTTGAGAAAAAATCGCCTGATAAAACCCGATTGTCCAAGCGGGTTTTTTTCGCATTGTTTCATCTGGTTTCCAGGCAAGATTCTTACCGCTGCATCATGTTTTTCCTGGTTGTTTTTCTGCTATCAAATCTGTTGACATGCTAATGAGATACGTGTAAACTAATCTTTTTAATTTTGTATGATCGGGTTTTTTATGCTTAACTTGTTGAAAATATTTGGCATTTTAACACGAAAAGTGTTTGGATATAATGGGTTATGGACGGTTGTTGTACCGCCGGAGGGCGCTATTATGGCAAATCGCCTGCGCCATTGCCCGGCCGGTAATGACAGCCTGGAAAACGACGAATTTTTATTCATAAGGAGGTAGCTGTGGGTTTTGACATTACAAAAGAATCTTATGCCGGCAGCATAAAAGAGATTACCATCGGCGAAGGTGCCAAGGCCGTTAAGGTCGGTGGAGAGACGAGTTATCCCTTTTATCTGTTTGAAGGCGACATGCCGAACAAACCGCGGGTTGCCATGGAGATCTGGGATTCAGCTCCTGAAGACTGGCCGGAAACGATTGTCGCGCCGTTTAAAGACGTGATATCCGATCCCGCTGCATGGGCCAAAAAGTGCGTAACGGAGTATGGGGCCGATATGATCGTGCTCCAGTTGAAGAGCATTGACCCCAACGGCGCTGACGCCAGCGCGGATGATGCCGTGGCCGTCGTGAAAAAGGTCGCCGGTGCCATTGATGTTCCCCTGATTATCTGGGGGGTTGCCAACCCGGAAAAAGATGAAGAAGTGCTGAAAAAGATCGCCGAAGACTGCCAGGACTATACACTGACCCTGGGGCCCGTGGAAGAGAAGAACCACAAGGGCATCGGCGCTGCGGCCATGGGGTATGGCCACATGGTGATTTCATCCTCACCCATCGACGTAAACCTTGCCAAGCAGATTAATATTCTGCTGGAAAACCTGGGCGTGGCCCTGGACAAGGTGGTTGTGGACCCGACAACAGGCGGCCTGGGATACGGCATGGAATACAGCTACTCCGTTATGGAGCGGTTGCGCATGGCAGCAATGGCCCAGGGTGACGACAAACTGCAGTTGCCGATTATCAACAACCTCGGCAATGAAGTATGGAAATCCAAGGAAGCCAAACAGCCGCTGGATGAAGCGCCAACGCTTGGCGATCCCGAACGCCGCGGTATTCTGATGGAAGCAGTCGGTGCGATTACCTATCTGATGGCGGGCAGTGATGTTCTGATCATGCGTCATCCCGAAGCCGCTCGTATGGTACGCGGTTTCATTGATAAGCTGGTTGACGGCGGCAAGGCCGACGATATTGACGGCGCCAAAAAGTTGCTGGATGAAGCCAAGATCGATTATGCCAAACTGGCACCGAAGCCGGATCTGACAATCAAAGAGGAAGAAAAGAAAAAGGCCGCGCCCAAGAAAGCAGCAGCCAAGAAAGCCGCGCCCAAGAAAGCGGCGGCCAAGAAAGCCGCACCCAAGAAGGCAGCGGTCAAGA
>JAXHTY010000015.1:0-115510 GCA_034189905.1 Thermodesulfobacteriota bacterium
TTTTTCGTGGTACAAACTGTCATGGCAAAATTCCTTTGTTATTGTCTTTCAACTAACTGATTTATAACAAAATTTTATGAATTTTGCCATACTTTTTTGGCCTTTTCATGAAATATTCGGGCTAGAGGGCCAGGCAATTTTTACTTCTTAAACACGTCGCACATTTCCCCTTCAATAAACGCCATTTCCAGAGACCGACGCAGTGAGCGAACGCCACGAACAAGGTTTTTAAAATGCTCCGCTTCCTCCGGGGCTGACTTTCGCCACCAGGCCATCTGGGTCGGGCAGATATACCAGGTGCACAACCAGGGTCGCATCAGCCGCGGCAACCGGCATCCTCTTGTGCCGAGAAACCGGCATGTTTCCCCCCGCCGGATTCGTGGTTGAGAAAGGGGGATGGCCGACCGGGACCAATGAAGAAACAGCAAATCAGAAAAATCGAACCAGACATGGGCGGACAGGCAGCAAGGCTGCGGGCACCACGGGCATGTATGCCGGCACAACCGGTCCATCATAGGGGATATCATGTCCAGTGACTGCTGTATGTCGCCGGCAAGACGGGCCGAACCCGATGATACAGTTCCCTGACGGCCAACAAGCAATGACAGGGTTTGATTGGCAGCCTGCCATGACGTGGCATCCGCCCAGGGGATTTCCGGAATATTACTCATTTCCTGTATAGACAATCGACTCACTCAGATTCTGCGGAACTTTTTCCGGCGGTCCCGGAACAGCGATAAACAGAGCCGGCATGCCCGGCCAAAGGCACCCCCGATCCTTCATTCCCAGCAAATCGGCGCCATGGGCAGTGGCGGTTTGAATGACCTCCTCCAATGTATATCCCGCCTGAAGAAAAAGCGTCATCTCCAGCCCCACTCCGGCTCCGTGATTCACCCCGGGGCTGCCGGCGTCCGTCCCCAGCGCGACTTTCACCCCCGCCTTTCTGGCATGGGTAAGCTGCTCAAGCTGGTGATCCATGTTTTGTGCGGCAATATCCGCGCCTTCCCCCCCCAGCCGGGCATAGGCAAACATGGGCGCCACCGTTGGCACCCAGAATATGCCGGCATCGGCCATCCGGTCCAGATTTTCGCGGCCCATAAAATACCCGTGTTCGATGGAAGAGACACCGGCCATCACCGCATCAGCCACCGGCAGTTCTCCGTTGACATGCACCATCACGGGCTTAGCGGCCGTTTTGGCCAGCGATACAATTGCCGATAGCGTCTCCCTGGAAAACTGCGGGGTTGTTTGCCTGCCAAAGGTCTTTAGGCTGTTCAATCCGGAGTTGACAAGTTTTACATGATCCGCCCGTGCCATGCCCCGCTCAATTGCCGTCAGATCACCCTTGCCGGTAAGCGGCGCGCCGCCCACAATTCTGCCGTACCGACCGGGCCGGTACCATCCCCGGTTGGCCGTTTTTAAAACGAAATGACCATCAGGCCCGTTCTTCCGGCTTTCTTTGTAACGCGTCACATGGCCGTTGGCATCTCCGCCGTCCCGGACGGCCATGACCCCATGCTGCTGGCTCGCTTCAACATGCCCACGGATAACGGTTGCTGCATCTTCAAAGGCCGCGGCCGGCTGTGTGCTTCGAATGGTTTCATCCGGGCTGCCGCTCATTACAAGATGCACATGACTGTCAATCAATGCCGGCAGAACGGTGTATGCCGAAAGATCGATCACGGTCATCTCCGGTGCATCAACCAGGGGCTGAGCCCGATATTCTTCACCCACACGATCAACGCTCCCCCTGACAACATGCAACCAGCCATGCCGTTTTGCCGGTGCTCCCCCACCATCAATCAGCCAGCCCGCCTTTACGAGAGCTGTGTGGATGCCGCGGCATTTTTTTTTCATTCCATCGCCTTCAACAATTCCTGTCGGAGCGCCTCAATCGCGACAAACGCAAATATCCGCTTGTTCATGGCCCGGTTCTGAAACGACAGTTGCCATCGCATGGCATCAGTCTTTTCCGGTGTGGCAATACCGATGCACACCGTACCCACGGGCTTCTCTTCTGTACCGCCGTCCGGCCCGGCAATACCGCTGGTGGCAATGCCATAAGTGGCCCCGGCAATCCGCCGGGCGCCTTCGGCCATGGCCTTTGCCGTCTCTTCGGAAACCGCCCCGTTGGCCTCAATGGTCGCTGCCGGAACGTCCAGTAAATCAATCTTTGCCTGATTGGCATATGTTACAGCGGACAGCAGAAAATAGGCCGAACTGCCGGGCACACTGGTCAGAAGATCGGCCAGAAGTCCGCCGGTGCAGCTCTCTGCAACGGCAATTGTGGCATTGACCTTCTTTAACAGGCGTGCGGTCTCCACTTCCAGGGAATCACCCGTCATAGAAAAGGCCGGGTTGCCGATGGCATCGCTTACCCATTGCGCAGCCTGCCCCACCCGTTTTTCCGCTTCTGCCGCATCCTTAAGCCGGGCCGTCACCTTTACATAGATCTCCGGAAACTTGACCCGAATCCCGTAGCGCAATCCCGGGAATACTTCATTAAACGGCTTTATTCGCTGTCCAACGATCGACTCCGGCAAACCAAACACAGAAACCGTACGGGTTGCGGCGTGTAAACGAGCCCCGGTTTCCAGTTGCCCGATGTATGGCAGCACAAAATCCTTAACCATCTTCTTCATTTCATGGGGCACCCCGGGCATGGCAAACACCCGGCAATTGCCGATAATCGTTACAAACCCGGGCGCACTTCCCACGTCATTCACGATGCAGGAAGCCCCTTGCGGCAGCATGGCCTGTTTGTTATCTGAATCCTGTATGCGCCCACGCCTGGATTCAAAAAACGCGGCCACTGACTGGTGGGCTTCTTCGTTGAAGACCAGAGGCACGCCAGCGGCTTTTGCCACTGCCTCACCCGTCAGATCGTCGCCGGTCGGTCCGAGTCCACCGGTCATCAAAGCCACGTCGGCACGGCCGGCAATCTCCGTCAACGCAGCCACCAAATCGTCCATGTCATCACCCACGCAGACATGACGCCGGACCTCGATTCCCGCCTCCTCAAGGTGCTGCGCGATAAACGCGGCGTTGCTGTCTACTACCGCACCACACAGCACTTCATTTCCCGTGGAAAGAATTTCTGCAATCATTGGCTTCCATAAAATTAGTTTTGAGTGATGAAGGGTGGGTTGTAAGGGTTGAGGGTTGAATGGATGTGGATCATATCTCAAAGTTCATCCCTCAAATCTCACCACCCACCATGCTCTTTTTTTTACACCATTGGTTTTAAAACACAAAGCACTATTTAAACCCACTGCATTGCACAAGTCCGTTTTATTCGGCATTATTTATTTGACAATCATAGGCCCGGCTGCATATGCTTTAAACGTCCTTATAACATTTTCATCCCACAGGAGGCTACCATGGCCAATGAAGTGGCGATTGTTGCGGCATGCCGAACCCCCGTCGGCCGGCTCGGCGGAATGTTTCAAACCATCAGCGCACTTGACCTCACCATACCTGTTATGCAGGCACTGCTGGAACGGTCCGGGGCAGAAGCCGCCCTTTTTGATGATGTGATATGGGGGTGCAATTACCAGAAGACATACAAGGAAAACAACCTAGCCCGGGTGGCCGCGGTCAAGGCCGGGCTGCCCATCACGGTCCCGGGCATCACCATCCACCGCAACTGCACCTCCTCCATGTCATCACTGCAGATGGCCTATTACCAGATTAAAGCCGGGGAAGCGGACGTTATCATGGCCGGCGGCACCGACAGCATGAGCGGGGCACCCTATATGATCGAAAAAATGCGTTACGGCGCCGCCATCGGTCACACCGAAGTACGGGACACCATGTGGGACTCGCTCACCAACCTGGGCATCGGCCCGGCCATGGGTATCACAGCGGAAAATCTCGCGGATAAATATGCCATTTCCCGGGAAGAACAGGATAATCTGGCCCTTCTCAGCCACCAGCGCGCCATTGCCGCCATTGATGCCGGCCATTTCAAAGACGAGATCATTCCCATACCGGTTAAACAGAAAAAACAGGCCGTGGTCATGGATACGGATGAACATCCCCGCCGGGATGCAAGCCCGGAAGCATTGCAAAAACTTCGCCCCAGCTTCAAAGATGGCGGCACTGTCACCGCCGGCAATGCCTCGGGCATCAATGACGGCGCAGCCGGGCTGGTCGTCATGTCGGTCAGCAAAGCCGAGCAACTGGGCCTCCCGATTATGGCAAAAGTGGTGGCTACCGCCACTGCCGGTGTTGACCCCGATATCATGGGAATCGGCCCGGTGCCTGCAACAGAAAAGGCCATGGCCAAAGCCGGCATGTCCATTGCCGAAATGGAGTTGATCGAATTAAACGAAGCCTTTGCTGCCCAGTATCTTGCCTGTGAAAAAGCCATGGCCCTCAACCGGGACATTACCAATGTGAATGGCAGCGGCATCAGCCTGGGGCATCCTGTCGGCGCCACCGGCGCACGTATCATCACCACGCTGCTCCATGAAATGAAACGCCGGGATGCCAAAAAAGGACTTGCCACTCTGTGCGCGGGCGGTGGAATGGGTACAGCCGTAATTTTCAAACGGGATTAATCCGAATATTTCATGGGCCGACAGCACCGGTCCTGTCTTGTTGAGGCATACGCGAAGTCTTGGTAAGGCGGACCTTGCGTTCGCCCTTATCAACGCAGTACCTCGCATCTGTCACAAACCCGTCTGGTGAAATAACCGGACGGTCTCATCAAATCAGATCCGGCCTTGATAAATTCGACAAAATTTCGTATAATTATATAATATTCACACAATATCAAACAACCTCGCTGATCTGAATCGCAATTATCGGCCTTGCCGGAGAAAACCTGAAGTTGAGCCCGGATGTCAAATAAACGCTTCACCTTCCGGCCATACGCAATATTCTTTGTGTGCTGCCATAAACAGGGGAAACCATGATTGCAGAAAACGAAATCATCATGCTGGTACTGGGCATGGGCGTATACGGGTTTATGGTTGCTCACAAACAAGGCCTTGCCCGTATTCCCTATCATCGGCTCTTTTTTAACGCCTATCGCATCCTTCTTGCCGCATGGATGCTAACCGTACTTGAAGGTTTTTTTCTGCCCAGCATCTTTAATTTTCTGGAACACCTCTGTTATGCATGTGGCACAGGGATTCTTTCCCTGTGGTGTTATAAACTTATAACCCCTGGTAACGACATCTGATGCTGATTCTTGTCTTTGATACACTGACCTTTATCTTTACCGTCATCGCCATTGTTTTTCTGGTGGCCGGCTGGAAGCGCATCACCGGCGGCGACATAAGGGTATTGCTGAGCATTCTGCTTACGGTCACCATCTTCTATACCTTTTGCATGTGGCTTGAGTGGAGCGGCATTTCCGCCGCCCTGGATCCCTACGAAGACTTTTCAGGTGCCCTGATTCCCACAATCTGGGCGTTTCTTTTTTATGCCTATATCCGGCAGATGATGATCCAGGATCTGCGCCAAAGCCGGGAACAAATTATTGAAAATGAAAAGCGGATGGAACTGGCCCTGAACGGAGCGGACCTGGGTACATGGGACTGGGATACAAAGACCGGAAAGATGATGCTAAATGAACGCTGGGCCGAAATGCTCGGCTACACGTCGGATGAGATCCTCCCACATATCAGTTCATGGGAGGCGCTAATCCATCCTGAAGATCTGCCAGGGGTAATGGATAAATTAAATGCCCATCTGCGTGGCGAAACCGTATCTTATGAGACCGAACACCGGCTGAAAAACAAGCAGGGCCAGTGGATATGGGTCCTGGACAGAGGACGTGTCATCGAGCGCGACAACCAGGGCGAACCGATCCGTGCCTGCGGGACTCACCTGGACATCAATGACAAGAAACGGTTTGATGCCCAGATACGCCAGGTCCAGAGAATTGAGGCTGTCGGCCGGTTGGCAGGCGGGATTGCCCATGACCTGAACAACCTCCTCTCCCCCATCCTGGGATTTGGCGAAGTGCTGACAGATGACACAGACCTGAACACGGAACAACGGGAAGTTATCAAAAAAATGCTCGAGGCCGGGTTTCGCGCCCGGGATCTGGTCCACCAACTCCTGGCATTCTGTCGCCGTCAGCCCATGGAATTCAAGACAGTCGACCTCAACGAAATTATTGAAGACTTTACACAGCTGCTGCGACGAATCATTTCCGAAGATATTGAAATTAAAATTGTAAAGACTCCCCATATGCCGCCGGTCAACGCAGATGTGGGTCAGATTGAACAAATCATCATGAACCTGGCCATTAATGCCGCCGATGCCATGCCTGACGGAGGCCGGTTGACCATTGAAACCGGGCGTCACGAGCTGGATGAGACATATGCAGCCACCCGGCCATCGGTTGAACCCGGCCAATACGCTATGCTGGCGATCAGTGACCAGGGACAGGGCATGGAGCCGGCTGTCCGCGATCATATTTTTGAACCGTTTTTTACAACCAAGGGGGAGCATGGCACGGGACTGGGACTGGCAACCGTATTCGGCATTGTCAAGCAACACAATGGCAATATATGGCTCTACAGCGAACCCGGCCGGGGGACCACTTTTAAAATTTACCTGCCGGTAACGCAGGACGTATCATATGCGCCCCCGGCTACTCCTGAAGGGATAGGTATTGATCTGCAGGGAACCGAGACGATCCTGCTGACTGAAGACAACGAACCGGTGCGCCATCTGACAAAGGCGATTCTTGAACGGTATGAATATGCAGTTATCGCAGCAAAAAACGGTGAAGAAGCGCTGGCGGCACTGACGGCTCACCAGGGACCGGTCCATTTGCTGCTGACTGATGTAATCCTGCCGGGAATGAACGGCAGAGAACTCTATGAAAAGGCCATCCAGTACTACCCGGACCTGAAAGTATTATACATGTCCGGGTATACGGACGATATTATTGCCCAACACGCCGTTCTCGGGAAAAAAATCCAGTTTATTCAGAAACCCTTTTCCGTTAAAGGCCTGGCCCATAAGATCAAGCAGGCGTTAAGCACTAACACCGACTGAACCGGCACGCCATCTTTTTTGCGGGATTTCTTAAGTTTTTCGTGATTTTTTCTTGACAGATGAATGAAAACGAATACAATTGGTAGATTAATTTACAGGATAGGAGTTGTACATCGTGAAGAAATATACTTACAGTGCCAAAAGCAGTGACAATGAGAATAAATGGTACGTGGTTGACGCCGAGGGCGCAGTACTTGGCAGAATGGCCACAGAAATCGCCAGCCGCCTGCGGGGTAAATACAACCCCCTCTATACGCCCCATGTGGACACGGGCGACGCTGTTGTGGTGATCAACGCGGAAAAAGTCCGGTTGACAGGCACCAAATGGGACAACAAAGTCTACCATCGCCACAGCGGTTATATCGGCGGTTTGAAAACGGTTAATGCCAAAACCCTTCGTGAGAAAAAACCCGAAGAACTTGTTCGCAATGCCGTGCGCGGCATGCTGCCCAAGAACAGGCTCGGCCGGACGCTTCTCAAAAAACTCAAAATTTATGCAGGCCCGGACCATCCCCATACGGCCCAGCAGCCAGAACCGCTTACCATTAAATAACCAGGAGAGTTACAGAGGAACCAATGGAAGAAAATACCTTTTACGCCACCGGCAAACGGAAATCCGCAATCGCCCGCACCTGGATTAAACCGGGCAGCGGTAAAATAACGGTCAACGGTAAAGAAGCCGACGAACATTTTACCACAAATGCGGCACGGCTCATTCTCCGGGAACCTCTCGATCTGACGGAAAACAGTGACACTTGCGATATCGTCATTACCGTTAAAGGCGGCGGCATCACCGGTCAGGCCGGTGCGGCCCGTCATGGCATCAGCCGGGCGCTGATTCTCATGAATCCCGACCTTCGCCAGACCCTTAAGACCAAGGGAATGCTGACTCGCGATGCCCGTGTCAAGGAACGGAAAAAATACGGCCAGCGCGGCGCCCGAGCCCGTTACCAGTTCTCCAAACGTTAAGCCAACGGTTGACATATACAATAAAAAGGCGGATGGCGCATTGCATCCGCTTTTTTTGTGGCGCACCGCCGGGACCCGGCAATGCATCCTGGCCCGGAGCACCAGATTTCTGGACTGAAATAAAAAGTCAAGGACACGCCAATGAGCCGCCCCGCCCCCCGACTGATCGAACTGGAAGACGGCGTTCTGGACAGCCGCACCGGGCTGGCCTGGGCCGTGAATGCCGGTCTGTCCGAGTTCCCACTGACCTGGACGGAGGCCCTTGATTTTGTTCACAACCTGAATAACGATGCGTATCTCGGCCATCATGACTGGAAACTGCCGAACCGGCGGGAGCTTTTCAGCCTGATGAGCCACAAACACATCAACCCCAGCCTGCCGGCTGGCCACCCCTTCATCAATGTATTTCCGGGCTATTACTGGACATCCACCACGTGCGCCCGGCTGCCAGACCAGGCATGGTACATCCACCTTGGTGGGGCAAAGGTCTACAAAGGCATGAAACGCCAGTCATACATGGTCTGGCCGGTCCGGATACCCGATTCGGAAAGACTGACACTGTTACCTACGGGGCAGACAAGCTGTTACGATGCAGAAGGTAAGATGGTCCGGTGTGCCGGCACGGGACAGGACGGTGAATTTCAGGCCGGAAACTCTATTGACGCAGCGCGATTTCAATCGCAACAGGATGTGGTGCGGGATACGGCAACCGGCCTGACCTGGCTGCAATCCGCCAACCCGTCCGGATCAATGGTGGACTGGAACGCCGCCATTGCTTGGATAGACCGGATGAACCAGAACCATGCTCATGGTTATGACGACTGGCGGCTGCCGGATATCAGAGAACTGGAAAGCCTCATACACATGGATGCCCACACCCCGGCCCTGCCCCCGGATCACCCGTTTACCGATATTCAGGAGTTTTACTGGTCCGCCACCCGGAGTATGTATGACACCCGCTACGCATGGGCGCTCTATACCCGGGACGGCTATATCGGCGTGGGCCACAAGCCCCAGGCCGAATGCTACATCTGGCCGGTACGGGGACCTGCATGAAATCGTGCCGTTGTTTCAAAACACCCGATCATTCTTTAAAGGCACCAGCCAAGAATTGACGACACAATAATTCAATGCTATCCTATATAGTATTGTTGTGCCTTGTTGTCTTTTTATTTATGAAAAACGAATTAACCGACAAAATCAGAAAACCACTTGGGAGTAATTGATGATGGAGAAAAAAGTCAAGGGCACTATGCTGGTGGATCTGGTTAAAACAATTCGGAAAAATAAGGACATAAACTGGGAACAATATTTTACATCAGAAGAGTGGCAGACCATAAACTCAAAAATTCTCGATCCATCATGGTACCCGCTGGAACTGTACAGTAAATGCGGCCTGGCCATCTATCAGCTTCTGGCCGGTAGTGACGTCGAACTGGTGCGATCGCGGGGAAAGAGCAGAGCCAGGGAACTCTTCGGGGGGGTTTACCAAGCTATTGTCACTAAAGATGATCCCCTGCAAGCCCTGAAAAAATTCGTCGCCATGTACAGGCTCCTGTTTAATTTTGAGCCACTCTCATTTGAAGTCATTGGCGACAATCATTTTAAACTCATGCATGATTTTAATGAGTTAGGTAAAGATAACGGTAAGGCTTATTGTAGTCAGCTAATGGGCACACTGGAGACGCTCATTGAAATGAGCGGCGGTAAAAAGATTAATATCATAATGACTGCAAAACAGTGGGAGGAGGATCCGGTAACAATCTTTGATATTCAATGGCAGTAAAAAAGATTATGGTAACTGACTGAAAAATCGCGCCCAGCGCGGTTTATAGTTATCATTGATGTCAAGTGAAATAACAACGGATGTCGCCTGCCCGACAATGCAGGATCTGTCGATAAACCCGATATATCTTGAATCTGCACTGTTATCTCGATTATCACCCATCATAAAATATTTACCATCAGGAACAACCACCGGGCCGAATGAACGAAGCGCTGGGCGCTGCGGGGTAATCATAACAGGATGCCGTGTATCGTTCAGGTTCTCGGAAAAACAGAACCGGCCCGTCCCCATACCCTGTGATGGCCTGCCAACGGCCGCAGGGGGGATGGGTTCATACATTATTTTTTCACCGTTGATGATCAGCTGATCATTCTGCATCGCAATAGAATCTCCAGGCACCCCAACAACCCTTTTGACCAGACGCTTATCATCAAGCGGCGAATAAAAAACCACAATGTCTCCTCTTTGCGGCGCCCCCCATTCAGCAATATGCAGTGTTGTGTAAGGGATCTTCAAATCATAGGCCAGTTTGTTCACAAAGATTCTGTCGCCTTCTAAAATAGTCGGTTTCATAGAACCGGTCGGAACGACATTCCAATCAGCGACTGCCGATTTAAAAGAGGTGGCAATAATAACCGCAACAAGGATCGAGTACCCCCAGCTCCGCCAAAACGTCTTTATCTTTTTCTTCCAGCTGTTTTCCATTCTATGCTCCCTTAAGCAAGGGGTTCCTTATCATGATTGTTCTATGCATGGCAGCGTTCTTTATCGTTGCTTAATATAATTTATTACACCTGCCACCACATTATAAAGCACCCTGTCCCGGAGGACCAGGTTTTGATTCCCCCCTGAAAGGGGAGTCATGATGTCCACCCAGAATTCTCAGAATTCTCGAATTAACCTGACGACTTCGACAGAATCTATGAACTGAAACCTTTATAGATAAGGTAAACCACAAAAATGTCACAACAAGCACCGATTACGAAAAAAATTACAGGAAGTCTTCGGACGATACCGGAACTGGGCCACAATCCCGAAAAATTAAAAACCTGCTTGATTCCATATGCCGCGCCGTAGGCCAGAATGCCGGGCGCATGCCCCATGCCGCCTTTTTCTTCTCCTGCAATCATCGCCTGCGCTACATACCACATGAAAAAAGTGTAGATAAAAACAAGCAGACAGATAACTGCCCCCTGCAGAACCAGAATCCTCCTTGTCAAAGAAGGGCAGCAGACAGCCAGCAGATAACCGCCTGCCAGCACTATCCCCGCAGTAATAGAAACATAAATAAATGCATGTGGAATAGAGGAGTCGGTTTTATCTCCTATAATAAAAAAGACGATGCTCGGCAACATCAACAGCCCGATGACACCGTTGGTCCTCAGAGAAGTCTTCTCTACAAGCGGTTCAGCGCTCAGCAACCTCTTAATCCGCTTTATCCACCCCTCTCTCTTTTTTGAGGTTGACATGCTCTGTTCGGTCTTTGCCGACTGCTCCCGTTCGCTGATGGATTTTGCCATCTCATATATATCGGCAGATGTACGGTATGATTCTAGTACGTCAATTATCTTCCGGTACTCATCATCCGACCGTCCTCCCATGATCTCCTTTTTTTTGTTCTTATTATAGTGCACATACAGATGATTGTTCCGATCTGTGCCTTTTGACATGAGTCGGAGAACCGGAGAAGGATTTCCGCTTATGGTAAACGCGACCAAATCTGTTTTTCTGATTCGAATCAGCTCTTTAAAACTCCCCCACGTGCTGAGACTGTATGTGAAGTAAGACGGGGTCAATGTCAGTTTTTCAGTAATAAAAAGGGGGCGAATCGCTTTCCGGTAAATAAAAACAGGTGTGACAATCCCGAAAAGCAATTGGGCCACCAGCGGGAATAATAATATATACCACTCTCCAGGAAGCGTTTCATGAGGCATTCCCGTTGACGATGACAGGGTGACGGTCAAGGATACGATCATACCGATAACAAAGAATAAGGAGATCAACAGCAATATCGGAATTGCATGCCGATTATTCCGTAAATCTTCCTTGCCGATTGCCGGATACGTGATTTCAATCGTGTCCTGCTCACGCGAGATATGGGTCTCGCGCTCCGACTTCAGATCAGAAATTATTTTCGCAAAAAAGGCCCTCACTTTAATACTTTTTCACCTTTGCAACTGCTATTTACGCAAATCCGGGAATGCTATCAGAATTCTGAAAAACTAAGCAAGGCTTTCCCGGGATTGCTGTGTTCCCATGCTCTCTTTTGAAATATTTTAAGCTTTGGTATTATATGAGCTATCAATTGATTTAACAAGATCAAATCAGGATCAAATCAGGATAACCACTCATAACTTTCACCTTGACAACCCCATCCCGGTCATTGTAAAACGCCTTTATTTGCATCAGGGTGCTGGCATGGGCCGGAAAATTATTCGGGCGCATGCAAGGTAAAAGGAAAGATGGTGAAAATCCATCGCGCACCAGCCATTGCCGTGATCGGAGACGATGGCCGCTCGATGCCACTGGTCGTTTGATGGGACAGACATTTTCTGTCTTATCAGATGGCAAAGTAAAAAGTTCAGCAGCAAGGCGTCGGTGCATCTCGAGGAATGGAGCGTACGTGGTTGTATGTGACATGACGAGAGATGCAGCGCAACGTAGCTGATGGGCTTTTTACTTTGCCATCCGGACCGGGAAGGCGCGGCCGGAGGTTGACCCGTCAGCCGGAAAGCCTGCCCTGATGAAACCAGGATTTTGCTGGACAAATCCTTCTGGAACCCGTTTCAGGAGGTGCGCAGTGACAGCAGTAATCGACGGCAATACGGATCGCTATATCGGCGATATCATTTCCCGCCTTTCCCGGCGCCAAGACCTTACCCGCCGGCAGGCTGATCAGGCCTTTACCACCATTCTCAACGATGCCACCACACCGGTGCAGCAGGGCGCATTTCTGGGTGCACTGGTGACAAAGGGCGAGACTGCAGAAGAGATCGCAGGCGCCTGGGACGCCATTTTTCACCAGGATACCGTAACTGCACCCATTGATTCAGATCTGGGGGTTGTTGAAAACAGCGGCACGGGTATGGATACCTTTAAAACCTTTAACATCAGCACGGCAGCCGCCATTATTGCCGCATCTCAGGGCATCCCCATGGCGCGACACGGGGCCCGGGCCATTACATCGGCCTGCGGTACCGTGGATATGGCCGAATGCCTGGGCGTGGATGTGGAGTGCAGTCCGGAAATGGTGACCAAAAGCATTGAAAATGCGAACATCGGCTTGTTCAACGGCATGAGTCCGGCAATTCACCCGGGCGCACTGGGCCGGCTTTTGTCGCAAATTCATTTCGGATCCACCCTGAACATTGCGGCGTCCCTGGCCAATCCCGCTTTGCCGAAAATCGGGTTGCGCGGGGTTTATTCCAGAAAGATGGTAATACCCGTTATTCAGGTCATGAAGGCCATCGGGTATGAAAAAGCCATTGTCCTGCACGGTAGCGTTGATCACCCCGATCACGATCCGGCCAGCGGCATGGACGAAGCTTCGGTGTGCGGCCCCACCTTTTGCGCACGGCTCACGGAAACCGGTGAAATCGAAACATTTACCCTTTACCCGAAGACGCTCGGCCTTGGCAAGGGCGATCCCATGGAACTGGCGCCGGTCATGGACATGCACGCCGAAACCCGACGTTTTGCGGAACTGATAAGCAACCGGGACAACAGCCTGCGTAAGGAAGCGGTCCTGCTGAATGCCGCGTTGATATTTGACGTGGCCGGGATTGTGCCGGACATTACCAGCGGGCTGGAAACCGCGACCCGTGCGCTTGAAAACGGAGATGCATTGAACACCCTGACGGCCTGGGTAACTACCCAGAACCATGACCCGGAAAAAGGCAGAAAAACGCTTGAGCAATGGATGAACTGACATGCAGACAGAATTGTTGATTATAAAATGCAAAAACAGCTATATTCGGGTCAAGGACGATACCTATACAGTATGCGGCCTTGATAAAGCCAGTGTCTATCCCGTGACCGATATGGAAACCGTTTCCCGCCATTGCAGGCAATTGAAAGATAAGGGATTTGACGATATTCGCATCCGAAAACTCATCATAACCGAAGAGGCACTGACATGAAGATCGTACTCACAGGCAGACGGCAGATGGAGATCCAGGACAGCGACAATTCCGGCGTGCCCGCCGATGATCAGGTCCGGGTAAAGGTCCTTTGCTGCGCCATCTGCGCCACCGATGCCAAAATGTGGGCCCATGGGCACCGGGACCTGACTCTGCCCCGGGTGCCCGGCCATGAGATGGTTGTGGCGGATGACCAGGGGAACCGGTATGTGGTCTGGCCGGGGAAAAGCTGCGGCACCTGCCGGCACTGCCGGGCCGGGCGGGACAATCTCTGCAACGACATGGAGATCACCGGCTTTCACCGGGACGGCGGCTTTGCCACAGAAACCCTTCTGCCGGGCATCAGCCTGATTCCCATCCCCGGCACAATGGATACACTCACGGCCTGTTTTGCCGAACCGGCCGGCTGCGTGAAGCATGCTCTTGGGAAGGCGGCCATAAAGGCCAACAGCCGGGTCCTGATATACGGCGGCGGCGTCATGGGACTTTTAACCGCACTGATGGTGCAATATGTCGGCGGCACCCCCGTGGTGCTTGAGCGCAGCAGGCAGAAAATTCGTGCAGCGGAAATGTTTTTAAATGACACCGGTATCACCTGTATTGACCGGACCGATCAAAAAGGCTTTGACGCGGTGATCAATGCCTGCGCCGATCCGCTTGCATTTGGCGCGGGCCTTGAGAGACTGGAAAAAGGGGGGCGGTTTGCCTTTTTCAGCGGATTGACGGGCAGCCGGAAAATAACGACCGATCAGATGAACCTGATTCATTATCAGGAATTGATCCTTTCCGGCGCATATGGCCTGAAACAACAGAATATGCACGACGTATTGCCCTTTCTGGCAGACTGCGAAATTCCGATCAAGCATTTAATTGAGGCGGTGGTGCCGCCAGAAGAAGCAATGACGCTGATGCCGGCGATTCTTTCCGGCAACGGGCTCAAATACATTCTCGACTTTACGGGCGATTTAATTACACAAAAGACTCCGGCACCGCCTGATGCCGGAATCCGGCCGGATACCGGCTTTTTGCCCGACGGCGGTCTATGCCGTCAGGTCATCTGCGACATTGCGCCGGTGGATGAGAACCTTCTGAACGCGGCCTGTCACAAGATCGACAACAAGACAAAACCTCCGGGATCTTTAGGCCGGCTGGAGGCACTGGCGATTCAGATGTGCCTTATTCAAAAGACCCTGGAACCGGCGATCCGCCAGAAAAACCTGTTTGTCTTTGCCGGTGACCACGGGGTTACACAGGAGGGCGTGTCCGCTTTTCCGGCGGATGTGACCGGCCAGATGGTTCTTAATTTTCTCAACGGCGGTGCGGCCATCAACGTGCTCTGCCGGCATCATGATATTGCCATGAAGGTGGTGGACATGGGCATTGTGCCGGACCTGGCGGACCATCCCGATTTGATTCAAAAGAAGATCGCTCACGGCACAAAAAATCTGGCCCGAGAGGCAGCTATGAGCACCGATGAGGCAATCATAGCCCTGGAACACGGCATGTCCGTGTTTCTCGACGCCTATGCCGCGACACCAGTCGACCTTCTGGGGGTCGGTGAAATGGGGATCGGCAATACCACCCCGGCTGCGGCCATTATTGCAGCCATTACCGGTATTTCACCGGCTGCGGCCGTGGGAAGGGGCACCGGTATTGATGACAAGGGACTGAACCAGAAGATCGCGGTGGTTGAACGCGCCCTGGCCCTTCATCAGCCCGACCCGTGTGACGGGTTTGCGGTGTTGCAAACGCTCGGGGGATTCGAAATTGCCGGCATTGCCGGCGCTATACTGGCGGCGGCGTCAAAAAATACCGCTGTCATGCTGGACGGGGTTATTGCCACGGCCGCGGGCCTGATTGCCTTTATCATCAACCCGGGCATTGCCGGTTATCTGGTTGCCGGCCATAAATCAGTGGAGCCGGCCCAAGCCGCTGCCCTATCGTTCATGGACCTGGAGCCGCTCATTGACCTGGGCATGCGACTCGGCGAAGGCACGGGCGCGGCTCTGGCCATGGATATGGTCGAGGCGGCCTGCAAGGTCATGACACAGATGGCCTCTTTTGAAGATGCCAGCGTTATCGGTCCGGAAGGATGAGACTAAACACAGGAGCCCTTAAAGCTCATTCGGTGAATGGGGGTGGGGCCGTACTGAAGGATTGTTTCCCGGTGGGCTTTGGTGGGATACCCCTTGTGGCGGGGAAAATCAAATTCCGGGTAATCCAGGTGGTAACCCGCCATCAGGGAGTCCCGGGTCACCTTGGCAACGATGGAGGCGGCGGCAATGGAAATGCTGGCGCTGTCACCACGCACCACGGCAGTCTGGGGGATAGGGGCACCAATAGGAAATTTACCGTCGATGAGCAGATAGTCCGGCGCGGGTGACAGATTCTCCACTGAGAAGGTCATGGCCAGAAGGGATGCCTGAAGAATATTGATACGGTCTATTTCAACGGCATCGATGATGCCGATGCCGACCGTAAGGGCGTCCCGGTAAATATCGTGATAAACTGCAGTGCGTTTTTTTGGGGAAAGCTTTTTGGAATCCGTCACAAGGCTATTGGTGTATCCTTCCGGGAAAACCACCGCCGCTGCGACCACCGGCCCGGCAAGGGGACCCCGGCCGGCTTCATCTATGCCCGCAACCGTCGCATACCCCTGTTTGATTGCCTTGTCTTCGTAAGTTCTCATAGCCGGAACTTGACTTATTGACAGTCGAATGCCGCCATTTGTGCTTTTACGAAGCCGTCAACACAACCAATCCCACTAAATGGAAAACAGCCGGCCTAGCGGTCGCGCTTTTCGGGAATTTTGGCAGCCTTGCCGGTAAGGCCACGGAAGTAGTAAATACGGGAACGTCTTACCCGTCCGCGCTTGACAACTTCGATCTTATCAATGGATGGCGAATAAAGCGGGAAAACCCGCTCCACGCCCACACCAAAGGACGTTTTTCGAACGGTAAAGGTGGCGTTGGTCGTGCCTTTGCGTTTCTTGATCACAACCCCTTCAAACACCTGAATCCGCTCTTTTTCGCCTTCCTTGATTTTTACGTGTACTTTAACGGAATCCCCGGAAGAAAACTCAGGGATATCCATTCGTATATGCTCTTTTTCAAGCTGCTTTAAAACCTGCATGGTATCCTCCAAAAAAAACTAATGAAACTCTTCTACCCCGTATAACAATTCCGGTCAAGTATTTTTTTAAAAATCGGGGCGTAAATTCTTATTTATTTTAAAATTTTTTATTTTACATCACTTTGTATCAACCTGTCCAGTATAATCGACACGGCCGATCGCACGGACAGATGATTATAGCCGGTCACCCCGTCAATGGGTGTCAGCATATAGTCTGCATATTGAATCAGTTCCGGTGCAATCCCCCACCCGGTGCCGAACACCAGCAACAGATCCCGTTCAAGTGTTCGCAGCCGGTCACAGGTCACGGCCGCGTCATGATGCCGGGCACTGGTCAAAACCACTGCCGGTGGCCGGCCATTTTCCTGTGAAAGGTGCGCCATCACGTCGGACAGGGTATCTTTTAGTCTAATCAGGGCAAATGCCTGAGCCCGCTTTTCATTAAATGCCGGCCCTCTGCCCGTTGTCCAATGTTCCACGATCCGCCGGGCAAGCTGTTGCTGATCCGCGAGCGGTGTAACCACAAAAAAACGCGCCACCCCGTATGTTTTTGCGGCTCTGGCAATATCGTGCAGGTCCAGGTTGGTCACCGCTGATGCAATGGTATCTCCCTGCCTGTTCAGTACCGGATAGTGCACCAGGGCAATATAGACCCGGCGGGCGGGGATCGCCGCACTGTTTTTCACCATATTATTCACTGATCAGATCGCTTTCCCCGCCTATAATAGCTTCAATCCGCCGGCACCATTCACGCAAAATGGTTTGTTCTTCGCCTTTTAATAGACGGTTTTCCAGCAAGTCGGGGCGTTTCAGCAGGGTTCGCATCAGGGCATTTTCCAGCCGCCATTTATCAATGGCCGCATGGTTACCGGAAAGCAAAACGTCCGGCACCGCCTTTTCCTCAAAAACCGGCGGCCGGGTATAATGGGCATGCTCCACCAGCCCGTCCTGAAACGTATCCCGCTGGGCGGAGTCTTCCCCGCCAAGCGCGCCGGGGATCAGGCGGGTGGTAGCCTCGATAACGATCATGGCGGCGACCTCGCCCCCGGTCAACACATAATCCCCGATGGAAATCTCATCATCAATCCGGGTCTCACAGATACGCTCATCCACACCTTCGTAGCGGCCGCAGATCAGTATCAGTTCTCCGCCCGCCGCTGCCATGCGTTCCGCCTCCTGCTGGGTGAATACACGCCCCTGGGGCGACAGCAGAACGGTCCGGGCCATCGGCTGTTCCGCTTTGGCATGATCAATGGCCGCGGCAAGAGATTCGGGCTTCATCACCATGCCGTTGCCCCCGCCGTATGGCCTGTCATCCACCTGACGGTGGCGGCCTTCGGCAAAATCACGAATATCCGTTGCCCGGCATGAGATCGTCCGTGATTCAACGGCCCGCCGGACAATGCCGCAGTCAAAAAAAGCGTCCATCAATTCCGGGAATATGGTGAGGACAGTAAAATTCATAAGTTAGCCCGACAAAAGAGGCAAATTAATTGACTTTATACAATGTATAAAAAATGAAATTGGAAATTCAACATTTGATATTCGCGTTTGTCTCCAATGTCAAATGTTGAATTTCCAATTGCCTGCCCTCCGCTTTATAATTCATCGGGCAGGTCAACATGTATCACGCCTTTATCCAAATCAATGCTTTTGACAACCGAATGCAGAGCCGGCACGAGACGTTCACTGCCCGACGATTCGTCAACCACTTCATAAACGTCGTTGCTGCCGGTGGGGATGATGGTTTTCACATGACCGACAAAAGCCCCTTCAATGGTATACACCGCCAGCCCGATAATATCTTCCCAGTAATAGGTATCTTCCTCAAGGGCGGGCAGATCGCTTCGCAGGGCGAACAGTTCGCTTCCTACCAGAGACTCCGCATGGTTGCGACTGCTAATGCCTTCGAAGGATAGAAGAAAATGCCGGCCGTGGGGTTGGCACCACCGGACGATACAGGTATGCGTTTGACCGTCGACGGATCTGACGAGGAGATGAAGACCTGCTTTGAATTCTTCGGGATCACCCGAGCTGGAAAAGACTTTGAGGTTACCGCTTACACCATGAGCACCGACAATTTTACCGACGGAGAGATACTCTTGTTCTTTCCCCATCAGGCTCGGTTACTCAATGATTTCAAGGACTGTCCGTTTTTTCAGCTTGGCGGACGCGGCACTGAGGATTGTCCGCATTGCCCTTGCTGTACGGCCTTGCTTGCCAATAATCTTTCCCAGGTCCTCTTTCGCCACTTTTAGTTCCAGCACGGATGTCTGACTGCCATCCACTTCCGTTACTGTCGCTTCGTCGGGATTGTCAACCAGCGCCTTTGCAATGTACTCAATCAGCTCTTTCATAGACATAGCCGCATCTCCTTTAATGTCGGTTGAGTTGAAATAACATGCCGTTCAAGCCGGGGGCCGTCAACACGATTCCTGTCTGTTCAAAAAAGCACAACCTTGCAAAAACTATAACCGATTTTCCCGAAAAATTCAAAAAAAACAATAAAATATTGCGAATTTATCGCTATTTTGTTGTTCTGGATAAAATCAGCACCGGAATGGCAAAAAAAGATTCAATAGCGCCGCCAATTCAGGGAAATTCAAGGGGCAGGTCATCCGCGCCGGCGATAAAATGCCTACCCATCAAAATCATGCGTTTTGCGGTGCCGCTGCCGTGTCCTGTCTCAACAAAGTTCGTACCGTATCCGTCATCAATGCACCTTCATTCAACCAGTGCTCAACCCGTTCCTTTTCCACCGAAATCTCAGCGGGATCCTTTAACGGATTATATGTGCCGAGTTTCTCCAGAAACCGGCCGTTTCTGCTGAAACGCTCATCCGCCACAACGATCCTGTAAAAGGGTTTTTTCTTCTTACCGTACCGTGCCAATCTGATTTTCACTGCCATCTTTGTCTCCCTTTAAAACGGCATCATATCGCGGCTTATGCCGCGCATGCCGCCTTTATTGATTTTTTTCATCATCTTCATTACCTGTGTATAATTCTTGAGCAGCCGGTTGACATCCTGCACCTTTGTGCCGCTGCCACTGGCGATCCGTTTGCGCCGACTGCCGTTAATAATTCCGTGCCGTCGCCGTTCCTGAGGGGTCATGGAGTTAATAATCGCTTCGATCTTCACCAGCTCCCGGTCGTCCACATCCACTCCCTTGAGCTGTTTGGCCTTCCCCATGCCCGGGATCATTTTCAAAAGATCGCCGATGGAGCCCATCTTCCGGATCTGGGCCATCTGGTCCCGAAAATCTTCCAGCGTGAACTCGTTTTTTCGCAGCTTTTTCTCAAGCTCGGCCGCCTTTTTTTCGTCAACCGCGGATTGTGCCTTTTCGATAAACGACAGCACATCTCCCATACCGAGAATGCTTGAGGCCACCCGGTCCGGATGAAACGGCTCCAGAGCGTTGGTTTTTTCACCCACGCCGACGAACTTGATGGGCTTGCCGGTCACCGCCTTAATGGAAAGCGCCGCACCGCCCCGGGCGTCGCCATCCATCTTGGAGAGCACTACACCGCCGATATCGAGCCGTTCATCAAACGACTTGGCGATATTCACCGCATCCTGGCCGGTCATGGCATCGGCCACCAGCAGAATGTCCGACGGCGTCACGGTCTCCCGAATGTTGACCAGCTCCGTCATCAGGGCTTCATCCACATGCAGCCGGCCTGCCGTGTCCAGCAGCAGTACATCGCAGCCTTCCTGCTGCGCTGTGACGCGTGCCTGCTTGCAGATATCCACGGGATCCATTTCCGTGGTGGACGGATAGACCGGCACGCTGATCTGACTGCCGAGCTTGACCAGCTGATCAATGGCCGCCGGCCGGGACACATCCGCCGGCACCAGATAGGGCCGCTTGCCCGACTTTTTCAGGTAGACCGCCAGCTTTGCAGTGGTGGTGGTCTTACCGGAACCCTGCAGTCCCACCAGCATCACGGAAACCGGCGACTGACCGGTCAGATTCAATTCATGCCGGCTGCCCCCCATCAGGCGGGTCAACTCTTCATTGACAATCTTCACCACCTGCTGGCCGGGGGTCAGGCTTTCCAATACCTCGGTCCCCAGAGCGCGTTCCCGGATGTCCGAAATAAACTGCTTGGCCACCCGGTAGTGGACATCCGCCTCCAAAAGGGCAAACCGCACTTCCTTTAAACCGGCCTCGATATTTTTTTCGGTCAGCTTGCCGTGGCCTTTGAGGTTTTTAAAAACCGCGCCAAGCTTATCGCTCAAATTATCAAACATATATCAACACCCAGGAATATTTCTGCAAAGATTGTATCTGCCCGGATTCTTCACCTTCAGGTCATTATCAACTAAACTCTTGAAAATAATATTTCCAAAAGGTTATGTCAAGAAAATTATGCCTTGCCCTGAGGCACTTTTTTTATTACAGCGGCACGTCCCGGGCTGAACTGAAAATCCTGATCCGGGGGCCACACCTGAAAGAAAGTTCGTCCAAATCGAAATCACTATCGAAATCGAACGGACTTCAAGCCTGGACAGAAAAAACTCTGTATCGAACGCATTGTAGCAGACTCAAACGGCAATACGCAATTTTACCTGACGGCCCCGATTTCGATTTCGATAGCGATTTTGATTGTCAGGACCCTGGAAAGGCCGGTTGCTTTTTCCGTGTTTTTCCGTCTATTCCGTGGTTGAAAAAAATGCCGTCATTGCGGTGGAAACATGTTAATATTAATCAATCATAAGATGCCAGAGGATGAGAATAAACCGTGCAGGATATTAAAAACTATACTAGAAAACAATTTCAGACCTGGCTGGCGGCGCACGATATTGCACCATACCGCGCCGGCCAGGTGTATAAATGGATCTACCTGCACCAGGCAGATACATTTGATGAAATGACCAATATTGCCAAACCGGTAAGGGCGCTGCTGGGAGAGACCTTTTCCATCGGCCGCATGTGTATTGCAAAAAGAGAATACAGCGCGGACGGTACCTGTAAATATCTCTTTCAGTTGGATGATAATCACCGGATTGAAAGTGTCTGGATTCCCGAAGAGGGCCATGCCACTCTGTGCATATCCACTCAGGTGGGATGCGCCCAGGGGTGCGCATTCTGCCGAACCGCGGACATGGGATTTATCCGCAATCTGACACCGGCGGAGATTATCGGGCAGATCAGGGATATCCGGCAGGACACGGCATCGTCTCCGCTTCGTTTGAGCAATCTTGTATTCATGGGTATGGGAGAGCCCCTTGCCAATTATGACAACGTGCTGTCTGCCATTGACACCATAACAGACGGGGATTGCGGACTTCAGTTTTCAACCCGGCGGGTAACCCTTTCAACAGCCGGCCTTGTCCCCCGCATCAAAACACTGGGTCATGAAACCACGATCAATCTGGCTGTCTCCCTGAACGCTACGGACAATGCCACTCGTGACCGCCTGATGCCGGTGAACAAAACTTACCCCATTGAAACCCTGCTGGCGGCCTGCCGGGGATACCCTCTGTCCAACCGGCGGAAAATCACGTTTGAATATATCCTGATCCGGGGGCAGAACGACACATTGCAGGATGCCGAGCAACTTGCCCGACTGCTTGCCCCCATCAAGGCCAAGATCAACCTGATACCGTTCAACGGGCATGACCAGAGCCCGTTTCAACGCCCGGACGATACGGTTATCGAACAATTCAAGCAAATCCTGCACGACCGGAATTACACGGTCATCACCCGGCTGAGCAAAGGGCAGGATATATCAGCGGCATGTGGGCAGCTGGCCGTATCCTCTGGTGTTTCATGACTTTTTTGAATGAAACGGAGAAATGTTTTGAATAAGCTGGAAATCGAGGTCAAATTTCACGTACCGGATAAGGATGCCGTGCGGGAAAAAATAATTGCCCTGGGGGCTGAACCGGGCGAAAGCCATCTTGAAACCAATATCCGGTTTGAGGACAGCGACCACAGCCTGGTTCAGAAACGCTCGCTCTTACGACTTCGCCAGGATACGAACGCCACCCTGACTTTCAAGGGAGACCCTGATCCGTCCGATACCCCTGAAACCGGTCAATATAAAATTCATAAGGAGATCGAAACCACGGTGGGCGATTTTAACGCCACCCGTGAGATTCTGGAAGCCGTTGGATTTTTCCCGGCTCAAATCTATGAAAAGCACCGGGAAACCTTCCATTACGGCGACACTTTAATCTGCCTGGATACCATGCCATATGGAAATTTTATCGAAATAGAGGGGGACGGTGACAGGATCCAGTCCTTAACGGACATGCTGGGACTTTCATGGGAAAAGCGCATTCTGGCAAACTATCTTGAAATGTTTGAATTCATCAAAAACGAGCACAGCCTCACGTTTGTGAATGTCACCTTTGACAATTTCAAGGACGTAACCGTTGATCTGCCCGGGTTGCTGGCCCGTTTTGAGGCCGCTTGATATTGACGGCAAAGTAAAAAGTCCAATTTCTTTGTTGCGCTGCAGTGAATCTTCTATGAAAGATCCGGCGTGAAAAGATTCAACGCCAGGCCTTCATCAAACCGGACAGCCCCGGTGCGACCCACAAGCTCTTTCATTTCAAACCCCTTCAATATTTCCGGCAATGCATCCATCCGGGCCAGGACGCGCCGGTCATTCTCCAGCCGGCCGATCACGGTGCCGCTTTCCGGCTGACCGCTGCGGTCATAGTGCAGGGTATAGGCCTCCACCATCAGCCGGCCATGGGCCTTCTCCACCGGCTCAGGAAGGGCGTGGCCGTCAATCGCGGCCTGAATGCCGGCAACATCAGCATCCGACCACGATTCTGCGGGCGGCTGGGTACCGTAAATGCCGAAGGAGGCCTTAGTATTAAAACCGCCCTGGGCAAACACCATGGCCTTTTGAGACGGGTTTTCCCGGATACGGTCAACCACCGTAACGATGGCGTGCATGGAATAGTTATTAAACGGGCCGCCAAAAAAAGAAAGCCCCCCGGTGACAGTCAGCCCACGGGGATCGTCTGCGGGGATGCCGATTTCGCGCCGCCCCATCTCGATCATGGAAGGAAAGCAGCTGTAAAGATCAAACATGTCCATATCATCCAGCGTAAGGCCGGCCTGTTCCAGGGAGAGTCGTGCCGCAGCCTTTGTGGCCGGTGAATCATGAAGACAGGGGCGCTGGCTTACATGGCTGATGTTGCGCAGATCCGCCCCGCCCATGGGAAAGACCCATCGTGAACGGTCGATTCCGGCCTTTTCCGCCATCTCTGCGGACGTCAGAATCAGGGCCGCGCTCTGATCCACATACCGGTTGGATACCATGCGCAACGTATAAGGATAGGCAATATACCGGTTATCCGGGCCGGGTGTGGCGATCTCATCGGCTGTATACACGGTCTCGGCCCAGCCGTTGGGATGTTGCGCGGCAACCCGGGAAAAGGGTTCCAGCAAACGGCCCATGTGCGTCATGTGCGTTTCCGGCTCGTGGCCGTCCGCATACCGCAGGGCGGTTTCAAACATGGCATATACCGGGGCCGGAAAAAAGAGCTGATACCGGCTTTCGATCTCACTGATACCGAGATCCATGTCACCATCTATTTTCCGGGGCTGTTGCTGTTCGGACCATTTGAGTTCCAGCCCGCTTTTCATGGCCCGCCGGATTGCATAATCGGCCTCACCGCCGGCCATCAGCACAGCCCGATACCGGCCGGATGCAATATCCCGGGCCGCCTGATTCACCATCATCTGCGGGCTCTGTCCGCCAATGGGCAGATACATCGTATCGACCGGGGAGAGCCCCAGGGCCTTTCCCAGTTCTCCGGGGGCGTCGGCATAAGACCATCCCACAATATTGGTCACGCTGATGGCATCAACGATGTCACCGAGCGTATTGACGCCCGATGATGCAAACGCCCTTTGGCCGGCTTCGGCCATCAGACTCAGCGGGTCCAGCGGCACAGGCGTGTCTTTCTGCTGCGTGAACTGGGCTGCCCCAACAATCACGGGTGTTGTTGATAAAAGAGTCATCTGCCGTCTCCCTCAAAGAATAAATCCCGAAATTATCTCTTTCATAATCTCCGTCGTCCCGCCGCCGATGGAGAGAATGCGATTGTCGCGATAAAGACGCTCCACCGGTGTTCCCCGCATATATCCCGATCCCCCGAAGAGCTGAACCGCGTCATAGGTGACCTTGTCGCTTACCATGCAGGCGAAGTTTTTGGCCATGGATATCTCCTTGACCTGATTTTCACCGGCATCAATTTTGGCGGCAACCCGGTAGGTAAACTCATGGCTGGCCTCTACCAGGGTGGCCATATCCACCAGTTTGTGACGGGTCACCTGAAACCCGCTGATCCTCCGGCCAAAGGCTTCCCGCTCTTTGACGTACTTCAAAGATTCCTCCAGTGCCAGCCGGGCCGTTGTATTGGCCATTACGGCCAGTTGCAGGCGTTCTGACTGAAAGTTCTCCATGATCATATAAAACCCGCTGTTTTCCTCCCCGATCAGATTGGCTGCCGGCACCCGGCAGTTGTCAAAAAAAATCTCTGCCGTATCCGACACCCACCAGCCCATTTTGTCCAGCTTCCGGCCCACCGAATACCCGGGGGTATCGGTTTCGATCACCAGAAAACTGATGCCGTGGGCGCCTTCCCCGCCCGTCCGGACAGCGCATGTGAGCTGGTCCGCCCGGACCCCGCTGGTAATAAATGTCTTGGCGCCGTTGACAATATAATGATCCCCGTCCCGCTCAGCTGTGGTTTTCAGGCTGGCCACGTCCGAACCGCAGTCCGGCTCGGTCACCCCCAGGGCGGCGATTTTTTTCCCGGCAATGACCGGCTTTGCAAACCGTTCTTTCTGCTCATCCGTACCATGGGCGATAATGGGCGGCAGGGCGATAAAAAGAGATCCCAGGCTGGCCAGTAATCCTCCCGAACCATACCGCATCAGCTCCTCGCTCATGGCAATGCCCATGAAGATATCACAGGGCGTGCCCCCCACGTCTTCGGGAAAACCCAGCCCCAGGTATCCCAGTTCACCGGCCGCCTTATACAATTCCCGCGGGAATTCACCGGCCTCCTCCCATTCGTCGATATAGGGTGCAATCCCTTTCCTGCCCAGGTCTTTCACCGCTTTTCTGAGCATATCATGTTCTTTGGTAAAATAGACCTGATAGTCTCTGGCCTGCCCGGTCGTGTTCATTGTGCCCCCTTTGCAGATATTGTTTATTGACCGATGACGGATATTCTTTTTTTTATATTACACCTGTTATATCAAAAAAGCCGCTCCGATGGAACGGCTTATTGAATGAGATTCAATATTTTTTAAAAAAAATATAATATTGAAATTTTTACTGAATTTTCTTTTCTGCCACTGAAGATGCGGTTGGTGGCAAAGGAAACGCCACCATAAATGCAACGCCCCCGTCGATATCGTTCTCAGCCCGGATGCTGCCACCCATCTCCGCAATATAGTTGGCGCTGTTATGCAGCCCCACCCCGGTCCGGTTTCCAATGCTCTCACTCCGGCCCTGAAAAAAAATGGTTTGCAGCTGATCTTCGGGAATGGCCGGCCCGTTGTCCCTGATAGAAAAAAAGACCGTGCTGTCCGTCACCCGGCTCGTGAGGAAGATACGCTTCCGGCCCTCTGGCATCTCCATCATGGCATCCCGCGCATTGGACAGGAGGGTGCCGATAACGTGGACCAGCTTGATTTTCTGTACCGGGACGGGAGGGGTTCCGGCATACGATTTATCGATGGTCACGTTTTCCTTGGTCAGTGCCTCTTTTTGCATCAAAAGAACCTCTTCCGCCACATCCTCAACCTTATGATACTCTGTCAGCGCCAGGCCATTGACATAAGCCTGCTGAGAACTGATAACAGCCGCAATTTCATCAATTTTGACAAACAGACGATCAACTGTCTCGGCCATCCGGCGACACTCTTCATCGCCCACATGTTCGATTTCCAGATAATATGCCAGCAGTTTTTTCCCTTTGGGGTCACTGGCAATAAAATCGTCGATAGTGTCCACGTTTTCCCGAAGAATCGTATTGGCGTTTTTAAAGGAAAGGATGAACCGGGAAGCGGTCAATTGTTTGAGTTGATAAACAGATGTCCGGACACTGTTGATAATATTGCCCACATTGTGCATGGTATCCCTGGCCACATCGGCCATGCCTGCCTTATGGGCGGTATCCACCAGTTGCGACTGGGCAACTTCAAGCTGGACGGTGCGTTTTTTAACCAGATCATCCAGGTGAATGTTCATATGGGTCAGTCGCTTCTGAAGCCGGTTTAGCTGATCCGGAAAAATCAGTGACAGCAGCACCACCTGCGCCATGGCAGATAACTGAATGGAATAGCCGGTAACAGTATTTTCCGGCAGTACCCCATAGGTTTTCAGCACATATAAAAGAATGCCGAACAAAAATACTTCAAAGGAAATAATTATAAAAAATGCTTCCCGGCTTCTGAGCCGGGGGGAAAATGCACAGTAAACATTATACCAGGCTCCGTAAAGGCAAGCGATGCCGGTGATCAGAGTGGAACTGATGATCCCGAAACGGTAGTTGCTTGATATGACCGTAAGGACAATGACGGCGACACTGAGCCAGGTAAGAACCGTCAGGGGGATCCGCAACCGTGGGGCCAAATGGCTTGTGTCGATGGTCATGTCCGCGAACTGAACCATACCGATAATAATCAGGGAAATCAGAATCGGAATGCAGTAATTGGCCCACCACACCGCCTGGGGCCAGAGATATTGATATGCCTGGCCACTGAGCGCCATCAGCAGCAGCAGAAAAGCCCCGATATAAAGGACATAAAAAAGATGGGCGATTTTCCGGGAACCAATAAAAACCAGTAGATTAAAGGCAAACATGATAAAAAAGCCGCCGTTGAACAACCACAAAAAGGCATTTTCCTGCATTGTGGCGGTGACAAAATTGTCCGGTGTCCGTGCCACCAGCGACATGATCACTGCACTTGTGGTCTGATAACGGAAATAACAGATATTGGAGGACTGTGACGGTATGGTCAACGGAAATACAAAATCGTGATACGGGTAGGGACGATGAGAAAAAGGATAATGATCACCGGTTTTGATCTCTCTGAGTAACCGGCCGCCAGCATCATGGACATACAGGTCGAGAAAGTCAATCAGTGGGTACTGCTGATGAAGATACACGTCCCTGTCATTATCGGTGGGATTTACAATTGTAAACCGCACCCAATAAACCGAAGAACTGAACCCGAAGCCGGGCGCGTGCGCTTCGGATCGTATCCACTCCCCCGCTTGGCTGTTACCGGAGGAGACAATATCGTCAATGGTAAGCTCCCCCTCTCTATCTATCAGGATATCAACCCGTTTCCCCATGGGTATCTGCTGAAAATCCCGGTCAATGACAATCGGGGGTGCCGCTGGTGTCAGGGCGACGGCAGGATCGGCTGACAGCAGACAGACGGTACACAAGGCAATAAATAATAGCTTGCGATGCATTGGGGTACCTTTTGGACGTCTACAGAAAAGAGATCGATATAAAGACGAAGGGACTTAATATATTAATTATACCCGAACCTACGAAAAACAGCAAAGAATTTCAGTCAGGCGGCCCGGCCGGAGGATGCCAGGCCTTTCAGATTGACGTAAAGAAAAATTCTGGCCATATGGGTTATTGCAGTGCCGGGTATACAGCACTTTCTGCCACACCACCGCCATACCCGGTACCCGGGTCGACCATTTTCAGCCCCGAAACATTCCGGCCTGAAGTGTCAGACAACCAGAAACTATACGCTGTCGGCCACTGCTGCTTCAGCAGCTACCAGTTCAGCATCTTCCCCGGTATTAACCACTTCCGCGTTCAGGACACCGCCGCTTTCAACCGTCAGGTTGCCGCACCTGACCTTCCCCGAACAACTGCCCGTGGAAAGAATGATCAGGTCCCTGGTAACGGTGATATCCCCCTGGAATACACCCGCAATGGTAATATTGGCCACTTTTGTTTCAGCCTGGACATAGCCGTCCTGGGCGATTACCACAGACTCGCCCTCGATGGTTCCCTTCAGGCTGCCTTTGATGATCAGGCTGCCGTTGCTGGCAATATTGCCCTCAATGGCCAGGCCCTTATCAATTACCGACAGATTCTTTTTGTTAGTATTATCCACTTTCTTTCCCCCCGGTAAAGTTTAGTACCACATTACCCATTACATCTTCCCCCCGCCGGACCACAAGGCTGCATGATGACGGTGCGCCGCCCGCAGTCCCATGGTGGCTGGTTTCAACCATCCTTGAGATATCAAAAATTGCATCGCCGCAAATATACTCCTTATCCGAACCGTCAAACCGGACAAACACATTTACGCCTGTATTATTATGCACGTTGGTGATCACATCCACAACCTTCAAAAAATCCGTGGCCGTATGGTCCAGACTCAGCGCATCCCCGGATTTGCAGCAGAACATTTCCCCTGCCGATCCCCCGATGGACTGACCACCCGCCTGGAACAGCACATATTTCATTACCGGCTGGTTTAAAAACACAAAAAGTTTTCCGACAGTTTCTTCATTTTTGGTTACCACGACCTGATACTTATGGCCTTTGCCGTCAAGGGAATATCGCTCCCAGAGATCCTTGCCGGTATGAATATCATATCCCCGGTCCTCGCCGGTATTGTTTGCGCGATCGCCTACAAAACCTTTAAAATTAACAGTCAGATCGTAAAAATCACCGTTATGGGTTCCCACGACATCCACCAGCTTAAATAAATCGCCACGAACCAGGTCCACGTGGCCGTAATTGGGGAAAAAGCGGGTATCGCCGTTGATGGTCACCTTGAAAAAAATGGGAGACAGCAGATCATCCGAATCAATGACGGAAATTCCCTGGGCCACATTCCGTCTATTTTCCCCCAGCTCGATGTGAATGGTGCCGCAAGAAAAAAAGTCTTTTTTAACCAGTATCTTTGAACTCTGGGTCACTTTTATGTTTTTGCCCAGATCGTTGTAAGTCCCCTCACCGATAAAATCGGCACTCAATCCCCGTTTGTAATTGGCCTCGATATGTGCCACCCGGAGGGTGTCACCTTTTTTCACATATAATGTCTGATGATTGGCAACCAGGGCGGGCGGACTGTTATTGATCGAGATGAGCAGATACTGAAGCTCCGGCCGGTCAAAATAGATTCCCGGGGTTTCCGGAATAATGTCCAGCCTTTCCATAAATGCATTAATAGCAAAATTGTGCTGACTGACCTTCTCCGCCAGGGAAAGGTTCTTGTTCGTCTCAATGCCAAAAGCAGGAATACCGCAATGCGTTACTGCGTAATAAGTGGCCGATCCCCGCTGTTCCTTATGCAGTGAATCCACCTGGCCGGTCTTGTGATTGTTGAAATGAAAATAGTGATCCGGATTTTTGATATGCTTGTTGATATCGCCAATCACCGCTCTGGCCATCTCACCAAGTTCAATGGTCCGGCCGCTTTTCTTGTGCATATAGCTATCACAATCGGCAATAATCGATTGGCCGTATCGCATGGGATTCCGCATGTCGCTTTCCCATTCAGGAGAGTAAAACCCCGAGCCGTCGTGAAGGTTGAGCAGACAGTCGCTTTCGGCGATCAGTTTTTTGAGTATGGAAACGATTTTAAACTCGTAGCCCTCCTCCTTTGCCCCGCCGCTGAAGGTCCGGTTCATATCTTTGTTAACCTGCCGCCGGTTCTGCACAATGGATTGAAAGTTGGCCCGGGGCACAATAATCAGATTCCCTTTTGCCAGACAGAGGTCCACATACAGGTCTGCTGACAGAAAACCGCCCGGCTCGTTTCCCTGAATGCCGCCAATCAACATCAGGGTCTTGCCCTCGGTCCGTCCGAACACCCGGTAAACATGGAGTTCATAATCGGTATTTTCAAAATAGACGTCATGTTTACTTTTCTGACGGTCAGCAGCCATTGCATTGCAGGCCATCAGCATCGCCATCAGCAACGCCGCGCCATACCAATAGAAATCCGTGCCAGCTTTAAAAAAACGCTTGTTCATTCCTGATTGCCCGTCCTTTCCGGCTTACTGTACTGTTGAATCTATATCAGCCGGTGCTTCGGTTTCGGCCTGACTGTCCGTTGTATTGTTCTGTATCGGCGGGAACTGCCTGTATTGAATCGGATTAACCGCAAACGAATCTTTAAAAAACAACTCCCCTTCGGGCGTGTAGATAAATACCATTGCCGTAGTAAATATTTCCGGATGATCGATACGCGTGGACATAATGACCGGCTTAAAGCGGGCGATGGAGAAATACTGCCCCCGGCTTATCTGGGTGGGTCGGCCGTCTTTCATATAAACGGCCGGTACGGTCATCATTCGCCCGTCTTCGGCGTCCTCATCCTGAAGTACCACAAACACCCGTCCGGAGACATATTCCCGGCTTTCGTCCACTTTCTCCACGGTAAACTCTATTTTTACCCGATTACTGCCTTTGTCCTGAATAACGGCAAACGACTTTACGTCGACCAGTGGGGTAGGTTCATCTTCTTCCGCAGCATCGGGGGGTATGGCTTGTGATGCTTCCGTCGCCGATCTCTCCGGCAGCATGGGGTCTGGTTCTGCTTCAAACACCGCATCACCGGTTTCCTCGGCCTCAACCTCCATGGCCACAAGCCGGGCCATCAACATATCATTTTTGTCGACCAGCGTTCGGATCTCTTTTCTGGCATCTGTCAGGGATTGCCGGACCGTGTCATTTTTCATTTTTTCTTTTAAATAGAAGAAGAAAAAACACCCGGCAACCGCCATGGAAAGAAGGACCACGATCACGGTGCCCAAGACATATTGCTTAAACTTTTTTACCCGGACGATCTTACCGTGTTCATTGACAAAAAGCACACTCCAGTCGATTTCTCTGCCTGCCCCACGGTTTGCTCTTCCGGCGAAGGCTCTAATTTTTCCCAGAATTCCCTGTAAATCGTCCATTGCCCGTCCTCTTGCCTTAACACAAGGGTTTTCATACCCGTATCACTGTACTGATCAGACGTATAATGCTGAATGAACTTCACCACACGCTGTGGGCCGGACTGCCCTACAAACTGAAGGTTCGATATTTCAACCCGGATAAAATCATACTGTTTATTCAGATGCCGTTTATATGCCAACCATTTTCGCCGATTCATGCCGTTAAACGAGAATCCGTCAGAATAACAGGCGCCATAGGCATCCATGTCCATACTTTCCCAGGCCTGTGTCCACCGACTCAGAAGTGCTTTTATCCGGCGTTCCGCCAGGGCATTGGCCTGTAGACGCCGGGAAGCAGCCACCAGCAGACGCTCCTTCTGCTTAACGCGCTGATAATCGGCCAAGGGATAATACGTTTCGCCGACAATACTGAGATTATCTCCCGAATCGGCGATAAACAGTTTCTTCTTCCCCACCTCAGCCTGATGACTGCCGGCTGTCAGCACCTGATCAAACAACGCCACATAGATATCGTCATGCCTGTAAACAGATATGTCCCGTGCCGTCACTTCAAAAGGCAATCCACTGTCGCTGATGTTTTCACACATCCTTCGCCATTCGCGCCACCAGCTCATGTCGGGTAAATAGTCCGGATCATAAAAATCGAGATACCGGTGATAATCCCCCCCGGTCAGCGCATTACGCCATCCCGTGATAAATCCGTCCACACGTTGTTCCGCTTTTTCAGCCACTGTCACCGGCCACTGGCCCATTTTCTCCACAATGATGATCGGCGTACGATTCAGGGAGATATAAGCCGAAAGCGCTTCCAAATCTCCGTTTTCAAGGGCGACACAGCCGTTTGTATCGTTTTTTTTCAGTTCTTTATTGGTGCCGTGCAGCCATATCGCACTGCCATTTTTTCCGGCTTTTTTATCCAGAAAGTTGGGGTAATCCAGCGGGAACGCCATAATGCCGTAGATGGGGGTCAGGTCTCTGTCCTCATACTTTTTAACGAGAAAGTAGACCCCTTCGGGGGTCTTCTTGTCACCGGATTCCAGCTTTGTCCCGGGCACCTCGCCCGTGGAGCAAGGCCACTGGTTTACCATTCTGACCGATCCGTTGCCGCATTCGAAAACGCTTAACTGCTGCGTTGCCTTTTCCACCACAATGACATACCGGGTGTCCCCGGCTTCGCATGGGGATACAATAACATCGGGGACAACCTGGGGTTGGGCCATCAAAATGTCAACCATTAATACCAGCAAAATCCCAACCACCATATTCCAGATCAACACTGCCCTGCTGCCGATTGCCATATACTCCTCTCTACGCAAAACATATTTATCCGCATTCACAGTTTCCGCCGACATTCAGATGCTGATATGCCTTTTGTGTTGCCCGTCGTCCGGAAGACGTTCGTTGCAAAAACCCTTCGGCCAGGAGAAACGGCTCGACCACGTCCACAAGCGTATCCACTTCCTCCTGAAGCGTGGCTCCGATCGCCTCAATGCCCACCGGCCCGCCATTATAAAAATTGATCACCGTCTCAAGATAGGACCGGTCAAGACCGGTCAGCCCTTTCCGGTCAACCCCCTCCAGAGACAGGGCCGCATCAATGGACGCAAGGGTAATAGTGCCGTCGCTATACACCTGGGCATAATCCCTGACCCGCTTCAACAGACGGTTCACAATTCTCGGCGTTCGTCTGGACCGGTTGGCCAGTTCCAGGGCACTCTCCTGATCGATAACCAGCCCCAGCAGCGCGGCTGAACGGTTCACGATTTCCACCAGTTCCGCATTGGTGTAAAACTCGAATTTTCTGAAAAGACCGAAACGATCCCGAAGGGGTGCGGACAATAAGCCGACCCGCGTGGTGGCACCGATGAGAATAAACTGATTCAGCCGGTACCGGTGACTGCGGGCATGAATCCCCTTATCAAACACAAAATCCACGGCAAAATCCTCCATGGCCGGATAAAGGAATTCTTCAATCACCCGGGGCAGCCGGTGGATCTCGTCTATAAACAGAATATCCCCCCGCTTGAGATGGGTGAGCATGCCGACCAGGTCCCCGCCTTTGTCCAGTGCCGGGCCGGACGTCACCACCAGGTTGGCGTCCATTTCAGCGGCGACAATATGGGCCAGCGTGGTTTTGCCCAGTCCCGGCGGACCGTGAAACAGGATGTGCTCCAGGGGCTCATCACGTTTCCGTGCCGCGGCAATGGCGATCTTCAGGGTCTGGACGGTCTCCGCCTGCCCCACATACCCGTCAAAATCCAGGGGTCGGAGCGAAAGGATATCCCGGCTGTCATCGGCCGCGATCTTTTCTTTTGCCACCATCCGGTTCTGATCGGAGGAAAATGTCAGAATCTGCTCTTTCATACCGGCCTGAAAATCTCATCAAAAAGTTGCTCGGGTGTTGAAACATCGGGGTTGCGCTGCAGCGCCTTCTGGATCATATCCCGGGCATCGGACACCCTGTACCCGAGCTGCTCCACCAGCACATCCGTGGTTAGCTGCGTCATGTCGTTTTCCGGTGCCGCCGGCATCTGCTGTTCATCGACGATAAACCGTCCCGTCTTTCCGCCCAAAGTGGCGATAATCTTCTGTGCGGTCCGGGCGCCAACCCCTTTCAGCCGGTTCAGTGTAGAAACATCGCCGGCTTCAATGGCCGCGGCCATATCGCTGACCGGCATTGTCATAAACTGCGCGGCCTTGAGAGGGCCGATCTTTTCAACCGTTATCAGCAATTGAAAGAAATCTTTTTCATCCGGGGTGGTAAATCCGAACAGCACCGGTTTGGGCTGACGCTCTGTCTGGTAATAATAGATATAAAAACAGACCGGATCACCCTCTGCCCTGGTTTCCATTGTCTGCATGACAAACGCCGGCAGTACCACTTCATATCCCACCTGATTGACAAGCAAGAGAATACGATCCGCACTTTTCTTAAAAAGGGTACCTTCAAGATAACCGATCATACCGCATCATTCCTACCAGCGCCAGCGCCAGCGCATCAGAGGCATGGTCCGGCCGGATAGCGCCCTCGTGTTCCAGTATCCGCCGGATTGCTTCGGCAAGTTGTTGTTTACCGGCGTTGCCATTGCCCGTCATCACCTGCTTGACCTCGCGAACGGGTATCCGGACGACGCTGATTCCGGCCCTCTGGCCGGCCAGGAGGATGACGCCGGTCACCTGCCCGAGGGTAATACCGGACAGGGGGTATGCCTTCAGGGAAAACACGTCCTCCAGCACCATGAGATCAGGCTTTTCACTGGCCAACAAATCCGTTATGACGGAATAGATCCGGTCAAGCCGGCATGGCAGCGGGTCGGCCTTTGATGTGCTGATATGACCGTATGAATAACCGGCAACAGCTTCGTCCCTGCCATGAATGATACCGATCCCCGTATCTGCAAGGCCGGGATCTATGCCAATGATTTTTATCATTACATGCGCCCGGCAATCCGTTATTAACCATTGAACTTTTTACGAAGCCGTCAATTAAAAGGTATCCAGTTGCTTCCGGGCAAGCGCCGCCTGGTTGGAATCCGGATATTGCTTGATGAGCTTCTTCAGCACCAGACGGCCGTTCATATTTTCACCGATCTGGTGGAAGGCAATCCCCTGCTTCAAAAGGGCATCCGGCACCTTGTTGCCCTCCGGATAGTTGTCAATCACCTGCTGATACTCCAGGATGGCCTTTTCATACCACTTTTCCCGGTAATAGGTCTCACCGATCCAGAACCGGGCATTATCGCTCTTATCCGAACCGGGATAGCGTTTCAGCAAGGCCTCAAATGCCTCCCGTGCCGCTGCATAATCACCGAGGTCAAAGACCTGTCTGGCAAAGGTATAAATCTGGTCTTCGGTGGCATCCGCCTGAATACCCCGGGCATTGTCAACCTGGCCGGTTGTGTCGCCTGCAGGGGATGATGCGTTTTCTGCCGCGTCATCACCTTCCTGCGCCGGTGTTTCTATCCCCAGATACGCCTCCATATGCCGAATGCGGTCAAAGACCGTTTTTTCCAGCGATGCCAGACGATTGTTCTGTGCTGTCTGATACTGGCCAAAATCTTTTTTATGCTGTTCCAGGGCATAACCGGTTGTTTCCAGCTCACCCCGCAACTGCTGAAGCGATTCCCGAAGATTCCGGAACTCGACCTTCAAGCTTGCGTGGGCCTCCCGGATATCCATCCGCCGGGTCTCGCTGTTTTTTTCAACAAAGTCAATCCTTGATTGCAGCTTATAGAGCCGCTGTTCAATAGCATCAAGCCGCGAATCCATATCTCTTGCTTGCTGCATGGTGGCCACACAGCCGAACAGAAATGATGCCACCAAGGTGACCAGTAATGGCAGACATATACGCATATCAAGTCCTGCAATCGTTTGTTTCAATAGACAACACGTGGCCGACCTTGCCAGCCAGCCACGTGCTGTTATTTAGACATTTCCGGACAGAGAACTAGCGGATTTCGAAATGCGCCCGCCTGTTCCTGGCCCAGGCAATCTCGTTGCTGCGCGGATCCAGGGGCTGTTCTTCGCCGTAACTGATCGTGGAAAGCCGGGACGGTTCCACCCCCAGGTCCACAAGAAAATCCATTGCACTTTTGGCACGGCGGTCACCCAGGGCGAGGTTGTATTCATCGGTGCCGCGCTCGTCGCAATGGCCTTCAATCAGGACGGAAACATCGGGGTTGTTCATCAGGAATGTGGCCTTGCGCCGCAGGATCTCCTGTGCTTTCGACGTAAGCGAAGAGCGGTCAAATTCGAAATGAATATTCTCATTTTCAAACATCTGCCGCGCTTTCTGCTGCTCCTGGCGAATGGCCTCTTCTTCAACCATCTCGTCGGTCTGCTCTTCTGCCATTTCCATCGTGGCGGTCTCATCTTCGGGGAGCGTGCTTTCCACGGTTTCAAGCTCTTCCGTGTCGGACTTCACCTTCGGCTTTGTACATGAAACCGTAAACACCAGACCGCAAATCGTCAGAATCATGACAAAAGTTACAAAAAAACGTTGTCTTCCCATTTTTCCCTCCTGATGGTTTAAAATTTCTATTCACCTGCCGCTACAGACGGGGACCATCTGGGGCATGTCTGCTTACCCGGCAGATTCAACAACCGTTTCTGATCCGTACCGGCAGCGCTCATCACAAATATTTTCGGCACGCCGCCTTCACGTGTTGAACTGAACGCAATCAAACTGCCATCCGGCGACCACGACGGGGACTCATTGTCTCCCTGGCCGCCGGTGAGACCGACGATCTCCTTTGTCTCGATATCAATGACCTTGATATTGAACTCACCTGCCTCCATGGCACAATAGGCAATCCTGTTTTTTTTAGGTGCCCAGTCTGGAGTTGTATTGTATCCGCCCTCAAATGTCAACCTTTGGGTGGCTCCGGATGCAATATCCTGAATATAAATCTGGGGCGAACCCGACCGGTTAGAGACAAATGCGATACGCTCGCCGTCCGGTGCAAAGGTCGGGGATACATCAATTCCCCAGCTCCGGGTCAACTGTTTCAGAATTTTACCGGTCCCGGTCAGCAGATAAATCTCCTGATCCCCGGAAAAAGAAAGGGTCGCCGCCAGGGAAAATGCATCCGGCTTCCAGGCGGGCGAAATATTCACCCCGTCCCTGGAGAATACAACCCCCCGGTTCTCGGTGAGATGTTTGATATAAAGATCGGGGTGGCCCTTTCGATAGGATGTATAGGCCAGCCAGCGGCCGTCCGCCGACCATGCCGGCGAGAGATTGATACTGTTGTCATGAGTAAGCTGTTGGGGATTGTAACCGTCAAAATCGCAGGTATAGATCTCTTTATGGCCCGTGCCCGTGGAAACAAATGCGATACGGCTTTCAAAAATACCCGGCCCGCCGGTAAACCGCTTCATGATTTCGCTGCAGAACCGCCGCACCATGGTCCGCTGGTCCGAGGCCCGGCCTTTATATTTTTTGCCGATCAGCATGCGCTCCTTGAACACATCGATGAGCCGCAGCTCCAGGGACATGACATCGTTTCTCAGGGAGACTCCTCCGGTTATCAGGAATTCCGCCTCGATATCCCGCCAGTTCTTGCAATTCACTTCTTCGAGGGTAATTCCCTTTTCCGCCGGTTCTTCAATAAACGCGGCCCGGTCAATGATTTCAAAATACCGGGTAAACACCAGAGTACCGGCCAGCAGGTCCGCAGCATCCCGGGCAATGGCGGATTCCAGGGACGCCGGTCCGGTATCGCCATTTGTGCTGGCTTGCACATTCGGCGCCGGGGTATGGGTCATGGCCTTGAACACCGGCACGGCCACCGGAATCTTGAAAAGAAACGGATTACTGATATTGATATAGTCGTATCCGGCAGTCGATACACCGGGCAACAGACAGATCAAAAATACCAACGCCGCAATTATTCTCACCACAACAACCCCCACCTTATCAACGCCGGTCAGACGGAGTAAACTCAAGTCCCACTTTATACGATTCATAGCCTTCCGGCAGCGGCGGCAATGGTTCGGATTTCAACACCGCCTTACGTGCCGATTCATCATAATAATCATTTCCGGACCGTTTATCAAACCAAACATCCAATAATTTGCCGGCCTTGGAGATGTGGATGCCGATAACTGCTTGCAGATCTTCATCACCGCCAGTGATCTGGCGGGGATAAACCCAGTTTTTAAGAATGCGATAGCGGATCTCGAGCTTATACAGATTAATCACCTCATTGTCACGCCGAATGGGGCCACCGCCAGCCCTTCCGTCCGCCACCGCCTCTCCTGAAACCCGGATATGACGTTGCTTCTCTTCAACCGCTTTGTTCAACCGGGAAAATGCGTCCGCCAGCGGGTCGGGCTCCGGTGTCTCCTCCACCTTTCGGGCAAGATCCTTCAGGGCCTCCTCCATCGTCTTTTCTGGATGATAGGTCTTCTTCTTTAAAGCGGTTTTCATCTCCGGCGGGCCGGATCTCTCTTTTTTAGCACCGATGGGCTCGGGTATTTTTTCCGGCTTTTTGAATCCCGGCGCCTTAACCGCTTCCGATACAGCGGGTTCCCGGAGCGCTGCTTGCCGGGGGGCCGGCGCGGAAGCCGGCAGGGCGGCCAGATCCACGGTGATCACATCCGATGAAAAGGCATTATTCTGACATCCCGCATACCCGGTCATAACAATCAGCAGGACAAACAACAGCCCGTGGAGTCCCATGGATATGCCGATAAAGGCGAAAAACGGTTCAGGCGCCTCATTCACACCTGAATGTTCAAGATTCCTGGTATTCATGAAAACCCTGCTTCTAATTCTATCATAAAAAATCGCTTGCGGGCGGCTTCGTAAAACGTTCAAGGGCAAGGCGTCGGTGCATCTCGAGGAATGGCGCGTACGTGGTTGTACGTGACATGACGAGAGAGACGTCGCAACGCCGCTATTGGGCTTTTTACGAAGCCGTCACTTTTTCTCTTCCGCGGGTTTGGTGAGCATGCCCAGCTTCTCAACGCCCGCATCCTTTATCCCGGTCATCACACCCACCACCAGACCGTAAGGGATATCCTTATCCGCCTTGAGAAAGACCCGTCGGTCAGTACGATTCTCCATAATGGCAGCCAGCTTGTCGCTTAAAAAGGCAAACTCGATAGCCATATCGTTGATATACAACTGCTGATCCCCGTCAATGGAGACAATCAGCCGGTCTTCCTCATCCGCGGGAATGGCCGAGGCCGATGTTTCGGGCAGCGCCACATCCACCCCGTGAACCATCATGGGGGCCGTGACCATAAAAATGATCAGCAACACCAGCATGACATCCACCAGCGGGGTTACATTGATCTCCGACATGAGTTGCCCGCCGCCGGCATCGTTCCGGTTATCGGCTATCATCGCTGCCCCCTTTGCCCGGCTTTTGCCTGACGCGCCTGCCGTTCGATAATATTGAGAAAATCCGCGGCAAAGTTACGCATCTCCGACTCCACCGACCGGATTCGCTGATTAAAATAGTTAAATGCAACAACCGCGGGAATCGCCGCCGCCAGTCCCGCAGCCGTTGCCACCAGGGCCTCGGATATGCCCGGCGCCACCACGGCCAGACTGGCCGATCCCCGTTCCCCGATGCCGTGAAATGAGTTCATGATCCCCCACACCGTGCCGAACAGGCCGATAAACGGGGTGGTATTGCCCGTGGTGGCCAGAAAGGGCACCAGTTGATTGAGCTTGGACATTTCCGCGCTGATGCCGCGCTGAAGCGCCCGCTCGATACTCGTTATCATGGGCATGTCAAAACCGTTGATTTCTGCGGCATCGCCACCGGCTTTCGCCCCCTGCATGCTGAACCGTTTGAACTCCGTATAGCCGGCCCGGAATACACGGGCCACTGGCGATGCCTGCAAGTGCTTGGCCTGGGAAAAAGCCTCTGTAAAATCCCGCTTTTTCCAGAAATACTCCGTAAACGTGGCGGATTCGGCCAGGGCCCTGCGAAGGTAACGGTATTTCAGAATAATGATGGCCCAGGACGTAACAGAAAAAAACAGCAGCAACAGCAGCACAAACTGCACCATAAATCCGGCGTTTAAAATCATCGCCATCAAATCAAGTTTCGCAGACATTATGAGACTCCCTGTTGGTGAAAGACGGTCAACAAGCAAACCGGAGTTAATATATGTTCATCGGATTTGAATCTTACCGGTGATAACCCGGCATCTAACATCCCATGCCATGGGATGTCCGGGTAGCGGTAATTTTAACAAGATTATTAGAAGTCTGTCAGACTGTCAAGGTTTTTGAAGGTGGGGCTTAGGGGACAACCCGGGCGTAAAAACGGTTTTCTGCTCATGAAATCCCTTTCCTGATTCCGCCTTGATCTAATTTGCGATTAATGAAAAAACAATATGGTGAGCCCGAATCACCATGTGGTTCCGCTGGACGCATTGTCTGCCGAGGATTTAGACAGGGTGAAAACAGATTATCTCCATCGCGCCACCGGTCTTGCGGTTATCACCGAGGGGCTCTTAAATTACCTGGACCAGCCCTCCCTTTTTGCATTGTGGCAGCGCATTGCCCATATGCTGACGGATTTTCCCGAAAACCGTTATCTCGCCAATATCCATATTGGCGTTGAAACGTCACAGATGTATAATTCCATGTTCTTCAAGCTGCTGCTGTCATTATTCACCGCAGCAAAGGGGCCTGATAATCTCAGAACAGAAGCTGATGCCTGCAACCGCCTTAAAGATGCCGGGTTTGATGAAGCACGCCTGCACGACGCCAGTGATCTTCAACGGCAGGACAGTTTCCAGAAAGGTGTTGCCTTTATACTTGACGGCTTCGTAAAAAGTCCAATTTCTTTGTTGCGCTGCATCTCTCGTCATGTCACGTACAACTAAGTACGCTCCATTCCTCGAGATTTGCGCGCCGCGAACTTGAACTTTTTACTTTGCCGTCCCAAAATCGACTTTTTACGAGTCCATCATACTTGAGGCAGGGAAAATTGATCGGCAACACCATTCAAGGCTGGATTCCGGGGCGGTATGAATGTCATTGGGTTTATTTACTTCAGCCTGGAAAGCCTGGTCCTCCGGGCCAGGATCCTTTACTGCCAGAAGCATCCCCCTGATACCATCCACTTTTCTATTTATCTTCATCAGACCCATCGGAAAGCAATGTCAAGGTCGCCCTGAACCGCACCATGTAAAACGGCCCGAAAACATCATTATCAAACCCTCTATCCGTGCAGCTATCCCAGAAAAGTGCGGTTGGCAGGACTTCGGCGCCTAACGGGAGGAAGTGGGACAATTTCACATTAAAACATTGAACGACTGGATCTATTCACCGCAACACAGCCGCAATCGAATATTTAAATTCGATTGCGGCTGTAATTGGGGAAATCTTTTCTGTCTGGATGGCAAAGAAAAAGCCGCCCCAAGGGGGCGGCTTTCTTTTATCCCTGAAAGGGGATGCTTTACTGTACTTTATCTTACAGGTACCGTTCACGTAAGCGTATACGAGAAGAGCACTGAAAAGCACAAACTTCTTAGTACCGGTAATGATCCGGCTTAAAGGGCCCCTCAACCGGCACGCCAAGGTATTCGGCCTGATGGGCGTTCAGTTTGGTCAGCTTTATGCCCAGGCGTTCCAGGTGCAGGCGGGCCACTTCTTCGTCCAGCTCCTTGGGCAGGGTATAAACCTGCTTATCCAGGTCTTCGGAAGCCAGCTTGATCTGGGCCAGGGTCTGGTTGGTGAAGCTGTTGCTCATGACAAAACTGGGGTGGCCGGTGGCGCATCCCAGGTTGACCAGTCGTCCCTCGGCCAGCACGATAATGGAGCGCCCGGACTTGAGGTGCCACTGATCCACCTGGGGCTTAATATTGGTTTTTTCACAATTCTTTTCCAGGTAGATCATTTCGATCTCATGGTCAAAATGGCCGATATTGCAGACAATGGCTTCGTTTTTCATCTGCTCCATGTGCGCGCTGGTGATGACTTCGCAGCACCCGCTGGCGGTGACAAAGATATCGCCTTTGGGCGCCATGGCGTCCATGGTGGAAACTTCGTACCCTTCCATGGCGGCCTGAAGCGCACAGATAGGATCGATCTCCGTGACAACCACCCGGGCGCCGAACCCGCGCATGGACTGGGCGCAGCCCTTGCCCACATCGCCGTAACCGCAGACCACAACGGTCTTGCCGGCAACCATGGTGTCGGTGGCCCGCTTGATCCCGTCGACCAGTGAATCCCGGCAGCCATAAATATTGTCGAACTTGGACTTGGTCACCGAGTCGTTGACATTGATGGCCGGAAAAAGGAGCTCGCCTTTTTTGGCCAGCTGATAGAGACGGTTCACACCGGTTGTGGTCTCCTCGGAGACGCCGCGGATCTTTTCGGCAACCTTGTGCCAGTGCTGCGGGTCCTCTTCATAGCGCTGCTTAAGTCGATTGATGATGCACTGGTACTCATACACATCATAGGTTTTGTCGAGCATTGACGGATCATCCTCGGCTTTTACGCCTTCGTGGATCAGCAGAGTGGCATCACCGCCGTCATCCACGATCAGGTCGGGGCCGCTGCCGTCAGGCCACGTAAGGGCCTGTTCGGTGCACCACCAGTAATCCTCCAGGGATTCACCTTTCCAGGCAAATACCGCGGCGGAACCGGATTTTGCAATGGCTGCGGCTGCAAAGTCCTGTGTGGAAAAGATATTGCAGGAGGCCCACCGGATATCCGCGCCAAGCTGCTTCAGGGTTTCGATCAGCATAGCGGTCTGGGTGGTCATGTGCAGGCTGCCGGTAATTTTCATGCCTTTTAAGGGCTTGTCCGGGCCGTATTTTTCCCGTACTGCCATCAATCCGGGCATTTCATTTTCTGAAAGCGCCATATCCTTGAACCCGTCTTCGGCCAGATTGATATCCGCCACCTTGTAAGGCAGCGTCAAGTCCCGTTCCGGTATGATTGCTTTGTTGTCTGTTGTCATGGTTACATCCTTTCTGTTTTGATTTTTTATTAAACCTGATGCACTCGAAAAAATTGCTTGCTGACGGCAAAGTAAAAAGTTCAAGAGCAGGACATCGCTGCAATTGGACTTTTTACGAAGCTGTCAGCTATACGGGCATCATTCGCTCTGACTGATAAATCATAATGGTCAATCCCTTTTCCAGGGGGTGGTTTGTCACATTTTTGACTTCAAACCCGTTGGCAGTGAGCCAGCCCTCCATTTCCTGCCGGCTGAATCCCGGCCACCGGGCCCCGAACCGCTGAAACAGGTCTTTATTGCCATGGCGCTGGAAATCAGCCACCACAAACAGACCGGCCGGTCGTACAACCCGGCTGGCCTCGGCAATGGCCGTTTCGGGGGCGACCGCATACTGCAGCACCAGAGAAATCACTGCAAAGTCCACCTCCCCGTCCCGCAGGGGCAGGTGCTCAATTTCGCCCAGCCGGAAATCAATGTGATCAGCATGGCCGGCAAACCGCTCTCTGGCCCGGTCCAGCATAGCCGGGGAGCTGTCCACGCCAATTACACGTCCGGCATGACGGACCATGTGTTCCAGCAGATCGCCGGTGCCGCACCCCAGATCAACCCCCGCATCATAATGGCCGATGTGGTCCAGCATGGCTTCGGCCAGATCAAAATCGCCGATAATCTCCTGCTTGAACCGGTCCCAGCTTGCCGCAATGGTGTTGAAAAACCGGCGGGTATCGGATTTGCGCTTTTCCATAATCATGAATGCCCGCTTCAGGTCGTTTGCAAAAATCGGGCTGTCATCAAAAAGATATTGAATAACATCAATAAACTGACGGCCCGGACCGTTTTCAACAATGCGGTAGAATCCCCATACGCCCTCTTTCCAGCTTTCCACCAGCCCGGCATCGCTTAATATTTTCAAATGCCGGGATATTCTGGACTGCCCCATCTCCAGAACCGATACAATTTCCCCCACCTTCAGTTCATGGTGAACAAGGATATTGACCAGCCGGAGCCGGGTCTCATCTGAAAGCGCCTTGAAATATTTCAAAATATCCATATTAATATATCAATATATCTTGATGTTTTTATATATTATAGCCGGTTTTATTTATATGTCAAGTAAAAAAATGGTTTTGCAGGCAATCCAATCGCTACGCACCCCTCTCGCCATGCCACGAACTCCCGGTACGCTCCACGCCGCAAGATGTATCAACGCCCGGTTTTTGATCGTAATCGTTGTCGTAATCAGCGGTCGCGATTCGAATACGATTATGAATTATCGATTGATATGGACGGGATAGCCTTTTCCCGGCAAGGCCGGAGAATTCTTGACAAAACAGATTGAAAAGTATACTGAAAATCATAGGTCTTCAAACATGATGGTCTCGTAAAAAGTCAAATTTGGAACGGCAAAGTAAAAAGTTCAAGTTCGAGGCGCGCAAATCTTGAGGAATGGAGCGTACTTAGCAGTACGTGACATGACGAAAGATGCAGCGCAACAAAGAAATTGGACTTTTTACGAAGCCGTCAAACATGCCGAAGACAAAAATCGCACCGTACCGGCAACAGGAAAGGGGAACCATGGCTGGCTTCAGCGTTGACAGTTATTTTAAATTCCGGGAACGCAATACCAATCTGAAAACCGAAATCCGGGCCGGGATCACCACCTTTTTGATGATGGCGTATATTATTGTGGTGAATCCGGGCATTCTGTCCAACGGCGGCATGCCTTTTTCCGGGGTCCTTTTTGCCACGGTCCTGGTCTGTGCGCTCAGTTCCATTGCCATGGGCCTCTATGCCAACCTTCCTTACAGCCTGGCACCGGGCATGGGCATTAATGCCTTTTTTACCTTCAGCCTGATCATCGGCATGGGGGTTGCCTGGCAGACCGCTCTTGGCGCGGTATTTATTTCGGGTATTATCTTTATTATTCTGTCGGTCACCGGTGTCCGCTCCGAAATCGTCAGGGCCGTGCCACAGCCCCTTCGCCTGGGCCTTGCCGCCGGCATCGGTCTGTTTCTGGCCCTGATCGGCCTGAAAAGCGCCGGATTTATCGTGGCCCACCCGGCCACGCTGGTCGGTTTCGGCGGTCTCACACCCATCACTGTGTTGTTTATCACCGGTTTTATGGTCACCGCCGCCCTGATGCTGAGGAAAATTCCGGGCGCACTGATCCTCGGGATCGCCTTCACATCGGTAGCCGCATTGCTCATCTCTGCAGCGGGCACCAGCGCGGGGTGGCTGGAGACGCCGCTTGTAAAAATGCCGGAGGCCGTCTTTGCCCTGCCCAGTCTTGATGTGTTTCTTCAGATGGACATTGCCGGCGCCCTTTCCATGGGCATGATCATGCCCATTCTCTCGCTTTTGTTTGTGGATATTTTTGACTCTATTGCCTCGTTCATGGGCATTGCCGAAGTAGCGGGTCTGACAGAAGAAGATGGGACCCCCATTAACATGGACAAAGCACTGCTGGTGGATGCCGTATCAACCACTCTGTCAGGGCTGGCCGGGTCGTCGTCCGGTACGGTCTATGTGGAGTCTGCAGCCGGCATTGAAGAAGGCGGTCGCACCGGCATGACCGCCCTGGTGGCGGGCCTGCTGTTTCTGCCCTTCATGTTTCTGTCGCCGCTGCTCTCTTTTGTGCCTGCAGTGGCCACCGCACCGGTGCTGGTGCTGGTGGGCGTTTTTATGGCCCACCCCCTGAAAAACATCGACTGGAAATTATTCGACGATGCCATCCCCGCATTTCTTGCCGTCGTACTGATTCCCTTGACCTTCAGCATCTCCCAGGGTGTGATCTGGAGCTTTCTGGCTTACACCTTTCTCAAGCTGATCATGGGCAAGGGCAGGGAGATCCACTGGATGCTTTACATTATTGATGTTTTTGCCGTGATTACGGTTGTGTTGCCCGCTGCCTGATTTGAAGAAATCAACTCACTTTTTGGTAAAAAAGGAGAGGTCAAAACCTTCCCGGCCGTCGTATTTAGTGCTCTGCTGTTTCAGGAATCGGATGTAATCGTTCTTTTTCGCCTTTATGCCGGCTGCCTGAAAAGCCGTCACCACGTCGTCCACGGATGGCGGACAGCCGGGCACCTTAATGGCTTCCCGGATATGCCTGTTGACCTTATTGGCCTTGATAATGCAGTTCCCCAGCAGGATGGTCTTCTCATACCCTGACCGGGCCTTCATTTTCTTACCGTTCAGAATCTCCACCGGTGCGGCCGGGGGACTGTCTTTTGCCGCCAGGACCAGAATATTGGTCATGTTGGCCAGCAATGAGCAGCCGGAGCAAAGGGTTTCATCATACTTCGGCACAGCCACATTGCTGACGCCCAGCTTGTCAAATACCGCAGGTCCGGTATTGGCCTTATTCCACGTCCAGTCCCACTTTAAAGCGTGTATATGGTCGGTCATGTTTTCCCCGACCACATCGCAGGCAAAGGTGGACAGAACAATGCCCTTTCGTTCCGCGTAACGGGCCAGATGATCTATCTCCTGAACATCATACCCCATTATCTTGGAGCCGGTTACATCGGCTGCAAACACATCGGAAGACGCAATAATAACATTTTTCCGATAGGCATTGCCAAAATGGAGGGCGCCCCGCTCCAACGCATAGATGCCGTCCACAATGGTCAACGAGGGGTTGACAAGATCGGCGATATGGGTAAACCGGTCTTCCAGATGGCCGCCCGGATTATGGCATGCTTTTTTGGATTTAACGGCCAGGCACCCCTTTAGGTTTTTCAGTCCCAGCGAGACTTTTGTCTGGGCATGGGTTTTGAGCACCGGCACATTGATGACAAAATCATGGTGCAGTGCCTCTTCCGCAATATGCAGGGTATCGCCACCGGGGATATCATATTCCCGGGTCTGACTGTCATTGAAATCCACCAGCTGAACGCCGTAGTACCGGGAAAGTGTGTCGTATCCCAGGCCCGCAAAGGCCGCCTTTGTACCAATGCCTTTGTTCATCTCCACTGAGCCCTCGCCAATGGTGATTTTGCTGCACCCGAAATCCTTGAGGCATACAATCAGGTCTTCCATCAACCGGGTTGAAGTAAAGACGCCAAAGGGCGGTATCGGGATCTCGTTATCCCATGTCACCAGATTGGGCTTGATTAAAACTGAACCGGTGGGGCGAATGCCGTAGAACCCGTCACACAGGGAAATGGCTTCCCGCAATGAGTCCGGGCTTGACGAATACTTGACCAGCGATACCAGCGCACCCAATGTTACCTCCTTTGTTTTGGCCCCTCCTTCTAGATAATCTTTATGGAAACTCATTGTACATTGTTCAGCATGCAATTTAAAGAAAAACCTGCGATGAATCATCCCTACCGTGGCAGCCCGGGGCCGATTGGCCGAAACGACTGGTCATTATTCGGTTATGGTGTTTCATCAGTATACCTGATATAATTTATATAGCGTTTAGAACGTATCACTTTTAAAAACAGGAGGCCGGCATGAGCAGTGAAAACACCATAATAATTTTTGGAAAAAGTACCTGACCTTTTACCAATGCGGCCCGTGAGGCATATGAAAAAAAGGGGGAAAACGCCGAGTATCGGGATGTCGTGGCTGAGACAAAAAACCTGGATGAAATGCTGAATTATTCCGGTGGAAAACGCAAGGTTCCGGTGATCGTTGAAAACGGCGTCGTTACCATTGGTTTCAGAGGGCGTGCATGAGGGGTTTGATCCCAACCGGCTGGATGCCGGTTCATTTTCTGCTGATGGCAAAGTAAATATCCGCCCCTGAAGGGGGGAGGTGTCCACATCGAAATCGCTATCGGGTGAGCTTCGAGTTGGACAGGAAAAAACTTATGCCTAACCCGCTTATTTCACGAGTTGAGTTCGCCGCAGATGCGAGGCGCAGCATGCGACGCTGTAGTCAATCTACTGCGAGCATGCTGCAACAAAGCAGGTGCGGCGAACTCGACTCGCCCGAAGGGTGAAATTTTTGATATAAAATTGACCTGATTCCTTAAAGTAAGAATTACAGTTTGCATTTTGTAAAAACGGACAAAATATATCATAACACTTTAAAATATAATCAGAATGAATCAATTATCAAAAAATTTCATGAAATATGCGGGCTAACGCTTTGTATCAAGCTCAAATTGGAATGAACAATTGCACCTGGCAATTTCGCGCTACCGATTTCGGATTAAGTGCCTTATAAACCCGGAATAACCTTTATCTCAACCTGGATACGTGGAAAATGGAAAAACAATACCTGATTGATGAGTTCAAACTTGGTGAATCGTGGCGGATTTTCAAAATAATCGGAGAGTTCGTGGACGGCGTGGAGGCCCTTCATCAGATCGGCCCGGCTGTCAGCATCTTCGGGTCGGCCCGGCTGCAACCGGATACGTCGGTCTATCAAAAAGCGGAAAAAATCGCCAGCCTTTTTGTGGAAAAAAACTTTGCCGTAATAACAGGCGGTGGCGGCGGTATCATGGAAGCGGCCAATAAAGGGGCCAGGGAAAAAGGCGGTACCTCCGTGGGGTTGAACATTCGGTTGCCGTTTGAACAGAAACCCAATGATTATGCAAATATCGAACTGGAATTCAAATACTTCTTTGTCCGCAAGGTCATGTTTGTCAAATATGCTCTGGCGTATATCATCATGCCCGGCGGTTTCGGTACCCTTGACGAGCTGTTTGAGGCCGTGACACTGATCCAGACCCGCCGTATCAAGCCGCTGCCCGTCGTGCTTGTGGGGTCGGATTACTGGTCCGGCCTGGTGGACTGGATCAAAGCCCATCTTTTAGAAGACGGCATGATTTCCCCGGATGACCTTGATATCTTTCAAGTCCTTGATGAGCCAGAGGAGATCGTGAAATATGTTTCCAAGCATGTTGTCATCTGATCATCAGATGATGGCTGCATGCATAAATCATACGTCCGGGCCGATGCCCGGCCACAGAATACATAAAAATGAAAAATTTATTAAAACAATACGGATTGATGATTTGTAACGGCCTGGGGCGACTGACCCCGCTCCGGGGGGTACCGGTGCTGGGGTACCATGCCATTGCTGCAACTGATCCCGGTCTCGGCACGCCCCCGCACATCTTTGCCGCGCAGATGCATTACTTACACACCCACGGTTATCATGTGGTATCCCTGAAACAATTTATGAACATGGTAAAGACCGGGAATACATTCCCGGATAACTATGTGGTGTTGACCTTTGACGGCGGCCTGAATGACTTTTATGCATTCTCCTGGCCGCTCCTCAAACGTTACGGGTTTACCGCCACTGTTTTTGTTCCCACGAATTTTATCGGTGACTTCTCCAACTGGTATGCTGATTACGGACTAACCCCGCAACCCATGATGGACTGGCAAACCTTGCGAAAAATCGCGATCGAGGGCGCGGACATTCAAAGTCACGGGTGTTCTCATCGCCCCATGACCACCCTGCCTCCCGACATTCTGGAAAAAGAGTTACGGGAGTCCAAACAGACCCTTGAAAACGGATTGCGCCAGACCGTGTCGTACTTCTGCTGCCCCCAGGGGGACGCGAATCAGGCGGTTATAAATGCCATTGAGCAGGCCGGTTATCAAGGGGCATTAATCGGTGCCAACGGTTTGTATAAAACCAGCGACAATCCCTTTATAATCAAACGACAGTTTCCGGATATGATTGAGACTGCCGATGAAAGAACCGCGGAACTGAGCATCAAGGCCTGCCTGAAGGGGACCTTTGCCTGGTACATAAACGCCAGAGAGGGGATTAAAAAAATTATTTAAACCTTTATCCCATGATCGTTTCACACTTGCGGATAATGCCTTTTCAGATATCGGGAAGCCCTGTGCGGGATTGAAGCGGATATCACATGACGGATCCGGGACGAGGTTAAACAGCCTGCGCCGAGGCCCGGGAACTGTTGATTCTGGCCAGTTCCATATCCAGTTTCTTTAACATCTTGAGAGTTTCCTGACGGGGGGCATCCGCTTGTCTGCCGTTATCGTCACAATATGCCGGTATGCCATAGCCTTCCCAGAGCACTTCCAGGTCCTTGATCAGCCCCTGCTTGAACAACTCCGCCGCGGCATTCAGGAACACCAGGACGGCATCTCCCTTTTTCCGGTCGGTGCACAGGGCCACATGGGGTTTGTCTGTCAGTATCTGGCCTACAAGATTGGTCAGCATATCGGACGGCCCGATCTCAACAAAAAGGCGTATCCCGTCCGCATACATCTGTTCAATCTGCGACTGAAACCGGACCGGTTTTTCAACATGGGCTTTGAGTAGTTTGCGGAACAGCCCGGGATCGTTCTGCGCAACCTTCCGGCCGAACAGAAACGAATAGACATCGCATTGCGCTGGCTTGAAGTCAATTCCCCCCAGATAATCAAAAAATTGTTCCGCCACATCCACGGCCAGAGGGCAATGGGGCGCCGCCGAAATAGGCAGCGGCCGGCTGTTAATCCCCTTTTCCGTAAACACCTCATGGGCCTTGTATACAGCCGCCTTCACACCGGACAAAACCGTTTGCACGGGTGTATTGTAGTTGGCCACCCAGACATCTTCCAGTTGATCATCCGCAAGAATACCGAGAACCCTTTCCGCAGGTTCCGGCACCACCAGAATACATCCCCGTGTGGCAAGTGGACAGGCCACACCCAGCTCACCGCGATAGCGGGTAACACGGACCATATCCTCGGGAGTAAAAATACCGGCCGCCCGGTAAGCGCTGATGTCCCCGAAACTGTGCGCCCCGACAGTATCGGGATAAACGCCCATCTTCTGTAAAAGGACAAAAATGGCCTCGCCAACAACCGATATGGCGGGACTGGCCCAGTCCGCAGCAGAAAGCCGGAAAAAAGCGGCCTTGGCCTTATCCTCATCAGCTGTATCTTCAGGGAAAACCATATCCCCGATAGTCGATCCATCAAACGGCATGGCGCCGAGCCGGTCCCAGACCCGGCCAGCAGCCGGGACGGCCCCGGCCAGCGGACCGCCCATACCAAGATACTGGGCGCCCTGGCCGGGAAAAAGAAAGGCCGTCCGTCCGACAGGCGCGCCCACGCCATAAAAAAGTCCCGCCGTGGGAAAAGAAAACGGCTGATCCGGTTCTGCCGTTATCATTTCATGCATGGCGGTCAGCTTTTTTTCAATCTCCCGCTCCGTATAAGCAGTGACAGCAATGCGAAGATTGCCCAGCGCCTTGGTCTTTCTGATCCGGTCATGGGTTTCATGAGACAAACGTTTCAACAACCCCGAGCACTCCGGTGCATCAGCCGCTGCATTTTTCAAGGTGTTAAGTTGTTCAATAAGATCGGCGACTGTATCACCGCAACCCACAACCAATTCCGGAATGTGATATCCCTTGTGCCCCCTTGAACCGGATGCATTTTTTTTATTGTCTTCGAACATATGGCGACACTCCATCCGGCCCCACCACCGTTCAGATGGCGCCGGACAAACCGATTGAGAATACCCCGGCCGGTCGGCCGGGGTATGTAATTACAACAGTATCAGCAATGACATCGGCTTATTGTTCAAACACCCTTATCAATTCCCATCCACCGTCAATGTTACCATTGTAATCGGTGTTGATGCTGGCCGGATTGGCCGTGCCGATATACAGGCCCGAATCATCAACCGCAACAGAACGGAACCCGTAATTTGTGTAATTCCCCAATCCGTTACGGCTCACCCGGATCGCCGCCTCATGGGACGAGGGGATGCGCCATAAATCGGCCCCATACTCATCCTGGCTGGGGGTATAAAACCAGGGTATATCGGGAATCGGAATGGTGATCCAATCCCCGCCGATAAAGGTTTTCTGGAGGTGATTCCAGTCCAGCCAGAGATAGGAGTGATCCATGGTGCCGATGAACAGTTGATCCGCATAAACAGCCATAGTCCAGATATAATTGTTGTAGACATTGCCGAACCCGGAACTGCCATATTTACCGGAAATACCGCCCATGTTATTCATCCGCCTGGTCCAGTAACCACCGAAGAAACCGTCCGGTACATAAACCGGCATGGAAGCGTTTCCGTAAAGCAGTTCCACATTCCGGTCACCGCCAAAATCCGATCCCCGGAAAAGCGCGGCAGCCCGCCATGAATTGAAATAGGTGGGGATATACTGACTCAGGTTCATATCGTATTGATCAATAAAGACCAGCGCGGCCTTGCCGTGCACATGCATGGTGCCCCAGTACAGATGGCCGTCAAAAGAGGCCATGGCGCCGATACCATAGATCCCGGCATTCAGGGGATCGGGCTCGTATTCACCGGTCTCCCACACCTTCTGCCATGAATGGTAATCATCCTCGTCAAGTCCGCCTTCCGGTACCACCGGGCTCATCCAGATACCGGCATTGGCCGGATTCGTTCCCTTGCTCGGCCAGGTGCCAACAAATATACGGCCGTTATGCTCTACAATTTCTACACCGCCGCCGTCCAGGATACCAACCTCCATAAATGACAAGGGGTTGCTTTTACTGCCGGTCCAGCGCAGCACTCTTCCGCGCCCGTCTTCACCCGCAACTGCCGCGTACAATACACCATCCAGCACCAGCCACTTCCGGATGTTCTGATAATCCATAAATGTGGAGGAGCTGATAAACTCCTTGGTGGTGGCGTCAAAGACAAACATATTGATCCCCTCGCCAAGGGCAACGGGACCGCTTAAAAATACCATATTGTCAAACGCAACAGCAGACCGCAGCCCGAAAGTACTTTCAAGCCGGATCTGATCTTGAATCGTGGCCAGCTGACCGGTCATGTTCGTCAACTGACGGGTCTGGATGTCATAGGTATAGATCTGCGGCGGCCGGTAATCGGAAAATACATCCGGTACGGGAGCCATCATCTCGGTTTCCGGATACAGACCTTCGTCATACTCGCAGAGCCAGAGATCGTTCTCATAGGCCGAGACATTACTCAGCAGGCCGTCACCATCTGCGGAATATGAACTGAACGCCCGGACCAGACACAGCATGTTTGCCGCTGTGCCGAACCACAGCGTGTCGTCGGCTCTGGTCAGCCCCCAGAGATAAGCCTGGTTGGCCTTTGGGGTTTCTCCCCATCCGCAATCCGGCCCCGGCTCATATGGCTCGCCGATACCGTTATAGCACTCATCCACTTCCGCCCGGGCCACCATCTCAGAACCGAACGGCGGAAGATCCCCCATGCTGAATCCGGGCAATGCCATTGACAGGCACAGCCCAATCACTAAAACAGATACTGATAATTGTTTCATACGACCATCCTCCTTCTACTGATTAACAAAACACCCCCCCGGCTTATGGACTCATACATGAGGCCAACCGCCCTGCCTGATCGGGCCCACATTTTGTGAACCCTGCAACAATGCAATGTTTTATAAAAAACGTTTTCCACCTTTGCCTTCGGATAAAAGACCGCGGTAAATAACGTGGTTCTTCATTTACCCCTTTCCTTACGGTTGTCGCTGACGATAAAGGTTGGTATCCACCACCTGCGCCATCTTTTCCGCATCAAGGCCATTGCCGAGAAAATCATTCACCGCCCGGGCATGGGTCATCGGATCCTGTAATATTTCATTGAAATGAACATACATCACATGAAAATGATCCTGCCGTTCAAGCCATTTATACGTAGCTTTGAGATAGGATTCATACTTGGCGGCCATGACATCATCCGGCACGTCCGACTCGCTCACAGTCCCCCTGCGCGCCAGCATTTTTTTCTGAGACGCAAGGATTTCCGGCATATGTCGCTGCATGAAGATGACATAATAAAAAATATCTTTGGGCAGCATGGGCAAAAGCGCGGCAACCGCTTTGATCGTTTTACCCTTTTCTTCATAGACCCATGAATCGTCTTCTTCCAGATGCTTTATCTTCTCGAGTTCATAATAACCATTGGGGTTGTCCACATTTGCCTTACGGATATTATCCGTTGCGATGGTCATACCGCCAGCTGCCAGCATTCGCATCATCATACTGGTGCCGGACCGCGGCAGTCCGGAAACCAGAGTAATAGCCTCAGATACCGTCGGGATGGCGGGCTGTTCGGATCGTTGTAAGTTTGTTTTCAAGCCGGTACCTCCTCGGTCACGTTCAGCAGAAATTCCCTGACATGTTGCACAAACTGATCGGGCAGCCGGGCCGGGAACAGGTGACAGGCTTCCGGCACCACCACCCGCCGGCAGTTCGGCATATTTCCGGAAAGGTAATCGCAGACGGGAATCAACGGTGAGAACTGACCATACAGTGCCAGGGCGGTCTGCTCAACCCCCTTGATGCACGTCTCCGTCAATCCGGCGATTTCCTTGATATCGGCCTTTGCCGTGGTCTCATCCAGTAATTTCAGTATTGCATTGGCCTTTATGGACAACCCTTTCCGCATGCCAAAATCCGCCAGGTCATTAATGGCCTTGCCATCCCGCAATTCTTTTAACCGGTATTCCAGATAATACATGTTGAACCCGTTGAGAATTTCGGGGAGCTTAGGGTTGATCTCCCGGAGCATGTCTTCCCGTTGCTTCCGGTATGGCCATTTTTCAAGATCAATCAGGTGCCGGAGCGCGGGGATATTGCCCTCGGCGAGAATCAGGCCGGACACAAGCTCCGGAAAAAGATGGGCCGCGTGCAGAGCCACCAGGCCGCCCAGGCTGTGCCCCACAAGAAAGGCATTGGACAGGCCAGTCGCCTCCATGAGACCGCCCAGATCCGTAGCCAGATCGAACGATGTATAGCCGGTCGTTACGAAATCGCTGTATCCATGCCCGCGCATGTCATACACTGTCACACGGAAATCTTTTTTCAGGGCCGCCAGTGCCTTGTTTGCATACCAGAAGGACATATTTCCGCCCATTCCATGAATAAGCACAACATCCGGCCCTTCTCCCTTCTGGAGGTAATGATGTTTAATGCCATTTACATTGACAAACGCCATGGCGTCACTCCTTCATTTAAAATGATTGGTCGTTACGAGATATAGCCCAACCCCTTCATCCGTTTCATAATCAATTCCATATCCTCTTCATCCATCTCCGGCGCGTCTTCGCCCTGCCCGTCCACCCCGGATGTGGCATCACCGATAACCACCGGATTGGCGGCCAACATCTCCGATGTCAGCATCGCTTCGGGCACACGGCCTTCATAATCCTCCGGAACAGCCAGCCTCTGGCTGTAAAGCATGGCCGGCGCCACATCCAGGATATTCAGGGAATCCAGCCGGACACCGGATTTAATGCCCGGCCCTTTTGCCATGAACACACCCATGGGATAATGCACGCCAATACACTCATTGCGTGGTTTGATAATCTCATCAGATTTGACAGTGGACACCAGGCCGTTATCCCATAGCCTCAGGGTGAGATCCGGCGCCAATGCCGCGTCCGTACCGGCAAACGCCTCCTCCCGGGTCCATACCCGGGTCACCACCGGTTCACCGGTTGATGGATGCTTGACCGCCAGCAACTGATCCCGAAGCTGTTTGACCACCTTATCGTAATCTTCCGGAGCAATACCAGTTTTGCTGTTTTTACCGCGAACATTTATCGTAATGCCGTTGCTGCTGGGGGTATTCACAAATGCCGTGGTGCGGTCCCAGTCCAGGAGATGTCCGTGATTTTTCACCGCCTCCATGGACACATCGCCCGCGCCGTCGGCTTCCACAACTGCCCGGTCAGACCAGGTCAGATATCCCAATTGTTCCAACAACGAGTTTAGATAGAAACAATGCTCGCTGGGACCAAACCCGTGATCCGATACAATAAAAACATAACCGTCCGGACCGGCTGATTCAGCCAGGCGTTCAATCATGGCGTCCAGCTCCCTGTAGTGGGCGTGCAAGATCGACTGAATTTGACGGTCTTCCCCGGACAGTCCGTCCTTGTAGCATTCCGGGTCCAGCAGACGGTAATAGACATGCTGCAAGCGGTCGGTGCTGTCCAGCACCAGGGCATTCAGATGGCACGGGTCATGATCATTCAGATATGTCATCACCTTGACCCACTGGTCATCCTTGTAAGTATGGTAACGGATCCACTCCTCGGATTCCTCCCGGGAGCAGCCCGACACCACCTTTTCCTCCAGCCCGAAATCGTGGGCAATAATTTTGAGGTCGAACCCGGGAATGGTTTTCAGTGTGTCCATGAGGTTCTTTGGATGGCAGGCGTGCCGCAGATGCCGCCAAGTGACGAACCCCGGAATACTGTAACCGGAAATTGGAATGGGCGGCGACATGACCGGAAAGTTCAAGCAGATGGACGACCGCTCCTTTCGGGTCATCAACGACCAGATGGTTTCGCATTTCAGTTGCTTGGTACTGACAAACCGCAAAAAACGGCTCCCCGGCGACTCCGGCCGGAAAAAATCCAGAATACCGTGAGATGACGGGCTTCGACCGGTCATGATGGTGGTCCACGCCGGCGGCGTTATCGGCGGGATTGTGGATTCAAGCCCCGCACTGACGCCCCGGGCCGCAAACTCGCGCAGATAAGGCATATGCCCGGCTTCCATCAGTGGATCAAGGATGGAAAATGTGGCGCCATCCAGCCCGATAACCATGGTTGTCGGTTGCTGCTGTGCCATTACATCACCTCGTCTTGTGTATCAAAATTGCTGTCAATAAAATCCACCAGATCGGATATCCGGATGTCCTGTATCTCCTGTTGTGCCAATTCCGTAAAATACTCCGTAAACGGAAAGGTCCGGTCGTAATGCTCTTCCAGAAATTCTCCCAGCACCACCACATCGATGGATTCCATGCCCAGATCGCCCAGAAGATAGGTGTCCATGGTGATCTCGTCCGAATACTCCCAGTCCTCGCCAACCTTTTGCAACGTTTCCAGGATATCACTGAAAATTGTCTCTTTATCGGGTTTACCCATGCTGCACAACCTCCTTTACCGCCGTCGGGTGATTTGTTGATGTTTGTATTTTTTGAACCAGTACTGTCACCGATTCCTCTGAATCAGCGACAGACAGCCGAATCTCTTCTTCAATACCCGGTGCCAGTGGGGTTTTCGGGATCATACAGTTATTGTCCCCCCCGGCAACAGTAATGTCCGCCGGTGCCAGCAACACACCCCGGTCCGCCCGAATAAACGCCCGTGCTGCATCTTTAATGGCAATCTGCCGACTCAGCCATTGAACGGCATCATTGCCCTGTTGCATAATTTCCCTGTAAACCCGCCGTTCCGCACGATTGAGATAAAGATAACCAATGGCCTTCTGCCACACGGTTCCTTTAAGGCCGCTGTAATACGGTGCAATACATTGCAGGCCGCTGCCATCCTCTGTCCCTTGCAAAACCTGGCTGATCAAATGTCGCCTGGGAAACCGCCAGAATCTGTACAATTCAAGCGGCAGTTCAAACCGCCGGTGGGTCCAACCATTGATACGGGCCCAGACATGACCATTGCCGTGGACAATCGTAAGATCGGAGCGGACAAAATGGTCAGTGATATCGCGAATGCACATCTTGCACCAGAGCATGTCTCCGGGACGGGGTGGGGCGGAAACAAACCGGATATCACCGAATCCGGAGGGGAACGTGATAAACTGCTCCGTTAAAGCCTGCTGAGCCCAGAAACCGGTCATCTGGGCACAGGCATCCATTAACTGCGGATTGATAAGAAACGCCCCCTTGTTTGACGACGCAAACCGGTCACAAATGGCCGGTGCCTGCAGCGAGGCAATCATTGTATTCTGATCGGCCCGCGCCAGGCCATTGATAATCTGAAAACGGGGCCCGTGGGTCATAAGCTTCTCCGCATACATGGCCCTTGCTTTTTCGACGGCACCCGGTTCAGATAGCACAGCGGGCATCACACCTCCGGTCTCAGGTGCCGGGAAGCCGTCATCAAACATTACGACGCCTTCAGTGGATGCCGTACTGCCGGATGACAGGTCATACAATTTTGCAACAACATCGGCATCCCCCATTCGTTCGGCCGTCACCGTCAGCCCCACACCATCGGTCTCATCCACCACCACCCACCGGCTGGCTTTCACATTTTTGATGCCGGTCACCACTTTTCCGGGGAACAACTGGGCCGCGGCTTCAACTATCATTTCCACATTCAGGGTCAGGGGGGTAACAATCAGCGGGCAAAGACTGTTGTCAAGCCGGGACATATTCCCGCCAAACGGATGGTCAAATAAAAAGAGATCGCCATTTAAATCAACATGACGATCTACCCGGACACCTGACTGCGGGGCCTTCACCGTCACCCTGTCAATCATCGGCCAGACCGCCGGCCGGGACGGGGTGTCTGCCGGAATGGTTTTCTGTTTCCCGCCGGCAAAGGCCGTTGTCATTTCTTTTTGCAGTTCCAGAAACCGGGACATGGTATCCATATATTGTTTCATCACCCGGTCCCTTGAGGATTCCGCCGGATTGACCGATTGCGGGCCTGTCCCTGGCGGTTGCCGGTCCGGCCTTGCAACTGCCGGCGTTGGCCAGGAAAGCCCGGACGCTGCCGAACGCTCTTCCGTTGCAGCACCGTCATCCGTCGTCAGACGTTTTTTCAAGGCGGCAAGTGTTTCATCGTCCAGTTCTAATTCCGGAAGCCCCAGATCCATGGCCACAGTCATGGCGTTGGCACCGGATTCTTTCGCTTCATGACCGCGACCGGCCAGCGATGCCTGCTGCGATGTCAGCAGAGGCGACAGGTTGACATCCATGTGCTGGGCAGCGAGCATTCCCAGCAAATGACATAACTGAAGCGTTCCGGAACGGCGGTTCGTGTTTGCCGGAACCGACATAAACGACTTGCCCCGAAGAATATCGTCCACAAATCCGCACAAGTTGTTGCCTGGCCCGACCTCCACAAAAATTCTCGCCCCGTCCGCATACATATTTTCAACCGTCTGCCGGAACTGAAGCGGCTTTAGCCAGTAACGCACCATTAAATCAACAATGGTTTGCACATCGTCCGGATACGGCGCCGTGGTCACCGGGGAATAAACCGGTATGCTCACGCCTGAAACTTTCAGGGCGGAAAACGCTTTGCGCAACGGCCCGGCCTGATGATTGGCCATGGGGGTATGATGCACCTCCGTTGACGGAAGGTCCGTATACATCAGCCGCGCTTCAGACAAGGCCGCCTTGAACCGTTCCATTGCGTCGATTTCACCTACCACCACCACCTGATGGGGGCAGTTGTCATTGGACATGTATATTTCTCCGTCCATGGCCTCCAGGACGGGCTGTACTTTTTTTATTCCCGCCGATACCGCGACCATGGCGGTATCAACAGTATGGTTGTGATCGGCATAGATGGCGGCAATGGATTCCTGGTGACGGTAAAAATCGTCCTTGTCAAGAATACCTGAAGCGATCCATGCACTGTACTCGCCGGCGCTGTGCCCCACGATCATATCCGGTGTTACTTCAAATTGGGTCAGCAGATCCTGCATGGCCAGGCTTGACGCCAGAATTGCCTGAAGACCGCTGTCCACTTTCCAGAATTCTGCCTCAAGCGCTTCCGCTTCCGTATCAGACAACAGGGTTGCCGGAAAGATAAACTGGCTGGGCAGATACCGGCTCTTTTTCCTGCGGCCGGCAATGGCGTCGTTAATGATATCAAACCCCTGCCGCACTATCGGAAAGCGAAGGCAAAGGTCGATCATCATGTTGGTATAGGCCGCCCCCTCGCCGGGAAACATAAAAGCCACCTTACCGGTCTTGCCCAGCGGGTCTCCGAAATAATATATTCCCTTGATGTCCTTAACCTTTTTGCAATTGGGCGCCTGAAGCCGGGTCATTGCGTAATCAAGTTTTTTTGCCAGGTCTGCTGTCGATTCGGCAATGATAGCCAGCCGTTGTGCGTCCGGCGTATACTTGTGTAGTACCGCCTGTGACAGTGCTATGATATCCACTGCCGGGTCACGCGCAAGCGTATTCACCAGGTCCTGACACTTGGCGACAAGGTCGGCGCGGGACTCGCCGGAAATGAGAAACAGACCCGCATCCCACGCCAGGCCAATAACCTCAGGCGTATCCGCATTCCGTGCAGCCGGTAAAACAGGCTGTTCTTCCGAAGCGGCATCATATTCCTCCAGAACCACATGGGCGTTGACCCCGCCAAAGCCAAACGCGTTTACCCCCGCCCGTAGCGGTGTTTGCCCATCCAATCGGAACCACGGGCGGGTTTCCGTGTTAATATAAAATGGAGTGGTTTCCAGTTCAAACCTGGGATTGGGTTGTTCGCAATGGAGCGTTGGCGGCAGCACCCGATGATAAATTGAAAGCACCGTTTTAATAAAGCTGGCAATACCGGCCGCGGGCATGGCATGACCAATCATTGACTTGACCGCCCCCAGAGCGCAATGTCGGGCCGCCTCATCGCTCCTGAGGCCAAATACCGTTGCAAGGGACTTGATTTCCGTGGCATCGCCCACCTTTGTGGCGGTGCCGTGAGCTTCTATCAAACCGATGGTATCGGGCGAAACACCGGCCACCTGATAGGCGCGTTCAAGCGCCAGCACCTCGCCTTCGAGCCGGGGTGCAGCGACGCTGATGCCCCTGCCGTCACTGGAGCTGCCCATACCTCGAATAACAGCATAAATCCGGTTGCCGTCTCTTCGGGCTTCGGAGGTCCGCTTCAGCACCACTATGCCCACGCCTTCGCCGGGCACCATTCCGTCCGCATTTTCATCAAACGGCCGGATCTGATCCTGTCGGGACATGGCCCCCAGGGTGCAGAAAACGCTCAAGAAAGGAATGTTGTTAAAAATATGCACACCGCCCGCCAGCGCCAGGTCGCTCCGGCCGGACAGAAGACCGGCAACGGCAGCTTCAATTGCATACAGGGAGGATGCACAGGCCGCGTCAATGGTATAGTTGGGCCCCATCAGGCCGAGCCGGTTGGCAACCCGTCCGGCAGTAATGTTGGGCATGACCGAGGGTGCAGTCTCCGCCTCAAAGGGTTTCAATGAGGCCATCAGTCCGTCCTTAAGAGTGGCGATGGCATCTGCCGGCATATCCGGATGCATCTCGGCCATCAACCGAACCGTCTGATCAACAATAACGGTCCGCTGCACCAGATTAAAGGCACCGGCACTTAAATAACTTCCCCGGCCAAGAATAAATGCCGTACGCTCATTGGCCGGACCGCCCGGTTCAATGCCGGCATCGTGCATGGCATCTGCCGCGGTTTTTAACACCAGGAACTGGTCCGGTTCACCGCCATCCACGGCTTTGGGCATGATACCGAATTCAGCGGGATTGAATAGAAAGGGGGAGTCAAGATATCCGCCGCGCCTGGCATACAGCTTTGCCCCTTCCCCGGCCTGTGGATCGTAAAACCGGTCCGCGCTCCATCTCTCTGATGGCGCATCTCCCACGGCATCATGCTTATGGATAATATTCCGCCAAAACGTCTTCACATCCGGGGCATGGGGGAAGGTACACGCCATCCCCACAACAGCAACGGTCTCGGGTGCATCAGAACTATCTTTACGAGTATTGAAATGCATAAGTCTCACTACTTCTCCGCCAGACGGTTCAATGATTCACTGCCAATAATTTCCAGACCTTCCATAACACCGGCCAGCATGCCGTCGGGTTTGACAAAAAAGAGGTCCGCGGATTTAAGCCCACCGTTATCCGGCACATTAACCCGGACCTCACATCGCAGAGAATCCCCGTTTTTCGGTGTATCGAATAACATAAATCGATCCAGCCTTGACGGAAGGGGGGTGGCATTCATCTGTTCCCGCATCCACAGGACCACCAGCTGCAGCCCGCTGTCAATCACCAGCGGATCAATCAACCATTCACGCGTATCAGCCGATGAGCTTTTGTGCAAATAAGCCGACGGTGTGGATCTTTTCAGCCGACCAATAATCCCGTTTTTGCCGATGGTTTCGATATCCTGAATGCCCCGCCACAACGGTCCGTGGAATAACCGTTTGTCATAGGCTTCGGCAACAGAAAGGGAAAAAGGGCCGGGGTCATTCAACCCGATGGCATGATGGGTATCACCGGTGGGTTGCTCCCGTACCAATTCGGCATTTGCCCGGTAATAGAGCCGTTTGCTGTCGTGGCTGTCCCGGATCCGGACCGCCAGCGTCACCCGGTCGCTCTCTTTTTCCACCGGGTCAACGGTAATAAGGATATCGGCCGTCCCGTTATTCAGCACAATCCCCCTGAGCACGTGGATATCTGTAAAGGCGCTCAGCTTAAAATCAGAATACCGGTATGCCACAGCCTCGGCCATCATCTCCAGGGCCATGGCCATGGGCATCACGGGTCGGCCGTCAAGTTTATGATCTTCAAGGTAACGGTCTACGCCGGTGTCCACCCGCCGTACCAGTGCCACATTCCCGTTCCGGGACGGATAAAAGTTGGCATTCAGCGACAACAACGGCAGACCGGCAGAGCGTCTCGCCGCAGATAAGACTTTTTTCCGGTCATCCCATCCGCCAAATACCACTTCCGTATCCGCTTTCTTTCCGTAAAGCATTTCATTAACAAAACAACCGGTGCCGACTTTCCTGGAGATCAGGGTGATGCCGCTCTGATTGAACTTTTCCTGAAGTTCCGCAGATACCATACCCTGACTTTCCCATGGCCCCCAGATAAACGACACCACCCGGCCCGGCCATAGACGGTTTAAATAAAGTGCGGTTTTGTTATAAACTTCGTTGGCTGCCCCATAATCGGACTGACCGGCGTTGCCGAAACGCCCGGCAACGGACGAGAACAATGCCATAAACCGGAGTTGTTCGGTCCGTAAGGCCTGCCCCAGGATAAACAGGCTATCCGCCTTGGTATCAAAAACCCGGTCAAAGGAATCGGTATCTTTGTCCTTAATCCTCTTATCTTCAATGTGTCCGGCGCCGTGAATGACGCCGTCAATACGGCCGAATTTTTCATAGATCGACGCGATCAGATTTGAAAAGCCGTCAATATCTGTTACATCACACGCCAGATAGTGAGCACTGGCGCCAGCCGCTCGTAACTGTTCAAGGGTGTTCCGGATTTCACGTTGCCCGGTCAGACGATGATATGCATCTTCAAGGTCAATGGGACGGACTTTCTTTTGTCCGGCCTTCAATCTTTCCGCCAGGATTGCCTTGAGTTGTTTTTCATCTGTAATGCCTGCGGTGTTATCCGCTTCTGTTTCAACAAACGGGGTTCGACCCACCAGAAGCAGGGTCGGCTTGAAACGACTTGCCAGTTCAAGGGCAATGGCAGCGGTAATGCCACGAGCACCGCCGGTAAGCAAGAGACAGCTTTCCGAATCGATCATATTGTCCGGCAGATCATCCATTGCCAGCGGCGCCTCCTGAATGTCCAACACAAGACGGGCGCCCTGATGATACCCCACTTCGATATCCGCCGACAACGTCAACAATTCACTGACCACCTGAGCGGCAATGGTTTCCGGTTTCTCCTGCGGATCATTGTCCACCAGGCGTATGTTGAGACCCGTCATTTCTTCGGCCAAGGCTTTTAAAAAACCGCACACGCCGCCGGACACGGAAGAAAACAGGGGCGCTTCACTCGTCCCGCTGCCAGCCATCGGTATACTGGCAAAGGTTCCGCCCATGGCCAATGCCGCGACCACGCTGCCACCCCCCATCTCAACGGCTGCATTAAGGTCTTTGTACACTCCCCGGGTCAGATGAAAAAGGCTCTTGACCTTTACCGCAACTTCATTTTTCCATATCTCCAGATCCATATCTGCAAAAGACTCGCCCGCGGCAAGGGGTGTCAAATGAAGCAAACCGGCAACCGGGCCGTGGGTGTTTCTGATATCTTCAATTATTCCTGCCAGCGCCTCACTATCTGAAAAGTCTATGACATATTCCACCGGATCGCTGTCATTTCTGTTTTCCATCTGCCCCGGTCGGACCTCGGCTTTATGCGTAAGCACCACCATTCGTCGTCCGGATGCCTGAAGGGTTCTGATCACTGCAGCAGCAACCGGTTCGTCCGCCACTCTTGTCAACAGGATTGTTGCCGCCTGAAGGCGGTCATCGGCCGACGGTATTAACGGACGCTCTTTGGCAACCAGAGTAAACCGGCGAATCGCATCGGCTGCTGACGGTTCCTTATCTGACGGGCCTTCGATGTCACTCGCCATCTCCTGGTCAAGCAATGCGATTGCCTCTGTTATCCCACCGGCAGCAGAGACCAGCGCTTTGACCAGCCAGTCCACTATGTCACCCAGCGCAGAAAGGGGTACCGGCCGTTTTGTTTCAACTTCCGTCCGAAAACCACTGATCTCTTTTTCCAGGCCGCCGATACAATCATTTGATACGTTTTCAATCATGGCGGCATCCATCTGAAGTTCCGCCCCCAGTTTTAAATCCGGCGCCAACATCTCGGCCGGATAACCCGTATGTGTTTCCACACTGTGATACAGCCGTTCAGTCACCATTTGCCGTATTTTTGCTGCCGTGTCCGCCGCCGGGGACGCTTCAGTCGCGGATGCTTCCGCTCTTACAATCGCATCGTCTTTTGATAGTGCCACGTTGTTTTCAGGTTGAAGGCTCCCGCCAGCGCTGCCTGTCAAATCTGTCAGTACCGTAATAATATCGCCCAGCGTCAGACTCTCGGCCAGTTGTTCCCGGTCCTGATCCGACAGTTTTATATCATACGCTTCAAAATCAGACTCCATATGCTCCAGTATCTGCATGCGCTTGATGGAATCGATACCCAGATCTGCGTCGATCTCTTGTTCCGGTTCAAGCATATCCACAGGATATCCACTCAGGTCACTGACCACATTCATCAACATACCGGCGACATCAAGGAGCGCCCCGGCCTTTTCAGAAACAGCGCTTGCCGGTTCATGACCGACCGTGGCGGCACCCGACACTTGTGTTGCAGGCGAATCAGCCGCCTGCGTATTCTTGTTGCCGGTCACCATCGACTCCAGACCGGCCAGTAAATCGGCCAGGGTCAGACTTTCCAGAAGCTGCTCCCGCTGGTCTTCCGGCAATCTGAGTCCTTTTTTCTCAAGAGCCACTTCCAGTTCTTCCATGGCCTGCATGCGTTTGATGGAATCGATACCCAGATCTGCTTCAATCTCCTGGTCCATTTCCAGCATATCCACGGGATAACCTGTACAATCGCTGACAATATCCAGAAGCAGAGACTTCAGGTCAACGGCGCCCCGGGAACATGTCGCGGCCGATTCATCCGACGCCAAAGCGGCTGAATCCACGGCCGTGTTCTCCTGCTTGTCTGCTGATGCCAGTTCTGCCTCCGGCTCGGCAGTCTCACCGGAAAATGTCGGGGACGCCGTCATGCCTGCCGTGGCAGCAGCCTGCGGGTCCTGCATCAGAACGGCATCTGCTTCTGCACGATGATCCGGCATTTCAACCGTTCCGTTGAGATAGGCCGTCATAACAGCCTTCTGGGTTTCCAGAAACTGGCTCATTAAATCCTGAAACCGGCTGATAACCGTTTCATCTGTGGTGGTTTCCCCGGTTCGGGGCTCCCTGCTCATGGATGACTGATTTTGATTGAATGACGATCCCATGGTATCTCCGTCAAACTGTTCAACATTCATATTGTTATGATCCCGTCCAATTCCCGGTGAATGTACAGCGGCACCAGTAGCCGGCATCACAGGCGGGATATCTGAAAATACCACCGGCCGTGGCACAACCGCTTCCCGTGGGGCCTGGTCAACCGGCCGTACCGTCCCTCCCCCGATAACATATGCCCCTTTCCCGGGGGGTTTATGGAACGCATGCGCGTCTGATTGTTTCAGATCAAGCCGGCGGCATTGACGGCCCTGATACAAGCGTCCCAATTGCAGGCGTTGACCTGCCAAGATCAGGACTGCCAATGCATGCTGCAATCGTGTTAATCCGGCTCCGTTCTTTTTATCCGTCGCCACTGACTGATGCGTTTTGCCCTTCAAAATCGTACGAATGAGATTGGTTAAAACGCTGCCGGCACCCACCTCCACAAATGTCCGAACGCCCTTGGCATACATGGCCTCTATTTCCGATACAAACCGCACCGGATGGACCAGTTGCTTTACCAGCAGAGCTTTGATGTCGGCAGCCGCTTCCGGAAAACAATCAGCAATGGTATTTGAATAGACCGGAATTTGCTGTGGGGCAAACGTACAACCGTCCAGCATCTCTGCCAATCTGGAACGGGCACCGTCAACAATCGGACTGTGGAATGCACAGGAAACCGGGATCTGTTTTGATACCACCCCTTCCTTACCAAGCCGGTCCATGGCGGTTTGGACGCCCGTCTGCGTACCGCTGATAACAGTCTGCAACGGTGCGTTCAGGTTGGCGATCCATACACCGTCAATATTTTCCAGCAGCGGCGCCACCGTTGTTTCTGATGCCTTTACCGCAGCCATGGTGCCCGGTTCCGGAGTGGCCGATTCCAGAATAAAACGACCCCGCGCTTCTGAAATCCTTGCCAGTTCATCCTCTTCCAGCACGCCGGCGGCAAAAAGGGCGGGATATTCTCCGTAGCTATGCCCTGCCACCATATCCGGCGTTGCTCCCAGGTGTGTCAGCAACGTATGCATGGCCGTATCCACGGCACCCATTGCCGCCTGGGCCGAACGGGTTTGCGTCAAAACCTTTTCATTGGCCTTTTTTTCTTCCGCTGTAAACGGCGGTGGCGGATAAACAGCCCGGCTCAGGCCGGTGGGAAATCGGTCGCGCAAGTGACGGTCAAAGCGTTCCACCACCTCCCGGACCAGGGGGAAGGCCATGCAGAGGTCATTGAGCATGTATGTATACTGTGATCCCTGACCGGGGTAAACAAACGCGACCTTTCCGGTATCTGCCACGGGCACACGGCTGAAATAAATACCCGTGGAATCGTCGTATTCCTCTTTCGTCCCGTCCAAAGCGTCAAGGGCGGTTTCCATTTTTGCCCTGGCGTCATCCAGGGATGCCGCCACAATGGCAAGACGCACATTTTCCTTGGGTGATTCTGTCATAGCCAGTGTATAGGCCAGATCCTTTAATGCAAATGCCGGAGATTCAGTCAGTTGAGTAACAACGGCGTGAAGTGTTGCGGCCAGTGCTTCCGATGAATCCTCCCGGAACACAAGCAGCTCTGTATCCCAGTCAGGAAGCGGAGACGCCCAGTGGTCTGGTTTCACCGCCCCCTCATATGCCTCCAGTACGGCATGGAAATTGGTGCCGCCGAAACCAAAGGCACTCACCCCTGCCCGGCGCGGACTATCGCTCGTCGATACCCAGGGACGGGCCTTGGTATTAAGATAGAGGGGGCTCTCCGCACCATCCAGATCGGCGAGCGGATGCTCGACCCCGGCAGTTGGCGGCAGAATTTTGTGGTGCAACGCCAGAACCGTCTTCATAAGCGAAGCGATACCGGCGGCACATTTGGTGTGGCCGATCATGGACTTGACCGACCCAACGGCACAGGTTCTGGCCGGCATACCTGTCTGAGAAAAAAAGGATTTCAGTGCCGCCGCCTCGGATCGGTCCCCCGCTCTGGTACTGGTGCCATGGGCCTCTATCAAATCGATAGTGGCGGGATCGATACCGGCGTTTTCATAGGCGCGGGAAATGGCGGCTATCTGACCTTCAGGTTTGGGAACGGTGAGCCCTTTGCCACGACCGTCACTGGAGGCCCCGATGCCCTTGATAACCGCATAAATGATATCGCCATCTCTCTCGGCATCGGCCAGTCGCTTTAAAACAACCGTTGCAACGCATTCTCCAAGAACAATGCCATCAGCGTTTTCGTCAAAGGGAATGCTGCGGCCGGTGCCGGATAATGCCCCCACTTTGGAAAAGCAGGTATAAGCGTAAGGGCTCATCAGGGTATCGGCGCCGCCTGCAATCACCAGATCGCTTTCCCCGGCCTTTAACTCAAGAATCCCCGCCCGAAGGGCCGCCAAAGCAGAAGCACATGCCGCATCAATGGTACAGTTGGTCCCGCCGAAGTTGAACCGGTCGGCAATCCGGCCAGCGGCAATATTCATGATGATGCCGGTAAAAACATCTTCCCGCCATTCCGGCACGGCACCGTCAAGACCATTGAGAAGATCGTCGGCACTCTCCCCAAAAAACCGGGGCAGCATGGACCGGAAACTGTATTGCTGGCCGAGATCACCTTCGCCGGCCCCGGTGCCGATAAAAACAGCGGTACGGCGACGGTCAAAGGACCGCTCCAGATAACCGGCATCGTCCAGAGCAAGTCGCGTGCTTTCAAGCAGCAGTAACTGCGATGTTTCGATAAAGGGTAATGCCTTGGGGGGAATACCGAAATAGAGGGGATCAAAGACAATGTCGGGGAGGAACGCACCCCATTTGGAGTTGATCCGATCCGGCTTTTGCCGGTCTGAATCATAATAATAGCGCCAGTCCCATCGCTCCGCCGGCACTTCATCAATGGCTACAAGGCCCTTGATGGTGTTCTGCCAGTATATGCCGACATCCGGCGCATCCGGAAAAAATCCGGCCATGCCGATAACAGCAATATCACTCGCCGGCTGGGCGTATTGACTTGACTCAGGCACTTGCCCCCCTCTTTCATCCAGAGAACGGGATGATCCCTATACTACGTCAATGTCTCGTTTAAAATATCCTTCCCGGAAATCCATTCACGCCACAAGACATTTTGAATCAAGGCAACGCTATACTTCACAACCGGCAACGTACAGCTTCTTTTGTATAAAACGGCACCAGTTCTACATGCATCTGGGAAAACATGAACGGCCGGGCCTATCGCTCAGGTAAGACACCTATCAAACCCGTTTAACCTTGTCAACATTTTTCTTAACATTGTTTGACATACTATACAGTTTATCAATTACTAAACAGAACAATCGTTCGATAAACCAATATCGATATATAGGTTTAACATATTGAAATTTAATTATAAAACATCTGGAGTAAAACGACTCGGAATGGACGGGGGAGGGATTTCTGGCGGAATGCCCCATACAGCGAATTCAACAGCAAAATGTTAACCCACAATACAAAATCAGCCGCCATTTTTAAGCTGCATCTGGCACAAACGGTAATAATCCCCGCCTTTTGCAAAGAGTTCTTCATGCCGCCCCTGCTCCACAATACGGCCGTCTGAGATCACCAGTATGCGATCGGCATGGCTTACGGTGGAAAGCCGGTGAGCAATGACAAAGGTGGTGCGACCTTTCATCAGGTTGGCCAACGCCTTCTGAACAATGGCCTCGGCCTCACTGTCCAAGGCGGATGTCGCTTCGTCCAGTATCAGGATCGGCGCGTCCTTGAGCAGTGCGCGGGCTATACAGATGCGCTGCTTTTGACCGCCGGACAGCCGGGAGCCAAGTTCACCGATGGTGGTATCAAAACCTTCATGAAAATTCGTCACAAAATCATAAGCATAGGCCGATTTTGCAGCCGCCATGATCGCTTCTTCCGATGCTGACAGGTTGCCGTAGGCAATATTGTTTCGCACGGTATCGTTGAACAGAATCGGTTCCTGGGTGACAATGGCAATCTGCTCCCGCAGCGAGGCGATGGTGGCGTCCCGTATGTCCAGACCGTCAATAAGGATACGGCCGGCTGTCACATCATAGAAACGAGGGATGAGGTTCACCAGGGTGGTTTTGCCGCCACCGCTCATGCCAACCAGGGCGACCACCTCACCCGGCGCAACATCAATATCGATGTGCCGAAGGACCTGCTCATTGCCATCATAGGAAAAGGCGACATCCTCAAATACCACGCGATGAGCGCGTCGTTCGATGACCTGCGCGTCGGGCTTTTCCTCAATCTCCGCTTCTGTTTCCAGCACATCATAGACCCGGTCTACCGCCGCCATGCCCTGCTGCAGCATGGCATTGAGATTGGAAAGTTTTTTCACCGGATCATACATCAGCATCACGGCAGCCAGAAAGGACAGAAAGGTTCCCGTGGTGTAGACGCCGCTGATGACCCTGGAGCCGCCCAGCCATATGACAAAGGCAATGCCGAATCCTGCAAAGAACTCCATGATGGGCGACGAAAGTGCCCGCACCATAATATTTTTCATTTCAATGGAAAAGAGGTTCCCGGACTTCTCCTGAAAGCGTTTTTTTTCATAGGCTTCCATGCCAAACGCTTTAACAATTTTGTTACCGGCAAAAGTCTCATGGAGAAAAGCGTTCATATCCGCCACCGCTTCCTGGCACCCGGTAGATACCCGCCGGACCTTCCGGCCAATAGCCACCACCGGATAAAATGCAACCGGCAGAACCAGAAACGCCACCAGGGCCAATTCCCAGATCTGATAGAAAATCAGGCCCAGCAACAGTGTCACCGTACAGAAATCCCGGACCATGGAGGTCACGGCATTGGATACAACAATCTTTATAAGGTTAACGTCATTGGTGATGCGCGACATTAATACGCCCGTGCGTTCCTTATAAAAAAAAGAGAGGGGCAGATCGGATATTTTGGCATATAGGTTGTCCCGGAACTTCTTGATAATCCCCTCAGCCACCCTGCCCATGAAAAACTCCTGGCCGTACATGCCAAGACCACGGAGGAAAGAGACGATGATCACGGCCAGCGGTATTAACCGGAGCATTTCGATATTTTTCGTAATAAAAATCTTATCAATGGCCGGCTTGATCAGATAGGCCAGCGCGGCCGTGGTGGCGGAGGTAATCAGCATGCAGGCAATTGCCGCATAAAGACGGAAACGGCTGCCCTTGATATAACTGAGCAGATTTCGATATCGGTTCTGTATTTTGAATAAAGCCATATGGGTAATAAATTCTGTTTTCTAAAACTGGAAACCAGACACAGCGAAGCAGCCAGCGTTTGCCCGTCGAATTTCCAGCAACTTGTTATATCTTTAGTATCTCATGTAATCGTAAAAAATCGAGTTTGGGGCGGCTTCGTAAAAAGTTCAAGAGCAAGGCGCCGGTGCATCTCGAGAAATGGAGCGTACTTGACGTACGTGTCATGACGGGAGATGCGCCGCAACGCAGATACTGGACTTTTCACGAAGCCGTTAACATTCCAACAGCAATCTCCGCCGCCCTGTCCGACGCTCCCGGACCACCCAGCCGCTCCCGGACTTTACGAAGGCCTGTCTTAATGGCCATCAGCCGATTTTCATCACCCAGCAACCCCAGCGCCGTTTGTGCAATTTTATCGGCCGTTGCATCGGACTGGATTAACTCCGGAACCAGTCGATCTTCCGCCACCAGGTTGACCAGACTGATATGGTCAATCTTGACCAGTATTCTGGCCAGCCAGTAACTGATCCATGACACCCGGTAAATGACAATCAGCGGTGTTGTGTAAAGGGCCGCTTCCACTGCCACTGTTCCGGACACGGCAATTACCAGGGCGCTTTGCCGGAACACATTCACCACATTTCCCGGGACAACCTCAAGCGCCACGCGTTCACCGTATTTATCAGTTATGGACCGGACAAATGCCGGATCAATACATGCGGCACTGGAAACCAGAAACCGGATTTTCGGATCTTTTTCTGCCATTGCCGCTGCGGCATCCAGCATCACCGGCAGGTGACGCAAAATCTCACCATGCCGCGAACCGGGTAACAGCCCCACTACAGTTTCCTCATTGTCAGCAACCGGTTCCGGCAGCACTTCATAACCGGCGTCCAGTAAGGGATGCCCCACAAAGGTCACCGGCACATCGTATTGACGGAAAAAATCCACTTCAAAGGGCAGAATCACGGCAGCATGGTCCACCCGTTGCCGAATTTGATAAACGCGCCGTTTTCGCCAGGCCCAGACCTGCGGCGTAATATAATAAAAAACCGGGACCCCGTGCTTTCTGGCCGTTGCCGCCAGCCTGAGATTAAAATCCGGAAAATCGATCAGGATCAGCAGATCGGGCAATCCGGACGAAAGTGCCCGCTTGGCAGCCCCCATTCCTTTTAAGATAGACGGCAAACGGATAAAAATCTCCGTTATGCCCACAACGGAAAGTTCGGAAGCTTCCACCAATATTCTGGCACCGGCATTGCGCATTTCCGCTCCGCCGATACCAAAAAAAAAGACCCCGTCGCAACGCTCCCGGGTGCGCCGGATGAGGTTTGCACCATGCAGATCACCGGACGCTTCGCCGGCAACGATCATCACACATCTGGTATCTGCAACAGGCGTTTCCGTATTCATGATATTTTTCAGACCTGACGGCTCAGATTAAATGTCTTGCTGGTCTCCTGAATCTGGTCCATAACATTCATTGCAACTCGCAGCGCTTCCCGTCCGACATGGCCGGAGACCTCCGGGGTTTCACGTTTCCGTACACTGGCCACAAAGGCCCTGAGTTCCTGTTCCAGCGCATCCCACTTCATAAATGAAAGATGCTTAGAGGTCATACCGGGGATAACGGTGTCGTTCATGTCGGATGGTGAGCCGTTCTTTTCGACAATCGTAATTTCACTGTTTGCAAAATCCACCGATATGTAGGTATCTTTTTGAAACATGCGCACCTTTCGCTCATTCCGGTTGGAAATACGGCTTGCCGTTACATTGGCCACACACCCGCTTTCAAATGCCAACCGCGCATTGGCGATATCCACATGCTCGGACACCACGGATATGCCCGCCGCCCGAATTTCCCGCACATCGGAGCGGACAAAATTCAATATGATATCTATATCATGAATCATCAGATCCATGACCACGCTGATATCTGTCCCCCGTTCTTTGTAAATACTCAGCCGGTGGGATTCGATAAAGGCGGGGTGATTGACAATATCCTTAAGCGGCGCAACGGCCGGGTTATAGCGTTCCAGATGCCCCACCTGAAGAATCCGGTCTTTTGACGCTGCAAATGCGATGAGCTGGTCCGCTTCTTCAATCGTTGCGGTCATGGGTTTTTCCACCATGACATCCGTACCGGCTTTCAGAAAATCCATTGCCACGGGGAAATGGGCTTCCGTGGGCACTACCACACTGACGGCATCCACCTTGTTAATCAAGGCCCGGTGATCCGTATAAGCTGTGGTGCCCAGCTTTCCGGCTACTGCTTCGGCATTATCCCGGTTTACATCAACCACTCCGACCAGTTCCACATCCGGCATGGCCGCATACTTTTCAGCATGGAACTTCCCCAGATAACCGGTTCCAATAACACCCACACGAATGACATTCATTCTTGATCCTTTAGAGCAACAATACACATGTTATAACGGTCGGCGACGGCTACCATCTCTGCCCGGTCAAACACCACGGCCCGGTCGGCCTCCACCGCAAGGACAGGAATATTCGCCGCCCGCATGGACTCAATGGTTGTCAGCCCCACAGCAGGAATATCGAACCGCATGTCCTGCTGAGGTTTGCATACCTTAACAACGGCGGCATTTCCCGCACTCAGCTTCCCTCCCCTTTGAATCGTGGCATCTGTTCCGTCAATTGCCTCGACCGCCAGAATGGTTCCTGCCTCCACGACTACGCACTGACCTACATCCAGCCGGCCCACAGCCTTTGCAATCCGCCATCCCAGGACGATGTCTTTTTCTTCGGCCGGCGTGGGGGGCCTTTTTGTCCAGCATCCATGTCTGGCGAGAATTTCCGGCAATAAAAAGGTTGAAGCCCGGACCGTGATACCCCTAGTTTCCAGAAAGTCTGCAAAACACCTCAACAATGCATCATCATGAGTCTCTGTCAACCCGGAAATCATGGAGATGGCGGTTTTATCCACTTTGATATCCGACAAGTTCACCGTTTTTGTCACACCTCCCATGATCACCGTCTCTCTGATATCGTTAGCGGCAAAGAACGCCAGCAGTCGCTCCAATTCTCCCACATGACACCACTCAATGGTATGGACATCTGCTTCCAAGGCGGCATCGGCCGCATTTTTATACGCCACGGCATATACCTGATACCCTTTTTCCGCCGCCCGCCGGGCAAACATCAAAGGAAAATCGCCGCTGCCGGCAATGAGTCCGATTTTCATAAACAATACCTGACATCCATTGGTGAGGGAGATCTTTTTTTCTCAGCACCCACTTCTCACTACGCCTCCCTACCGTGTAATGCCTCGGTGTGAAGCCATGATAAAGTCAAGAAAGTTCTTCACTTCCGGTGTCTGATCCACCTCCGCATGGGCGCGTTCAAGGGCCTCGTTCAGTGTCAATCCGATTCGGAAAATAATGCGATAAGCCTTTTTCAAAGCGGATATTGCTTCCGACCTGAATTGATGCCGTTTCAAGCCGACACTGTTTAAACCATAAAGCCGTGCCCTGTCACCCGCAGCGATTACATAAGGAGGAATATCCTTGACAACCGCCGACTTGCCGCCGATAAAGGCATAACTTCCGATATTCACAAACTGATGGATAGCCACCAGGCCGCCAATCGTGGCAAAATCCCCCACAGTAATATGACCCGCAAGGGTGGCATTATTCGAAAAAATAACATGGTTGCCCACCTGGCAATCATGGGCAATATGGGTATAGGCCATCAGCAGGCACTCGTCACCGATTTCTGTTATTCCGGTATCTTCCGCCGTTCCCCGGTGAATGGTCACAAACTCCCGGATAATACAATTTGCTCCGATCTTCACAAAGGTTTCTTCACCTTTGAATTTCAGCGACTGAGGGACCTCCCCGATAGAGGCAAACTGAAAAATACGACAATTGGGACCAATGGTGGTAAAAGACTGAATTACCACATGCGGCCCGATCACGGTGCCCTCGCCGATGGAGACATTATCACCGATGTAGGAGAAAGGCCCCACCGTCACGTTGGGGCTGATATTCGCCCCGGGTTCAACTATTGCTGTCGGATGTATCACGCACACCTCCCAAACTGGCCATAATCTGTGCTTCCGCAGCACGTTCGCCGCCGACTTCGGCGGTGGCCTCAATTTTTACCATGTTCAGCTTCTTTTTAATAATCCGGGCGTAAATCGTTATGGTGTCTCCCGGCACAATCCGTTTTCTGAAGCGGACCTTATCAAGCCCCGTGAGATAGCGCGCCTCACCGGTGACAGCCTCCTCGCCCGAAAGATTGACCAGTAAACCGCCGGCCTGACACATGGCTTCCACAATCAGCACCCCCGGCATGATCGGATTATCCGGGAAATGGCCGGAAGACCAGGGTTCGCAGGCCGATACATTCTTGATCGCTGTGATCCGATCATTGGGGACTACATCCACCACACGGTCAATCATGACAAACGGATATCGTTGGGGTAGTAACGCGAGAATCTTTTTTATGTCAACGGGTTCCATAGTCCCTCCCTCAAAAAAACCGGTTATTGATCGTTTGTGTCAATCTCACCCATCCGTTTTTCAAGTGCCACGAGTCGTTTTTTCAGGTCCGGCAGTTTGGCCACGATATTCTGGGCCTTGAGCCACAATTTATGAGGTATGCCGGGCGTCCCGGAAATCACCTCATTGGGGCTTATGGATTTGACGATTCCCGCCTGCGGCCCGACGACGGCATTGTCGCCGATTTCAAGGTGGCCGGAAATCCCGGCCTGACCAGCCAGCGTGACGTGCCGACCAATGGTCACACTGCCGGCAATACCGGCCTGGGCCACAATGACCGTGTTTTCCCCCACCGTAACATTGTGTGCTATATGCACCAGGTTATCGGTTTTCACACCTTTTCTGATCCGGGTTTCCGTAAACGTGGCGCGGTCAATGGTGTTGCCGGCACCGATCTCTACATCGTCGTCAATACGGACAATGCCAGTATGGGGCAGTTTAATGTAGTCGTTGCCATCCGGTGCGAACCCGAACCCGTCGCTGCCGATTACGGTGCCGGCATGGATCGTCACCCGGTTGCCGATAAGACTTCCCCACAGGACCGATACATTGGCATGTAGTTCAACATCATCGCCGATACAGACATTATCACCGATCACCACGCCGGGATGAATCACCACCCGGCTGCCCAGTTTCACATTGTTGCCAATGGTCACATGAGGCGCAACAGCCGCATTCCGGCCACAAACAAAAGAATCACCAATACTGGCACGCGGACTGATGCCTGTAAAAGAGGGGGGGCCTGCCCCCTTTTTGTGAAAAACATTCAATACCCGTGCGAAAACCGCCTGGGGGTTTTCCGCACGAATTCGGTCTGGTATCGGACAATCGACCTTTACCGGTACAATCACCGCACCGGCCGCAGTTTTTTCAAGCCTGTCCAAAAAGGATTTACCGGCAGCCAGGGTGATATCACCCGCTCTTGCCAGATCAAACGGCGCCGCCCCGGTGAATTCCCTGTCCAAGTCGCCTTCAGCGACTCCGCCGGCTTTTTCGGCTATGTCACGGAGCGTAATCTTCATACACTGTATCCGTTATTCTTTTGTATTATCGCCGTCATTCGCCGCGGGTTCGGAGCCGTTCTTATCGTCCAGTGACAGATTCTGGGCATTTGCCATCTCGATCAGTTTATCCGTCACGTCGATGGCCTGGGGATAATAAAGGGTTGATGTTTTTTCCACCAGCAACAGATAGCCTTCTTTCTTGCCTATTTCCTGTGCCAGCGTAAATGCCTTTTCCTGCAACTCCATTGAAAGACGGCGATCCAGCCGGCCCAGTTTTTCCGAATACTTGCGCTGAAGGGTCTTGAGATCGTTCATCTGAATACGGTATTCGCGTTCCTGCTGCTCTTTTTTATCATCACTCATGACCATCAGATCCCGTTCCAGCTGCTTTTTCAGCGCTTCCAGACTGTTGGCCTTTTCCTCGAGCTCCGCTTCCAGACGGCTGGTCTCTTTATCCATTTTCGCCCAGGCAGCCTTACCGATTTCCGATTCCTTCATAAACCGCTGAAAATCCACTACACCGATCTTGGCAACATCTGCTGCATGAACACAGGGCACCAGACACGCCATGAAAAAGACGACTATGGCAATTTTTGTCATTATGGCTTTCATAAAACGCCCTCCTTCCGTATTATCCTCGATTGCAATCAGCATTGGGAGCTTGAATGTCAATCCGGCGGTTTCTCCCAAATTTCCAATTTCCGATTTCATCTCCCGCTGAACACCCCCAAACCAGTGTACTGAGGGCCATACGCTGCAACCTTCATCAAACCAGTATCAAAACGCGGCGCCCATGGTAAACTCCCATTGCCCCTTTGAACTTTCGTCTCCCTGTGGATCCAGAATATACCCTCTTTCCAGCCGGATCGGCCCCATTGGCGAAAACCATCGAACCCCGAAGCCGGCGCTTTCCCGCAACCGGTTAAACCGCATCTCCTCGTCATCATCGTAAACATTCCCGGTATCATAAAACACAACCCCTACAAGTCCGGATTGTTCGCCAAACAGGGGGAACAACAGCTCGGCATTGAACTGAATAAATTTGTCACCCCCCTTGTCAATCAGCATTCCGTCCTCGTCTTCTTCCTGTATTGCTATATCACGCCAGTCAAATCCCCGCAATGAATTCATGCCGCCCAGATAAAACCGCTCGTAATCGGGCAGAAAGCCGTCTGAATTCTCATGCACATATCCGCCCCGCGAATGCAGAAACCCGGTGAACTTCCAGAAAAGCGGCAAATACCACCCGGTTTCCGCCGTATATTTTGTATAGGCCACATCCCCCCCGAAAATTCCGCCGGCGTTCTCAATCGTAACGGAATGCTCTGAACCCCGGCTTGGGTTAATAACGCGATCCCGGGAATCGTACCGCAGTGTGGCAGCAACACTGCTTGTCACGCTGTTTTCCGTCGCAGTCTGAATGGACCAGGGGGCAAAGACGGTGACATTTTTCAGGTCATTGGTTTCGTAGGTATTAGAGACATACAGACGGGTTTTCTCAAACACCGGGTAGCCGAACCGCAGGCCCCCGCCCCGCGTATGACGGTCATAGGTATCATAATCTGTCTCCCAGTCATACACATCAATCCCGGCGGACAGGGGAATATCAAACAGCCAGGGTTCGGTGAAACTGAATTGATACTGGGTGGAGGAGCCGCCCAACTCAGCCTTGAGCTTAAGCGTCTGGCCCCGGCCGAACAGGTTCTCCTGGGAGACGGAAGTGGTCAGAAAAAACTCCTGTATACTGCTGTAACCACCGCCGAAGGAAAACATGCCCGTGGGTTTTTCTTCGACCTCGATTTTCAGGTCAACCTCGTTATCGGATTCATTCTCAATGGTATCGAATTTGATGGTTTCAAAATAGTTGAGCCGGTACAGCCTTGAGATCCCCTTTTTCAGCCGCTTGCCGCTGTACAATTCCTGTTCATAGACATCCAGCTGCCGTCGGATCACCTTATCGCGCGTCTTTGTATTGCCCGCAATGATAATCCGGTCGAAATAGACCAGATTGCCTTTTTCTATCTGGTAAAGGACATTAACCGTCTGCGTTTCATCATCTTTTTGCGTTTGTGGAATGATATCGGCATAAAAATATCCCCGATCCGAATAATAGTCGTTCAGGGTAATCATATCGTGCCGAATGAGAGAACGGTTGAAGTAAACCTCCTGGCCGATCTTTAGCTGTTGCTTCAGGTCTTCTTCAGTGGTCAGAATATCCCCTGAAACATCCACGGTGCCAACCTTAAACCGCTGCCCCTCTTCGATCTTGAAGGTTATATAGATCCACTCATCCTTGAAATCGATGACCGGTTCACCGATTCTTGCATCGATATAGCCGCTATTATGGTAGTGTGCGGCCAGCCGGCCCACATCCTGTTGAAGCACATCGACCTGAAGGTCGCCGGAAGATGTCAGCCATGAAAAGAATCCCTTTTCCGATGTTTCGATGACCTTCATTAACTTTTTGTCCGTGTAAGCCTCATTGCCTTCAAAGTGAATCTCCCGGATCATGAACTTTTCGCCGCGTTCGATAATAAACTCAATATCGGCCTGATTGTTTTTCTTCTGGATGATCTTATAGGTTACTTCCACGTTCTGATAATTTTTATCTTTGTACAGCCCTTCGATGGTCTTGATGTTCTCCTGGATGGTGACCATATTCACGATCGCCCCGCGCTGGATGGAGAGGGCATCCAGGATCTTCTCCTCGGAAAACGTCATGGTGCTCTTTTTTATCCTTACATTGCGCACGGTGGGGCGCTCCGTGACCTGGAAGGTAACCGCCATGCCGTGCGTTTCCCGGCTGACCAGCGCCCGGACATCTTGGAAATAGCCCATATTATAAATTTTATGAATGTTTTCGCTTAATTGCCCAGAGATGTAAATATCACCGGCTGAAATATCCAAAACCCGTTTGATGGCATCCGCTTCGATCCGTTCATTCCCCTTGATGTGAATATCAACAATTTTTTCCTGTCCCAGAAGCGCGGCGGCAAGCTCCCTTGAAACTGTGTTGACCGCCTGTGCCAGGTTTTCCGCAGATTCACCGTCGGCAAAAAAAATACGGGGGAGACCGGCTGAATCGGTTCGCATGAGTGAAACATCCAGGCTGAAACCGCCACCGAGCTCCGTCAGGCTGCCCCAAACAGCATAGTCCGCACCTTCGGCCGCTGCCTTCCGTTGCCTGGCATCCGGCTCCGCCGGCACTGCTGCAGCCGCCGCCGGCCGTATCACCGTAATACCTTGTTCGGTCAGCCGGCCCGCCAGAATATCGGCAATATCCCACCCTAGCCCGGCGTCACCGTCAGATGCGGCCCAGGTGGTAAAGGGGAAAAACATCACACGAACGGTTTTACCCGTTTGGGCCAAAGCCGGCGATACCCTGCCGGCCGTGAAGGCCGCCATGAGACCGATAATACAAATGGTCAAAACCTTCAACCAGACGGTTTTTTCCGGATTATTCCGTCCACGTCGTTGCAATCAATTACTCCGCTATCTTTGGCAGTTCCACGATCTGCCCGTCTTGTATTGTCAGTTTCCGTGACATCATGGCCGCAAGCCGCATGTTATGGGTTCCCACGATCAATGTCATGGAAAGTTCACGGTTCAGGGATTCCAGCAGTTCATGAATACGATCACTTGTCTTCTCGTCAAGATTTCCGGTGGGTTCGTCGGCAATGAGCAGGCGCGGATTCCGGACCAGGGCTCTGGCAATGGCCACACGCTGCTGCTCCCCCCCGGAAAGCTCCGACGGCCGGTGATGAAGCCGGTTTTCCAGCCCCACCCTCACAAGCATGGCCTCAGCCTGTTGCCGGGCCGCATCCCGGTCATTGGCGTGAATCAACATGGGCATCATGGTATTTTCAAGGGCGTTAAACTCCGGGAGGAGATGATGGAACTGAAACACAAACCCCACGTATTCATTACGCAACCGGGCGAGCTCAACCTCACCCATTTCGTAAACATTCCGGCCTTCAAAATACAAAACACCCCTGTCAGGTGAATCAAGCGCACCGACGATCTGTAAAAATGTAGACTTGCCGATTCCGGATGCACCAACCACGGCAATGGTTTCGCCCTGATATACCGAAAATGAAACACCGGTCAGTACGTCCACACACGTCTCATTATTGTCAAAGCGCTTGACGATATCCTCTCCCAGAATCATTGGACTATCGGATGGGCTGCCGTTCCCGGGTCTTCCGCCGGGAAATTGGTCGCTCTGGAATGGGGTATGCGGATTATCCATATCGAATCGCCTCCACCGGGTCTATTCTTGCGGCTTGTGCCGCGGGGTATAGGGCGGCCAGATAACAGATCCCCAGCGCGGCCAGAGCGATTAACGAGATATCCAGAAACTGGAGCTTCACCGGCAGGGTGGTAATATAATAAACATCATCCGGAAGATCAATGAACTCATAGCGTTGCAGCAAAAGACAGGCGATGATACCCAGTATGCCGCCGATCAGTGTCCCCACGCCGCCCACGATCATACCCTCGATGACAAATATCCGTTTGATGCTTTTGCGTGTGGCGCCCATGGCCTTCAGAATACCGATCTCCTTTTTTTTATTCATCACGATCATGATCAGCGAGCTCGCAATATTAAATGCGGCCACCAGAATAATAAGGGTCAGAATAATAAACATCACGGTTTTCTCAAGCTTGAGTGCAGAAAAAAGGTTACTGTACATGGCCATCCAGTCTTGTGCATAAAACGGATACCCCAGCCCGGAAACGATCTCTTGAGCAATTGAACGGGCTTTATACAGATCATCCACCCGGATCTCGATACTGCCGACGGCATCGTTCAAACGCAGCATTTTCTGGGCTTCCGCCAGATGAATGTAGGCAAATGCGCTGTCAAATTCATGCATGCCGGCCTCAAAGACGCCGGTGACTTCAAACCGTTTGACCGACGGCATATGACCGATCGGGGACAATGCGCCCATGGAAAGAACGAGATAGATCATTTCGCCTTCGGAGACCCCGAGCCGGCCGGCAAGCTCGGTGCCCAATACAATGCCGGGCGGCACCACCACACCGTTCTCGTTCTTCCCGCCCACCCGTAGTTTATCGGCCAACGGGGCAAGGCTTTTGAAAAGCGGCATGATCTGTTCGGCCCTTTCCGGAGGTACCCCTTTTAAAACACCGCCCGAAATGCCGTAAGGCGACCGGAACATCACCTGAGTCATCACATACGGTAACGCGCTTTCCACTTCAGGATACGCCTCCACTGTTTGCATGACTTGCGCAACATTACCGATTTCGCCACCGTGCCGGGACAGCACAATATGTGATTTCACCGAAAGAATACGCTGTTTGATATCATCTTCAAACCCGGTCATCACGGCGATGACAATAATCAACGCCATCACGCCGATGATAACGCCGACAACGGAAAGAATTGTGATAAACGATACAAACGCATTACGCTTGGGGGCCATGAGATGGCGGCAGCCGATGAAGTATTCGTAGAACATGATCCGTCCGTTTAATTTTTCTGATTTGGCATTTCACATGCCATTCCGGATTCACTTGCCCGATTCCGGCCGCATGTGGGGAAACAGAATCACTTCCCGTATGGAGGATGCATCGGTCAGCAGCATCACCAGACGATCAATCCCGATACCTTCGCCGGCTGTGGGCGGCAGACCGTACTCCAGGGCCTCCACATAATCCTCATCCATAAAATGGGCTTCATCATCACCCGCGGCCCTGGCATTCACCTGTGCCAGAAAACGGGCCTTCTGGTCTTCCGGATCATTCAACTCGGAAAACCCGTTTGCGATTTCGCTGCCGGCAATAAAAAGCTCAAACCGGTCCACAATTGCCGGATCCTCAGCATTGGTTCTGGAGAGCGGCGACACCTCCTTGGGATAACCCGTGATAAAGGTCGGGGAAATCAGAAATGGCTCCACAAGCGCGTCAAAAAGCTTTGTAATGATTTTACCCCTGTTATCCGCCTTGGTAATTTTTACGCCTTTCTGGTCTGCCATACTCAGGAGCGCATCCCGGTCCGCCAGGACAGTATTGTCGATGCCGGCTATCTCCTGCATCGCGTCCATCAGGGTCATCCGTCGCCATGGTTTTGAAAAATCGATGGTGTTTCCCTGATATTCAACTGTCATTGTATTGCATACATTCATGACCACATGGCCGAAAAGGTCTTCGGTCATCGCCATCAGATGCCGGTAGTCTGCGTAGGCCTGATAAAATTCCAGCATGGTAAATTCCGGATTGTGCCGTGTAGAGATGCCTTCATTTCGAAAATTCCGGTTTATCTCAAAAACACGTTCGAAACCGCCCACCACGAGCCGTTTGAGATACAACTCCGGCGCAATACGAAGAAACAGGTCCATGTCCAGGGCATTATGATGGGTTACAAACGGCCTGGCCTCGGCCCCGCCGGGGATCGGCTGCATCATGGGGGTTTCTACCTCCAGAAAGTCCCGTTCCAGCAAAAACGCCCTGACTGCCTGAATAATCCGGCTTCGTTTGATGAAAATTTCCCGTGAGCCGACGTTCATGATCAGATCCAGATAGCGCTGTCGATACCGCTTCTCCGGATCCTTCAACCCGTGGAACTTTTCAGGCAAGGGTCGAACGGCCTTACAGAGCAGACGCAATTCTTCCGCAAGAAGTGTCCACTCGCCCGTCTTTGTCTGAAACATGGTCCCCTTCAAGCCGACGAAGTCGCCGATATCTATCTGCTTGAACAGGGCATATGCCGCGTCTCCGAGTTTATTCTTCTGGAGATAGGCCTGGAGTACGCCGGTACGATCCTTCAATCGAATAAAGGCCGATTTACCAAAAGAATTCACTGCCATGATCCGGCCTGCCATGGACAATATTGGTGCATCATCCGTCTCGGTAATTTCCCCGTGCTCAACTGCCGCCAGCACCTGCGCCACGGTATGAGAGACCTCTGCCGTGGCCGGGAATAAATCAATTCCTTCGGCCTTTAATGCATTGATTTTCTCTCTTCGTTTTTCTATAACACTTGTCTCTTTTTTTTCCATATCGCTCTATCCAGTTTATACAAAGCTGTTAAACTTTAAAGATTTACTAGACCTTATGGGAGGAGTCAAGGACTAAACGATTTTTGCAAAGCCGTCAAGGAGTGGCCTGCTTCAAGGTAATCATAAAACGGGTACCGACACCCGGCGTACTCTCGAAATCGATACGACCGCCATAGGATTCCACCAGCCGATGCACCACAGAAAGCCCGAGCCCGGTACCTCGCGGCTTTGTTGTAAAAAAGGGGTCAAAAATCGAATCCGCTTTCTCTTTGGGCATGCCGCAACCGTTATCCGCGATATCAACCCGCACGGTCCGCTCGCCGGCCGGTTTGACGGTTACCCGGATGATTCCCTGACCATCATCCTTATCATGGATGGCATCGGCGGCGTTTAATAAAAGATTCCAGAGAATCTGACTCAGGTATTCCGGGTCCATTTCCACCCAGATACTGTCCGGCATACGGGCCTCGCACCGAATGGGCGCCCGCTCCACCAATCCTTTTTCAAACAACTCCAGGGTTTCTGCCACCACAGCATCCAGTGCAATCTTTTTCACCCTTCCCTTTTGCGGCCGGGCAAACAAAAGGAAATTGGTAACAAGCGAATTGAGCCGGCCCGCTTCCCGCTGAATAATCCGCATCAAGCGTGCATCATCCGATGAGTAGCCGTTTGTGATGTTCAGCATCTGGATTGCCCCAGTCAGGGCGGCAAGGGGATTTTTAATCTCATGGGCCAAACCGGCGGCCATCTCACCGATGGCTGCCATATGTTCCACCCGATGCACATGCCGGCGCATGATGCCCAGTTCCTGCCTGGCCTTCTGTTCCATTTCCACCAGCAGGCTTGTAAGAAACGCCACACAGAAACAGGCGATAATGGTGATGACCATCTTATAGAGGACCTGCGGTCCTTCGGCACCGGGTACCACAAATATACCGTTCACATCCAAAGGCCTCAAAATACCGTAATATTCCAGGTCGATCATAATACCGTACTGGATACTGCACAATGCCGCGACGATCATGCCGCCCTTGCGGAATAAAAAAAAGCATGCCGCCATGATAACAATAAGATAGAGAAAAGAAAAAACACTGGAAAAAGAGCCGGTCACATAAATAATGGCCGTAACTGTGATCGTATCGGCAATAATCTGAAAATAAGTGAAGATGATTTTACGCCGTATCAGCGGCAATACCAGTGCGTATGCCACCGATAGCGCGAGAATCCCCCCGGAAATCCCGTAAAGCAGCAAAAGTGAGAATGAGGTTTCTGAAACATGCTTGAACTGAAAAAAAATTGTGGAGCCAAACAGGAAAACCGCAAAAACGGCCCTCAGTATCATCAGCCAGTTAAGCCGTTTTTCAAACTCCTCCGAGTTATGACGCTCTGAAACGGTAGTCAACGCAAATTGCTTTCAAGAGCTGTATTTAGCCGCCTGAGATCGCCCCGGCCATCTGAAATACCGGCAGATACATGGATACAACCAATCCGCCGATCAATCCACCCATGACGACCATCATCAGCGGCTCAATGGCTGATGTAAGCGCTTCTACGGCCGCATCCACCTCTTCTTCATAAAAATCGGCGATTTTCTCCAGCATGGCATCAAGAGCGCCTGTGGATTCGCCCACGGAGATCATCTGGCATACCATGGCGGGAAAGACGCCGCTTTCCGACAGAGGATCGGCCATGGTACGACCCTCTGAAATGCCGGATCGGACCTTATAGACAGCATTCTCCACGACCTTATTGCCGGCGGTTTTAGCCACAATATCCAGTGCATCCAGAATTGACACGCCACTTGACAGCATGGTTCCCATGGTCCGCGTAAACCGGGCCACTGTGACTTTGCGTATCAGAATACCGACAATCGGCAACCGTAGGAACAGGCCGTCCATGGTTAACCGGCCCTTTTCCGTTTTGTAAAATCGCATATAGGCAATTACAAACAAAATGAATGCGCCGATTATAAGAAGAATCTTGGATTTCACGGTTTCGCTCATTGCCACAACGATCTGCGTGGGAAGGGGCAGTTCTTTACCAAAATCGGCAAACATCTGCTGAAAAACCGGAATAACAAAAACAAGAATAATGATAACGACAAGTACCGCAATGGCCAGCGTGATAGCGGGATACATCATGGCACCCTTGACCTTTTTCTTGAGGTCTGCCGCCTTTTCCATATATGTGGACAACCGTTTCAGGATTGTATCCAGAATACCCCCGGCCTCACCGGCTGAGATCATATTCACAAACAGGTTGTCAAATTGTTTGGGAAACTGTTTCATGGCATCGGCCAGGGTCTGGCCGCCTTCCACAGACTCCTTGATGGACCGCAAAACCTTTCTGAAAGTGGGATTCTCTTCCTGGGAGGCCAGGATATCAAGACATTGAACAATCGGCAGCCCTGCATCAATCATTGTGGAAAACTGCCTGGCAAATACAATGATATCCTGTTCCTTGACCTTTGGCTGAAGAAATTCAACATTTTCAAACAGGTCTTTGGGCTTTTTCTTTATTTTCGTGGGTGTGATTTTCTGGCGTTCCAGATTCTTGCGGACCTGCTCCTCACCGGGTGCTTCCATTTCACCCTTTTGCGTGGAACCATCCCGCCTTTTACCTTCCCAGAGATAGACCGTCATGGATCCTCCTCCTTAATACGTATGAGACCCGTTGCTGATCCGCTTATCATGCCGGTTTTTGACCAACCGGCTCCCGCCGTCAACTGTTTTTGAGCGGTTTCTTTATGACGATACTATAGAAAACAATAAAGTTCAAGATATTATATAGTGTAAATTAACCGGTGATTATGATACAAACAAAGGGCAGTTTATCAAAACAATGTGTGACACCCGCAAAACGCAGGATCGGACCTTGGCAGCATCGGATAATACATTGAAAAATAAGGATTTAACGGTCATAACGACGCACATGAATGCCGATTTTGATGCGATTGCCGCTGTGCTTGCAGCCCAGAAGCTTTATCCCGGGGCCATCGTTGTGCTGCCGGGGTCCAATGAAAAAAATCTGAGAAATTTCTTTATCAGTTCCATGGCCTATCTCTTCAACATGACCGATATCCGGGACATCGACACGAGCGCGATCACACGGCTGGTCATTGTGGACACCAGCCAGAAGGCCCGTATCGGAAAACTTTCACAACTGCTTGAAGCGCCGGCGTCTGAAAACATCGACGTTCACATATACGATCATCACCCACCGGCAAACGGGGATTTTAAAAAAGACAACCGCGTCAGTGTTCGGGTGGTAGAGGAAACCGGTGCAACCACATCCATTCTGGTCGGCATGCTGCGCAAAAAAGGGATTACGATTTCCGCTGATGAAGCAACCGTCATGTGCCTGGGCATTTATGAAGATACCGGGGCCTTTACATTCAGTTCCACCACGCCCAGAGATCTTGATGCCGCCGGATACCTGCTCTCCCTTGGGGCAAATCTGACCACCATCGCCAATATCATTTCCCGGGAAATGACACCGGAACAGGTGGATATCTTAAACAGCATGATCAAGAACGCCCATTCGCACGAGATCAAGGGCACGGAAATCGCTATCTCCTCCATCTCTACGGACACATACATCCCCGACTTCGCCTTCCTGGTCCACAAGATGCAGAAGATGAACAACCTGAACGCGCTTTTTGCCCTGGCCCAGATGAACAACAAAATATACATCGTGGGCAGGTCCCGAATATCAGCGGTCAACGCCGGAGAAGCGCTGAAAACTTTCGGCGGCGGCGGTCATGCCTATGCCGCTTCCGCCAGTGTCAAAGAGATGACCCTGGCCCAGACCGAACAGGAACTGTTGACCGTTCTTCAGCAACAGGTAAAAAGCCGGGCAAGGGCCAAGGATATTATGTCATCCCCGCCTATCACTGCCACAACATCAGATTCCTGCCGTCAGGTGGGCGAACTGCTGACCCGTTACAACATCAACAGTCTTTTAATCACCGAAGCACCCGGAGGCATGGGCCGGGTGCTGGGATTCATCTCCCGCCAGGTCATCGAAAAAGCCCTTTACCACAAACTGGGGGATGCGCTGGTGGGGGAATATATGACCACCGACCTCTCCTCTGCCGACCCAGACGAAGAGCTGCCGGAGATCCAGAAAAAAATCATTGAAAACAACCAGCGCATGCTGCCGGTAGTGGAAAACGGCGTTGTAAAAGGCGTTATCACCCGTACCGACCTGCTCAATATTCTGGTTCATCAGCATGAAACGGACACAAAACACAAAGACGAAACCCTTGACGGCTCTGTCCACCCCAAAACCAAGTCCGTAAAACGATTTATGGCCGAACGCCTGCCCGGGCCGATGCTGGAAATGCTCAGCATTGCCGGCGAAACCGCCTCCGGGCTCGGTGTCAATGCTTATGTGGTGGGCGGTTTTGTCAGAGACATGTTTCTTTACCGGCCCACGGAAGATGTGGACCTGGTCATCGAAGGAGACGGTATCGCATTTGCCAAAAAATTTGCCGCCCTTCTGAACGCCCGGGTTCATTATTATCAGAAATTCGGCACTGCCGTTATCACCCTGCCTGACGAATCCAAGATTGACGTTGCCTCGGCCCGTCTGGAATATTACAAATTCCCGGCCGCCCTTCCCACCGTGGAAATGAGCTCCATCAAACTGGACCTTTTCCGGCGGGACTTTACCATTAACACACTGGCCATCAGTCTCCACCCGGATAAATTCGGCACTTTAATCGATTTCTTCTCGGGCCAGCGCGATATCAAGGAAAAAACCATTCGTGTACTGCACAGTCTGAGTTTTGTCGAAGATCCCACCCGGATATTCCGGGCCATCCGTTTTGCCCAGCGGTTCGACTTCGCCATCGGCAAGATGACCGCCGGACTGATCGAAAATGCCGTCAAAATGGATTTTTTCAAACGACTGAGCGGCCGGCGGGTTTTTGGCGAACTCTGCCAGATCCTGGAAGAAGACAACCCCGTCCCGGCAATTCAACGCCTTGCCGACTACAAATTGCTGGCCACTATTCATCCGGCAATCAAAATTAATAAAAAGACCCTCGAATCCCTGGATTCAGCCCGGGAAGTGCTGGCCTGGTACGAACTGTTATTTTTTGAAGAAATCTGCTCCCGCTGGATCGTCTATTTTCTGGTTCTACTCAAGGGCTGTGACCAGGAGAAAACAGAAGAGATCTGCACCCGGTTTGAGTTGAACCGCCGGCACCGGCACCTTTTTAGCCAGAGCCGGCTGGTCGCGGATAAAACTCTTTTCTGGTTGCAACGAAACCGAACCCCCAAAAACAGCGTTCTTTACGAAAAGCTGGCCGGATTTAAGATAGAGCTTATCCTTTACATTATGGCAGTTGCCGGCGACAATGATATCAAGAAACGCATTTCTCATTATATCGTTCATCTCAAGGAGGTTAAACCCCTGATCAAGGGAAAAGACCTCAAAGCCCTTGGCATTCCCCCGGGACCGGTGTACAGCAGAGTACTCAACGCTGTACGCCAGGCCCGAATGGACGGTATGGTGAAAACCCATCAGGATGAACTGGCATTTGCATCGGAGTATATTTCAGATGATTGATATTACTAAAATAATTATAATGGTTCTCCCTCTTTTGTTTGCCGTCAGCGTCCATGAAGCGGCCCATGGATTTGCCGCTTTCCGGATGGGGGATGACACTGCGGCACGGGCCGGCCGGATCACCCTCAACCCGATCCGTCACATCGATCCGTTCGGGTCGGTGGTTCTGCCATTGCTTCTGGCGATTTCCGGCGCGCCCTTTATTATCGGATACGCCAAACCCGTGCCCGTGAACTTTGGACGACTGACAGACTGGAAGAAAGGCACCATCGTGGTTTCGGCTGCCGGCATCTGCGCCAACCTGATCCTTCTGGCCATATCCGGCCTCCTCTTCCAGGTGGTGTCTACCGCAAACCATCTGGCACCGGCCATTTTCCCGGCATGGCTGGCCACCCCGCTTTTGCTGCTGCTGGGCTACAGTGTCATTATCAATGCCATTCTGGCGGTGTTCAACATGATTCCCATCCCCCCCCTTGACGGCAGTAAAATTGTGCTGGTGTTTCTGCCCCCGCAATTTCGAAAACTGTTTGCATCCATTGAACGCTTCGGTATAATACTCGTGATTTTTCTGCTGATTCTAAAAGCAGACCTTCTGTTTAACATTATTCTGTTTTTAATCGCGCCGCTCATCAGCATAGCACTGGGCAGCGACGGTATTCATTTTATCGGCCGGCACATGGGATAGGCGCCGCCGGCCACGGGAAAGGAAAAGATGGACAAAAAACGCATATTAAGCGGCATGCGTCCCACCGGTGTCCTGCACCTGGGCAACCTGCACGGTGCACTTCAGCAGTGGGTAAAGCTTCAGGATGAATACGACTGTTTTTTCTTTGTGGCGGACTGGCACGCCCTGACCACCAACTACGAAACCCCGGGCGGACTGTCCGAATCAACGCGGGAGATGGTGATTGACTGGCTTGCCGCGGGTCTTTCACCGGAAAAGAGCACCCTTTTTATCCAGTCCCATGTCAAGGAACATGCGGAATTGTTTCTGATACTCTCCATGCTCACTCCCCTGCCATGGCTGGAGCGGAACCCCACCTATAAAGACCAGATGGCCCAGCTCAGTGGCAAGGATATTGCCACTTTCGGCTTTCTCGGCTATCCCGTGCTTCAGGCCGCGGATATTATTATGTACAAGGCCAATGTGGTGCCCGTGGGCGAAGACCAGGTGCCCCATGTGGAGATCACCCGTGAAATTGCAAGGCGGTTCAATCATCTGTATGGCAACGTGTTTCCCGAGCCCCAGACCATGCTCACCAAAACCGCCAGAATCCTCGGCCTGGACAGGCGAAAGATGAGCAAAAGTTACGACAATGCAATTTTTATGGCCGACTCCCCGGAAAAAACCGCGGAGCGGGTTGCTCAAATGATCACCGATCCCCAGCGGGCCAGAAAAAGCGACCCCGGTGACCCGGATGTATGTAATGTCTATACCTTTCACAACCTTTATACGGATACAGACACGGTAGCTGAAATCAATGAAGGGTGCCGGACCGCCAGTCTGGGATGCGTGGAATGTAAAAAAAGGCTGGCCAAAGGCCTGAACGAAGGACTGGCCGACCTCCGGGAAAAACGGGCATATTATGCAGACCGGCCTGAGCACGTGGATGAGATCATGAAGGTTGGCACAGACAAGGCGCGGAATGTGGCAGAAGCGACCATGGCGGAAGTCAGGACAGCGATAAAAATATGACGCCGGCAGACCATCCATATCAGATCAAGACCGAGATTTTTGAAGGCCCTATGGACCTGCTGGTTCATCTGATCAAAAAAAACGAGGTCAGTATCTACGATATCCCCATTGCCGCCATCACCAAGCAGTTTCTGGACTATATCGAATGGATGAAGATGCTCAACATCGACTTTGCCGGCGATTTTCTCTATATGGCCGCCATCCTCACGAGCATCAAATCCCGGACCCTGCTGCCGTCCCACGGGAAGCAGGACGAAGACGACGACCCCCGGCTGGAGATCACCCAGGCTCTGGAAGAATACCTGAAAATAAAATCCGCCGCCGATGATCTCAGTGCCAGGGAGATCCTCAACGAGGACACCTTTACCCGGGCGGCCGAGAAAAAGGCCGCAGCCCTTGACGGCGATGACGATGAAATGATATCGGTGGGGCTGTTCGAGTTGATTGACGCCTTCCAGAGCATTCTTGACAGGGTTCCGGCGTCATCACACCTCCGGTTTTCCGCCGACGAAATCTCGGTAAAAGATAAGATAACAGAAATTGTCGATATCCTTGAAGAACGCCGGTCAGCGACCTTTTCCGAACTTTTTTCCGAAAATGGCGGCAGGAGCGAGATTGTGGCGACATTTCTGGCGATTCTGGAAATGGTCAAGCTGAATCTGGTGGAGATCAAACAACATACCCAGAGTGGGATGATACGGCTGTTTTACCGATGAATGAAAACGATCTGAAAAATATCATCGAAAGTCTGCTGTTTGTAACAGACGCGCCCATTGACGTAAAAACGTTCAAAGCGGCCATTCCGGGCGCCGAGGCCGGTGCCATTCGGCAGGCCCTCACCCTGTTGATGCAGGACTATGAAGAACGACAGGGCGGCATCAAACTCTCCGAAGTGGCAGGCGGGTATCAGTTCCGGACCCGGTCCGATTACAAGGAATGGGTCAAACGATTTCTCAAACCCGCACCGACCCGGCTCAGCAAGGCGGCGCTGGAAACCCTGGCCATCATTGCCTATCATCAGCCCGTGATTCGCAGCGATGTTGAGGCCATTCGCGGGGTGGATTCCGGTGCGATTCTGCGCAATCTGCTGGAACGCAAACTGGTCCGGATTCTGGGGAAAAAAGAGATTCCGGGCCGTCCCCTGATATACGGCACCACTAAGAAATTTCTGGAAGTCTTTAACCTGAGAAGCCTCAAGGACATGCCCACGCTTCAGGAGATTCAGGATTTTGCCGACGCCAACGCCCCCGGCCTGGGCGAAGACCTGGACGGCGAGACAACATCCGACCAGCCGTCAATGACTGCGGACAGCGAAGCGGCGGAAGAGGCCGCTCAGGAAGCAGATGGCGCCATCCCGGACGCTTCTCAGAAGACCCCGCAGCAGGCGGATGCACCGGCAGATGACCCGGTAACTGATTCTGAAGATGATGCCGATACCTCGTCTGGCAACACTGGCGAAGACGATCCTGAAAAAGAGGTGACCTGATTATTTGACGTTGGACAGACCAGCATTGGCTGCCTCTGCAAGGAACCCAAATTCAAATGAATGCTTGACGAACGTCAAAACATTCATTATGTATATCAAACAGACACAGGTATTGTCGTCTCGAACAAAATCTTTTTGGGACGGCAAAGTAAAAAGTTCAAGAGTAAGGCGCCGGTGCACCTCGAGGAATGGAGCGTACTGGCTGTACGTGACATGACGAGAGGGGCGCCGCAACGTAACTATTGAGCTTTTTACGAAGTCGTCACGGGCGGTTAACTCAGCGGGAGAGTGCTACCTTCACACGGTAGAAGTCACTGGTTCAAATCCAGTACCGCCCACCACCAATCCACCTTAACGGGTTGCCCCGAACTTTTCAAACCACCGAAGTCTACTCTGAATTTGCAAAAATTCACGATTTACCATTGACGCACGAAACTCTGGCCTATATAATAGAATTAACTGCTAAAACAGTCTATATAACAACAGTAAACCAGACGTCAGCCATTTAACAGCAGTTCCGCTCAATCATTCACAACTCATTCGGTCGTCAGATTCTCAAGGCACTACCCTTGATTTTTCTCAAACCGCGGCAGGGAGGATTCCCGCTTATGATGTCTCTGCCTTCACAATCGACAACCCAATCCCAAGTTTCAGGAGGCGTCTATGAGTGTCCAGGGCATTGTCAGGCCTGTTGTTAGAAGTGCGGTCTTTTCCATGGCCCACGTGCCGGGAATGGTTTTATCCGGCTCCAAACCCCGCAGGGAAGTTGCCAATGAAGGCGGGCAGCTGCAGCAACAGATCGTTGCCAACCTGCGGTCCTTTGCCGATGCTGTGGCCTACCCCCCGCATCAGGTTATGATCGGCAACCTTTCGCCGGAAACACTCGAAGCCATGGAAAGGCCCTGGCATCTGAAACCGGTTGAAAATGCATCGCCGGAAGGGCCGGGGGGCCGGTTCATCGATGAAGCCACGCTTTATGCCTGGATGGCGGCGGCAGACAGCGCCCGGCTGCTGCGGTTCAGCGATACGCTTCCCCCGGCCCTGGAAGACGCCTTAGCCGCCCATGGCAACGGGATAAAACCCCAGCGGCTCGATGCCGCCGCCATGGCCGAGGCCATCGGCCGGGGTGCTGAACCCTTTTATATGGGCGGCACCGGCCCGGTGGCGGCCATGATGCCGGCCCACGACCTGGACGAATCCCTTACCGCACCGGTGCTGCTGGAAAACGCCGTGGCCAAGGTAACCGGCGCCATTGCGCTTTCCGATCTGCTGCAGAAGGTGAACGATCAACCTGTTGATCATCTGCTGGGCTGCGGCGAAGAGGCGGTGGGAGACCGGTACCAGCGCGGGGGCGGCAATCTGGCCAAGGCTATGGGTGAGATGATTCCGGGTCTGGCCTGCGGCGGCACGGACGTCAAATCCTTCTGTGCCGGCGCGATCCATGCCATGATCCTGGGCGCAGGACTGATCGCCAGCGGCATGCATCGCCGTGTGGTGGTGGTTGGCGGGGGCTCTCTACCCAAGCTGGGTATGAAGTTTCGCGGCCATCTGCAGGCGGGGTATCCCATTCTGGAAGATATGGTGGTCGGGGTTGCCATTGATATGGCAGCGGATGACGGCGTCAGCCCGGTAATGCGGCTGGACCGGTCGGCATTTCACCGGCTGGGGCAGGGATCGGCGGCGCATCAGATGGCCGAAGCCCTGAGCGCCGGCCCCCTTTACGGCAGTAACCATCGCCTGGCTGACGTGGACCGTTATGCCGTAGAGCTGCATAACCCCGATATCACCGAACCTGCCGGTTCCGGCAATGTTCCTTATAACAATTACCAGATACTGGCGGCCATTGCCGCCAAAAAGGGCGAAATCCAGCGCGAAGAGATGCCCGAATTCGTATCCCGGCACGGGCTGCCCGGCTTTTCGCCTACCCAGGGCCATATTGCCTCGGCTGTTCCCTATATGCCTCATGCGATTGCCGGCCTGACTTCCGGCAACATGCAGCGTGTCCAGTTCGTGGCCAAGGCAAGCCTTTTTCTCGGCCGGATGACAGGCGCAGGCGACGGCGCCAGTCTTTTAATAGAGCGCAACCCGGCATTAACCCGTTAGTTGAAAGGAGGACATCATGGTTGATCTCAAAGGCAAGCTTGTGCTGTGCCTCGGTGAACGCGACGGGGTCGCGGCACCTGCCCTGCAGGCGTGTGTGGAAAGCGCCGGGGCGGAAGTAATCTACACCGAAACCCAGTGCTTTGTATGAACCTCGGCAGGTGCCATGGACCTGGAAGAGCAGGAAACGATCGCACGGCTTGTTGAAGCCGGTGAGCGGGACCGGATGGTAGCCATCCTGGGAACGCCCAACCCGGCCAGCACCCGCATGGTAGCGACCACGCTGCGGGACGGCGATCCGAGCTTTGCCGGTCCATTGGCAGGAATCCCGTTGGGACTCCCCGTATACCACATCCTGGAAGACGAGGTAAAACAGGCCGTCGATCCCGAAGTATATGAACGGGAAGTGGGACCGATGGAATTTGTGCTGGACGCACCGGGCATTGCCAAGGCCCTGGAATTCGTCCGCCAGTAAGACGGCTTTTTACGAAAATCGGAGCAACGACTATGAATCAGATCAACGGATCCCGGGCGCACCCCGCATTAACGCATAAGCTTGAATTGTACAATTACAATGTGCGGGAGCTGCGTCTGGGGGAGGAGACGTCCTGGTCGGGCGGGGTGCTCACCGTCAATGCCGAGATGCTGAAAAAGTACCTGATCACGGAAGCCGGTGTTCGGCGGGTGGGCATCGCGGTCACCAGTCCCGGGGATTCGGTTCGCATTGTCAACATCCTCGATGCGGTCGAGCCCCGGACCAAGCCGGGCGACGGACAAATATTCCCCGGCTTTCTGGGGGCAATGGACGGCACTGTAGGCCGTGGCGTCACCCATGCCCTGGCCGGATGCGCCGTGATGGTCTGCGGCAGCGTGCCGGGTGAGGTAGCCAGCCAGGTGGTATCCGAAGCCATTGTAGACATGTCCGGGCCGGGTGCCCGGTACTCCCCTTTTTCCCAGACCCGGAACCTGGTTCTCTGGTGCGATTTTTATGACGACCAGAGCCCCCTGAAACGGGTTTCCGTGGCACGGTATGCGGGACTGATGGCGGCCCGATGGCTGGCTGAGGCCACGCTGGAACATGCGCCCGATGAGATCCGGACCTACGGCCTTCCGGAAAAATCCGACACCATAAAAAACGGTATCCCGCAGGTGGTGTATATCTGTCCGGGGATGCTGCTGTCGGATCTGCACCAGACATTTCTTGCCGGCAGTTCCCTCACATCCACGCCAACGGTGGTCCACCCCACGCAATTGATGGACGGCATCCTGGTCAGCGGCAACTATGATATCGGATCCACCCGCAACCCCACCTATCTCTACCAGCGGTCGCCGCTAGTGGAGACCCTGTTTGCATATCAGGAAAAGGGGATGCTTTCCTTTATGGGAATGATCGTAACCAAATGCCTGATCGAGGGCTTTGTGGGCAAGCAGCGGTCGGCATATCTGGCCGCACAGACCGCCAGACTGCTGGATGCCGACGGGGTGGTGATCTCCATTGAAGAATGCGGGCACGCCTATGCCGACCTGATGCTCACCTGCCAGGCCTGCGAAGAGATGGGCATGGACACGGTTCTGTTGATGGCGGAAAGCGCGGGGGCCACCGGGGCCAAGCCCGGCCCTATTGCCTTTGCCGAAGCGGCCGACGCCGTCATTTCCGTAGGCAATATGGACGAAGTCATATCCCTGCCACCGGTCGATTACATTTACGGCGGCCCCTGGTCCTGCGGCCGCTGGATGATGGACAATATGGCGCTGGAAGCTATTGAAACACCGATCGCCAACATATTTGCCGCCACCTGCCAGATGGGGTCCGGCCAGTTAAAAGGAGAAACACGATGACGCGGGTAATGCATTACGTAAACCAGTTCTTTGGCGGCATCGGCGGAGAAGACAAGGCCGAGTATCCGCTCACGGTAACCGAGGGGCCAGTGGGGCCCGGCCGGCTGCTCGCCGGCAAACTGGGCGATTCAGGAACGGTCGTGGCCACCATTGTCTGCGGCGACAACACAGCCCAGTATAGCCCGGATCATGTAAAAGAAGAGATCGTCGCGTTGCTTGAACAATACGATGCCGATGTGCTGGTGGCAGGTCCGGCATTCAGCAGCGGACGATACGGGCTGGCATGCGCCGAGGCGGTTGAAGCTGCGCAGTTTTACGGCATTAAGGCCATTGTGGGGATGTATCCGGACAACCCGGGCATAGATTTGTGCCCGGCCGATGTAAAAATCGTCAAGGCCGGAGAATCCGCCGTTGACATGCCATCGTCCATGGACCGGCTCGTCCGCGTTTTGCTGCGGCTCACCGCCGATGAGCCCCTTGATGCGGAAGAAAAAACGTATTGCATCCGGCGTGAAATCCGGTCGAATATATTCGCCCCGGACAATGGCGCTACCCGCGCCGTGAACATGCTGCTGGCCAAAATCGGTGGCGAATCATTTGAATCTGAGCAGTTATCCCCGACCTTTCCCCGCATACAGCCGGCGCAACCCATTGAAGTGCCATTATCCAAGATCGCCCTGATCACCACAGGCGGCCTGGTGCCCAAAGGCAATCCAGACCGCCTGGAATCCTCCGCCGCCACTCAGTGGATGACCTATTCTATTGCCGGCCGGGCCACCCTGACACCGGAAGATTTTGAATGTATTCACGGCGGCATCGATGTTACCCATATCAACGCCTATCCCAATCGTCTCCTGCCGTTGGATATCTGCAGTGAACTCCGTGCCAAGGGGTTGATCGGCGAACTCGACGATGAATACTACGTTACCGTGGGCAACCTCACGCCCGTCGGCCGCGCCGAGCAGTTCGCCATTGAAATGACGGCACGGCTAAGGGAAAAGGCGGTGAACGGCGTACTTCTCACATCCTCGTGAGGGACCTGCAACCGTTGCGGGGCAACGGTAAGCCGCATTATCGAGGAAGCCGGTATTCCGGTGGCCATGATTTCCGCCATTCCGTCCGTTCCGGATATGATGGGGGTGCCCCGGATTATACCGGGCAGTTCCATTACCTGCATTCTGGGCAATCCCGCCTTTCCAGTGAGCCAGGAAAAGGCCCTCCGCCGGCGGATCGTCACCAAGGCAATGGAAGCCCTGGAAACACCGGTCACAGAAACGACGCATTTTCAGCCCGCATAACCCGAAATCTATTTCAATTATAGGGCTTGCTGAAAGAGCCAATGGCAATGCCAGTAAGCACAGAGGGCAGCACATCGGGAAACTGATGGGCAAGAGAATTGATGGGATCAGAAGAACAAGCCCGAGAGGCATACCGATTGCCATCAGTTGCCGCTGACTTCGGAAGGAATAACACGCCGGCTGTTTTTGAGAATTTCGATGGTTCTGTCCGCTTTTTGCGGATGGCAGAACAGGTAGCCCTGGACTTCAAAGCATCCCCGGTCCCGCAGATAACTGAGCTGGTAGTCAGTTTCAACCCCCTCGGCCACCAGATTCAGCTTCAGTCCCCTGGCCATGGAAGTGATTGCGTCAACAATACAGGCATCACTGCCGTTCGTATTGATATTCTGCACAAACGACCGGTCGATCTTCAGCGTATTGACAGGAAATTTCTCCAGATAGCTCAGTGACGAGTAACCGGTCCCGAAATCGTCAATGGCAATAGCGATGCCATGCTGGCTGAGCACCTGCAGCTTCTGAACCATCTCCTCGTGATTTTTCATAATGGTGTTCTCTGTGAGCTCTATCTCAAAACAACTGCCATCCAAGCCGTAGCCCTGAATGGTCTGGAGCATATTGGGCACAAAATCCTTTTCCTCTATTTCAATGGAAGAAACATTAATAGAGACACGGGTGGGCGGAATCCCATGCTGCTGCCACCGGCAGATTTCATCGCAGGCAAGGGTGAGCACCTTTTTGCCCAGCGGTATGATCAGCTTGGATTCTTCTGCAATGGAGATGAAGTCATTGGGATAAATGATGCCGTCCTTGGGATGGCACCACCGCACCAGCGACTCCATACCCACAATACGCTCTGATTTGATTTCATACTTGGGCTGAAAATAGAGTTCCAGCTGGTCATCCACAATCGCCTTGCGCAGGTCCAGCTCAATGGCCATCCGCTTGTACATGGCCGCATTCATCTTACTGGAATAGAGCTGATAATTGTTTTTTCCCCGCGCCTTGACATTATACATGGCGATATCCGCTCCCTGAAACAGGGCCTCGGTAGTGGTGCCGGTTTCCGGGTAAAAAGAGATGCCGATGCTGGCACTGATGAATAATTCATGTCCGTCAACGTTGAAGGGCCGCTCAAGCTGACCGAGAATTTTTTCGGCAACAATAGCCGCATCCTTCTGACTGTTGATTTCAGGAAGGAGCAGGGTAAACTCGTCGCCCCCGAACCGGGACAGGGTATCCTCTTCCCGCAGGCACCGCTGAATCCGATCCGCCACCAGCTTCAGCATCCGGTCACCGACCACATGCCCCAGGGAATCATTGACCAGCTTGAACCGGTCCAGGTCGAGAAACATGACCGCCAGCCGCTGTTTGTATCGAATCGCGTGGGCAATGGACTGTTTCAGGCGGTCTTCAAACAATGCCCGGTTGGGAAGGCCTGTCAGCATATCATGATACGCCTGATAATTGATTAATGCCTCCGACTCCTTTCGCTCGGTAATATCCCGGGCGGTTCCGTATAACCCCACACATTCACCGCTCACCTCGGCCGTGTCACTGTCGTTGTATCCCCCCGCGGCATTCAGTTCAATGGGCATTAAATGAACATCAAACGCTTTTTTACCCTGGCTGTATTTTTTGCATTTAAACCGCAGCTCGACATTCCTGGCCCGTCCATCGGCACGGCTTCTTTCGGTAAACACATAATGGGCCTGGTCCAGGTCTTCTTCATACACAACCGTTGAATAATGCCGGTCAATCAGGTCCGTTTTTTTGTAATGCAATAATTTTTCCACTGCATCGTTCACAAAAATAAAATACCCGTCCTGATTGAGGATATACACAAAATCGGGAGAATTGTTTACAATACTGCGATGAAACGCATCTGACACGCGCAGGGCCTCCTGCATGCGGCCGTGCTGCCGCTCCAGCCGGCCGGCAGCCAGTGCGTTGCGAATGGTGGTGATGAGCGCCTCGGGGATATAGGGTTTCCGGATATAATCGTAGGCCCCTTTAACCAGGGCTTTGCGGACATTTTCAAAAGAGGATTTCCCGCTCACCACAATGACTTTGGTGGCGATCTGATACTTCCGGAGGTAATCCAGAACCTCGTGGCCGGTCATGTCCGGCATCTCCAGGTCCAGTAACATCACGTCATAACACCGGGATTCAAGTGCCTGAACAGCGGCCTTTCCCCCCTGGGCCACATCGGTGGTAAACCCCTTTAAGTCAAGCAGCGACTTCAAACTTTCCAGTACGGAGTGCTGATCATCCACAATCAAAAGCCTTGCGTTGGTCAAATCAGCATCCTTCAGGCTTCCGGCCTCAAATGTTTGTTTGCCGAATGTCATGAAAGGCGTTTCTCTGGATAAAGGGTTTAGCGTATTATGTCACAAATATGTTGTATGTCAAGAAAAAAAACATACATCATATTGTGTTGTCAACCGAAAAAACAACGCTTCTTTATCAGACGGAAGTATAAAATCTGTTTGAGTTTCATGTCAGGATTTCGTTAAGAATGGCAGGATTGGATAAAATGACGGGATTATTATGCTGTTTTTCTTGGAATCAGAAGACTGAATTCAGTGCCTGCGCCCCGCAGGCTGTGGCAGGATATCTCCCCGCTTATCTCGGCCACCAGATTGCGGACAATATTCAAGCCCAGGCCGGCATGGCCCTCCCCTTTGGTGCTCTTGACCGGATGAAACAGATGCTGCAATACATCCGGAACGATCCCCGGACCGTTATCCTTGATCACCACTTCGACAAAGGTTTTTCCGCTCAGGTTCACCCGGTCCCGCGTGGTCACATCAATGATGCCGTCACCTTGCATTGCATCCAGCGCCTCCACCGCGTTAACAATCAGATTCGTCAATATCTGTTGAATCATTGTCGGGTTTGTCACGACCGGCGGCAGATCCGGGTCTGTATTCACCTGAACGGTAATGCCCCGGGATTCCATCACCGGGGGATTTAACGCCAAAAGGGTTTTTTCCAGCAACGCATTGAGATCAACAGTCTCGACAACCGGCTCCATCCGGCCTTCCACATAATAGGCGACAAGCTGCTCGATACTGTTTAATTCTTTGAAAATGCTATCAATTTCAGCAAAATCATGCCCCTGCTGACTGCTTTTTAATTGAATCACATGCAGGTAATTGGTGATGGTGGCAAACGGCGTTTTTATTTCATGGGCCAGTTTTCGCAACCGGTTGTCCTTCTCCCGGGGCGCCTTCAGAGTCTCTTTTTCCGTGGCCCATGCCAGGACATGCTTCAACGCCCCGGCGATATTCGAGGCCAGAACGGCGATCGTCTTATCCTCAAGCCGCGATGCCCGTTCCACATCCAGGGCCAGCACAAACACACCCAGCCGCTCTTTCCCGGACGTCAGCGGCACACAGCAGATCCCTGACGCACCGCACAATCGCATCAGCTGATAATCAATAACCGCAGGGGGGGCATCTTCCTCGAAACAATAAAGCACCTGGTTTTCATACAGGGCTTTTGCAACCACACTCCGGTTACTGGCCAAAGGCACCTGCAACGAATGAATCAGATCTGTTTGGTGTTCGCCCGGCATACCACCAAGAAATTGACGGCTTGCGTCAAAACGAAAAAAAACAGCATCTAAAATCGGCAAGGTTCTGATAAAGGCATTTCTTAAATCATCGACAAAGTGGGACGATATGGCGGCCCGCATAATCGACAGCTGCGTGGCGCTCAGGCTGGCAATCTGAAAAATGCGGTTGGCTATCTTTTCCCTGGTCTCCTCCAGCAGTAACAGATACTGCTCCCGGGTAATCTGGTCATACTGATTTCCGGCGGAATCGGCAATCGCCTCCAGGTCTTCGGGATTAATACCGATATTGTTTTGCGCCCATAAATAGTCCTCCCCCTTCAGCCCGGACGACAGGGATATAATCACATGGGCCATCTGAACAATTTTGATCAGCATCGGGGCATGAACGGTCTGCTCCAGTCCCTGATGCAGACAATGAATGGCATCGACACAGAAAGACTCAAGATGCCATTGGGAGATCAGGGCTTTTGCCACCTGAATGTGATCAACGCCAAACACCTCGGTTTCCATTGTCAGCGCCCCCAGGCTGCTGACCACAGGGATGTTGGCATGGATATACTTTTCCGGGTCATGGGAGAACAGCGCAATCTTCCCGATGTTGTGCATCAGCCCCGTGAAATACGCCTCTTCCGGATGGGGATACCCGGTTTTTACGGCAATTTCGCCGGCTACGGCCGCTGTTGCACCGGAAAAATACAAAAGATCCTTCAAATAGATATGGTGGGTGTCGTCAACCTCGGCTTCAAGAAACCGGGTTGCCGCTTCCACCACAAACGACCGGATGGTGTCGCGGCCCAGCCGCCCAATGACGTCGTCAACCAAGGATCGGGAAATGGCGGGCCGGGGTTGAAGCGGCATGCCTGCCTGAAGGATTTCCGCACAAAGCGGGGCATCCTGAAGGATGATGTCAATCAGCCTTTCGTTATTGTTCGAATCGGCCTGACAGAGATCAAGCAGTGGAACGATAACAAGCGGGTTGATCAGTAGCCGATTTTCAGGCTTGACAATAAACTTTAAGGCCGACGTATTCATTTTGATCTATTATGCCTTTTGCAAAGCGGTACTGCCTTTGAGATAAATAATAATTGATATAATGTCAATGATTATTTTCCCTCACCAGTTGAGGAAAAATTGATTTAAAAACAAACGGTTATTATAACTTTAACCGGAAAACCGCATAAAATTGAGAAGGATACGGGGGAAACAAACGAGCACGGCCGGACGGCCTTTGAGGACAAAAATGATTTAATTTATATACAGAATACCATGAATAGCACTGCCGGTCAATTCATTTTAAACGGAATCATCAACAGGCGATAATATAATATCCCGTCCTTCTGTTCGGGGTACAGCGCCCTTTTCCTTTAATACCCGCGCCGCCAGCACCAGGTTAATCTGTTGAACCCCGTCTTTTTTATAACGTTCAATGATCTCAAGAACTTTTTGACGATGCCGGTTTGTTCACAAAATCATCCCTCAGATATCCCTCAATTAACCAGATATCTTCGGCAATTTCTGTTGTCCCGGAAAGCCGGAGGTCTTTAACCCGAATATTTCATGAAATATCCGGGTTAAAGAGCCTGTTCTTCATTATGCCCCGCCATAAGACGCACCAATATCCAATACGCAGTCCCCGCCCCGAACAGGGCAAACAAAAGATCAAAAGGATCAAAGGTCCCGTACTGAAAGTAAGGCCGGAAACTCTCCAGCCAGGGGTAATGATCAAACCAGGCGGGAATCAGAGCCGTGGCCACCTGGTCAAATTTCTGCAATATTTCAAATACAACGTTAACCAGCAGCCAAAAAAGAGAGGAAACAGCCGCCACCCGCTTCCCGGGCCGGAAGCACCCCGCCGTAAGCAAAGTAAAAGCGCATACGTGAAAGAACATGGGCAGACTGCCAAAAACCGGATTTTCAAAAACGCCGCTGTGCGCCCCTCCGTTGCCGGAAAACGGCAGATATTGAACAATAAAATAGACCGATGCCGGCGGCCTGGCCAGCAGGTAAAACCCGGCGCCGATCATTAAAAAGATCAATCCGATGACAATGGCGGATGGTGTTATATGTTTTTGCATAGCCATAATTTTATGTTTGTGACACCGGTCCGTCAAGCCGGATCATTATATCGGATATTTTGAACATTCACGCGACCGGAAAAAAAGCTTGCGATGTTCCTGTCGGTTGCGCTAAAAAGGGAAAACTTAACACATCCGTAATAATTGTTAAGGCAGGGCAGCCTGGTGCTGCAATCAGAAAAATAAGGAGTATAAACAAAGACATGCACTACGAAGGCAACATGATCCGCCCCCCGAGCGAGGCATACAGTATTCTCTTGCAGGCCACGGTAGGGTGCTCCCACAACAAGTGCACTTTTTGTGCCGCCTACAAAGGAGAACGGTTTAAGATCAAGCCGGACGATATCATCATGGAAGATATCGCATTTGCCGCCCGTTACTGCCGTCACCAGAACCGTTTGTTTATCTGCGACGGCGACGCCCTGATCATTCCCCAGAAACGGTTGCTGCCCATCCTCAAAGAGATTGAGCGCCAACTACCCTGGGTGGAGCGGGTGGGCGTGTATGCCAATACCAAGGGGCTGAAAATGAAAACCCCGGAAGAGCTCCGGGAGCTGCGGGCTCATGGCCTGAAAATCGCTTACATGGGGCTGGAGTCAGGCGATGATCAAATCCTGAAAATGGTCAACAAGGGGGCCACCGCCGCCACCATGATCGAAATGGGGAAAAAGGCCAGAGACGCCGGCATCAAACTGTCCATTACCGTACTGCTGGGCCTGGGCGGTCGGGAACGGTCGGAAATCCATGCTCAGAAAACAGGCGAGGTCCTCACAGCCATTGATCCGGAATATGTGGGCGCCCTGAGCCTGATGCTGATTCCGGGCACACCGCTGTATGAAGAGTACGAAGCCGGCCGGTTCCCCGTCCTGACCCCTGACGAGACCCTTCAGGAACTGCGGACCATGATCGCGGCAACCGATATGACAAACGGCCTGTTTCACGCCAACCACGCGTCAAACTATCTGCCCATAAAGGCCAAAATGCCCGGGGACAAGGAACGGGCCCTCAAAATGATTGACATGGCCCTTGCCGGTGAAATCGAATTGCGGCCGGAACACATGCGGGCACTATAACAATAATTAATGACAACCAACCTAAAGAGCTGGAGACAACAATGAGCGACACACCCCGCCGGGACGACTCAACCCTCGACGATCTTTGCATTAACACCATCCGGTGCCTGTCCATTGACGCGATCCAGAAGGCCAATTCCGGCCATCCCGGTGCGCCCATGGGGCTTGCCCCGGCCAGTTATGTCCTGTGGACCCGGATCCTGAAACACAACCCCAACAACCCCGGCTGGATTGACCGGGACCGGTTTGTTCTGTCCGGCGGCCACGCCTCCATGCTGCTTTATAGCCTGCTCCATCTCACCGGCTATCCCCTGTCCCTGGACGATATCAGGAATTTTCGCCAACTGGGCAGCAAAACCCCGGGACACCCCGAATACGGCCATACCCCCGGTGTAGAAACCACCACCGGCCCCCTGGGCCAGGGATTTGCCAATGCCGTTGGAATGGCCATTGCCGAGCAGCACCTTGCCAACCGGTTTAACCGGGACGACCTGGACATCGTCAACCACTTTACTTATGTGATGTGCGGCGACGGCGACCTGATGGAGGGCATCTCATACGAGGCCGCTTCACTGGCCGGTCACCTGGGCCTCGGCAAGCTCATCTGTATGTATGATGACAATGAAATCTCAATCGAAGGCAACACCGACATCACCTTTACCGAGGATGTGCCCGCCCGGTTCAAGGCCTGCGGCTGGCAGGTCCTGCCTGTAACAGACGGTACCGACATCGCCGAGATCTATCGGGCCCTGCGCACCGCGCAAAACGACCCCAACCGGCCCAGTCTTATCATCCTGCAAACCCATATCGCCCATGGCAGCCCCAACAAGCAGGATACGGCCGATGCCCATGGCGCACCGCTGGGCGAAGAAGAGGTCGCCCTGACCAAAAAAAACCTGGGATTTCCGGAGGATCAGCAGTTTTACATTCCGGAAGAAGCCCTGGACCATTTCCGGAAATGTTCGGCCACCGGCGTTGCCGTGGAGGAGGAGTGGCTGAACAAATACCGGCAATACGCGGATAAATTTCCTGACCTGGCAAACCAGTGGGTCAACGCCCTTACACAGTTTCTGCCGGCCGAATGGGATGCCGGGTTGCCCGCATTCACTCCTGAGGACGGTCCCATTGCCACCCGGGCCGCTTCCGGAAAGGTACTCAACAAGGCCGCCCAAATCGTGACCACGCTCATGGGCGGATCCGCGGATCTGGCGCCGTCCAACAAAACGCTGCTGGAGTGCTGCGGCGAATTCCAGAGAGGGTGCTGCGGCGAGCGAAACATCCGGTTCGGCGTCCGGGAACATGCAATGACGGCGGTCATGTCCGGCATGTATCTTCACGGCGGTCTGCGGCCCTATGGCGGTACGTTCCTGATTTTTTCCGATTACATGCGGCCCGCCATTCGCGTGGCCAGCCTGATGAAACTGCCGGTTATTTATGTATTTACCCATGACAGCGTGGCCGTCGGTGAAGACGGCCCCACCCACCAGCCCGTGGAGCAACTGGCGTCATTGCGGGCCATCCCGGGCCTCACGGTCCTCCGGCCGGCGGATGCCAATGAAACGGCCGATGCCTGGCGACACGCCATCAAGGCCACATCCGGCCCTGTTGCTCTGGCGTTGAGCCGCCAGAAACTGCCCGTGCTGGAGCCCGGCCTGACCACCGGCAAACTGGAAAGCGGGGCCTATGTATTGGAAGATTGCGGCGGCACACCGGATATTATTATCATTGCCACCGGTGCGGAGGTCCATCTGGCGGTCGAAGCAAAACAGCAGCTTGCGGAAAAAAATATTTCGGCCCGTGTGGTGAGTATGCCCAGTTGGGAATTATTTGAAAAGACATCTGACGGCTACAAAAATTCCGTGCTCCTGCCCGGCGTGCCCCGAATTGCCGTGGAAGCGGCATCGCCCATGGGATGGGAACGATATACCCTGCGCAGCGACGCCATCATCGGGATCGACCGGTTCGGCACATCGGCACCGGGCGGAGAAGTGCTGAAAACCTATGGATTCCAAGTGGATGGGGTTGTCAACAAGGCGGAAGCGGTATTGAACAAATGATGGTCATATCGTAATCATTGTCGAACAACCGCCGATTACGACAACGATTACGATGAGGCATCATCTTTTTTGACATGTGCTTGTTTTTCTGATACCACAAAACAATATCCGGGACAGAGACTGAGGGGAGGTTTTGCATTCCTTAAAAGGGATGCCACACGTCAACATTCTTAAAAATGAGGTAACAAATGTCCGGACTCAATAAAGCAATGATCATCGGCAGACTGGGCAGGGACCCGGAAGTCAGGTATACCCAGGACGGCCGGGCAGTCACCAATTTCAGCGTGGCCACATCCGAAGAGTGGAAAGACAAAACCACCGGTGAAAAGAATGAACGCACGGAATGGCACCGGATAGTAGCATTTGGCAGGCTGGGCGAAATATGTGGTGAGTATCTCGCCAAAGGCAAACTGGTTTATGTCGAAGGCCGGCTTCAGACCCGCTCCTGGGAAAAAGACGGCGTCACCCGCTACACCACCGAAATCGTGGCTTCGGGCATGCAGATGCTGGAATCGCGGTCCGCGTCATCGGGCAGCGGCGGATATACCCCTTCTACAGCCGGCGCAGATATGGGGGCACCGGGCGTCGAGGATGATGATATCCCCTTCTAAGATGGTCTCGTAAAAAGTCAAATTTGAGACGGCAAAGTAAAAAGTTCAAGTTCGAGGCGCGCAAATCTTGAGGAATGATCTGTAGGGGCGAACCTTGTGTTGCCCCTACATCGTACGTGATATGACGAAAGAGGCAGCGCAACAAAGAGATTGGACTTTTACGAAGCCGTCTTCTAAAGCTGCGCTGAGACACGGCAGCCTCAGGCACATGAATACGCTCTGATTGTTTAATGGTGTTTTGCAAGGGGCTTTGGGGGGATCAAGAGGCGATGCTGATCCACCGGCTATTCACCGGCCTGACAGGAAAAAAACCAGGGAAGCGCTTGCTGACAGAAGCCGGACTACTTGCCCTCTTCCTCATCGCTTTTGCCGTTTTCGAGCTTTTCCTTTTCGGGCTCGTCAATTTCAGAGGTGGCTTTCTTAAAGTTCTTTATGCCTTTGCCCAGCCCGGCACCGAGGTCGGGCAATTTGCCCGCCCCGAACACGACAAGCACAATGACCAGTATGATAAGCAGTTCCGGCATTCCGATTCCAAACATATCCGTCCTCCTGGCGCTGTGTTCCAACGCAGTTTCAATGTTTAAATATAACGCGCTATTATAAGCCTTTTTAAATATCACTTACCCCTTTTCATGTCAACAAATCTGTAAACCCTGCGGAAAAATCTTGAGACTTAAGGGGGATTCGATTACAGTACAGACTGAGACATACATAGCCTGTCCCACCAACTGAATACCCGGGAGACAGGCACAAACGCGTGTCCATCCGAAAATTTGATAGCGATGGACGCTAACCAATGAATAATACATCATATTGAATCAGGAGGGGCACCATCATGGACAACGAATTTCAACCCGGACGGCATGCCGCACTGATCGGCAGCCTGCCCATGAAGGATCACAAGGCCGCCACCCAACTGGTCATGGAATATGTGCCGGAAATCCCCCTGTGGGTTCAACTGCCGGCATTCGCGCAGGAAGGCATGCTGGCCCAGTTTCTCCCGGGATTTCCCGGTCTGACCCGTAAAGCCGGCAAAACCTTTATCGACACCGAAAGCGAGACCTTTGAAACCGAAGTGATCACCTTTTATGAAGAGTACCTGACAGCCGCCGAGGACGGATCTTCCCTGCTCACGTCGCGGTTCGCCCTGGGCAAAGACGAAGCTGCCGGTTTTCATGAATTCATGGACCAGGCTGCCGCCCGTAGTGACACCCTGGTTGCCACCAAAGGTCAGATCACCGGTCCGTTCACTTTTGCCACCGGCGTGGTAGATGCGAATGACCGGGCGGTCTTCTACAATGATCAGCTTCGGGATATCGCGGTCAAGCTGATCGCCATGAAGGCCCGCTGGCAGGCGCGGCGGCTTGCCGAACTGGGGAAACCGGTGATCATCTTTTTTGACGAACCCGGCCTCACGGCTTTTGGGTCGTCCGCATTTATCAGCATCTCCAAAGAAGATGTAGCGGTCTGTTTTGACGAGGTGGTGGAGGCGGTGCATGCCGAAGGGGGCCTGACCGGCATTCATGTCTGCGCGAATGCGGAATGGTCGCTAATTCTTGAATCAGCCGCCGACATTGTGAGTTTTGACGCGTACTCATTTTTTGACAAGTTCGTTCTTTACCCTGAACAGATCAAAAAATTCATGGATCTGGGCAATATTCTGGCTTGGGGTATTGTGCCAACATCGGACAAAGATGACATCAATAACGAAACGGTGGATTCCCTGGCCGCCCGATGGGAAAGCCAGGCACAGCAACTGGAAGGCCTGGGCATAAACCGGCAAACCATCGACGCGCAGTCATTGATCACACCCAGTTGCGGTACGGGATCACTGGACCTTGAAACCGCGACCCGGGTGCTGGAGTTGACCAGGGGACTATCAAAGCAATTAAGATTGAGGTAATTCATGAACCAACAGGCAGAGAAATTTACCGGGGCCACCAAATATGTGCTGGACAGTGAACTGGCCCAGATTGTGAACGTTTCCATGGCCCTTGAAATGCCGCTTCTGCTCAAAGGCGAGCCCGGCACCGGCAAAACCATGCTGGCTCACGCTATTGCAGAAAACCTGGGCATGCCACTGATTATCCTGAATGTGAAATCCAACATGAAGCTGGTTGAGGCCCTGTATCAGTACGATACCCTGACCCGTCTCAATGACGCCCGGTTCGGTGACTCCACCCGGAATGTGAGCAGTATCGAAGAATACATCAAGATGGGAAAGATCGGTCAGGCATTCACCGCAGACGAACGGACGATCCTGCTGATTGACGAAATCGACAAGGCCGACACCGACTTTCAGGACGACATGCTGGACGTACTGGACCAGATGACCTTTGACATTGTCGAAATCGACCGCACGATCAGCGCAAAAAACCGGCCGGTAATCATCATCACCTCCAATGCCAAAAAAGATCTTTCCGACCCGTTTCTGGGCCGGTGTAATTTTCATCACATCGCGTTTCCGGACCCCAAGATGATGCGTAAAATCATCGGCGTCCACTTTCCGTCTATTGACGACATGATGCTGGACAATGCCATTGATGCTTTCTACAAGCTCAGGCAGCTGGAGAATATTGAGAAAAAACCCGCTACCCGGGAATTGATCAACTGGATCCGGGCGCTCAAGTCAGATCCGGATTTCAATCCCAAAAAGCTGGCCAAAGGAGAAATCCCCTACCTGGGGATTTTGTTCAAAAAGAGCGGCGATTATGAGCGGGCGGCCGGTGCACTGGAGCGGCGCAGGGTGTTTTAAAGGCTGATGGCTTCGTAAAAAACCTCAACAGCGATCCAGTTCGGATCGCACGGCCAGGCCGATTTTTTCAAGACTATAGGGCTTTTTAATATAGAGACCGGCCCCCAGCGCCTGGGTCTTTTTCACTGTCGTGGTTTCCGAAAATCCGCTGGCAATAACCGCTCTCTGGTTGGGGGCGATTTCCAGAATCGCCCGATAGGTTTCCAGCCCGTTCCACCCCGGTTCCATGATCATATCCAGGACGAGCAGGTCATATGACCGTTCCCGTATCATGGCCAGTGCTGTTTCCCCGCTTTCGGCACCTTCCGCCTGATAACCGAGCCGTTGGAGCATTCTGCAGGCAAGACCACGCTGTTCAGGCACATCATCAATCACAAGCACCGACTCCCCATTCCCCAGGTAATCTTCGATACACGCTGATTCCTGAACCGATTCCGCCTGTCGAAAAGCCGGGAAATACAGGCTTACAGTGGTGCCCGCCCCTTCTTCCGTCCTGATATCCACGAAACCGTCATGGCTTTTCACGGTTCCCCATACAACAGACATGCCCAATCCCGTTCCGCTGCGCCCCATTCTCTTTTTGGTATAAAAGGGTTCGAAAATATGCTCCAGGTCCGTTTCAGACATACCGATTCCGTTGTCCTCCACCGTAAGTACGGTATACTCTCCTTCAGCGATAGTCTCAAACCCCTGAAAGGGTTGATCAAGATAGCCGCTTCGTGTCGAAATGATCACATCGCCGCCGGACGGAGAGGCGTCGACCGCATTGGTCACCAGGTTCATCACAATCTTGAACAGATGAATATCAGAACCGAAAACATTTATAAGATCATTTTCAAGACGGGTCTGCATTGTCACTTCCGGACTGGCGGCCGCGAGCTTTGCACACTCCGGCGATGCAAGATATTCCTCCACCACCCGGTTCAGGCTCACAGCCTTCTTGGAAGCGACCTCAATTCGCGCCAGCGTCAATAAGTCCTGCACAATTTCAGCCGCTTTTTCACCCGATTGTTTTATCTTCACCAGGGGCGAATAAAACGGACTGTCTTTGTCCAGATCCAGCAACAGCAAATCCGGATAACTGACAATGCCGCTCAGGATATTGTTCAAATCATGAGCCACGCCGCCCGCCAGTATCTCCAGGGATTCCAGACGTTTGACATTCTGCAGTTGCGCCTCGAGCTTTCTCCTTTCCTCTTCGCCCCGCCGGATTTCCGTCAGGTCATGAACCACCGCCATGGCCCTGACAGGCTTTCCTTCTTCATAGAAAAAACGGGCATTGGCAACCACCCAGAACGCCCGCTGATTTTTCCCCTTTATCTTATATTCGGTGGACAGCTCCCGGGGCTTATTTTCATAAACGTCTGCCACCAGATCGGTAAACGCATTCTGATTTTCTTCTGTAATGAGGTCGAGGGGGTCCATCGCCAGAAATTCTTTTTCGGTATAACCGGTGTACTCACACATCACATCATTGACACTCAGAAATTGAAGTGTCTGCATGTCGAACTCATAAATACCGGCCGGGGCATATTGCACCAGGTCTCTGTATTTTTCTTCGCTTTCCTGCAGTGCCCGTTCCGATTGTTCGCGAATACTGATTTCCTTCAATAAAATTTTATTGGTCTCTTCCAGCGCGATGGTCCGGTCTCTGACCGCCTGCTCAAGCCGCTGATTCATATGCTCCAGAGAGTGTTCGGAGCGGATCAGCGCCCTTTGTTTTTCAATCAACAACTTATGCGTCCGGGAACGCATATATTCATAAATCAGTGAAATCACCGCGGCCATGATGATACAGATCGTGGTTTGAAAACGCAAATCATCACCGGCAATACGGTAAAACGGCGGAGGTGTTATCAGCAACAGACAGGCCACCACCACAACACCATAAACAATAGCAACCAGCCCCCCTCTCCTGTATCCCAGCACGATACAGATAATCATGGGGGTGAGGATAAACCAGAAATAATAAACCGCGCTTTGAAGCACGATAAGGTTGATATGAAGGACCGCCAGACAGGCAAAATAGATATGCGAAATAATGATAATATACCGTGCCTGCCGATCAGGCGATCTCACCTTAAAGGTCAGGACAAGGCCGGTAACAAGAAGTGCCACGATGAAAAGGTTCAGGCAGGCATTGGCCTGGTAGTTTAATTTAAAAGCAAGAAAACCGTAATACAACGCAAACGGTATTCCCGCCACCATCAGCGCCCTCAGCACCTTGATCTTGAAATGAATTTCAGCCTCGAAGAGACTGCTGTGAGCATTATCCGGACTGTTTTGGGAGGCGTCTGTGGTCACGTTTTTCCTGTATCCATCGGGGCTCACCCCATCCCTCATCTTCTTTTACTATATCGAATTCATAAAGAAAAATAAAGAATTTTATCTTTTTTTTAAAACCACAGCCGGTATGATGACAGTCAATTTTGATTGAACACTTCCGGTTCAGCATGATATTCTTAAAAATATCCAATCCTGGGATTATTGACGTTTCAACACGCCTGAACAGCAACTGAAGGTGGAATCGGAGTATTTCATGTTTATCGATTTTTTTTATAAGATGAAGGAGATCGGGGTGCCGGTGACGCCCACCTCCTTTTTGACGCTTCACAAAGCCCTGGCCCAAGGACTGGTGCAGTCGGTGGACGACTTTTACACCACCAGCCGGACCATCCTGGTGAAAAGTGAGCGCTACTTTGATCTGTTTGACCAGTTGTTTGCCCACTGCTTCCAGGGGGCAGATCTGCCGGACACCGATGACTGGGAAATGGATGCCATTATCCGGGGCATGCTCGAGGAATGGCTCAAGGACCCGAAAGAGCTGGCCGACATGCTTGGTATGGATGAATCCGAAGTGGCAAAAATGACACCTGAAGAGGTGATGGAATACTTCAAGCAGCGGCTTGCCGACCAGACCGAACGCCACGACGGCGGCAACAAATGGATCGGCACGGGCGGGTACTCACCGGTGGGCCACTCGGGCAAGCACCCCGGCGGCATGCGTGTGGGCGGCGAATCCCGAAATAAATCCGCCGTCAAGGTCGCCATGGAACGCCGGTACAAAGACTACTCCCGATCCGGCCCCCTGACCCAGGCTCAGGTGGGGGAAGCCCTGAAACGGCTCCGCAACATGGTGCCCGCCGGCCCCAAAGACGAAGTCAACGTGAACAAGAGCATTTATCAGACCGTTAAAAACGGCGGAGAGATAGAAATCGTGTTTGACCGGCGTCTCAAGGACCGGCTCAAGGTAATCCTTGCCATTGACAACGGTGGCTGGTCCATGGATCCTTATGTGGGCGTGGTGCAGACCCTGTTTGATTATGCCCGTGCCCAGTTCAAGGATGTAAAAACCTACTTTTTTCACAACACCATTTATGACAACCTCTGGAAGGATCCCACGCGATACAAACAACCGCAGAAGGTGGCCGAATTTGTCCGCCTGGACCCGGAGACCCGGCTCATTCTGGTGGGCGATGCGAGCATGGCGCCTTATGAACTCATGGCCCGGGACGGCTCCCTGTACATGGATGAAAGAAGCGGCAAGCCGAGTCTCGAGCAGTTACAGTTTCTGGCAGAGACGTTTCCCCACGCGGTCTGGCTGAACCCCGTGCCCAGCCGCATGTGGAACTATACCCAGACCATCAACATCATCCGCCAGATCTTTCCCATGTATGAGTTGTCCCTGGATGGCCTGGAAATGGCTGTTACGCATATGATGACGGCCGCGTAAAAGCGATACCCCGCCCCGCAAATGATCTTTTTAAAGGGCTTGTTCCGGTTTGCGCGAAAGATTATTTTTACTTTGATCTCTCGTTGTCGTAATCGGCTGCCGTCCGATTACGACAACGAATAGTGTTGCTCATTAAAATGAATCTCAGACAGATCGACAATTACAGATGGGAAGTGCCAAAGACCGGTGCCATGCGGGTACCGGGCATTATTTACACCAGCGCCGACATGGTCGATAAAATTCTGCAGGACGCGGCCTGGCAGCAGGTGGCCAACGTGGCCACCCTGCCCGGCATTCTCAAGACATCCCTGGCCATGCCGGATATTCATTTCGGGTACGGCTTCCCCATCGGCGGTGTGGCCGCCTTTGACCTGGACGAAGGCGTAATCTCGCCCGGCGGCGTCGGATATGACATCAACTGCGGTGTCCGGCTGGCAGCCACCCGCCTGACGGCCAATGAGGTCATGCCCTGTATTGAAGACCTGGCCAATGCCCTGTATGCAGGGATTCCCAGCGGTGTCGGGGTAAAGGGGCCCCTCTCTCTCTCCGTAAAAGAAATAAAAAAAGCCATCACTCAGGGCGCATCATGGGCCGTGAAGCAGGGGATGGGAGACGATGAGGACATCGATCATACAGAGGACGGCGGATGCATTCAGGGCGCAGACCCCGATGCGGTCAGCGAAAAAGCCCTGGATCGGGGACGCGGCCAGATCGGCACCCTGGGATCGGGGAACCATTTTATGGAAGTGGGTGAGGTCAAAGAAATTTTCGACCCGGCCGTAGCGCAGGTCTTCGGCCTGTTTAAAGGCCAGGTTGCCGTCATGATCCATTCGGGCTCCCGGGGACTGGGCCATCAGATATGTGACGATTACCTCAGGATAATGACAAAATCAGCGCACAAGCGGGACATTCCCCTGCACGACAAACAACTGGCCTGCACCCCCATCAACTCGTCCGTGGGCAGCCGCTATTTTGCGGCCATGGCTGGCGCAGCCAATTATGCATGGATCAACCGCCAGGTGCTCCTGTACCATGCACGGGAAATTTTTTCCAGGGCATTGCACAAAAGCCCGTCCGACATCGGTATGCGACTGGTCTATGATGTGTGTCACAATATCGCAAAAAAGGAAACCCACGATATTGGCGGCAAAAAACGACTTGTGTGTGTCCATCGAAAAGGGGCGACCCGGTCATTTCCGCCGGGGCATCCGGACATCAATAAAACATACCGGGCCACGGGCCAGCCCGTGCTCACCCCCGGAGACATGGGTACCGGCTCATATGTCATGGTGGGATGCGAGACCGCCATGGCAGAGACTTTCGGCTCCACCTGCCACGGCGCCGGCCGGGTCTTAAGTAGAAATGCCGCCAAAAAATCCGCCAGAGGCCGGGACCTTTTTTCGGAGATGAAGGCAAAAGGCGTTGTGTTACGGTGCAGCGGCCGGTCCACAGCTGCAGAGGAGATGCCCGAAGCCTACAAAGATGTTGACGATGTGGTCAATGTGGTTCATCAGGCGGGAATTTCGAAGAAGGTGGCGCGGATCACACCCCTCGCCGTCATCAAAGGCTGATGGCCACCTTGAAAAATTGCCTTTTGGCCCGATGTCGGCGTTATGCTCAAATTTTAATCCTCGAAATACTTCCAGTATTCCTCCGGTTAAAATTTTCGCAAGCCTTGACCTCGAACCAAAATTCTAATTTTTCAAGGCGCCCCGGGTTTTTCAAAGAACTCCTCTTGGACGAGGTGTCCGTATGCGTTGCGTAGCATCTCTTGTCATGTCACATACAACCACGTACGCTCCATTCCTCGAGATACACCGACGCTTTGCTCTTGAACTTTTTTTTGCCATCCCCAGGCGGCTTTCTGGGAACTTAACAAAATCCAGGGAACCTGGTTGTTTTTAATGGAAGCCTAACCCGCATATTTCATGAAATTTTTTGATAATTGATTCATTCTGATTATATTTTAAAGTGTTATGATATATTTTGTCCGTTTTTACAAAATGCAAACTGTAATTCTTACTTTAAGGA